>JAZLAU010000001.1:0-135693 GCA_045613305.1 Muribaculaceae bacterium
AAAAGCATATAACCACTTTAATGACCAAAACTATTTGGTGCGCAGTGCAATGACTACACAGGGCGTTGGCGTGGAATTTAAATTGGATTTTGAAAATCCGTTTATCAAAAAACGCTTAGTTGAAACATTGTTGCAAAATGACAGTGTTGCGACAGATTCAAATAAAAAAGAAGCAGTAGAGTGATTGCGGAGTGAACGATATAGTGGTGATGACTAAGTGAAAAATGGAGCATTTTAAAAGATATATATTGTTGCTGATTCTGTTGGTGATTTCATCGACAACGCACTTTACACAACTTGCAGTGGGCGCTTCGATAGATGATGTTTTGACGAGCGATTCGGTGAAGAATATTGTAGAAGATGTTTGTCAGTCGTCGTTATTGCCAACTGAAAATGTTGAGGCGGAATTGCCGCGAGAATTAGTTGATGGTGAATCGCTTAATTCACTTTCTGAAGAGGAAAGCGACAGCATAAGTGAAGCAGTAATGCCGCGCAACGATAATTATTGGAAAGAACAACTGATGAAGGGCAAACTCGACCTTTATGACGAGTCGATAAAATATCCTTCGTTTTTGCAAATGTGTGTAAACCTATATCGTTGGGGTGATAGGACATTTAATAGTTATGACCCTGAATATGTGGTAGGCACAGGATATAAGTGCAAATTGTTTGTCAAAAATGAAGAATGGCTCGATAGTTATGCTTTGCGATTTCCGCACAAGGTGAATATGGGCATGATGTCGAATGTGTCGTCGAATATTGGCGCATATGTGCAGTATATGGCTGTGAGTGTGGGATATACGCGTGAAATAAATGCTTTGTTTGGCGCGAAAGTTAGTGGCCAGAATAAATTGGAATTTCAATTTACATGTTCGCTATTTTCGGCTGAAGTATATTACAATAAAAATACAGGAAGCACTAACATTCACCATTTTGGTAAATATAATGGCGGAAAGTGGTTCACTCAAGAGTTTAACGGATTGTCTTCGGAATCGTTAGGCGCAGATATTTACTATTTCTTCAATAACAAAAAATATTCGCAAGGAGCGGCCTACAACTTTTCGAAATATCAAAAGAAGAGTGCAGGGTCGTTGATAGCGGGGTTGAAAATTTCGCATCAAAACATAGGACTCGATTTTTCGGAGTTGAGCACCGATATGAAAACTTATTTGCCCAATTCTATAGAGCAATATAGATTTAAGTATAACGACTATTGTTTCTTGTTGGGTTATGGTTATAATTGGGTTTTCAAGAAAAATTGGTTGTTTAACGTGTCGCTGCTGCCTTCGGTTGGATTTAAGCATTGTTTGGAGGATAATGTTGACGGGTTGGGCAACTTGTTTTCGCTCAATTTAAAAGGAAAACTTGGGTTAGTGTATAATCATAAGAGATTCTTCTATGGTTTGGGCTTTCGTATGGACGGGCATTGGTATCGCAGCTGTCACCATGGATTCTTTAACTCAGTGGAAAGTTTGACTTTGACTGCGGGATTTAGATTTGATATATTTTAAAAAAGAATAAACAACAAATATATGAGCGTAATAATATTAGGGATTGAATCATCGTGCGACGACACATCGGCAGCCATCATAAAAGATGGTGTGTTATTGTCGAATGTAATAGCAAGCCAAAAGGTGCATGAGCAATATGGAGGAGTAGTTCCAGAGTTGGCGTCGCGAGCGCATCAGCAAAATATTGTTCCTGTGGTTTCGGAGGCAATACGCCAGGCAGGAATTACAAAAGAAGACCTTAGCGCAATAGCATTTACACGCGGACCGGGCTTGATGGGGTCGTTGTTGGTAGGCACATCGTTTGCTAAAGGTCTTGCTCTTTCGCTGGGTATTCCGTTGCTCGACGTGAATCACCTGCACGGACATGTGCTTGCGCATTTTGTGAAGGAGGATGAGCAAACTGAAGTTCCTGAATTCCCATATTTGTGCCTACTGATATCAGGTGGCAATTCGCAGATAATAAAAGTTGATTCGCCCTACGATATGCAGGTGCTTGGCCAAACTATAGATGACGCGGCAGGCGAAGCCTTCGATAAGTGCGCTAAGGTGATGGGTTTGCCGTATCCGGGAGGCCCAATAATCGACCGCTTGGCTGCAGAGGGCGATGCCGAGCGCTTTAAGTTTAGCAAGCCTCACATTCCAGGTTTAGACTATAGTTTCAGTGGTTTAAAGACCTCCTTTTTATATACACTGAGAGACGCCAAGGCTCAAAACGAGAATTTCATTGATGAGAATATGGCCGATTTGGCGGCGTCGCTTCAGAAAACTATCATCGACATTTTGATGGATAAGTTTGGAAAGGCGATAAAGCAGACACAAATAAAAACAGTGGCCATAGGTGGCGGTGTTTCGGCAAATTCAGGTGTTAGAAATGCTGTTCAGGTATATTGCGAGCGTAGAGGCATTAAGGCATTCATACCAAAGCGTTCGTTCACAACCGATAATGCTGCAATGATAGCAATAGCAGGTTATTTTAAATATCTCAACAAGGAGTTCTGCGACATTACGTTGCCACCATATGCCAGAGTTACTGTGTAAAGAAGAAAAATATTTAGGCAAATGAATTTTTCGGTTATAGTAATAGGCGATGAATTGTTGATAGGCCAGGTCACCGATACCAATTCTGGGTGGATGGCCCGCCATTTGCGTCCATATGGATGGAAACCCAAGAGCGTGAAGGTGATAGGCGATGATGCTGAAGAAATCACGAAAGCCATCGATGAAGCTTTTGCTCAAACTGATGTCGTGCTAATGACTGGGGGAATAGGTCCAACAAAAGACGATATTACTAAATCCACCTTATGCAAATATTTCGGAGGCGAAATGGTGCTTGATGAAGACACATTATATAATGTGGAAAAAGTGCTGTCGGCAAGAGGTTTGAGCATGAATGAACTTAATCAAGGTCAAGCCGTGGTGCCAACGTGCTGTAAGGTTATACAAAATGAGGTGGGAACAGCACCCATTATGTGGTTTGAGAAAAACGGAAAAGTTTTGGTGTCGATGCCCGGAGTGCCGTTTGAAACCGAAACTATGATGGAGCGTTCGGTGATACCGCAGTTGGTTGCCCGATTTATGAGTGATGTGGTAGTAGAATATCGCACCTTTGTTGTGATAGACTATTCAGAGAGCGTTTTGGCTATCACTTTGCAAGAGTTTGAAAAAGAATTGCCCGACTTTGTTAAACTTGCATATTTGCCCAAACCGGGTGTAATAAGATTGCGATTGTCGGCAGTTCATCGCGATGGCGAACTTGTGAAGTCTACATTAGACATGCTCGATGAGAAATTGAGTGCTGTGCTTGGGCAAAGCATCATATCGAAGGAAGATAAGACACCGACCGAAATATTAGGCGACATGCTAAAAAGCAGAGGCCTGACTGTTTCATCGGCTGAAAGTTGCACTGGAGGAAACATTGCGCATTCAATTACAGAGATAGCCGGTAGTTCATCCTATTTTAAGGGTTCGGTGGTTGCCTATTGTAATGAAGTAAAGCATAATGTTTTAGGAGTATCGCAAAGTGTGCTCGATGCTGAAGGTGCAGTTAGTGAGTCGACGGTAGTTGCGATGAGCAATGGTGTGAGTCGTGTTATGGGCACTGATTGCGCAATGTCGACCACCGGCATAGCAGGGCCAGGCGGGGCGGAACCCGGAAAGCCTGTAGGAACGGTATGGATGTCGGTGAAATGTGGCGATGTGGTGGTTGCGGAGTGTAAGCTATTCCCAGGCTCGCGCCAAAGAGTAATCGATAGAGCTACCACACATGTGATTCTTATGCTTATTAAGTTGCTTAGAAACAAATAATAAACGATTATGACAACCTACACCAAAATTTCATCAATAAATAATAGGTATGACTTTCTCGATTTGTTGAGAGGAGTTCTTATCCTGTTTATTGTGTGGGAGCATTGTTATGAAATAGGCAATGGTTTGGTGGAACGCATGTTTTGTGCAGTGTCGATGCCAGGCTTTGTATTTATATCGGCGTTATGCTACAAGGATGCGCCGATTAAGCAGTTTGCGTTGCGTGTCATTAACCGTTTGGTAATGCCTATTCTGCTATTTGAGGCATTGTTTTATGCGGCATATTTGTTACTGACTCCCGACCTGACGTTTGAACGCTTAAAAGGTGATGTGTATATATTGTTGTTTTATGGTTATTTGAAAAACTATGCCATGTGGTATGTTAGGAGTTTGGCCATAATGATGGTGGTAAATTATACGCTCGATAGGTTGCGCTTAAATAAGGTGGGCGAATTTATTGCAATGGCGATGCTGTTTGCAGTAGGCGTAGAGGCATGGTATACTATAGGCTTTGTGCAGTCGTATTGCCCGGGCAACGAATATGCTGTGGCTTATCTTGAATGCTCAATGCCTTTCACATTAATGATGCTGCCGCTTTTTAGATGTTTCGTTAAGGCAAAAGATTTTTTCTTGCGAGATTATTCTATGAAGGTTTTGCTGGTAATTGCCGTAGTTTCGACAGTGATATGGTTAATTACTTTGCCTTCGGAATTTATATGGTTTCATAGGTCGAGATTCAGATGCAACGTGTTTCAATATTATGTCACAGTATGCTCGGCGTTTGTTGCCTGCATAAGCGTTGCCAAGATGATTAAAACGTTGCCTATAGTGAATTATATAGGCAAGAGCACCATGGTGGTGCTTGGCTTGCACTTGATATATATATTTGTGATGTGTGCCTTGACAGACATAACCAGATGGGGATGTTTTTATGCGATATTGCCATTATTGCCGATAATGGTGTGGGCTTCGGTGAAGTGGATGCCGATGTTAACGGGCAAGTTTGACTATTTGGTGGTTGAAAATGGAAAAATTATGCCTTGGTTCATGATAAAAAAGGAAAATAGGCCACAATAGGGCCAAAAAATGTTGATATATAGGTTGTTTAAGTGAAAAATAATTTATAACTTTGCACCACATTTCAGTACAGCAGTACAACGACTACATTCCTTTAGTCATGTTCTGTGACTCTAATCGTTGAAACTTCGTTGCAAGACAATGATGCTTAAGTTCTTGCAAAAAGCGTAGGACGGTATTGTAACAGGCAATAGAAATTGCCTATGAATATTGCGCTACTGCGAAGAAAGTAGCAGTTATGTAAACTTTCCAAAGCGGAAGGTTAAAGTAATTGATACTTGCACTCTGTACGAATGTAAATAATTAGCTAACATAAAAATTTAGAAAATAAGCCATGTCAAAAGTTTGTCAAATTACAGGCAAGAAGGCGATTACAGGTAACAATGTATCGCACTCAAAAAGAAGAACTAAGCGCAAGTTCAATGTGAATGTGTTCAACAGAAAATTCTTCTGGGTTGAACAACAACAATGGATTAGCTTGACAGTATCAACATCAGGTCTACGTCTAATCAACAAGATTGGTTTGGACGCTGCACTAAAGAAGGCTGCTCAAGAAGGTAACTTAACATGTATTAAAACCCTAGAAAAGTAAGAAGATGGCAAAGAAAGCAAAAGGTAATAGAGTTCAAGTTATCCTTGAATGCACAGAACAAAAGACTAGCGGCGTACCTGGAATGTCACGTTACATTACTACAAAGAACCGCAAGAATACAACAGAACGTTTGGAGTTGAAGAAATACAACCCATATCTAAAGAAAGTAACAGTACATAAAGAAATTAAATAATAGTTAAGTCATGGCAAAGAAAACCGTAGCATCTCTTCAAAAGGGTGAAGGACGTACCTATAGCAAAGTGATCAAGATGGTAAAGTCGCCAAAGACTGGCGCTTATACATTTAAGGAAGAAATGGTTCACAACGACCAAGTTCAAGAATACCTTAAGAAGTAATTTTGTAATATAGTTACAACAGAATATAGAAAGAATCCCGTCGCTTATGTGACGGGATTCTTTTGTTTTTATAAATGTGTTTAGGAAGTGAAATGAAGCCATTGCTGTTTCTTATGTTGCGAAGGTGGTTTGGGTAAGGAGAGAATGTGTGCTGTTGTGCATATGTTGATGTAAATGGAGAATTTTAATAATCGGCTCAAGATGATAAGCAGTGTGAGGGCTGGAGATGTGAAACTGCTTTCGATGTGACGGTTTGCAAGTGACGCTAATTTTTAATACCTTTGAAGAAGTGAGTAAAAAATTTTGTAACCATTTGAAAGTAGCCATTAAAACCAAAAAGATATGAAAAAAATAATGTTTAGTGTGCCTGCAATGATTGCTTTGATGACGTCGTGTTCGAGCGGCAATAAAGAGCACTTGGCAGAGAAACCAAACGTGATAGTTATATTGGCCGATGATTTGGGATATGGAGATGTGAGTGCATATGGTGCAAAAACTGTAAGCACTCCAAATCTTGATAGCATTGCGCACGGTGGAGTGTGTTTCACTAATGGTTACTCCACCTCAGCCACCTCAACACCGAGCCGCTATGGCCTCATGACGGGCATGTATCCGTGGAAAAACGACGATGCGAAAATTTTGCCGGGCGATGCACCGCTGATTATAAGCGAAAGTTCAAGCACTTTGCCTAAAATGATGAAGCAGGCTGGTTATGTTACAGGTGCTATAGGCAAATGGCACTTGGGGATGGGTGTTGGAACAGTTGATTGGAATGATACTATAAAGCCAGGTCCGAATGAGATTGGTTTCGACTATTCGTGTGTGATAGCGGCAACAGTTGACCGTGTGCCTACGGTTTACATCGAAAATGGTAATGTAGTGGGGCTTGAAAAGGATGACCCGATATCGGTGGATTATCATAATAAATTTGCTGGAGAGCCAAATGCTATCGATAACCCGGAACTCATAAGAATGCAATGGCATCATGGTCACAATCAGGCTGTGATTAATGGCATCCCGCGAATTGGCTATATGAAAGGCGGTGAGAAAGCGAGATGGATAGATGAGGATATGGCCGATTATTTTGTTGATAAGGTGAAAGCATTCCTCAACGACAATAAAGATAAACCATTTTTCTTGTATTACGGTTTGCATCAGCCGCATGTGCCTCGCACTCCTCACCAACGTTTTGTGGGTGCAACAGATATGGGACCCAGAGGTGATGTGATAGCCGAACTTGACTGGTGTGTGGGAGAGTTGATGTCGGAATTAAAGAAACTTGGTTTGCTTGAAAATACGCTGATAATTTTTTCAAGTGATAATGGCCCGGTACTAAACGATGGCTATAAAGATGATGCCGAAGAGCGAGTAGGTGAGCACGATATGTGTGGCGGTTTGCGCGGAGGCAAGTATAGCCTTTATGAAGGAGGAACGCATGTGCCATTTTTTACATATTGGAAAGGGCACATAAAACCTGCTGTAAGTGATGCCATGATTTGCCAAATCGATATTATGAACTCATTGGCACAATTAGTGGGTGTGCCAGTTGATGACTCGCTCGACAGTAAGTGTATGCTTGGCACAATTATGGGAAATGATGCCGAAGGTCGCGAAGAACTTGTGCTTGAAGCGCAGGGTAAATTGTGCTTTAGGATGGGTAAATGGGCAATGATACCGCCATATTCGGGCCCTGAACGTAATGAAACCGGAAACGAATTGGGTAATCTTAAGGCATTTGCTTTGTATGATATCGAATCAGACCCTTCGCAAACTAAAGATTTAGCGGCTGAAAATCAGCAGCAACTGGAGGTGATGAAAAAACGCTTTTTTGAGTTGACGAAAGGTTATTATAAATCGCAAGTGGCTGAAGTGCCATTGCAATAAATAAATGTGATTATTATGAATAAATTTGTATTATTGGCTTTTGTTGGAGCATTGGTTAGTTGCAGTTCCACAAAAAATTTAACGCAGTTGGAGATTGCCGATCCTACTATTAACTATTGTGACGGGAAATATTATCTGTATGGCACAGGGTCGAATGTTGGGATTAGGGTATATGAATCGAAAGACCTAAAGACGTGGACGATACCGGCTGATAGTTATAAGGGCCATGTGATGATGAGGGGCATGCAGGCGTTTGGCACAAAAGGCTTTTGGGCGCCTCAAATGATGCATCACGATGGCAGTTATTATTTGCTATATGTGGCTAATGAGGAAATCGCTATTGCGAAAAGCGACAGCCCATATGGCTTGTTTAAGCAAGATAAAGTGGAATGTTTGAAAGCGCCAACAAAGCAAATCGACCCTTTCTTGTTTGTTGACGAAGACGGCAAGGAATATTTGTATCATGTGCGATTGAAAGATGGCAATAACATATGCGTGGCAACAATGAACGATGACATGGCTACCATGGGCAACGATATTGTGCCATGCATAACAGCCACTGAGCCGTGGGAAAACACTAATTCTTATCCGTCAGTTCCGATTATTGAGGGTCCAACAGTGCTAAAGCATAAAGGTTTTTATTACTTGTTTTATTCGGCAAATCACTTTATGAGTCAAGATTATGCTGTGGGCTATGCTGTTTCGAAATCTCCATTGGGCCCATGGGAAAAGCCTGAAGGTAACCCAATATTGAGCAGTAGATTGCTGCCTGAATATAAGGGGACAGGACACGGCGATTTGTTCCAGGATAAGAAGGGTGGTTGGAAATATGTGTTCCATACGCATTACAGCAAAACTCAAGTGCATCCGCGCCGCACAATGGTGGTCGACATAGAGTTTTATCGTGATGAAAATGGTGGCGCCGATAAGGTGAGAATAAAAGTCGAAACAGCGCGAGCACTCTATCTGAAAAAATAAATAATGGCTAAAGTGGTTTTTATTAATGTTGTTTTTAGAAGGAGAAGCAATGCTGCTTGAAGGCCTTGACAAATAACATAAAACAGAAAGAGTTATTGTAGAATGATAAAATGAGAAATGGGGTGTCGGATAAGATGCCCCATTTCTCTTTATGTGAGTAACGTTATGTTAATGGCCATAAATTACGATAAGAGTGTGTGATGAGCGATAAGATAGAGCCGTTTATTTGGTGTAGCAGATTAAAATTAGTAAATTTGCAAAAATTATATATTCATTATGGGCTTTTTTAGCATATTTACAAAAGAGAAAAAGGAAACCCTTGACAAGGGTTTGGAAAAGACCAAAGCTGGATTTTTCAGTAAGTTGACACATGTCATAGCGGGTAAGTCAAAAATCGATGATGATGTGCTCGATGAGTTGGAAGAAGTGTTTATCACATCGGACGTAGGTGTAGATACAACACTTAAGATAATTGACCGCATCCGTGACCGTGTGGCGCGTGATAAATATGTTAATTCTGCTGAATTAAATGAGTTGTTGTGCGATGAAATAACTCAGATGCTTGCAGAGAGCGAAAATAGCACAACCGAAGACTTTCAGTTGCCAGAAGGCGCAAGCAAGCCATATGTGATAATGGTGGTAGGTGTGAATGGTGTAGGAAAAACAACAACCATCGGTAAATTGGCATACCAATTTAAGAAAGCCGGCAATAAAGTTGTGTTAGGTGCAGCCGACACCTTCCGTGCAGCCGCCATCGAACAATTAGAGATATGGGGAAATCGCGTGGATGTGCCTGTTATAAAGCAACAAATGGGTAGCGACCCTGCATCGGTGGCCTACGACACAGTGGCATCGGCAAAGGCTCAAGGCGCAGATGTGGTAATCATAGATACAGCAGGTCGTTTGCATAACAAGGTTGGCTTGATGAACGAGTTGACCAAGATAAAGAATGTGATGCGTAAGGTTGTTCCTGATGCCCCAAATGAAGTGCTTCTTGTACTTGACGGTTCAACAGGACAAAATGCATTTGAACAAGCTAAGCAATTTGTGGCTGCAACTGAGGTTAATGAATTGGCAATTACTAAACTCGATGGCACAGCAAAGGGTGGCGTGGTGATTGGTATTAGCGACCAGTTTAACATTCCTGTGAAATATATCGGGCTCGGTGAGGGAATGGAACACTTGCAAGTGTTTAGAAAATCGGAATTTGTGAAGTCGCTATTTGGAAAATCGTGATAGCGATAATAAACTATGCGTAAGAATAAGATTGACTTAATATCGTTAGGTTGCTCAAAGAATTTGGTTGACACAGAGCACCTTATGCGTCAGTTTGCCGCAAATGGGTATGTTATGGAACACAACCCGACGCGAGTGAACGGTGAAATTGTTGTGGTTAACACATGCGGTTTCATACAAGATGCACAGCAAGAATCGATTAACATGATTCTTGAACTTGTAGACGCTAAGCGTGCGGGAAAAATCAAGAAACTCTATGTTATGGGTTGCTTGGCTGAACGCTTTTTGGCAGAGTTGCAAGATGAGCCGGAATTTGCCGAAGTAGATAAGTTCTATGGCAAGTTTAACTGGAAAGAGATGCTTGCCGATTTGGGCAAAACCTATCATGACGATTTGTCGAGTGAGCGAGTTTTGACCACTCCTAACCATTATGCATATCTGAAAATATCAGAAGGCTGTAACCGATTCTGCGCATTTTGTGCAATTCCGTTGATAACCGGACGTCACAAATCGGTTCCAATGGAGCAATTGCTTGCCGAGGTTGAAAGTTTGGTGGGCAAGGGCGTAAAGGAATTTAATGTGATAGCGCAAGATTTGTCATCATATGGGCTTGACTTGTATGGAGAGATGAAGTTGCCAGAATTGGTCGATAAGATGGCACAAATACCGGGAGTGGAATGGATAAGGTTGCATTATGCTTATCCAACACAGTTCCCATATGAGTTGTTGCCTGTCATGGCTAAGCATTCAAACGTGTGCAAATATATGGACATAGCATTGCAGCACATTAGTGATGGCGTTCTCGATAAGATGCGTCGCCATATAAGCAAAAACGACACTTTGGCCTTGATAGAACGCTTGCGAAAAGAAGTGCCGGGCATTCATATCAGAACCACGTTGATGGTTGGTTTCCCTGGAGAAGGCGAAGCAGAGTTTGAAGAGTTGAAGCAATTTGTGCGCGAAGCAAAGTTTGACCGCATGGGTGCTTTTGCTTATTCAGAAGAAGAAGGCACATTTGCTGCCCAGCAATATGAAGATGAAGTGCCTGAGGAAGTTAAGCAATCGAGAGTTGACGAGTTGATGGCGATACAAGAACAAATAGCCCTCGACTTGAATGAAGATAAAGTTGGCAGTGTGTATAAAGTGGTAATTGATAGTGAAGACGAAGATTACTATGTGGGTCGTACGGAGTTTGATTCTCCTGAAGTAGACCCTGAAGTGCTTGTTGAAAAGACTGCTAAATTGAAAATAGGTGAGTTCTACAATGTGAAAATCACAGGAGCATTGCCTTTTGAACTAATTGGTGAAGTTGTGCAATGACAAGTAAGCATAAAGAAATAGTGTTGCAAGCAATAAATCGTGCCATCAAATATAAGGTGCGGTTTTATGCCTATAAGTTGCCAGGCGCGAACGATTTCGTGTTTGGTGCACAACTTATAGAACAGCAAACGCACATTGGCTTTATGATATATCCGTTTAAGGTATGCAATGATGCACGTCCGGCATTCATTTCGATGCAGTATGATGCAAAGGCATTCCTTAAGGTACACAATACCACCATGAGCAATTTTGAGGCTTTGCGAGCAGTGGAAAACGAAAGCACTCAAAAAGAAGATTACCTTGAAACTGCGCACAATGCGATAGCGGAAATGAAGAATGGCCGATTTGATAAAATTGTTATGTCGAGAGTGATTGTGAAAGGACATAGCATTGACGATTGGGCAAAAATCTTCAATGAACTCGCGGAAAAAAATCCAAATTCTTTTGTGTTTATGTACAACAGTGGTGAAACAGGTGCATGGCTTGGTGTAACGCCCGAGCAATATTTGTCGGCGCATGGCAAGAGTGTGTCGGTGATGGCACTTGCAGCCACAAAGCCCTATGATAGCGAAAGAGATTGGACTGCAAAAGAGGTTCAGGAACAAGGTTTTGTGGGCGATTTCATAAGCGAGAAATTGCAAGAAATAGGTGCAAAATTCACCAAGTCGGAGACATATAACCGCCGAGCTGGAAATGTGCAGCATATATGCAACGATTTCACTACCGATAATTTATCGTCTACCCAAATTGAAAAATTAAAGAGGCTGTTGCATCCCACGCCAGCCATATCGGGCCTCCCACAGCGTGATGCAGTGGAATATGTGATGAAGCATGAAGGCCACAAGAGATTATATTATGGAGGCTATATAGGCCCAATCTATGCAAATGGCGATTTTGACTTTTACGTGAATCTGCGTTCAATGATGTTTGACGGCAGTAAATGCTGCATCTATTCAGGCGGAGGATTAACTGCTGCAAGCAATGCCGACGATGAGTGGGAAGAAACAGAATTGAAATCACGGCTTCTAAGTGAATATGTGTAAAAGTCAGCTGTAGTAGTTTGATAAGTGGTAGATTTGTTGTATATTTGACATAATAAAAATGTCAATACGATAAACATCACTATGTTGTTAACTACATCGCACAAATCTTGTACAAGACTTGTAAACTTGATGGTGAAACGCGGCATAAAGTATGCTGTGGTGTCGCCAGGCTCGCGTAATGGTGCGTTGTTGATAGCATTGTCGCAAGAACCATCGATAAGCAAAGTGGTGGTGGTTGACGAGCGCAGTGCAGGCTTCGTGGCGTTGGGTATAAGTCAAAGCACACAATCGGCAGTTTTAGTAGTATGTACGTCGGGCACAGCATTGCTAAATTTGGCACCTGCTGTGGCTGAAGCATATTATCAGCAATTGCCGTTGATAGTGGTTTCGGCCGACCGTCCAAAAGAATGGATTGACCAAAACGATAGTCAGACCTTGCGACAATTTGGCGTGTTTGAAAATTTCGTAAAGAAGTCGTTCGATATTTCGTCGCAAATTTCAAGTGAATCAGATTCGTGGTACGTTAATCGTGTTCTCAATGAGGCCTATAATTTGGCTGTTGAGGATGCGCAAGGGCCTGTGCACATCAATATGCATGTGTCGGAGCCAATCTATAAAATGGAGCCATGCGATGATTCGGGTTTGGTGTTAATCGATAAGGTGTCGGCAACAACGGGTTTGCGAAATGATGTAGTGCAAGAATTGCGACAAATAATAGCAAGTAAAAAGAAAGTGATGGTGTTTTGCGGCATGATGCCCGAAAACGAGAATCTGCAGTCGCATCTTGTTAAGTTGTCGGATTTGGATAATGTGGTTGTGCTTGCAGAGCATTTGTCGAACATAGTGGGCGGTAATGTGATTAACCGTGTTGACACAATAATGTCGGAAAAGCCAGAAGCCTCAAAGTGGGATTATGCACCCGATTTGCTTATATACGTAGGAGGTGCACCGGTTTCCAAAAAAATGAAATTGTATTTGAGAAGTCATGCCTCAGTTGAACAATGGCGCGTAGGGGTTGATAATACGATTATCGACACTATGCAGGGCATTACGAAGCATTTTAATATTACAGCAGAATGCTTTTTTGAAAGCCTTATGCCATTAAATGAGAATGTGGCGTCGCAATATAAATCGCAATGGATGGAATTGCGAAAGAGTGCATGTGTGTCGCATTCGGCATTTGCGTTAAATGCCGAATGGTCGGACTTTAAGGCCATGTCGGTAATTATGCAGATGCAGCCAGAATCGTATAACATACAATTGTCGAATGGTATGACCGTGCGATATGCGCAATTGTTTGAGGCTAAGAAGGGAAATGTGTACATGTGTAATCGTGGAGTGTCGGGAATTGATGGCTCTACCTCGACAGCTCTTGGTGCTTCGATAGCCGATGAAAAGAAAGTGTTGCTGATTACTGGTGACATGAGTTTTGCTTACGATATAAATGGACTTGCTTCGAAGTATAATTCTCCAAATCTGAAAATTGTTGTAATATGCAATGATGGAGGAGGCATATTCAGAACCATTGATGGCTTGTCGTCGCTACCTGTTTTGGAAGAGTATTTTGAGGTTAAGCGAGAAATTGAGGTCGGAAAATTGGCTGTGGCATTTGGCTATGAATATTTGGAGGCAAATGATGAAAGCCAGTTGCGAGAGGCCTTTAGCAAATTATTGCAAAATGATGAGCCGACAATATTGGCAGTGAAGACGCCAAATGCGAAGAGTGCAGAAATAATAAAAAACTACCATAAACGAAATCATTAAATTAAATTATATGGCAAAAAGAGAATGGACTCCTATCAAGGAATATACAGATATATTGTTTGAGCAATATAAGGGTATTGCTAAGATTACCATTAACCGTCCGGAAGTGCATAATGCGTTTCGTCCGCTAACTAATAGCGAGATGCTCGATGCGTTTGATATATGCAGAGAGCGCAGCGACATAAGAGTGATAGTTTTAACAGGAGCTGGCGATAAAGCATTTTGTTCGGGCGGCGACCAAAACTATAAAACTATCGGGGGCTATAAAGACAGCGAAGGCACACCGCGCCTAAATGTATTGGACTTGCATAAAGTGATTCGCTCTATACCAAAGCCAGTAATAGCAATGGTAAACGGCTATTCAGTGGGAGGCGGAAATGTGCTGAATGTGATATGCGACTTGTCGATTGCGTCAGAAAATGCCAAGTTTGGTCAAACAGGTCCAAAGGTGGGCAGTTTTGATGGAGGTTTCGGGTCATCGTATATGGCGCGTTGCGTTGGACAAAAGAAGACTCGAGAAATATGGTATTTGTGCAAGTTGTATACTGCGGCCGAAGCATTAGAGATGGGAATGATAAATAAAGTAGTGCCATTAGAACGCCTTGAAGATGAGGTGGTTGAGTGGTGCGAAACTATTATGATGCGCAGCCCTTTTGCCATAAGAATGGTTAAGCGTTGCCTAAATGCAGAACTTGATGGACAAAGAGGCCTGATGGAATTGGCAGGTGATGCAACATTGATGTATTACACAATGGAAGAGGCGCAAGAAGGAAAGCATGCATTTCTTGAAAAACGCGACCCAGATTTTGAAAAATACCCTAAATTCCCAGGCTGATGAAGGCAGCATATGCTCCATATAGGTTGAATTTTATAGAACCAGGTGGCACGTCTCGTGGCATACTTTATCATAAGGATACTTATTTCCTGAAGATATGGGACGAGGAAAATCCCGATGTGTACGGATTGGGAGAGTGTGCCTTGTTTAAAGGTTTGTCGTCAGAGGATAATGATTCGTATGAGGATAAACTTAAAGAGTTGTGCCGTAATATAGAGAACGGACAGCAAACCGACTTGATGGAGTATTCTTCGATTTTGTTTGGTTTTGAAACTGCCATTCGCGATTTTTCATTAGGCGGGAAACGCTTGATTTATCCTTCTGATTTCGTGGCCGGAAATACCACTATCCCAATTAATGGATTGGTGTGGATGGGAAATAAGGACGAAATGATAGCGCGGATTGAGCAGAAAATAGGATTAGGATTCCGGACAATAAAACTGAAAATTGGAGCCATTGATTTCGATAGTGAAATCGAAATGGTGAAATTTATAAGAAACCGATTTTCGGCCGATGATTTAACTATAAGAGTAGATGCTAACGGAGGTTTTAGCCCCGAGGAAGCTTTGCCGAAGTTAGAGCGTTTGTCGAAATATGGAATACACTCATGTGAGCAACCAATAAAGGCTGGTCAATGGCAACAAATGTCGGAAATTTGTGCAAAAACTCCTATAGCAATCGGCCTTGACGAGGAACTTATAGGGGTAACTAATCCGCTAAACATGGTGCACTTGCTAAAAAGCATTAAGCCGCAATATATAATTTTGAAGCCATCGTTGATGGGAGGTTTTGCTGGAGCGACCGACTGGTTGAAAATGGCATCGCTGATGAACATAGGTGGTTGGATAACGTCGGCTCTTGAGTCGAATGTTGGGCTAAATGCCTTAGCGCAATGGACAGCAACCTTGCGACCGCTGATACCTCAAGGGTTAGGCACGGGAGCATTGTATTCAAATAACATAGAGTCTCCGTTAGAACAAGAAAAGGATTATTTGAAGTATAACGTTTCAAAACAGTGGCAGATACCTGATTTGGATTGGAAAACAGTGTAAATTATCAAGATGAGAATCACAATAAATAATATTGTCTGTAACAATGTTGACGACGTGGCTAAATCGGCTACGGCCGAAGTGGCGGCATTTGTGGCAGAATATGTGAATGATGAAGACTATGTGTTGGCGCACACATCGGGTTCAACAGGCGAGCCAAAAGAGGTGAGGTTGTTGAAAAAGGATATGCAGGCGTCGGCCAAACTCACGAATGATTTTTTCGGGCTAACGCAAGACTCGGTCTTTTATTTGGGCTTGTCGCCTAAGTATATTGCCGGCAAAATGATGATAGTGCGTGCATTGGAACTTGGTGCGTCGCTGATAACCGAAGAGCCTTCAAACAAGCCGCTTTCAGAATATGATGGTGTGCAACGAATATCGCTTGCAGCGTTTGTTCCATCGCAGATTATGTATTTGCTTAACAATCCCGAAAAATTGGCTATCATCGACGCTATGATAATAGGCGGCGGCAAGTTAGCACCAAGATTAGAGCATTGGTTGGCTGAATATGGCGCAAATGCATATTTAACCTATGGTATGACCGAAACTTGCAGCCATGTGGCTTTGGCTCCTGTGAGCAAAATAGGTATGCCATTTAAGGCAATAGGCGATGTGAAATTTTCGGTAGACGACCGTCAGTGTCTCATTATAGATGCTCCGCAGTTTACCAATACATACATCGAAACCAATGATGTGGTGGAATTGCTCGACGACAAGCACTTTAATTGGCGTGGTCGTTTTGACAATGTGATAAATACAGGTGGCATAAAGGTGTTTCCTGAGGAGGTTGAAAGCAAGTTGGCTCCGTTATTTCCGGCGATAAGATATTATGTTACATCGCAATCAAGCGAAAAGTGGGGCGAGGAATTAGTTTTGGCATTTGAGTATTCTTCGTTAGGCGAGGGAGAAGAAAAACGTGGTGATGTGCAACCAGCATTGATTGAAAAGATGAAAACGATGCTTCCACACCATGCTATACCACGAAAATATGTGGGAGTGAATAAATTTGAAGAAACTAAATCTGGAAAAATAAAAAGAAAAACATTTTAATACCAATAAATATGAAAAAACTATTATTCTTAATGATTTCCTTATTTACCGTCACAGCAATGTGGGCTGGTGAATGGATTAGGATTAACCAATTGGGTTATCTTCCAAAGGCCACAAAGGTGGCGGTGCTATTGAGCAATGATGCATGGAATGTGCGCACATTCCAGATAGTTGACGCGTTTACTAATGACGTGGTGTTTGTTTCTAATGAAAATGAAGTGATACCTACTGCGTCGTATGGCAAAATGAAATCGACATTCAGATTGAACTTTACTCGATTTAAAAAAACAGGTACTTTCTACATCAAGGCAGGCGCTACTCGTTCGGCCGATTTTACAATCAATGGCAACGTATATAATGGAACAGCAGATTTCGTGCTAAACTATTTGCGTCAAAACCGATGCGGTTATAATCCATATTTGGGCGACTCTTGTCACCAACATGACGCATATATTGTGTATCACCCAACAAAGACAGGCCAACACATAGATGTGCGAGGGGGATGGCACGATGCAACCGACTATTTGCAATATACTACAACAACAGCAAACGCCATCTATCAGATGATGTTTGCTTATCAACAAAATCCAGCAGCGTTTGGCGACTACTATTTGGCAAATGGTCATAAGGGTAAAAATGGCATACCTGATATTATCGACGAAATATATTGGGGTATGGATTGGTTGAATAGAATGAATCCTGAAAAGGGTGAACTATATAACCAATTGGCTGACGACCGCGACCATGCCGGCATGCGTTTGCCAACAGAATGCGTGGTTGATTATGGTTATGGACCAGGTAAAGGCCGCCCAGTGTATTTCTGTAGCGGTGAGCCACAACAAAGAGGTAAATTTATTAATGCAACTATGGGTGTAGCAAGCACTGCAGGTAAGTTTACTTCAGACTTTGCATTTGGTTCAGAAATTCTTAAGCCTTTCTATCCTGAATTTGCAGAGTTGATAGGTTCAAAAGCTGTTGATGCTTATCAAGTGGGACTTGACAAGCCAGGTAACTGCCAAACAGCATCTGTGCTTTCTCCATATATCTACGAAGAAGACAACTGGGTGGATGACATGGAACTTGGCGCGATAGAACTATATCGCAAGACCGGTGACCCTAAATATATGCAACAAGCCATAGAATACGGTCGTAGAGAGCCTGTGACACCATGGATGGGTGCTGACAGTGTGAAGCACTATCAAATTTATCCGTTTATGAATATGGGTCACTATCAGTTGGCTAAGATGGGTAACGAAAGAGTTAGCAAGGAATTTATTCGTAACCTTAGAAGTGGCATTCAACGCGTGTATGAAAGAGCGAAGGAACACGACAGCCCATTCTTGAATGGTATACCAGGCGTTTGGTGTTCAAACAACTTGACAACAGCCATGTTGACACAATGTATCCTTTACCGTCAATTGACAGGCGACACTACATATGAAGAAATGGAAGGTTCGCTTCGTGACTGGTTGTTTGGCTGTAACCCTTGGGGCGTTAGTATGATTGTGGAATTGCCAAAGGGTGGTGTGTATCCAACTCAACCTCACTCAAGTTTCTTGTTTAGAGGTGCAGGAACTACACCTGGTGGTTTGGTTGACGGTCCTGTGTATAGTGCAATTTTCAATCGTTTGGAAGGTGTAGACTTGCATGGCATTGACTACAGCATAGGTGTGCCAAACAACTATGAAGATTTTCAAATGGATATGCTTGTTTTCCACGACAACATAAATGACTTCTCAACAAATGAACCAACAATGGACGGCACTGCTTCTTTAACATTCCCATTGTCGACCTATCAAGCAGAAGGTATGTCGCAAGTTGAAGCGTCAGAAGATAATAATGTGTATGTTGATGGCGGTATCATTCGCGGTGATGTAGAAAAGAAGAATATTTGCTTGGTATTCACTTCACACAATCGTGCCGATGGCGCAAACAAGATTATGTCGACATTGAAAAAGAAGGGCGTAAAGGGCGGTTTCTTCTTCACTGGCGAATTCTTTAAATTGTATCCAGAAATTGTGGACCAATTAAAGGCCGATGGTCACTATATAGGTACTCACAGTGATGCACATTTGCAATATATGTCTTGGGAAAATCCTGATTCGATGCTCGTTACAAAAGAACAATTTATGGCTGATATCAAGAAGGGCTATGAATCGTTGGCTAAGCATGACATCAAGAAGAGCGACGCTCCATACTTTATTCCTCCATTTGAATACTATAACAGCACAGTGGCATCGTGGGCAAAAGAAATTGGCGTGCAGCTAATAAATTGCACTCCAGGCACAGGCACAGGTGATGATTACACTATTCCAAGCATGAAGAATAAGTATAGAACAAGCAATGAGTTGTGGAATTTGATGATGAAGTGTGAAAAGAACGACCCTAACGGTTTGAATGGTCACTTCTTGTTAATCCACTTTGGAACAAGCGAAGAACGCACAGACAAGTTCTACAACAAACTTCCAAAACTTATTGATACTCTAAAGAAGAAGGGTTATAATTTTGTTTCTGTAGGAGAAATGGTAGGCTTGAAAATGAAGTAACGTATTAGAAAGCATACAATAATAGATAAGGCCAGAAGATTCAATCTTCTGGCCTTATTTGTGATTATTAAATGATTATTTGTTTTTCAGAAATTCTTCAGCTTGCAAAAGTGTTTCGTTCTTTCCTATGTCAAACCAGTTGTAGTCAGAAGGATTGTAACCTTTCACTATAATGTTTTTGCAATTGTCGACATAAAAAGGAACAGTGGAGAAAACCGGAAGGTTGTGATATTGTTGCATGTGCTCGAAAATGGAAGGAGAAATAACATGCACTCCGCCGAACGCTAAAAGAGAGTGTTGGGGGGTGATGCTAAAGTCGGCAGGTTTAACTTGTCCGGTCGACACATTTGTCCATCCTTCTAAGGTGTTTTGTTGGTTGAACGCTAAGTAGCGTTGAGTGTTGCGCTGCTTAACGAGCAATGTTGCATCGGCATTGTTGCTGATGTGATAATTAATCATATCGCGCAAATCAATGTCGGTGAAAATGTCGGCATTATGAGCCAAAAAAGGCTCGTTGCCATCAGTAAGAAGCGACTTGGCTTTTAGAATAGCACCGCCTGTGTCGAGCAGAAGGTCGGTTTCGTCACTTATTGTGATGTTAACACCGAAGTTGTTGTGTTGGTTAAGGAAATCGATAATTTGCTGTCCGAAGTGATGAATGTTGACAATAATGTCATTAATGCCGCAATCCTTAATATTAAGAATTACGCGCTCAAGCATAGGCAAACCGTTGAGAGGCACTAAGGCTTTAGGCTTAGTGTCGGTGAATGGTTTTAGTCGAGTGCCTAATCCGGCAGCAAATACGATTGCTTTCATTTCTTCACGTTGAAAGTTTGTTCAATATTTTGTTCGCGGTGAATCAATTCAACCTTAACATTAAATTCTTTATTGATGTGTTCGGCCATGTGTTGGGCACAATACACAGAGCGGTGTTGTCCGCCAGTGCAACCAAAGCAAACCATTAGGTTTGTAAATCCACGTTCTTTATAGCGTTTCACCGAAGCATCCACAAGTGCATATGCATGTTCAAGGAAAGTTCCGACTTCGCTTTCCGATTCAAGGAATTCAATAACTTTGGCATCGAGTCCGGTGTATGGTTTGTATCGGTCGTATTTGCCGGGGTTGTTAATGGCTCTGCAATCGAATGTGTAACCGCCGCCATTTCCGGTGGTGTCGTTTGGAATGCCTTTTTTATATGCGAAACTCATTACCTTAACAGTAAGGTTATGCTTTTCGAGTTCGTCGGTGAATTGCTTCATATTTACTAAGTCGGTTAATACTTTAGAAAGATAAGGATATTCGGTGTAAGGAGTGTGAAGAAGGTCGCGAAGGTTTGCAATAGCATAAGGAACACTTTGCATGAAGTGCGGCTTCTTTTCAAAATATCCGCGGAAACCATAAGCACCAAGCACTTGAAGCGTGCGGAACAGCACAAAGTGACGGAGTTGCTCTTTGAAATATTTCTCGTCAACAGGTTGGAACTTGCGCAAAGCGTCGATGTAATGGTCAACTAATTCTTGGCGAAGGCTATCAGGGAAATTTGCTTTTGCTTGCCATAAGAACGAAGCTACGTCGTAGTAGAAAGGTCCTTTGCGGCCTCCCTGGAAATCGATAAACCAAGGTTTGCCATCCTTAAGCATTACGTTTCGCGATTGGAAGTCACGATACATAAAAGTGGCAGAACTGCTGCGGAGCAACACATTGCTCATAGTTTGGAAATCATCTTCCAATTTGTCTTCATCAAACTCTAAACCTGTAGCCTTAAGGAAACAGTATTTAAAATAGTTTAGGTCCCAAAGTATAGAGCGGCTGTTGAACTCGCTGGCAGGAAAACATTTAGAGAAATCCATACCCACAGCACCATTGAATTGCACTTCTGGCAGTTCTCGAATGGTTTTAATGATGAGGTCTTTTTCTTCTTCGCTAAACACTCTTGTGAGTCGGCCCTTTTCGATTGAAGAAAAGAGTGACACATCGCCAAGGTCTTCTTGCAGATAGCAGAAGCGGTCGTCGCTCACTGCCAACACTTTAGGCACATTAAGGCCCTTGGCGTGGAAGTGCTCGTCCATGTAGAGGAAAGCTTCGTTTTCAAGAAGATTAGTGCCGATTGCTCCGATTAATGATTGTGAACCAAAAAGTCGGAAGTAGCGGCGGTTTGAGCCTGAAGATGGCAGCTCTATGATGTCGGTACATTCATTACCGGTAACTTCTTTATATAAATCTTTTAGAACTTCTTGAGTCATAACTTGAATGTTTTGTTTGTGAATACTGCAAAGATAGCAATACGGTGTGACGCTCCCAATTTTGGTGTTCTTAAAAATATGTAATTATCCTCAAATAGAATGATGCTCTAAAAATTAGAATTCGCTGGTGAAATGGAATTTAATTTTAGGGAAGTCAGATTGGGCCATTTGAAGCACATATCCAGAATCGGCAAGGAACACGTCGCGACCGTCGCGGTCGAGCGCCATAAACTGGTGCTTTCGCGCTTTGAATGCTTTAAGGGCTGCTTCGTCTTCGCTTTCAATCCAGCAAGCTTTGTAAAGGCGAAGAGGTTCCCAACGGCATTGAGCTCCATACTCATGCAATAAGCGATATTGAATAACTTCAAATTGCAATTGTCCCACGGTGCCGATGATTTTACGGCCATTGAATTGGTTGTGGAAAAGTTGGGCCACGCCTTCGTCCATAAGTTGTTCAACGCCCTTGTTAAGCTGCTTGGTCTTCATAGGGTCGCTGTTTTCGATATACTTAAACATTTCAGGAGAGAAGCTTGGAAGTCCCTTATAGTGAAGGTTTTCTCCTTCGGTTAGGGTGTCACCAATTTTGAAGTTGCCTGTGTCGGGTATACCGATGATGTCGCCTGGATATGCTTCGTCCACAATGTCTTTCTTTTGAGCCATGAATGCTGTTGGAGCAGAGAATTTCATTAGTTTGCCGCTGCGCATGTGCTTGTAGTTGGCATTTCGGTGGAATACACCAGAGCATATCTTAACGAATGCGATGCAACTTCTGTGGTTAGGGTCCATGTTGGCATGAATTTTAAACACAAATCCTGAGAATGCTTCTTCTGAAGGATTGACTACACGCTCAACTGCTTGAATTGGGCGAGGTGCAGGCGCTATGCGAACGAAACAGTCGAGAAGTTCCTTAACACCAAATGTATTTAGAGCAGAACCGAAGAAAACTGGAGCAACTTTACCTTCAAGGTAAGTGTTAACGTCGAATTCTGGATAAACTCCTTCAATAAGTTCAAGGTCTTCGCGAAGTTTGTCGGCATCAGTTTGTCCGATAGTCTTGTCGATAAGAGGGTCGTTGATGTCGTTAATTTCAACGCGTTCTGTAACCTTTTGTTTGTCAGGTTGGAACAAATCGAGACCTTGTTCGTAGATGTTGTAAACCCCTTTGAACTTTGCGCCGATATTTATAGGCCAACTAAGCGGACGTACGTTGATTTTTAGTTCGGTTTCAAGTTCGTCGAGAATGTCGAAAGGGTCACGACCTTCGCGGTCAAGTTTGTTGACGAAAATAATCACAGGAGTGTTGCGCATGCGGCACACTTCCATGAGTTTGCGAGTTTGTTGTTCCACACCTTTAGCCACGTCAACTACAATGATAACGCTGTCGACAGCAGTAAGTGTGCGGTAGGTGTCTTCGGCAAAGTCTTGGTGACCGGGAGTGTCAAGAATGTTGATTTTATAGTCACCATAATTGAAACCCATTACAGAAGTAGCCACCGAAATACCGCGTTGCTTTTCGATTTCCATCCAGTCGGATGTGGCAGTTTTGCGAATCTTGTTTGATTTCACAGCGCCAGCCACGTGAATGGCGCCCCCAAAAAGCAATAATTTTTCGGTTAGTGTAGTTTTACCCGCGTCGGGGTGAGAAATGATTGCGAAAGTTCGTCGCTTTGATATTTCGTCGATTAGATTAGCCACGGTGAAAATGTTTTGTTAAGAGTATTTTGTTGAAATGTATTGTAAGCAGTTGGTAGTAAGTTACATGTCTTCTTCGTCTTCAAAAAGAGGTTTTTCTTCGTTCATTTTGAAGAAGGCCGCTAAAGTGGCAATAAACTTTGTGATTTGAGTTATTGCTTGGTTAGTGGCTTGGCTCATCTCTTTGCCTTGAAATCGAAGTAGTAGGGTGCCGTATAGAGCGTTGAAGCAAGTTTCGAGTTCGCCTACCTGATTTTCAGAAGATTTTGCGCGAAGTTCAACGATGTATGGCAGGGTTTTGTAGAATTCAGCTCCATATTCCGGGAATTTTTCGGCATTAAGGAGCTGCAAATGTAGTTCGGTAAGCATCAACAATATGTTTTTGTTGATTTGCAAGTGTCCGCTTTTCTTTTTGTTTTCTAATTCCATCATTTTCACTAAACCTTCCCACCAGTCGCGCACAGCAGGTTGGGTTTCGTGAGGAAATTTAGAGATGATGTTTTCTTCGATGGTTTGAAAATTGCAATCGAAAGAACGAATAATATCTTCAATTTGCCACATGTAAAGAAGATATTCGGCAATGTTTTCTTTGCGTTTTGCTTGAGCTATTAACATGATAATCAGATGTTAAAAAGATTAACCAAACTTGCTGATTTTCTTAAGTGAGTTATAGTCGAGGATTTTGATTCTACGACCGTCGACGGTAATGATTTTTTCGTTAGTGAAGGCCGATAGCGTGCGTATTGCATTAGAAGTTGTCATGTTTGACAGGTTTGCAATATCTTCTCGCGCCATGTAGATGTTAAGAGTTTCGCCATCGTCTTCAAAACCATAGTTGTCTATAAGCAGTATTAGGGCTTCGGCAAGTCGGCCGCGAATGTGTTTTTGAGTAAGATTCACGATTTTAGTGTCGGAACCGCCAAGGTTTCGAGAAAGTTCGTGAAGGAAAAACCATGCTACTTTGTTATTGCCGTCAATAATGTCTTTGATAACATCCATCGGAATCATACCTATCACAGCGGCTTCAACAGCGGCAACGCTCGACACATAGGGCTCGCCAGCGAAAAATGCACGGTATCCGAAGTATTGAATAGGTCTGTAAAGACGCAAAATCTGTTGGCGACCGCCAATGCCGTCTTTATACATTTTGGCTTTGCCTTTGAAAAGGCAATAAAGATATTCCGGATTGTCGTTTTCAGCGTAAATAATTTGGTTCTTCTTGAATTGTTTCACTACGAATGTTTCGCTCACTCGGTCTTTTTCGTCTTGAGAGAGCAATTCCCAAATTTCTTTTAGATCTTCTTGTGTGATTTCTTCAAGTTGACTCTTTTTTACCATCTGCTATAAAATTATGTTTTAAAACATACAAAATTAACTAAAAAATCTCGTGTCGGCAAATTAGTTCGTCAAAAAGGTGGTTTTTTGTGCTAATTTAGAGCATATTAGGTGAAAAAGACGAAAAAAGATGCCGCTGCAATGTTTATGCAGCGGCATCTTTTTATGTGAATAACGAAACTAAATTATTTAACCAAATAAAGGTCGCTAATAGAATCGTTTATGTGAACACGTTTAATGGTTTCAGCAAACATTTGAGCCACCGAAAGAACAGTAACCTTTTCGCAATCTTTTTCGAAAGGAATAGAGTTAGAGAAAATCATTTCGCAAAGAGCGCTGTCGGTAACACGTTGAGAAGCAGGGTCGCTCATGATTGCGTGAGAAGCCAATGCTCTAACTGAGCGAGCGCCGTTTTCTTTCATTAGGTTAGCGGCCTTGCAAATAGTTCCAGCAGTGTCGACCATGTCGTCGATAAGGATTACGTCTTTGTCTTGAACTTCGCCGATGATAGTCATGCTTTCAACCACGTTAGCCTTAGCACGTTGCTTGTGGCAAAGTACAAGAGGAGCACCTAAGAACTTTGCATAACTGTTAGCACGCTTAGCACCGCCAACGTCAGGAGATGCGATAACCAAATCTTTTAGATTTAGTGACTTAATGTAAGGAATGAAAATTGAAGAAGCGTAAAGGTGATCAACAGGGATGTTGAAGAAACCTTGAATTTGGTCGGCATGAAGGTCCATAGTGATAATGCGGTTTGCACCAGCAGTAACAAGGAGGTCAGCAACCAATTTTGCAGCGATAGAAACGCGTGGTTTGTCTTTGCGGTCTTGACGAGCCCAACCGAAGTAAGGGATTACGGCCACAATTGATTTAGCAGAAGCACGCTTAGCTGCGTCAATCATTAGAAGCAGTTCCATAAGGTTATCGCTTGTTGGAACTGTTGATTGCACGATAAACACTTCGCATCCGCGAATAGGTTCTTCGAAACAAACTTCAAACTCGCCGTCGGCAAAGTATTGAATGTTCATCTTTCCAAGTTCGGTACCAAGATGTTTTGCAATTTCTTCTGCAACATAACGTGATTTAGTACCTGAAACAATCTTCAATGGAGTTTGGGTATTCATTTTATATAAGGGCTTTTTAAAACTGTATACAAAGTTATATATTTTAATATTATACGGCTATATTTTTAGCGACTTTTTTCACATTTTTTTTTATTTCGTTTTTAAATTTCCACATCACGCCGTCGTAAGCCGGAATTGAAATTCTCAGCGGGCTATCGGCCGAAAGGTTGAATTCGG
This sequence comes from Muribaculaceae bacterium, assembly GCA_045613305.1. Lineage (GTDB taxonomy): Bacteria > Bacteroidota > Bacteroidia > Bacteroidales > Muribaculaceae > SFTJ01. The sequence goes on from JAZLAU010000001.1 coordinate 26,120, forward strand.
CTTTTTCGTTGTGAATTAATTCTTTTGCTTCGTGAATACCTTCGGCAAGTGAAGTGCAGTTGAATGCGTGTTGTGGGATGTTAACCTTAATTTCGGCAGAACTGTTGCTGAAATTAACTGCAATCAAAATTGTTTCTTCGTTGGTGTGACGAAGATAAACATATTGTTTGCTGGCATCAAGGTTGCCGTAGTTGACATACATTAAATCGAAGAATTGACCTTGGCTGATGGCTTTTTCTTTATTGCAAAGGTTTAACAGCTTTGAGTAGTACTTGCGTAGATCTTTCTCGCTTTTGAGCGATTTCTTGCCATCGCAAGCCCCGTTGTTGTACCAGCGTCGCACGGTAGGAATGCTCCAATAGTCGAATATAGTGGTGCGACCGTCTAGACCGCTGAATCCTTCGGCGTCGAGCGCTTCTTCGCCTAATTCTTGTCCGGCATAAAGCATGAATGGACCGTTTGAGAGGGTAGCGCTAACGATTAGTGCAGGAAGTGCTTTAATGGCATTGCCGGCAAATTGAGGTGAAGCGATGCGTTGTTCGTCGTGATTTTCAAGGAAGTTGAGCATTCGGTGGCTGATTCCTTCCACAACATGCCAGCAATTGGTGATTTGAGCGGCTGGTGCGTAGCCGCAAACTATGGCGCGAAGTGTGTCGTAGAGGTTTACCTTGTCGTATAGGTAGTCGAAATGGCCATCGAAAAGGTATTGTCTGTAAGTGTGCTCATTGTAGATTTCGGCAATGAATATCACTTCAGGGGTTTCTTCTTTGATTTGAGGAATCATCCAATTCCAGAATTCTACAGGAACCATAAAGGCCATGTCGCAACGGAATCCGTCAACTCCCAAGCCAATCCAATACTTAATGATGTTGAGCATTTTGTTCCAAGTGTCGGGTATTGGAGAGAAATGCCAAGTGTTGTTGTGATAGTTTATGCCATAGTTGAGCTTAACTGTTTCATACCAGTCGTTAACGCTTGGGTGAGCAGAGAAGCAGTCGTTGCCAGTGGCTTTGGCTGGGAATTCTGAATATTGTTGTTCGCTTTCGCCAAGATAAAATCCTGGGCTGAATGGTTCGTTAAAGTAGTAGAAGTTATTGTCGGGAGCGAAGAATTGGGTGTTGTCGTCATTTTCACCAAAGTCTTCTACGCCTTGGGGCTTTGCGTCGGAATGGTATTGACGGGCCACGTGGTTAGGCACAAAGTCGATAATCACTTTCATGCCGGCATCGTGAGTTCGCTGCACGAGAGCTTTAAATTCTTCAATGCGATTGTCGACGTCTTCGGCTAAATCAGGGTCGATGTCATAATAGTCTTTAATGGCATAAGGCGAACCTGCTTTGCCTTTCACTACGTGAGGGTTGTCGGTGAAGATGCCTGGATATGTGGTGGCTTGAGCATGTTCGATGACGCCAGTGTACCAAACATGAGTAACGCCAAGTTTTTTGATTGCAGAGAGAGCCACTTTGTCGATCTTATTAATCTTGCCTACACCATTTTGTTCGATTGAACCGTTTGGAATGCAGTTTTCGCATGTGTTTGTGTAGAGTCGAGGGAATAATTGATAGATAATTGGTTTTTTACTTTGCATCAATTGTTGTATTAAATGTCATATATATATGTGTTGTTAAAAACGGGTACAAATTTACAAAAATATAAGTTGTTGGTCAATTTTTGATGTAAACAAAATTAAAGAGTGTTCAAAAATGGCAAAAAAAATAGTGACAGGTTATTCTGTCACTATTTTCTATTATGAAGTTAATTTGTATTAACCCAAGAAACCAAGAAGTACACCGGCTGCAACAGCAGAACCGATAACGCCAGCAACGTTAGGACCCATAGCATGCATTAGCAAGTAGTTAGATGGGTCGTACTTCAAACCAAGGTTGTTTGAGATACGTGCTGCCATAGGAACGGCCGACACACCTGCGTTTCCGATAAGTGGATTGATTTTTTGATTTTTTGGCAAGAACAAGTTGAAGAACTTAACGAAAAGAACACCTGAAGATGATGCGATGATGAATGCCATAGCACCAAGAGCAAAAATCTTAATAGTGTCGATAGTTAAGAACTCAGAAGCTTGAGTAGAAGCACCAACTGTTAGACCAAGAAGCATTGTAACGATGTCGGTCAAAGCGTTGCTTGCAGTCTTAGCCAAGCGAGTTGTCACGCCGCTTTCGCGCAATAGGTTACCGAAGAATAGCATACCCAACAATGGAATAGCCGAAGGCACGAAGAAGCAAGTTAGAATCAAACCGAAAATAGGGAAAATGATTTTTTCAGTTTGGTTAACCGCGCGTGAAGGCTTCATCTTGATGAGACGTTCTTTCTTGGTTGTAAATAGGCGCATGATAGGAGGTTGGATAAGTGGAACCAACGCCATGTAAGAGTAAGCCGACACGGCAATAGCACCCATCATGTTAGGAGCCAATTTAGAAGAAAGGAAGATAGCGGTAGGGCCATCTGCACCACCAATGATGGCAATAGCACCTGCTTGGTCAGGGGCAAAACCTAAAAGTAATGCCACGATGTAAGCACCAAAAATGCCAAATTGAGCGGAAGCTCCAACAAGCATCAACTTAGGGTTGGCCAAAAGGGCAGAGAAGTCGGTCATAGCGCCGATGCCTAAGAAGATAAGTGGAGGATACCAACCTGCACTTACACCACCGTATAGGATGTTAAGAACTGAACCTTCTTCGTAGATGCCGATTTCGTTGCCAAGTTGGAATGGGATGTTACCAACAAGGATACCAAAACCGATTGGCACAAGAAGCATAGGTTCAAACTCATGCTTAATTGCAAGGTAAATGAAGAATAAACCTACAAGCAACATTATGGCATGAGGCCCTGTAACATTATAGAATCCAGTGAATTCCCAAAATTGTTGGAAGTTTTCGCCGAAAAATGTTATTAATTCATTCATGAGATTATTCGATTACGATAAGCTCTGTACCTTCAAGAACAGAGTCACCCTTGTTAACATTGATAGCCTTTACAACACCACTGCGACCAGCGTTGATGGTGTTTTCCATTTTCATAGCTTCTAGAATAGCTACAACAGTAGAAGGTTCTACAGTGTCGCCCACGTTAACCTTAATGTCAAGAATTACACCAGGAAGTGGAGACTTAAGAGCACCAGGCGCGCCGGCTGAAGGGCGAGCTGCTGGTTGTGCTGCAGGAGCTGCAGCAGGAGCTGCAACTGCAGGCTTGATGGCTGATACTACAGGAGCAGAAGCTGTCTTTTCAAGTTCTACGGTGTATGATTTGCCGTTAACTTCAACTTCTACGGTATTGTTGTCAATGTCGCCGATACCTACGGTATATTCATTGCCATTGACTTTGTACTTATATTCTTTCATAATAATAATTATGTGTGCTTAAATTTTTTTTAGTTGAGTATTAACGAAGACCTGAGCGTTCTGAAAGAGTTGCAATCTTTGAGTTCCAGTCTGATTGACGGCGCTTGAATGTCAAAACGTTACTTTCTTCGTCGTGAGCGTTAAGGTGTTGATAAATGGCCATTGCGATAACTGCGATAACTTCATCGTCGGCGTTGTTGTTTTCTGCTTCAGCAACAGGATCAGGAAGACCCTTCTTAGCTGCCTTTTCTGACTTTTTCTTGTCGCTAAGATTCTTGTTAATCTTTCCGAAGAAGAAGAAGCAGATGCTCAAAAGGATGAGGGCAGAAAATACGATAGCCATTGCCATAATTGTGAGGATGATACCATTAGGGTCGTTTTTCATAAACTTTTCGACCTTGTTGTTAGGGCCAACCACATAATTGTTTTCACCTGGAGTAATTTCTTTACCGTCTTCGCCATTGCAAATTTGCCATTGACTAGGGTCGAAAGAATTGCCTTCGATAGCGTGCAAATCTTCGATTTTAGTTGTGCGTGAGAATGAGCAGTTTTCAGGAAGGTTGGCAGGGATAATTACTTCGTCAAGTTTAGTAAGACCGTCTGAGTCGTAGATGGCGATGTAGTTTTCAACGCCAAGCTTAAGAACGGCTGCAGTGTGAAGAGTTCCTTTAGCAGGTTCTCCGTCAGCAAAGAATACGATAGGCGACAAGTGAGGGGTTTTAGTCTTTTCGTCACCTCTTGGCACGTAGTACATCAAGTCTGGATTAGGTTTTTCACCTTCGGCTACTCGTTCGGTAGTGATGAAGATGCTTGAGATGTTCATAGTGCGACGAGTGGTGTTGTAAAGTTCAATCCACGCGTGTCGGTTACCGTATTCGTCTACATAGCTGTTTGTGTTGCTGACCATCACTTCGTTAATGCGCAAACCTTTATGGCTTTGCGCATTAACGCTGATAGTGCAAACAATTGCAAGTAGAAATAGAATTAATCCTTTCTTATTCATTGTTTTTTTGTAGTAGTTCAATCATTACAAAGGTATATTGCCGTGCTTGCGAGCAGGGTTGATAACCTTCTTGCTTTCAAGTTGTTGAAGAGCTCTGATTACGCGGAAGCGAGTGTTGCGAGGTTCGATAACGTCGTCGATGTAACCATATTTAGCTGCATTGTAAGGGTTGCAGAATAGGTTGTTGTATTCGTCGATTTTGTCTTGGTAGAACTTCTTGTAGTCTTCCATGATTTGAGCAGCTTTAGCTTCGTCGCCAGCGGCCTTAGCTTCTTGAGCAGCAACCTTAGCATTCTTAGCTTCCTTAGCATAAAGTACTTCGGCAGCACCTGAAGCACCCATAACAGCGATTTCAGCCGAAGGCCAAGCGTAGTTCATGTCGCCGCGAAGTTGCTTACAGCTCATCACGATGTGGCTACCGCCGTAGCTCTTGCGAAGAGTAACAGTAACCTTAGGCACAGTAGCTTCGCCGAAAGCATAAAGCAACTTAGCACCGTGAAGGATAACTGCATTGTATTCTTGGCCAGTGCCAGGAAGGAATCCAGGAACGTCAACAAGAGTCACGATAGGAATGTTGAATGCGTCGCAGAAGCGAACGAAACGAGCACCCTTACGAGAAGCGTTGCAGTCAAGAACACCAGCAAGATATTTAGGTTGGTTAGCAACAATACCAACTGATTGGCCGTTGAAACGAGCGAAACCGATGATGATGTTCTTTGCATAGTTTGCAGAAACTTCAAGGAATTCGCCATTGTCCACGATAGCGCCGATAACATCATACATGTTGTATGGCATGTTAGCGCTTTCAGGGATAATTTCGTTTAGGCTGTCTTCAAGACGGTTGATAGGGTCGTTGCACTCAACGCGAGGAGCATTTTCCATGTTGTTTTGAGGAATGTAGCTCAAAAGCTTGCGGATGATAGCGATGGCTTCTTCGTCGTTTTCGGCAGCGAAGTGAGCAACACCAGACTTAGAAGAGTGAACTTCAGCGCCACCAAGAGCTTCTTGAGTAACATCTTCGCCAGTAACCGCCTTAACAACCTTAGGACCAGTAAGGAACATGTAAGAAATGCCCTTTGCCATGATTGTGAAGTCGGTAAGTGCAGGAGAGTAAACAGCACCGCCGGCGCAAGGGCCAAGGATTGCTGATATTTGAGGGATAACACCAGAAGCGTTGATGTTACGTTGGAAAATTTCAGCGTAACCAGCAAGGGCGTTAATACCTTCTTGGATACGAGCACCACCTGAGTCGTTAAGACCGATAACAGGAGCGCCGTTTTTCATTGCCATATCCATAATCTTGCAAATCTTAAGCGCAAGAGTTTCAGAAAGCGAACCTGCAGAAACAGTGAAGTCTTGAGCAAATACGTAAACCAAGCGGCCTTCGATAGTACCGTAACCAGTAACAACGCCGTCGCCAAGATAGTGCTTCTTGTCCATGCCGAAGTTAGTGCAACGGTGAGTTACAAACATGTCAAGTTCTTCGAAACTGCCTTCGTCAAGAAGCATTTTGATGCGTTCGCGTGCAGTGTATTTGCCTTTTTCGTGTTGCTTAGCAATGGCCTTTTCGCCACCGCCGATGCGAGCTTCTTCACGTTTAGAGATTAGCTCTTGGATTTTTTCAATTTGACTACTCATTAGATATAATAGTTAATAAATTGTTGATTCGAGATTATTTGTTAGGGTCTTCGCAGAATTCGATAAGAGTTCCGGCAGTAGTCTTAGGGTGAAGGAAAGCGATGTTAAGACCTTCAGCGCCCTTGCGAGGAGCCTTGTCGATAAGGCGACCGCCCTTGCTTTCAACTTCAGCAAGTGCATTAGCCACGCCGTCTTCGATAGCGAAAGCAATGTGTTGAATACCGCCACGGCCACCGTTGTTAGCAATAAACTTAGCGATAGCGCTGTCTTCAGCTGTTGCTTCAAGAAGCTCAAGCTTAGTTTGGCCAACTTTAAAGAAAGCTGTGCGTACTTTTTGGTCAGCAACTTCTTCAATAGCGAAGCACTTAAGACCAAGCATGTTTTCGTAGAAAGGGATTGCTTCGTCGAGGCTGGTTACAGCGATACCGACGTGTTCAATGTGTGAAATATTCATAAAGATATGTATTTATTAAGTTATTAAATTTTTGTTTTAGTTGTCTCGATTTATGTGTTACACCTACTTGGGCATAATCGTTACAAATTTACAAATTATTATTGAATACAGCATTTATTTTTGTATAAAAAAAGAAGAAAATAAGTGATTATTCACAAAACTATGAATAAGTGTGAAAAGATAGGAGATGAGGTGAAGAATATGCATAATAAGTGACATAAAGTCAGTGTCGGGAAAAATCATAATGACATATATGGAGGCATTTTTTTATTAATAAACAAGTTTTGGCACAGCATTTGCAAGAATGATAAACGTAACACGATAAAAAAGTGTTTTTGAAAAAATAAATGTTGAAATAAAAAATTAAAAATAAACATAAAAATGGGAAAGATTATTGGTATTGATTTAGGTACAACCAACTCATGTGTTGCTGTACTCGAAGGTAATGACCCTGTGGTTATACCAAACAGCGAGGGTAGAAATACTACTCCATCAATCGTTGCATTTGTGGATGCCGGAGAACGTAAGGTTGGCGATCCAGCAAAGCGTCAGGCAATCACTAATCCTACACGCACAGTGTTCTCAATTAAGCGTTTCATGGGTGAAAGCTATGACCAAGTGTCAAAGGAAATTTCACGTGTTCCATACGTTGTAAATAACACAAACGGTCAGCCACGTGTAAAGATAGACGACAGAGAATATACACCACAAGAAATTTCGGCAATGGTGCTTCAAAAGATGAAGAAGACTGCTGAAGATTATCTTGGCCAAACAGTAACTGAAGCAGTTATTACAGTTCCTGCATACTTTAATGACTCACAACGTCAAGCAACTAAAGAAGCAGGTGAAATTGCAGGTTTGACAGTGCGTCGTATCGTTAACGAACCAACAGCGGCAGCGCTTGCTTATGGTTTGGATAAGAGCGACAGCGATAAGAAGATTGCTGTGTTTGACCTTGGCGGTGGTACATTCGACATCTCAATCCTTGAATTGGGTGACGGTGTGTTTGAAGTGAAGTCAACAAATGGCGACACTCACCTTGGTGGTGACGACTTCGACCACTGTATCATCGACTGGCTTGCAGAAGAATTTAAGAATGAAGAAGGTGTGGATTTGCGTCAAGACCCAATGGCGTTGCAACGCTTGAAAGAAGCAGCAGAAAAGGCAAAGATTGAATTGTCGAGCTCAACTTCATCGGAAATCAACCTTCCATACATTATGCCAGTTAATGGTATTCCAAAGCACTTGGTTAAGACATTGACTCGTGCAAAATTCGAACAACTATGCGACCACTTGATTCAAGCAACTATCGAACCATGTCGCCGTGCACTACAAGATGCAGGTATGACAGCATCAGAAATCGATGACATTATTTTGGTTGGTGGTTCAACACGTATTCCTGCCGTACAAGAAATCGTTAAGAGTTTCTTCGGCAAGGCTCCATCGAAGGGTGTAAACCCAGACGAAGTGGTAGCAGTGGGTGCTGCAATTCAAGGTGGTGTGCTTAGCGGTGATGTTAAGGATGTGCTTTTGCTTGACGTAGTTCCTTTGTCGGTAGGTATTGAAACCCTTGGTGGTGTGATGACTAAGCTTATCGATGCAAATACTACAATTCCAACTCGCAAGAGCCAAACATTCTCTACTGCAGCCGACAATCAGCCATCAGTTGAAATTCATGTCCTACAAGGTGAACGCCCAATGGCAAAGGATGATAAGACTTTAGGCCGCTTCCACCTTGACGGAATTGCTCCTGCTCCTCGCGGTATACCTCAAATTGAAGTAACTTTTGAAGTGGATGCAAACGGTATTTTGAACGTATCGGCTAAGGATAAGGCAACAGGTAAGGAACAAAGCATTCGCATCGAAGCATCAAGCGGCTTGTCGGATGAAGAAATTAACCGCATGAAGGAAGAAGCTGCTGCTAATGCTGCTGCCGATGCTAAGGAAAAGGAAAGAATCGATAAGATTAACCAAGCTGACTCTATGATTTTCCAAGTTGAAAAGAGCATGAAGGACCTTGGTGATAAGCTTCCTGCTGACAAGAAGTCACAAATTGAAGGTGCGTTGACTAAGTTGAAAGAAGCACATAAGAATCAAGACATTGATGCAATAGATGTAGCAATGAAGGAACTTGAAGCAGTGTTCCATGCTGCAAGCCAAGAAATGTATAACGCACAACAACAAGCAGGTGCACAACAGCAAGGTCCACAACCAGGTGCTAACCCAGGCGCTCAACAAGGTGGCAACAATGCTGATAATGTAACCGACGTGCCCTTCGAAGAAGTGTAAGTAGGAATATTAGAAAAACTAAATAAAAAAATCTGGAGTTCTTAGAATTCCAGATTTTTTTTGTGTTTAAGCGTGAAATAGTGGTGTTGTGGTGAGCCTGCATTTGTGAGTTTTTTTCGCACCATTTTCACTATAGTATTGTCACTATTTGTTGCAATTGTTGATTTGATGCCAACCAATGGTGAAGTATGATTGGTTGAAGTCTTTTTCTCTGATTATAGAGTCATTCCACATTACAATGTCTATATCGATGGGTATTTCGCCCTTCAACTTGCTTTCAGGAGTTCGACCGCAAGAGCGTTCGTAATCCTTGAAAATGCATTTTAAAGAGTCGAAGTCAAGGTTGCTGCTGATTATAGCCACAGCATTCATATAGTCTGGGTCTTTGCCGTTTGTTGCCGGTGTGGAATATGCATGTGACTTTTTTGACGGGCCGAATTTGTGATCAATCCATTCAAAACATTTAATCATTTGGTTTTGGCAATCGGGGCTGTTGCTGCCAATGCTAAGAACTGCTATGTTTGTCATTGTTTAATGCCTTTCATTGTTAGTGAAATGCGTTTGCGGTCAAGGTCTACCGATTTCACCATAACCGAAACGGGTTGATTTAGCTTAACTACTTCAGAGGCATCTTTCACAAATCGGTCGGAAAGTTCAGAAATGTGCACAAGCCCACTTATGTGTATGCCAATATCAACAAAAACTCCAAATTGAGTTATGTTTGCAACAATTCCGTTCAGTATCATTCCCTCGCGCAGGTCGTCGATGGTTTCGATATTGTCGTCGAAAGTAATTTCTTGAATGTCGCTGCGAGGGTCTCGACCTGGCTTTTCGAGTTCTTTTAGAATGTCGCAAAGTGTAGGTTCGCCCAGGTCGCCGTCGACATATTGCTTGATGTCGATTTTAGCACGCAAATTAGCGTCGGCAAAAAGGTCGCTAACTTTGCAATTGCAGTCTTTCGCCATTCGTTCAATAAGAGTGTAGCGCTCGGGGTGAATCGAAGAGTTGTCGAGAGGGTTGTTGCCCGTAACGCGAAGGAATCCTGCGCTTTGTTCAAAGGCTTTAGCACCCATGCGAGGCACTTTTAGAATGTCTTTACGAGTAGCAAAGCCACCGTTTTCTTTTCTGTAAGAAACGATGTTTTGCGCCAATTGCGGGCCTATTCCAGCCACATATGAGAGCAGTTCTTTAGAAGCCGTATTGGCATTGACTCCCACGCTATTAACGCAACTTTCAACAACGAAATCAAGCGATGTCTTTAATTTGTTTTGGTCAACATCGTGCTGATATTGTCCGACTCCAATCGATTTAGGGTCTATTTTGACAAGTTCGGCAAGCGGGTCCATCAAGCGTCGTCCGATTGATACGGCACCACGCACGGTTACGTCTTCGTTAGGGAATTCGTCACGAGCCACTTTAGATGCCGAATAAATGGATGCTCCACTCTCGTTTACGATGAAGGTTTTTACCTTGTCGCCAAGATTTAGCGAGTTTATAAACCTATGAGTTTCTCTGCTTGCGGTGCCGTTGCCTATGGCTATGGCTTCGATTTTATATTTTTTTATAAGTGAGTTAACGGTGAGTGTGGCGCCAGCAAAATCATTGCGAGGAGCAGTGGGGTAGATTACATCATGGTGCAGAAGGTTGCCGTTTTTGTCGAGACACACAACTTTGCATCCTGTTCTGAAGCCAGGGTCGATGGCAAGCACATTTTTTTCGCCAAGTGGGGGCGCAAATAGCAGTTGACGGGCGTTTTGTGCAAAAACGTCAATGGCTTGTTCGTCGGCCTTTGCCTTGGCTTCGTTGCGAAATTCGGTTTCGATAGAGGGTTTAATCAAACGCTTATAACTGTCGATGGCTGCTTCTTCAACTATTTGAGAGGTTTGATAGTATCCTTTTACCACAGACCGACAAATCGCGTTGTTTGCTTTTTCGGGGTCGATGGCAATGTTTATTTTAAGAAATCCTTCTTTTTCGCCGCGTAACATAGCCAGAATTCGGTGGGAAGAACTGTAGCGTAAAGGCTCAGAAAAATCGAAGTATGAATTGTAGATTTCGCCATCTTTTTCTTTTCCCTTAATTACGGTAGCGGTGATGGTTGCTTCGCGTCGGAAAATGTTGCGGATGGAGTTTCTCACATTCTTGTTTTCAGAAATCCATTCGGCAATAATGTCTTTAGCACCTTGTATGGCATCGTCGGCCGACTTTAGTGTGTCGTTGCAAAATTGTGCAGCGCGCTGCTCCACGTTGAAATTTGATTGCGACATTATCATTTTTGCCAAAGGTTCTAAACCTTGCTCACGAGCAATTTCGGCGCGAGTGCGTCGTTTTGGCTTGAATGGCAGATAAATATCTTCAAGAGCAGTAGCGTTCCAGCAGTCGCTAATGGCTTTTTTCAGTTCGTCTGTTAGTTTGCCCTGGCTTTCAATAGTGGCAATTATGGTTTCTTTTCTTTTGCCAAGTTCGGTGAGATGTTCGAGTGAAGTTTTTATTGCTTGAATTTGCATTTCGTCGAGCGAACCAGTGGCTTCCTTGCGATAACGAGCAATGAATGGCACGGTAGCGCCATCGTTTAGCAATGTTATGGTGCGAGAAATGGCATTGCTTGCTATTCCCAATTCTTTGGAAATAAGCAAACTGAAATCGGTGTTTGACATATTGTTATAAATTATTTTTTGCGAAGTGTGATGACAGTGATTTCAGGCTTAGCGCCGAAACGAGCAGGAATGCCTACACACCCAATGCCGATGTTTACATATAGGTGCTGATTTTTTTCGGAGTAAAGTCCGCCCCATTCGGCGTATTTTTTGCTTGCAAGCGAATATTTTTTTCCGAAGAATGAGAAAATCGATTGCATGGCATGAGTGTGTCCCGAAAGTGTAATGTCGATATTTGAAGATTTTGTTACTTCGTTGCGCCAATGTGTAGGATTGTGCGAAAGTAGTATTTTGAAGTTGTTGTCGTTGAGGTTTGGGTATGCTTTTTTTAGGTCTCCGTAGGTTTTGAATGGAGGTTCACCGATGTTTTCAACTCCGATGACAATTATGGAATCGTTTCCTTGGTGCAATGTGACGTGCTCGTTGTTTAGAAGTTTCCATCCGGCTTGGGTTTCGTAATCATAAAGGAGTTTATGATTTGCAATTTGAGCTTCTTTGCTTTCCCAGCGACCGTACTCACTATAATCGTGATTGCCAAAGACTGAAAATACGCCGTGAGTTGCATCAAGTTGGCTAAGGGTGCTGATGAAAGGCAAAGCTTCGTTAGAATTTGAGTTGACTAAGTCGCCGGTGAAAAATATGGCTTGTGCATTAATTGCATTAATGCGGTTTACCATCGTTGCAATAAATGTTGTGTCGGAACCGTAACCGCCTAAATGCATGTCGGAAATCTGAACGAAACTAAAACCATCGAATGAACTTGGCAGATTGTCGAAATGGAGGTCTATCTCATTAATTTGAAGGGAATTGCGTGTTACTGCAGAAGAGTAGACCATATAGCAGCAAGCGGCTAATGCCACGATGCCAGAGGTGATGTTTACTGCCTTTTTGTGTTTTTTGCCTGATGCCAAATTGGCAATTGTGGCAATTGTGAGAAATAGGTATTTGGGCACATATATGCAGAAGTAGGTGTAAAGAACCAACATGGCATTCTGCATGTTTGTGAAAATTGATAATTGCGGGGCAAAAATCAAAAGCGCAATTAGAAGCAGCGCAATTATCGCTAAAGCGATGTGCAAAGAGTTGCCAATTTTTGCGTACGCCGATTTAAAACCTATTTTCTTAGAAATAAAATAATCAACAAATATGTTAACTATGATTACTATAAAAAGAGGTAGCAAAAAGAGTCGCATATTTGTTGATTATAAGAATTAAAATAAGTATGTTGAACTTTTAGATTTCGCCTAATGCCTTAAGCTTGTTGACAAGAGGATTAGCATACATCTCAAGAATCTTTTCTTCTAAGAACTTCTTGTCGTTGTCGTCGGTAGGCACTTTCACCTTTTGGATGCGTCGACTTAGATAATTAGTGAAGAATTTTATGTCGTCGTCGGTGTAATGCTCTGCAAATTTCTTAGTGTTATTAAGCATATCGTATGCAATGTAATTGCAAGGGAAAATCTTGTAATTAGCATGTATTGCCTTGTCGATAATGTTGCACACCATGTGGATTTTTTCCTGCTTGTCGGCATCTTCTGGGATTTTTTCAAGTTCAGGATTAATGCAAGGCGTGAATTGGAAATGCACTTTTCCCTTAAAGCCTCTTAATCCGGTAACCATGCTTAGGATATCGTCGTTTTGCGACTTTTTGAAATCAGGGTCCTTCTTCTTCATCAAGAATTCGGTAGCCTTCAAATAGTCGTTAGGGTCATATTCGTAACTCAAAGAAATAGGTGCAATGTTTAGCTCCATTAAGCTCTTGATAGGGTTGCTTTTGTCGCCACCGATGGTGAGCATCTTTATGAGACTGTCTTGAGTGACGTCGTTGCTGTCTTTTGCACGTCCTTGGCGTTGAGCAATCCAAACCGATTCTTCCTTTTCGTTGATTGTGAAATGGATATAGTTAGAAAGTTGAATTGCAGCAAGTAGTCGGCCCTTAGTGGTTGTGTCGCGCTTTACGATGAAGCTCTTGTTGATTTTAACAAGTGTTTCAATCCAATCATAAGCCAATAGGTTGTTGCCGATAGCGATTTCACAAGTAGGGAATTGCTTTCTGCTTAGTTCAAGATTTATAAATGAAGCGTCGAGCACAATGTCGCGGTGGTTGGTTATGAAGGTGTATGGCGTGCTGATGTTAAGGTGATTGGTGCCATCAGATGTAATGCCGTTGGTGGTTTTCTTTTCAACCGTTTCGACAAAAGCATAAGCGTAGGTTAATTGAAACTCTTGTTTGTTGTTAAGTTTCAACAAGCCTTCGCGGTAAGCATTGAAATCAACGCCTGGGACGATGAATTGAATAAACATTTTAAACCCAGGGTCATCAACGAGTTGAGCCACCTTTGCTTTGAAGTCTCTGTCGTCGATAGGACAGATGTCTGCAAATTCTTGAGGTGTTTCGATTGTATTTTTTGCCATTTTAAATAATAATATACATGTTTTTTCAAAGGTACAAAAAAACCTTTACATAATAGTGAAATGAAAAATTAAAAAACATTAAGAGTTTATTGCATTAGAATAATCTCTCCATTTTTCAATAAGATTTGTCATGTCGGATGGAATTTCGCTGTCGAAATTCATTTCTTGGTTAGTGACAGGGTGCACAAAGCCAAGTGTTTTAGCGTGAAGGGCTTGGCGAGGACAAATTTTGAAGCAGTTTTGAATGAACTGTGCGTATTTTGCGCTTGTGTTGCCTCTAAGCACTTTGTCGCCACCGTATCGGGCATCGTTGAAAAGAGGGTGACCGATGTGTTTCATGTGTACTCTAATTTGGTGAGTTCGGCCGGTTTCAAGTTGACAACGAACCACTGCCACATGAGTTAGGTTTTCGAGTGTTTTATAGTGAGTTACAGCGTGTTTGCCTTGGTCACCATCGGGGAATACCGCCATTTGCAAACGGTCTTTGAGGCTTCGGCCTATGTTTCCTTCCACAGTTCCGCTTTCGTCTTTCATTTCACCCCACACTACGGCCACATATTGACGTTTTGTGGTTTTATTAAAAAATTGCACTCCGAGCGATGTTTTAGCTCGCGGTGTCTTGGCAATTACGAGCAGACCAGATGTGTCTTTGTCGATGCGATGCACAAGCCCCATGCGAGGGTCGCTAACGTCGTAGTCGGGGTTGTCTTTGAGATGAAATGCGAGAGCGTTGACGAGAGTTCCAGAATAGTTTCCGTGACCTGGATGCACTACAAGCCCTGCTGGCTTGTTTACTACAAGCAGTTCGTCGTCTTCGTAAACTATGTTTAGCGGAATATCTTCGGGAATTATTTCGTTTTCATATCGTGGGCGGTCCATGACGATTCGGATGTCGTCGCCGGGTTTAACACGATAGTTTGACTTCACGATACGACCATTCACTCTGATGCATTCAGCTTCGGCAGCTTGTTGAATTCTGTTGCGTGAAGTGTTAGGAATGCGTGTCATGAGGTACTTGTCGATGCGGAGCAAGACTTGTCCCTTGTCAACTTCAAAACGGTGATGTTCCCAAAGGTCTCTGCCGTTTTCTGTAAAGTCGGGGTGCTGCTCTAATTCGTAGTCCTCGGGTATGTTATATTGCTCGTTCTCCATAACTGTTACGGGGCAATTATATTAGGCTGTTGTCGGTGGTTTCGCCAATAGTTTCGGCTTCGGTTTCTTCAACAAAATTGGCAGCTTCTCCTACTGTGAGAGTTACTTTAGAAGAAACTGGTACTTTTGTGCCAGGTTGAACGCTTTTGTTATTGAGTTTCACATTAAGAACAAGACCGTCGTAAGGCGATGGTTCTGTTACAATCTCTATTTTCTCAAATCCTAATCCTTTAAGAATTGACTCTGCTTGGCGTAGCGACATGTCTTTGATGATTGGGAATGAAACAGTGCGAGGGTTGACTGGTGTGGTGACAAGGTAGATGGTTCTATTTGCCTTCACCAATGATGTGGCTTTGGGGTTTTGTTCGATTACGCAACCCGGTTTAAACTTGTCGTTGTATGCCGAGTCTACAATTTCGTATTTTAAGTCTTGACTTGTGATTATTTCTATGGCTTCAGCTATTGTTTTGCCCTTTACGTCGGGAGTTTCTTGCACCTTGCCATGTTGTGTGAAGATGTCCATTGCAATAAGTGCCAAGTAGCATATTACAAAGAATGTAAGGACTATAAGTAGCAGGTGAAACAAAATTGGATGTTTCTTAAAGAAAGAAATTATTTTCATAATTAATAGTTTTCGTAATATTACGCAAATATAAATATAAAAAACGAAATTATGGCAATCTGTAAGGTATGAAAACGAAAAGTGGGGTGTGAAGGTTGAAGATGGGTGTGATTGGGGAAAGTTGAGCGGAATGATAGTATTGTGTGAGGCTGCCGCGTGCGTTGCGTGCTGCGAATGGTGAAGTGTGCTTTTATCTCAAATCTCAGCCCGATTGTAGGGCTTTTTCTTGGGCAGCAGAATGATGATGAAACCGCTGCACTTATTGCTTGAGTCGGATAATGATTAAATTGGCCAGCTGGAATGAATGAGTATAAAAGGATGCAAAAAAAAGACTGCGGCAAAAAATGCAGCAGTCTTTTGATATTTTTTTCAACAAATGGTTACGAAAGCAATGATTAGTCGATGCTGTCGCGGTTCTTTGCCATGTTGCGGTAAGCAATCTTGCCGTCTTCAAATTCTTGAGTGGCAATTAGCGTAGCCTTAGGCAAGCGTTCGTAGTATTTAGAAATTTCTATTTGTTCGCGGTTTTCAGAAATTTCTTCCAAGTTGTCGTTCATTGAGGCGAATTCTTGAAGTTTCTTTTCAAGGTCACGCTTCATTTCAGCAGCGATTTGGTTAGCTCGCTTGCCGATGATGCTCACAGTTTCGTAGATGTTGCCTGTAGGCTCAGCCAAAGTAGAAACGTCGTGAGTTACAGTGTTAAGCGGTGCATTCGTTTTCTTGTAATCCATTTTGCTTAATCTATTATGTTTTGATGTAATTATTATCGTTATATAAATAATGTGATTTTAGCCATTAATCTTTCACGTGCTTAGACGCAATCTTGAAGATGTTGTCGGCTTCTTCACGGTTTTCGCTTTCTGGGAAGTCGTTGATGAAAGAATAGTATTCATCGATAACCACTCTGAAGCGAGCTTCTTTCTTTTCATCTGTACTTTGGCTTGCTTCTTGGTAGCGAGCTTTCAAGATGAGGAGTTCGAGTTGTTCTTTATATTTGCTATAAGGATAGTCTTTGATGGCGTTTTTTGCAACGATTACGGCAGATTCGTAGTTGTTGCCCATATAAGTGCCAAGGTTGTAATAAAGAGTGGCATTTTCGAGCTCTTTTTGCACCAACTTGTCTTGAAGTTCAAAAATTGCATTTTGTGCAATCGACACTTTGTCGCTTGTTGGGAAGAAGTCAAGGAAGTTTTGAAGTTCCTGAATTGCTTGTAGGGTTCCCGATTGGTCAAGCTGAGTTTCTGGAGAGTCGAGGTAATAACCGTATCCGCAGTAGAATCGGGCAAGTTCGGCGTATTTACCTTTTGGATAATGCTGATAATAAGTTTTGAAGTATGAACCAGAGCTTAGGTAATCCTTGTTTTCGTAATAACTCATACCTAAAAGGTATAGCGATTCTTCGGCTCTGTCGGTGCCTTTGAATACGGTAACGATATCTTCGAGGATAGTATATGCTTGTGAGTATTTGCCGTTTTCGTAGGCTTGCTTTGCATATTCGTATTTGTAGTTGTAATCGGTGCTCTTTAACACTCGGTTATATTCTCCGCAGCTTGAGAGCAAGCAAACAGAGAAAAGAGCTATGATTATGCTTAGGTTCTTTTTCATATTATTACAATACTTCATTTAGCCTGCAAATTTACGAATTTTGAAAGACTTTACAAAACCTTTTTCGAAAATAATGTTTAACTGGTGGTTTTAAGGTTAAACTTTTGTTAAAATGCTTATATTCTGCTTTTTGTTAAAACGAATAGAGCGAGTAAAAAATTAATTTCTGTGCAAATTTTGCCGATAAGGAATTATGTTGTTACTTTGTAGTGATAAGATAATTTGAATTAATGAATTAAAAATAAACCTTTTGAAAGAGACATGAAAAAGCGATTTTTCCTTTTGGCATTGGCTCAAATGATAGTAGTGTCGGCTCTCGGCGCTAACGGAGATTTGAAGCTGATGTATGACAAGCCAGCAACGGTGTGGGAAGAGGCCCTTCCGTTAGGTAATGGATTTATTGGCGCTATGATGTATGGCGGAGTTGATGTTGAATTAATCAGATTAAATGAGTCATCGTTGTGGTCGGGCCTACCGGTGCAAGATGGAGTTAATCCTGATTCGTATAAGCATTTGAATGCAGTGCGAAAAGCTTTGGCCAACAAAGATTACGCTGAGGCTAATAGGCTATGTAAATTAATGCAGGGCCATTATTCGGAAAGTTATTTGCCGCTTGGCGATTTGAGAATAGAGCAAACGTTACCTACTACGGGCGACGTTATGAACTATAAGCGTGAACTTATGCTTGCCGATGCCATGGCTATGGTCAAGTTTAATAAAAACGGAGTAGAATACAAGCGTACGGCCTTTGTTTCGGCACCCGATAGTGTTATGGTGGTTAAGTTTGAAGCAAGCCGAGAGGGCTCAATCAACCTAAAGTTGACTATGGCAAGCCAGTTGCAACACACTTTTGCTAATGAAGGAGGCGTGTGTAAGATGCAGGGCAATGCTCCGGCACGTCTTGACCCAGTGTATTATAACGTGAATGGCCGTAATCCGATGAGCGAAGAAGAAGATGGTCATAAGGGTATGCGTTGGCAAGCTGCTCTGAAAGTGGTGAATGATGGTGGAAAAGTGCAGTCAGTGGGCGACTGTGTTACAGTAACCGGAGCAAACTCTGTGGTGGTTTATTTGTCGGCTGCAACAAGTTTTAATGGCCCGTTTAAATATCCTGACACAGATGGCAAAGATGAAAAGGCTATCAACAACCGACGTCTTGCCGGATTGTCGTATTCTGCTTACGACAAGGTAAAGGATAGTCATATTGCAGATTTTAGGAAATATTTTGACAGGGTGGAGTTGAATTTGTGCGACAAAGATGATGAATCCCTAAAAAATATGCCAACCAACGAGCGATTGATGAGATATTCAAAGGGTGAAACGGATTTGCGTTTGGAAGAAACATATTGTCAGTTTGGCCGTTATCTGCTAATTTCATGTTCAAGACCAGGCGGTGTAACTGCTAATTTGCAGGGTATATGGAATAAGGAATATCGTGCGCCATGGAGCTCTAATTACACTATCAATATCAATACCGAGATGAATTATTGGCCATCAGAAACCGCAAATCTTAGCGAAATGCATCAGCCAATGCTCGACTGGGTGAAAAACCTGTCGGTGGTGGGTGAGCGAGTTGCCAAAGAATACTATAATTTGGGAGGCTGGATGGCACATCACAATAGCGACATTTGGTGCTTGGCAAATGCCGTAGGCGATTGCGGTAATGGTGACCCGTTGTGGGCTAATTGGTATGCTGCCAGTGGATGGCTGTGCCAAGATTTGTGGGAACGATATGCTTTTACGGGCGATAAAGAATATTTGGCTAACCATGCATATCCGGTTATGAAAAAAGCTGCCGATTTCTTTTGTGAATGGTTAGTGCCTAAGGGTAAATATTTGATTACCTCTCCGTCGACATCGCCAGAGAATGCGTTCCTGTATGAAGGGAAAGCGTATTCGGTTACAGAAGGTTGCACTATGGATTACGCCATAATAAGAGACCTGTTCGGCAATGTGATAGAAGCGACTAAAGTGCTTGGAATTGACAAGAAGTACGCAAAAAAGTTGGAGAAAATATTGAAGAAATTGCCGCCTTATCAAATAGGCAGTGAAGGCCAGTTGCTTGAATGGAGCGAGGAGTATGCCGAAACCGACCGCTACCACCGTCACTTGTCGCATATGTATGCATTGCATCCTGGCAAATCGATTTCTCCACTTACGACTCCTGAATTGGCAAAGGCTGCCGATAAAACATTGGCAATTAGAGGTGATGCCGGAACAGGCTGGAGCAAGGGATGGAAAATAAATTTTGCTGCAAGATTGCTCGATGGCGACCATGCATACAAGATGATTAGAGAAATCATGAGTTATGTTGACCCTGTTAAGAATTGGAGCGGTGGAACATATCCAAATATGTTTGATGCACATCCGCCTTTCCAGATCGATGGCAACTTTGGCGCAACGGCTGGCGTAACTGAGATGCTGTTGCAAAGCCATTTTAATGAGGTGTTTGTGTTGCCGGCATTGCCACAATCTTGGAAGGAAGGCAGTGTGAAAGGCCTAAAGGCTCGAGGCAACTTCGAAGTGTCGATTGATTGGGCAGAAGGTTGCTTGAAGAGCGCAGAGGTTAAGTCGGTGATAGGAGGCAAGTGCACTATTCGTTCGCAATGGCCTGTGACCATTGAAGGCGTAAATGCCACAGAAGTAACCGACGGAAAGTATTATTTGTATACGTTTGACACCCAAGCAGGTAAAGTGTATAAAGCAGTAGCAAAATAATTATTTTGTTTTGAAATATGAACGGCATCCTCACATTGTGAGGGTGCCGTTTGTGTTTTTTAATGTAGGTGGCGTGAAGGTGCGATAAATCTACAATATGTATGCCTGTTGATGGTAGTGAAATTTTGTATTTAATTATAAAAAATATTAAATGCGATTGTTGTTTGCGATAATTAATTATCTTTGTAAAGATTAAGAAAGAATAAATCATCATGAAAAAACAGATTTTACTATTATTAGCAGCAGGAGCCACAGTGATTTCGGCCGAAGCTCAGTCATGGAAAGAATCGGCAAGTCGTTACATAGCAGATGGAGAATTTGCTAAAACGGAATGGATGTTAAAGAAATTGCCGCAATCAGAACAACAAAAATATGCATTTGAAATCGATTCGTTGCAAAAGACAATGCAGCGTATGAGAAAGGACTTCAGAATCACACCAGCAGAAGGTCGCTTGCAAATAGAGGATATGTATGGCCATAGTGTGACCGATAAGCAAATTGAACGTTGGAAGCACGATAAACTGATTGAGTATATGGTTATCGACGGCCAAGAGTGGTGGTTCCGTCGTGGCATAGGTAATTTTAAATTGCTAAATAAGGCCGATTTTTTAGATGCTAATAATGCAGAACGAGCTGCCGATTTGGCTCGTTATGAAAAATATTATAATGAGGCATTGGCAACTAAGCCCGATAAGAACAAAACTCGCAATTGGCATACCAACAATATGACTATGACCATCGATGTGAACGCCGATGCAGTTCCAGCGGGAGAAATAATCAGAGTGTGGATGCCTTTCCCATTTGAGAACCTTCGTCAACGAAACATCAATCTGCTCAGCAGTTCGCATCCGGTTACCTTCTCTGATGGTAGCATACACAACACAGTGTACATGGAGGCTAAAGCAGAAGCGGGAAAGCCTACCCATTTTGAAATTAATTATACTTATGAAGTGGGCGAACGCCATATTGACCAAGCCGAAATGCTAAAGAAAGTCAAGCCATATGATGTTAACTCTGAATTGTATAAGACCTATACAAAATCGGAATACCCACATCAAGTGGTAACTCCACAAATGAAGACTTTGGCTCGTGACATTGTAGGTGCAGAAACTAATCCGGTGTTACAGGCATCAAAGATATATGATTGGATCGTTGCAAACTACAAGTGGGCTGGCGCTCGAGAATACAGCACAATACCTAACATTCCAGAATATGTGCTTCACATAGGTCACGGAGACTGTGGGCAGGTAGCATTGCTATACATTACGTTGGTTCGTAGTTTGGGCATTCCTGCACGTTGGGAAAGTGGCTGGATGTTGCATCCGGGAGAGGTGAATCTGCACGACTGGGCCGAAACTTATTTTGAGGGAATTGGTTGGGTGCCAACCGACCCATCTTTTGGCCGCACTACAATTTCATCGAGCATTCACGATTATTACAAATCGGGCTTAGATATCTATAGAATGGCTGCAAACAAGGGCGTTGGCGGCGAATTTAGCCCGAAGAAGAATTTTATTAGATGCGAGACTGTAGACTCACAAACAGGAGAAGTGGAATGGAGAGGCGGAAACCTTGAATATGGTACATTTAAGTATAGATTGAAGGTTAATAGTTCAACACTAGTGAAATAAGAAAAAAGTAATTTTAAAAAATATGAGAGGCATAAAATTTTTAATAGCAATGATGTCGATAGTTGCAGCAAGTGCAGTGTCGGCACAAAATGTAGATGAGTTGTTGACAAACCTAAAGAGTGAAATTGCACCTGACGGAAGAACTGCAATTTGGGACGTTAAAACAACATTACAAAACGGAGTAGTGACATTGTTTGGTAAGGTTGATAGTAATTCGGCCAATGAGGCAATTGAAAAGACTTTGAAGGCCAACAATGTGACTTTTAAAAACAATTTGGTAGTATTAGAGAATTCGCAAGAAAAGCCATGGGCACTTGTTAAGTTGTCGGTAGCGTCGTTGCGCACCGGCGGCCGTCACGCTGCTGAAATGGCAACTCAAGGTATAATGGGCACACCTGTGAAAGTTCTTGAAAAGGAAGGTGATTGGTACAGAGTTCAAATGCCAGACACTTACATTGCCTATGTTCCTGGTAATTCACTTATAAGAATAGATGAGGCTCGCCTAAATGAATGGAAGCAAGCCAAGAGATATATTGTGACAGTTTATCAAACACGTTTGGTGACAGAGCCAAAAGGTAATGGCACAGTTAGCGATTTGGTGATGGGCAATATACTTGAATATAAAGGCGAAAGCGGCAAATGGGTAAAACTTGCCACACCTGACGGCCGTGAAGGCTATGTAGAAAAGTTGGAAGTTGAAGAGTTTGCAAAATGGTCAAAGCAAGAATTCGATGCAGAAAAGATTATCGAAACAGCGCATCGAATGGTAGGCTCTGGTTACCTATGGGGCGGCACTTCAACCAAGTTGACTGACTGCTCAGGTTTGTGTAAAGTGAGCTATTTTTCAAATGCTATCATATTGCAACGCGATGCTTCACAACAAGCATTAACAGGCAAGATTATTAAGGCAGAAAACTGGAAAGATGCTAAGTTGGGCGACTTGGTGTTCTTTGGCAGCAAGACTGGCAAGGTTACTCACGTAGGTATGTATCTTAAGGACGGCGAATACATTCACTGCTCGGGTCAAGTTAAGATTAATAGTGTAGACCCACAAGCAGAGGACTATTTAACAACACCATTCCTTTCAATCAGCCGCATAGATGGCGAAATTGGCACAAAGGGTATTACCGCAGTTAAAGACCATCCTTGGTATTTTTAATAAAAAGCGAAATAGGAATAATTAAATTATAAAATATACATTATGGACAGAAGAAAATTTTTAGTTGGTGCTGGTTTGGGAATCGTAGCAGCGTCGTCACCAATAACAATTTCAGCATTTGGTGCGCCAGCAAGAAAGACAAAGAAATCGGGCAAGTTGCACTTGTCGTTCCTTCCATTTGAATTGAAGTTGCGCCATGCATTCAATTTGGCGAAATCGAGCCGAACATCAACTCCAGGTGTTCAAGTTAAGATTGAATATGAAGGAGTAGTGGGCTATGGTGAAGCCTCAATGCCTCCATACCTAGGAGAATCGATTGACAGCGTAACAAAATTCTTGGCAAAGGTTGACTTGAGCCAATTTAATGACCCATTTAAGATGGAAGAAATCCTTGCCTATGTTGATTCGGTTGCCCCAGAAAACCGCGCAGCAAAGGCTTCTGTCGACATCGCTTTGCATGACTTGGTGGGTAAGTTGATTGGTCAACCATGGTATAAGATTTGGGGTTTGTCGCTTGATAACATTCCTCAATCATCGTTCACTATTGGCATCGATACTCCTGAAGTGGTAAAGCAAAAGATTAAGGAAGCTGAGGACTATAAGGTTATTAAGATTAAGCTTGGCTTGGATAACGATAAGGAAATGATTGATATTATCCGTCAATGCACCGACCGCCCAATATGTGTGGACGCAAACCGTGGCTGGAAGACAAAAGAACAAGCGTTGGAAATCATAGAATATTTGGCCGACAAAAACTGTTTGTTTGTTGAGCAACCTATGATGGAAGATAAATTGGAAGAAACAGCATGGATTAGAGAACGTAGTCCGCTTCCAATCATTGCCGATGAAGTGTTCCACCGTTTGCCAGACATCCTAACATTGAAGGATTATTATGATGGCATCAACATTAAGTTGATGAAGAGCACTGGTATGAGTGAAGCATATAAGATGATTACACTTGCACGTGCATTCGGAATGAAGATTATGTGCGGATGTATGACCGAAACATCGTGTGCAATTGCAGCGGCAGCCCAATTAAGCCCACTTATCGACTGGGCCGACCTTGATGGTAATGTGCTAATAGCTGACGATATATTCGACGGCTTGAAGGTTGTGAATGGTAAGGTTATGCCAAGCGATAAACCAGGTATTGGTGTAACTCCTAAGAAGGGTGTTTATCCTAAGTTCTAATAGGATCAATATAACACATTATATATAATAAAACCATCGGCCACTTTGGCCGATGGTTTTATTTTTGAGGATTTATAGAGTGTGATTTTAGTTAACCGCTCTAACGATACCGCGAGAAGATTCTCTGATGAATTTAACGATAATATCGCGTTCATCGCTGTCGCTTGTTTCTTGCTCAATTTTTTGAAGAGCGTCAGAAGTGTTAAGGTCGCTGAAATAGATGTAGCGATATATTTCTTGAATCTTGCCAAGTTGTTCGGCAGAGAAGCCGCGACGGCGAAGACCAACAACATTGATGCCAATATAAGAGATTGGCTCGCGTCCAACCATTGCATAAGGAGGAATGTCTTTGTTGACGTGTGAACCACCTTGAAGCATGATGTGCTGTCCGATGTGAGTGAATTGGTGAACAAGAGTGCCACCGCCAATCACAGCGTAATCGTCGATTTCAACTTCGCCGGCTATTTGGCAAGCGTTCGACATAATTATGTTGTTGTGAAGAACACAGTCGTGTGCCACGTGGCAGTATGCCATGATGAGGCAGTTGTTGCCGATTACGGTTTTGCCTTTAGAGGCAGTTCCGCGGTTCACAGTGGCAAATTCGCGTATGGTGGTGTTGTCTCCGATTATAGCAAGAGTGTCTTCACCCTTGAACTTCAAATCTTGAGGAACACCGCCAATAACTGCGCCTGTGTGAATGTGGCAGTTTTTGCCGATACGGCTGCCTGAAAGGATGGTGGCGCCATTGTGGATTTCTGTTCCTTCGCCAATTTCAACATTTGCTTCGATTGTTACAAAAGAACCAATCTTAACGTTTTCTGCAATTTTTGCATCAGGATGGATGCAAGATAGTTGTGGATATTGCATTCTGATTTAATGTATTAACTTGATTTATATTACTTGTTCTTGATTATTTGCGCCATAAATTCAGCTTCTGACACAATCTTTTCGCCAACAAAAGCATAGCCCTTCATGGTGGCAACGCCGCGGCGTAATTCCGACATGAGTGAAAGGTGGAAAATCAAAGTGTCGCCTGGAACAACTTTTTGGCGGAATTTCACGTTGTCGATTTTCATGAAATATGTAGAGTATTTTTCTGGCTCATCTACCATGCCGAGTACCAAAAGGCCTCCTATTTGAGCCATAGCTTCAACTTGGAGAACGCCAGGCATTACAGGTTCAGAAGGGAAGTGGCCTTGGAAGAATGGCTCGTTAACAGTCATGTTCTTAAGACCAACGATGTGGTTGTCGCCCACTTCAAGAATCTTGTCAACAAGCAGGAATGGGAAACGGTGAGGCAATAATTCGCGAATGCGGTTAATGTCCATTGCCGGAGCCACATTAGGGTTATAGATAGGTGCTTGAACTTCTTGACGCTTGATTTCGCGGCGAATCTTCTTAGAGAAGGTTGTGTTAAGCGAGTGGCCTGGGCGTGTTGCTATGATGCGACCCTTAAGAGGACGACCAATAAGAGCGATGTCGCCGATTACGTCCAAGAGCTTGTGACGAGCAGGCTCGTTGTTATAAACAAGAGGCTTGTGGTTGATGTAACCAAGGTTTGTAACTTCAACACGGTCCACACCCATGACTTCAGAAATCTTGTCGAGGCGATCTTGGCTCATAGGTTGGTCGTAGATAACGATTGCGTTGTCGAGGTCTCCGCCCTTAATAAGGTTGGCATTCAAAAGAGGCTCAATTTCGCGAACAAACACGAAAGTGCGGCTTGCTGCTATTTCTTCCTTAAAATTGCTCATTGAAGACAATGATGCAAATTGGTTGTGAAGAATCGAAGAGTCAAATTCTATCATTGTGTCGATAGAGAAGTCTTCGTCAGGAAGGACGATAAGAGAAGAGCCGGTCTTTTCGTCAATAACCTCAATCTTTTGCTTAACTATATAGTAGTCTTTTTCAACATCTTGCTCAAGGATACCAACTTCTTCAATTTTTTCAGCATAAACAATAGCGCTACCGTCAAGAATTGGAAGTTCAGGTGCATTAAGCGAAATTATACAGTTGTCGATTCCTGCAGCGTAAAGAGCTGCAAGAGCGTGCTCAATTGTGCTGATGCGTAAAGTGTTGTTGCCTATAACTGTGCCGCGAACTGTTTCGATGACATTTTCTGCAAGCGCCATGATTGTAGGCTCGCCTTCAAGGTCTACACGCTTGAAAACATAACCAGTGTTTTCTGGTGCTGGGCTGAATGTGGCGTCAATTTGTAATCCGGTGTGAAGGCCTTTTCCACTAACATGGAATTCGCCTTTAAGTGTACGTTGTTTCATACAAATATGAATATTGTTTTGTTTAAATTTATTTCTTCTCGATTTCTTTTTTCAATTGTTTGATGTCGTTGGCCATTTCAGGCAGACGCTTTAAGTATACTTGTTGACGAGCGAAATCAAGTGCATTGATAGCAGGTGTGCCAAGCACTCGTACGTTAGAACCAACTGAATTAGGAATGCCCGCTTGAGCTCCAAATCCGTTAAAGTCGCCAATGGTGATGTGACCAGCCACACCAACTTGACCTCCGAATTGGTTGAATTTGCCAATTTTTGTAGAACCGGCAATGCCCACTTGTGCTGCCATCACGGTGTTTTCGCCAACCTCTACATTGTGCGCAATTTGTACTAAGTTGTCGAGTTTTACGCCTCTCTTAAGGTGAGTGCTGCCCATTGTTGCGCGGTCGATGGTGGTGTTTGCGCCTATTTCAACATCGTCGTCGATAATTACGTTGCCAATTTGTGAAATTTTCAAGTAGCTGTCGCCGTTAGGAGCAAAACCAAAACCGTCGCTACCAACAACGCAACCTGCGTGAAGAATGCAGTTGTTGCCAATTTTACAGCCGTGGTAAATTTTGCAGCCTGGGTATAATGTTACGTTTTCTCCTATAGTAACATTGTCTCCAACGTAAACGTGAGGGTATATTTGAGCACCTTTGCCGATTTTCACACCTTTGCCGATATAGGCAAATGCGCCAAGGTAGATGTCTTCAGGCAAAGTGACGCCTTCGGTAACATATGATGGCTGCTCGATGCCGTGTTTGCGTGGATTGATCATTTCACCTGCCAAATTGAGCAGTTGTGCTAATGAAGCGTATGGGTCATCTACGCGAATAAGGGTGGTTTTGATTTCGTGCTCTGCTACAAAGTCCTTGCTAACCAATG
Source organism: Muribaculaceae bacterium (assembly GCA_045613305.1). GTDB lineage: Bacteria > Bacteroidota > Bacteroidia > Bacteroidales > Muribaculaceae > SFTJ01. The sequence goes on from JAZLAU010000001.1 coordinate 53,171, forward strand.
TGGCTGAAGCCTCAGTTGTGTAAATGTATTGGGTGTATTTAGGATTTGCAAGAAATGTTAAGCTACCTTCTTTTGCTTCTTCGATTTTTGAGTATGAGCTGATTTCTGCATTTTCGTTGCCATCAACGGTTCCGTTGATAAATGCTGCAATCTGACCTGCTGTAAATTTCATTATCAATTAAGTTAAAAATTTGCGACTGCAAAGATACGAAAAATATATAGATTGAGCGCTATAAAAATTAATAATGTTATTATAAAGCGCTAAAAATGTGGTGTTTCGCATATGAGTGGCGTTAAATTGCAGACGGAATAAGGTGGTTTTGAATTAAAATTATAGTTCTGTTGCAAAGTTTAGATTAAAAAAAATATCGTGCCAAATTGACACGATACTTTTTCGAAATGTGATAGTTATTGTGAAAAAACTATTTTAAATTATCTCTTACTCCGTTAAGGAAATCTTTCATTTTTGCACTGTCGCGATTTTCAATAATGCCTTGCAAAACTGTGAGTTTTTCTTTGATTTTGTCAAGTTGTTCGTTTGTTCGCGGGTTGAACAAAATCTCTTGAAGAAGGAAGTCGTCTTCCGACATCAATCCGTGAGCAATTGCCATGTGTCGCTTGAATGTGGTGCCGGGCGCATCTTGATGTTTCATAACTCCTGCAAACACTAAAGTGCTTGCAAAAGGTATTGAAAGCGAAAAGGCAATGGTTTCGTCATGTTCTTCGAAAGTGTATTCAAAAATGTTAAGGTGTAACTGGTTGTAAAGATCCTTAAAGAACACCTTTCCAAGATGGTCGCTTTCTGAAATTATTATGGCATTTTCGTTTGAGAGATTGCTCAAGGATGCAAATGTGGGTCCAAACATTGGGTGTGTGCTAACAAACGGACGCCCGCAGTTGGCATAGAATTCAGGCAATCCGTTTTTTACTGAAGCAATGTCGGAGATGATGCATTTTTCGGGCAGATAAGGCATTACGCTGTTGAATGCATCGATGGTGTATTTCACCGTAACGGCATTGATTAGTATGTCGGGTTGGAAATCCTGAATTTCTTCGTAGGTGGTAAAACGAAGCGCATTGAAAGTGAAACGCAACTTTTGTAAGTCGGTGTCGAAAATTGCCACTTCGTGCTTAAAACTTAGAACGTCGCAAAAGAACGATCCCATTTTGCCTGCGCCTAAAATGAGTATTTTCATTTGAGTAATGCCTTTTTTGTAAGAATTAAAATAAATTATATTATTTTGCTCTATTGTTAAGAACTTCAATTTGCTGTCTGACCGACTCGCCGTGGATAGCCTCAAGCACTTCTTTCATGAAATCGGCGCTCATGCCCATTTCTACGGCATTTTTAATTCGGTTTTTGAGGATATCGTCGTAGCGTGCAGCCTGTACAACTGGCATGCTATGTTCTTTTTTGTATTGGCCGATTTCGCGAGAAATTCTCATTCGTTTGTTGAGTATTTCAAGCAGGTCGTTGTCGATTTGGTCAATTTGTTGACGCAAAAGTGTGAGGTTCTCTGTGGTTTGAGTTGTTTCGCGAATTACCAAAGTGTTAAGTATGTAGTTAAGAACGTCGGGGGTTACTTGTTGGCTCTTGTCGCTCCAAGCGCAGTCGGGGTCGCAGTGTGATTCCACAATTAATCCGTCGAATCCCATGTCCATGGCTTGTTGAGAAATTGGGGCAACGAGTTCACGCTTGCCGCCAATGTGAGAAGGGTCGCAGAAAATTTGAAGTTGAGGAATTCTGCGTCGAAGTTCAATAGGGATATGCCATTGAGGCAGATTGCGGTAAAGGTGTTTGCCATAGGTGCTGAAGCCTCGGTGTATAGCGCCAAGGTTTCGTACGCCAGCGTTATAAATACGTTGTAGGGCACCAATCCACAGTTCTATGTCGGGATTGACAGGGTTTTTCACTAAAACATTTACGTTAGGGCTGTCTTTGAGCGCGTCGGCAATTTCTTGCATGGCAAATGGGTTTGCCGAAGTGCGTGCGCCAATCCATAGGACATCGATTCCGGCTTTTAGAGCGGCTTCCACGTGGGCTTTGGTGGCAACTTCGGTAGCGGTAGCCATGCCCGTTTCAGTTTTAACACGTTTAAGCCATTCAAGGCCTTCTTCTCCAACGCCTTCAAAGCCGCCGGGTTTAGTGCGAGGTTTCCAGATGCCAGCACGATATATTTTTATTCCGTTATCGGCAAGCGATTTTGCTGTAGACATTACTTGTTCTTCAGATTCGGCGCTGCACGGACCTGCTATAACTAAAGGTTTTCTGTTGTCAATACCTTCTATTTTGATTGGTTTTAAATCTTCCATCATGTTTTCAATTTATGTGAAGTTTGTTATTTATTCAAAAGTTTTTTAATTCTGCATAACGCTTCGTGCATTTTTTCTTCGGTGGCGCAAAGCGAAATTCGTATGTAACGGTTGCCGTTTGAACCGAATATGAATCCCGGAGTTAGGAAAACGTTGGCTTCATAAAGTATTTTGTCGGCCAGTTGTTCAGAACTTTCGTAATTGTCGGGGATTCTGCCCCAAAGGAATAGTCCTCGCTGTTGAGGGTCGAAGTGGCAACCAATAGTTTCCATAATTTTTTCGGCTATTGTTCTGCGCGATTTGTAGGTGTTGTTGACTTCGTCGTACCAACTTTGGTTGCATTCAAGAGCCTTTGCAGCGGCCAGCATCATTGGCTTGAATTGCCCTGAGTCGATGTTTGATTTTACTTTCAGAATCCATTCGATGAATTGCTGATTAGAAGCAATCATGCCCATGCGCCATCCTGCCATGTTGTGCGATTTTGAAAGCGAATTCATTTCGATTGCAATGTCTTTTGCACCAGCGATGCTCAATATGCTCAACGGATTATCGTTGAGTATGAAACTATAGGGGTTGTCGTTGACAATCACTATGTTATGTTTCTTTCCGAAATCAATGAGTTTAGCGAAAAGTTCCACCGAAGCGCATTTGCCAGTTGGCATATGAGGGTAGTTTACCCACATTAATTTTACTTTTTCTAAAGGCAGGTGTTCCAGAGCGTCGAAGTCGGGTTCCCAATTGCGTTCTTCCACCAAACCATAGGTGAAGATTTCGGCTTCGGCCAAACGGCTAACCGATGTGTAAGTTGGGTATCCAGGGTTAGGAACCAACACTCCGTCGCCAGGATTGACAAATGCCAAAGTGGTGTGAAGAATACCTTCCTTCGACCCGATTAGAGGTTGCACTTCAGTATCGGGGTTGAGAGTCACATTGTAGTGTTTTGAATACCATTGGGCGTATGCTTTACGAAGAGCCGGCAGCCCAACGTAAGGCTGGTAACTGTGAGCGTCGCTTTTAGCGGCTTCGTCGCAAAGTGTTTGCACCACAGATTGATGCGGTGGCCTGTCGGGACCGCCAATGCCAAGCGAAATTATGTTGCGACCTTCGGCATTAAGTTTTGCAACTTCCTTCAGTTTTTTTGAAAAGTAGTATTCTTTAACTGAAGCTACACGGTTTGCCGGGCTTATGTTAATCGTTGTATTCTTCATATTCACCAAGTATTTTAAAATCGTTGATTAGTGGTCTTACGGCATCAATAGATTGACGATATCGTTGGTAATTGTTGAATGTCAGATTGATGTAGAAACGATATTCCCATTCGTGCCCAACAATAGGCAATGATTGAATTTTTGTCAGATTTAGGTCGTAGAATGAAAATATGGTAAGCACTTTTGAAAGGCTGCCGTGCTCGTGAGGTAGCGTAAAAGCCAAAGATGCTTTGTTGATGCATTTGCCTTCTTTAAGTTGCTCGGCATACATAGGGTTTGCCAAAATCAAGAAACGAGTGAAATTGCGTTTATTAGTCTGGATGTCTTCGGCAAGAACTTCCAATCCGTATAATTGAGCGGCGTAAGTGCCACAAATGGCGGCGTGATTTAGAAGTTTGGCTTCAGCAATGTCTTTAGCACAACCGGCAGTGTCATAACCTTCCACCATTTTCATCTTGGGGTGGTTTTGCAGAAATTGGTCGCATTGCATCAAGGCAATAGGATGCGACGTTACTTCTGTTATGTCGTCGATTGATTGTCCGGGAAGGGCAACTAATGATTGTGAAATGTATTTTTTGTATTCGCCAATGATAGTGAGGTCGCTTTGTCGCAATAGTTCGTGGTTTTGTAGTAGGCTGCCGGCAATGGTGTTTTCGATTGCCAAAGTGCCGATTAGTGTAGGGTCGCTTTGCAGAACTTGAAACATTTCTTGGAAAGTGTCGCAAGGAATAGTTTCAATTTGTTCGTCTTTAAAATATTCGTGGGCTGTTGCGTCGTGAAAACAACCTGCTACACCCTGAATTGTGACTCGTTTCATTGTAAAAGTTAGATTTAATGTAAAATAAAAAATCCCGTCACTTTGTGGCGGGATTATATTATGTTAATCATTATTTATCAAAAAAATATATGCATATAAATTCCCGCCTTTATTTTGTGATAAAATAAAAGAAATAAAAAAAGTTATATGCATAAAATCGTTTCATTCGAATCTTGTTTTTCTGATTGTTGGTTACAAATTTAATTATAAAAATTGATTATGCAAATAATTTTGTAAATAATTTATGAAAAAATCTTTCAAATTGATAGTGTCTGTGTTGGCTGCATGAATGATGAGAATAAAGATAAAAGATTGAGAATATTATGTAAGTTGGTGAAAATTAGAGGACGTGAATTTGGATAGGGCGTGTGAAAAACAGAATAAATAACTAAGATGAGGACAAAAACGAGAAAGTGGTTAAAAATAAAGGTAAAAATGCTTATCTTTGTAAAAAATTCAATGTAAAGCACATGGATAATAAGGAATTGATTGAAAAGGTAGCAGAGAAAGTTGGCCGTAGCAAAGACGATGTTAAGAAATTGATGGATGGCTTGATAATAGTATTGCAAGACCGACTTGTTGAACTTGATAGCGTAGCAATACCTGGATTTGGCACATTTGAGGCTAAGAAAAAAGAGGAGCGCATAGTGAACAATCCAAGTAATGGTAAGCGTATGCTCGTGCCTCCCAGGGTGGCGGTCAATTTCAAAGTTAGTAATGTGCTAAAAGGAAAACTCAAATAAAAAATTACGATTCGATGAATAAGAAACTAACATTTCCGGAATTGGCGGGGTTGCTATCGGTTGCGACAAATACATCGAAGCGTATGAGCGAGTTGTTTTTGCGTGAATTGTTTTCGGTAATAGCCCAGTCGCTAATAGATGGTGAAAGCGTAAAGATTAAGAACCTTGGAGTTTTTAAGATAGGTGAGGTGAGTGCTCGCCGTAGTATTGACGTGAACACGGGCAAGGCAATTGAAATTCCTGGACATAAGAAGATTACCTTTACACCCGATAAGAATTTGGCCGAAACAGTTAATGCATCGTTCTCAAGTTTTGAGGCTGTGATACTTGATGATGAGGTTACGGTTGAAATGTTTGATGAAATTGACAAAGTGTCAGTTCAGAGTGTCTCGCTTGCAGAAGCAGATGTGCAATATGAGGAAGCGAGAACGGAAATTGTGGCCGACAGCGAAGATGCCGAGGTGCCTTCGATTGTAAAGGACGCTATTGCTGACATTGCTAAAGAACTTGCGGCTGTAAACGATGCGGAATCCTTAGAAATGCAAGACGAAGCCGAACTTGTGTTGCCTGATGCTTTAAGCGTGGCTGCACAGACTGATTATATGAGTCAGTTTGTGGCAAACGAAAATAATGCGGGTGATGCGAGTTTGTCGCAAAATGAAACTAATGAATCAGATTCTACAGAATATAGCGCTTCAGAAAGGAGTGAAGAGCATGTTTTGTCGGATGCACTTGCGCAGGATGAAAAAACCGCAGAGGCGGAAATACAAGGTGAGACTGATTGCGTAGAAACGGAGGTGACTATACCGGTAGCAGAAGTTGCATCGGAAACAGAAGTTGTCCCAGAAGTAGAAGTTGAAGGAGTTGCTTCAGAAGCAGAGCAGAGCGAACTAAATGGAGAGATACAGGCTATCGAAGAACCATCATTGAGTAGCGCAGTAGTCGAGTCTAATGGTGAACAAGAGTCGGCAGATTCACAAGAGCATAATGTTGGTGCAGTTGAGCAGACTGAAAAAAAAGAAGCCAGCGCAACTGAAGGTTTGAACGACTCTGAAGGCAAAAAGGTTGATGATGGAGAAGTGGAAACGGAATCCGTAGCTTATCGAAAGTTGTCGATGGACGAGCAAAGAAAAGAACTGAATGAACGCTATAATAGAGTTAGAAATAGAGAACGTAACGAGGAAAATGATTCGTGGTATAGTCGAAACAAACTAGGCGTTGGCTTTGGCTTAGGAGTGATATTTGGTGCGTTGCTAATATTCATTGGAATGTGGTGCGTGAATAATACGAATGTCATTGAATATTTTGATTCGAAGGAAATTGTGGAACATGTTGATAGCGCACTGGTTATAGAGGCTGAGTTGGTTGCCGATAGTGTAATTCCCGATGAGCCAGAAGAACCTGCTAAAGTAATAACCGACACTGTGCGCACTGATTATTATTTGGCGCGAATGGCCGACAAATATTATGGCGATGCACACTATTGGGTGTACATTTATGAAGAAAATAAAAGCATCATAAAAAATCCAAATAAAGTCACTCCGGGCACAGTGGTTGTGATACCTCCAGCTGAGAAGTACGGAATTGATAAAAATGATGCCAAAAGTTTGGAGGAAGCCGAGCGAAAAGCCAAAGAAGTGCTGTCAGCATATTAAAAGAAAGCATACTAAAATTGAGCCTCATGAGAGAAAATCTTAAATGAGGCTTAATTTTTTTAACATTTGTAACTTAATATATTATAAATTAACGGTTTTTTGCTATATCATTATTATTAAAAATAATAATTTTGTATCGCGAAATTTGAAATAAAGAATAGAAATTAAAAAATTAAAATCAAAAATAATGAGTGAATCAGTTAATATTAGAGAATTAAATGATTTAATCGCAAGCAAAAGCGGTTTTGTTAGTCTAATAACCAGAGGAATGGATCAAACAATTGTGGGTCAAAAGCACTTGGTTGATTCGTTGTTGATAGCTTTGTTGGCCAATGGCCACGTTTTGTTGGAAGGTGTTCCGGGTTTGGCAAAGACATTGGCCATAAAGACCTTGTCGTCGTTGATAGATGCAAAGTTCAGCCGTATTCAGTTCACCCCCGACTTGTTGCCAGCCGACGTTATCGGTACAATGGTTTACAGTGTTAAGAACGAAAAGTTTGAAGTTAAGAAGGGGCCTATCTTTGCAAACTTTATTCTTGCCGATGAAATTAACCGTGCTCCGGCTAAGGTTCAAAGTGCATTGCTTGAAGCCATGCAAGAACGCCAAGTTACAATTGGCGATGTTACATTCCCTCTTGATAATCCATTCTTGGTGTTGGCCACACAAAACCCAATCGAACAAGAAGGTACTTATCCGTTGCCAGAAGCACAGGTTGACCGTTTCTTGATGAAGGTTATTATTGGCTATCCAACTCGTGAAGAAGAAAAGCAAATTGTGCGTCAAAACATAGCAGCAATTAAGCACAATGTTGAAGCATTGGTGAAGCCAGAAGAAATACTTGAAATTAGAAAGATTGTAGAAAAAATCTACATCGACGAAAAGATTGAAAAGTATATAGTTGACATCGTGTTTGCAACACGTTTCCCATCAGATTATGGCTTGAACGATTTGACCAGCATCATCTCGTTTGGAGCATCGCCACGTGCGTCAATCAGCATGGCAATAGCAGCAAGAGCATATGCATTCTTGAAGGGTCGCGGATATGTGATACCAGAAGATGTTCGTGCAGTGTGCCACGATGTGTTGCGTCACCGCATCGGATTGTCGTATGAGGCTGAAGCAAATAATATAAGTGCCGACGAGGTAATTAGCGAAATCTTAGACAAGATTGCAGTTCCATAATATTGTGGTGCTTTTGGTTTGTGAGAAAGAGTTTCTCATTAAAAGAGTTAACGCATAAATTAAATTATGGATTCAAATGAACTACTGAAGAAGGTCCGGAAAATAGAGATAAAGACCAAAGGACTTTCTCAAAACATATTTGCAGGCGAATACCATTCGGCATTTAAGGGCAGGGGTATGACCTTTTCGGAGGTTCGTGAATATCAATATGGAGATGATATTCGCGATATCGATTGGAATGTCACTGCTCGTCATAACCGTCCATACGTGAAAGTGTTTGAAGAAGAACGCGAGTTGACGGTGATGCTTATGGTGGACGTATCGGGCAGTAAAGATTATGGAGCAATCGGCATGATTAAGCGAGAGTTGATGGCAGAGTTGTCGGCAACAATCGCATTCTCGGCGATTCAAAATAACGATAAGGTGGGTGTGATTTTCTTTTCAGATAAGATTGAAAAATTCATACCTCCAAAGAAGGGCCGAAAGCACATATTGCTTGTTATACGAGAGTTGCTTGACTTTACGCCAGAAAATAGAGGCACCGACATCAATATGGCAATGGAATTCCTGACCAGCGCAATAAAGAAACGCTGCACTACATTTGTCATATCGGACTTTATCGATGATAATCACGACTATTATAAGTCGATGTCGATAGCCAATAATAAGCACGATGTGATAGCATTGCAGGTTTATGACAAACGTGAAGCAGAATTGCCAAATGTTGGGTTGATGAGAATACTCGACTCAGAAACAGGTGAGGAGCGATGGATTAATACAAGTTCAAAAAAGACACGCCAAGCATATCAGAAATGGTGGTTTAATCGTCAGCAACGAATGAACCTTACGGCGCAACGCTGCAAGGTGGATTTGGTTAGTTTGGCAACCGACGAAGACTATGTTAAGGCACTAATGTCTTTGTTTAAAAAAAGAGGCGTTAGATGATGAACAGATTTTTAGCATTTATATATATAATATGTGTAGCCGTAACGACATCGATTGCGGGTAATGTTGTGTTTAAGGCAAATCTTGACTCAACCACCTTGCTAATGGGACGTCAGACATTGCTGCATGTTGAGGTGTCGCAAGATAAAAATGTGAATGGAATCCTGCTGGAAGAAAATTCAGACACACTAAATGCATTTGTGGAGATTGTAGGCAAGTTGGACCCAGACACGATAGACATTGATAATCAACGAGTACAAATAAAGCGCGATTTGGTTTTACAATCGTTTGATTCAGGCGTTTACGTGTTGCCTCCATTGCGATATGTGGTAGGAAAGGATACGTTCCGAACAAAAAGTCTTTCGTTGAAAGTCATTCCAGTTAACATCGACACATTAAAAACAGTGCACGACTTTAAATATGTTGAGGAAGTGCCGTTTAAGTTGTTTGATTGGGTGCCATCGTTTATATCAGATTATTGGTGGGTTTATCTTATAGTGATACTTGTAATAGCAATAGGTTTGTTTGTTTATTTCAAGTGGTTGCGTCATGGACAAATACCATTAATGCCAAAGAAGAAACGCTTGCCACCATATGAAGAGGCAATGCAGCGCTTAACCCAATTAAAGGAAAAGCATTTGTGGCAATCTGGTCAAGAAAAGGCCTATTTTACAGAGTTAACCGATATATTACGCGAATACATTGAGCGCCGATTTGAGGTTAACGCAGTTGAGATGACCACATCGCAGATTATGGAGTCGTTGCGTAAAAATGAGGAAAGTCGTCCTGTTAATCAACAATTGGGCAGTGTGCTTGAATTGGCCGACTTTGTGAAGTTTGCAAACTTGCGACCATTGCCAGATGAAAACGAAATGGCATATCAGCGAACACTCACTTATTTGAATGAAACTAAGCCGGTAGAAATAGTTGAGGAAGATGAAGACTCTGAATCTCAACAAGAAGCTGCCGACGCAAAAGATAAGGAGGTGAAGAAATGATAACATTTGCTAATCCTCATTTGTTGTGGTTGTTGCTGATTCTCATACCGATAATTGCATGGTATGTGCTAAAGCAAAAGAAAAACCACGCATCAATGCTTGTAACATCGTTATCACCATTTGCTATTCTTTCTACGTCGTGGAAAGTGTGGTTGATGCACTTGATGTTTGTGTTTAGATTGCTGGCAGTGGCATGCTTGATTGTCATCCTTAGCCGTCCGCAAACACATGACCGTTGGTCGACATCGGAAACCGAGGGTACAGATATTGTGATGGCGTTAGACATATCGACCAGTATGCTTGCCCAAGATTTTAGACCAAACAGATTTGAGGCTGCTAAAGATGTAGCAATTCAATTTGTTAGTGGTAGAGAAAGCGATAACATTGGTTTTGTGATATTTGCTGCTGAAAGTTTTACTCAGGTGCCAATGACAACCGACAAAGCCGCTTTGGTTAATGCCATTCAAAACATAGAGATGGGTTCGCTTGAAGATGGAACGGCTATTGGCGATGGTATAGCAACGGCAATTAATAGAATAAAGGAAGGAAAAGCAAAGTCGAAAAGCATCATTTTGCTTACCGACGGCTCTAACAATACCGGAATTGTAGCGCCAATGACAGCGGCAGAAATTGCCAAGGAAAAGGGTATTAAGATATACACAATTGGCGTAGGCAGCAATGGCTCGGCTTTGTATCCTGTTGGCACAAACATCTATGGCCGAATGGAATATCAGAGACTGCCGGTGGTTATCGATGAAGGCACGCTAAAGAGCATTGCATCTAAGACAGGCGGAAAGTATTTCAGAGCAACAAGTAAGAATGTGCTTAAAGATGTGTTTGATGAAATCGATGCATTGGAAAAGACACAAATGGATGTTAGAAACTTTAGCCATACTGAAGATTACTATATGCCATGGGCATTGTTGCTATTGGCCTTATTATGTGTAGACATTATTTGTCGATATACTGTGCTAAGAAATATTCCTTAGTAACCAAAGAAATGAAAATAAACTACTGATTATGTTTAGTTTTGCAAATCCAGCATATCTATATTTATTACTGTTGCTGCCTTTAGCGGTGCTGTTGTTCATGTGGTCGAGAATCACAAGAAAACGCCGTTTGAAGAAATATGGCAATCCAGAAGTTTTAGTAGGCTTGATGCCAGATGTGTCGAAATATAAGCCATGGATAAAACTGGTGTTGTCGTTGTTGGTTTTGACAATGGTAATTATAATTTTGGCTCGCCCACGTGCAGGGGCCAAAACCGAAACCTCAAAGGTTAGAGGCGTGGAGGTTATGATAGCGCTCGACGTTTCGAACTCAATGAGAGCGTCGGCAACCGACGACCCTAAAGGCGTGAGCCGTTTGCAACGCTCAAAGTTGATTCTCGAAAAACTCATCAACAAGTTGGGTGAAGATAAGGTGGGCTTGATAGTGTTTGCGGGTAATGCCTACACGCAATTGCCAATCACAAGCGATTTTTTGTCGGCAAAGATGTTTTTGAATAGCATAAGCACCGACATGGTGCCAACGCAAGGCACTGCAATCGGCGCTGCCATAAATTTGGCAATGAAATCGTTTACCCAAAACGAGAAATCGGGCAAATCGATAATAATTATAACTGACGGCGAAAACCACGAAGATGATGCCGTAGGTGCCGCATCGGCAGCCCATGAGCAGGGTGTGCAGATTAATGTTGTGGGCATGGGTTCTACCAAGGGCTCGCCAATACCAATGGGCGTAAATGGCAATTTCTTGAAAGATGATAATGGCCAAGTGGTAACCACATTCCTTAATGAGGAAGTGGCCATGAGGATTGCAAAATCGGCCAACGGTGTATATGTGTCGGGCAATGCCTCAGATGCGGTTGACGTGATTGACGAAAACCTTAAGAAACTGGCTAAGGAAGACCTTGAAAGAGTGGTTTATTCGCAACACGATGAACAATTCCCAGTTTTTGCATGGATTGCTTTGGTGTTGTTGGTAGTTAATATGTTCGTAGTGGAACGTAAGAATAAGTGGTTGAATAAGTATAACTTCTTTACTAAAAACGTAAAAGATGGTTCTAAATAAGAAAATAGTTGTTGCAATTCTTGCAGCACTTGCATCTTTGTCGGTTTATGCAGATGAAAAAGAGCAGACCTACGAAGAAAAAAGTTATAAAGAAGAGCGCAACCTGATTCGTAAAGGTAACAAGTTGTTTGAAAACAAACGCTTTGGCGAAGCAGAAGTGGAATATAAAAAGGCTTTGCAAGTTAATCCAATTTCGGAGATTGCCAACTATAACTTGGCGGCAGCATTGTTGCAACAAGGCGGCGGTGTTAAGGCTAACGATAAGGAAGATAAGAATAATCCAATTAATCAGGCGCAATCGATATTGAGCAATTTGGTTAAGACAAGCAATAACACCAAGTTGGTGGGCAATGCCTATTATAACTTGGGAAACATAGATTTTGACAGAGAGCAATATCAGCAGGCAATAAATAATTATAAGCATTGTTTGCGTCGTAACCCAGACGATGATGAGGCTCGCCAAAACTTGCGTCTTGCTCAAAAGAAGTTGCAAGAACAAAAGAATCAAGATAAGAATCAAGAACAACAGCAGCAACAAGAGCAAGAACAGCAACAGCAGCAACAAAATCAAAACCAAGATCAGGAAAAGAACCAAAACCAACAAAATCCTCAAAGTCAGCAGCAAAAGAGCGAAGACAAGAAGGAGCAAAAGAATCAGAACGGAATGAGTCAAGAAAATATTGACCAAATTTTGAAGACTTTGCAAAATCAAGAAAGTGCAGTGCAACAGAAAATTAGTGCTCAAAAAGCACAGGAAAACAAGAATGCTGCACGCAAGACTGGTAATCAATGGTGATAAAAAAAGAAAAAAACAGAATAATATATGAGCAAATATAAAATATTGCAAGTAGCAATTTTTGTCATATCACTCTTTGGCTTCTATTCAGCAGCGCAAGATGTGTCGTTTACGGCTCACGCGCCACGTCAAGTGGTGCAAGGAAACCGTTTTTCGGTGGCATATGTGCTTAAAAATGGAGAGGGAAGCGGATTTAACGCACCAGAAATTGATGGGGCGACCAAAATTTATGGCCCAGCAGTTAGCACCTCATACAGCCAACAATGGATTAATGGCCAGCAGTCGAGCAGTTCGTCGGTTGAATACACAATGACCTATAGAGCAGATAAGGCCGGAAAATATCAAGTGGGAGCAGCATCGGTGGTGGTAAACGGCAAAAAGATGACCACAGCACCTTTTTCGCTTGAGGTTTTGCCACCCGACAAATCGGCACAAACAGGAGGCCAACAAAGTGGCTCTGTGCAGTTTGATGACCCATCGACTCAGGCAGCAGGCAAAGAAGTGAGCTCTAAAGACTTGTTCGTGAGAATTTCGATGTCGAAATCGAATGTTTATGAACAAGAAGCCGTGGTGTGTGTGATTAAGCTGTACACAAAATATCAGATATCGCAATTCATGCCAACAATTCAGCCATCATTTAATGGATTCTTGATTGAAGACTTGCCGGTGAATACCTCATTAAACAATATTGAGCATGTGAATGGCGAAAATTATATGGTTGCTGAATTGAAGAAGTGCATATTGTTTCCACAACAATCAGGAAAATTATCAATTACATCGGGTAACTATGATGTAACGGTGGTGCAATTCGAAAGAATTAGAACCATGTTTGGCTATGTGCAGCAACCAGTGGAAAAGAATTTGCAAGTTAAGTCGAACACAGCATCGGTAACAATTACTCCATTGCCAACCCCAAAACCAGCAGCATTTTCAGGAGCAGTGGGTAAGTATAATATGACCACTTCAATAAATCCAAACCAATTGAAAACCTATGAGGCAGCAACCTATAAGGTGGATATAAGTGGTAGCGGAAATATTAAGTATATCAAGTCGCCAAACGTGCAGTTCCCGTCTCAGTTTGAGGTGTATGACCCACAATCAAACATCGATGCGAATGCAAGTGGTTCTACAGTGGCAGGAAAGGTTTCGTTTGAATATACATTTATACCACAGTTTGTGGGCAAATATAATATCCCAAGCGCAGAATTTGTGTATTTTGACACTGATAAGAAAGAGTATGTAACTCTAAACACTCAGTCATATGATTTGACAGTGGCAAAGGGTAGCGGCGCACCTACAGTGAGCAAAAGCGGAGGCATTGAGCAAAAGAACAAAGATATTTTGCACATAAAGACCGGCAATCTTAATCTGAAGAAGACTCACGGTTATGTGATTGACGAATTCACATATTGGTTGTGGTATATAGTGCCATTGCTAATGGTTGCTGCTTTGCTCATCTATTATAGAAAGTCGTTGAAAGAAAGGGCAAATCTGCAATTGATGCGTACGAAGCGCGCTAATAAGGTCGCCCAAAAGAGATTGAAAACTGCAAATAAGTTTATGCAGGCAAACGATAAGAGCAACTTCTACGCAGAAACGTTGAAGGCATGTTGGGGTTATTTGAGCGATAAACTTGGCATCCCTGGCTCAGAATTGAGTAGAGACAACATTCAGTTGGAACTTGAAAAATATGGAGTGGATGAAGATGTGATTAAGAGTGTAATTGAAGTTTTGGATAAGTGTGAGTTTGCACAATATGCCCCAGAACTTTCGGGCGACGACATGGGCTCAGTGTTAGAACTTGCAGGCTCGGTAATGGACAAATTAGAGAACACTAAAAAGAAAAAATGATGAGAAGATTTATATATGCCATAATAATAAGTCTCGTAGGGGTTGGCTTGGCAAATGCACAAGATTTAACCAGTGAGGCTAAGACTGCATACGAAAAAGATGAATTTGATAAGGCAATTTCATTGTATGAGGAAATAGCAAAAACTCAAGGCACATCGAGCGATCTTTTTTATAATCTTGGTAACTCACATTACCGTTTGGGCCATATGGGTCAGGCCATACTAAATTATGAAAGAGCATTGAAACTTGACCCAAATAATGAAGATGCTAAAGCAAACTTGGAGTTTGTGAAGGATAAAATTAACATTAAGGACGCTGAAGGCGATTCGTATTTTGCAGATGCGTTTATGGGATGGGTGAAAGGCCGTTCTTCAAACTCATGGGCAGTAATTGCTGTAGTGCTGTTTTTGACTTTTATTGCAGCATTGTTGGTTTATATATTTGTTGATAACATTATGCTTAGGAAGATAGGCTTCTTTGGTGGAGGAGTGGTGTTGGTGCTGTTTGTGCTAACATTGGTGTTTGCCTTTGTAAGCCGAAACGAAACTAAGAGTAAGAACCATGCAATTGTAACAGTGCCATCAACAACATTGAGCACCTCGCCACGTGTGCCAAAAGATAAAACCGAAGAAGCATTTTTGCTAAACGAAGGTTACAAGGTTGAGATTGTAGACAGCGTTAAGCCAAATGAAAGCGAAAGCGACTTAATATGGTATAATGTTATAGTCAATAACCGAGATAAGGCTTGGGTTAAATCGGGTGATATAGAAATTATTTAATGATTTTAGACTTAGGCTGTTATGCTCGATTATATAGTTAAGCTCGACCAGGAATTGTTTTTTGCCCTTAATGGGCTTCAAACGCCATATTTCGATAGTTACATGTGGCTTGTGTCGGGGAAATTGGCCTATGTGCTTTTGGCGTTGGCATTTTTGTATGTATCGTATAAGAAAGGCTGGCGAGAGTGTTTGGTGGTAGTTTTAACACTGGCACTAACTATTTTGTTTGCTGACCAGATTTCGTCGGGCATATTAAAGCCGCTGGTTTGTCGTTTGCGTCCGTCACGCGATGAAGAATTGCAAGGATTGGTTTATATCGTGAACGGTTACAGAGGAGGAAAATATGGCTTTGCGTCGAGCCATGCTGCTAACTCGTTTGGTGCGGCTATGCTTATTGCATTATTGTTTCGTAATAGGGGACTTACTATATGGATGTTTGTATGGGCAGCAATGGTGTCGTATAGTCGCATATATCTTGGCGTTCATTATCCGGGCGACATATTGTGCGGCGCACTCATAGGTGTGGGTTCGGCTTATGTTAGTTATCGATTGTCAGCAATTTTGGCAAAAAAAATGAACTATGATATGCAATTTGGAGAAAACGCTGCCAAAGTGATAAAAATTTCTGTGATAGCTAATCTCGGTGTGCTACTGATAGTTGCGTGTTTTTATGCCATATAACATGAAAAATATTTAGTCAAAAGTTTTGAGATTATAAATTTAATCAATAATTTTATAGCAAATAACGAAAAAATTAATAGTATTAACTTATAAATTTTTATATATCATGCCTAAAACTATCACATTTAACGAACTTCGTAAGATCAAAGAGTCGTTACCAGAAGGTTCTATGCACAAGATTGCAGACGAGTTGAACTTGACAGTTCAAACAGTAAGAAACTATTTCGGAGGAACAAACTACGAATATGGCAATAACTGTGGTTTGCACATCGAACCAGGTCCAAACGGTGGCTATGTAGTGCTTGATGACACTCAAATTCTTGACATGGCTCTTGAGATTTTGAAACAAAAAGAAGCCTAACAAATAGCAGAAGAAATGATATAAAGCACAACGCGGAACATTCCGGTTGTGCTTTTTTTATGTCTATATGTAATCGTATAGCCAAATAGCAGATAAATATAGTTGCTAATATTTGATGACAAAGGGGTGTTGATGTTTCATATTTGGTTTTCTTTTATTAAATTTGCTTGTTAATAAAGATAATAAGCAACAATGGATACATCACAAAAAATCAGGTTCGGATTTATAGTAGTATTGTGGTTGGTTTTGTGTTATCTGCTATTCACAAGGACGGCCAAAATTGATTTTATGACTATATTTTCGGTAATCGCTTCGGGGATAGTGGTTTTCGTGCCGCTGTATAAAAAATATCGCCGAGAGAAAGATGATTAATTAGAATGGGTGTTTAATGTTGTCTGCAAAGTAACTTAAAACAAAGTAGAGGTTTTGGAAACAGAATATATAAAAAATAATTATCCGTTATTGGCAAAGATTGATTCACCGTCTGATCTTCGAAAGCTTACAGAGTCGATGCTTCCGTCGGTGTGTAAAGAATTGCGTGAATTTTTAATAGAGTCTTTGTCAAAGAATCCTGGACACTTTGCTTCGAGTATGGGTGCCGTGGATTTCACAGTGGCGTTGCATTATGTGTTTAATACACCCTACGACCGAATAGTGTGGGATGTAGGGCATCAGGCATATGGACATAAAATACTAACAGGCCGCCGCGATGCGTTTGAACATAATCGCAAGATGAATGGTTTAAGCGGTTTTCCTAATCCCAAAGAGAGTGAATATGATTCATTTATAGCCGGTCATGCTTCAAATTCAATATCGGCAGCATTAGGGATGTCGATAGCAGCCGAATTGCAAGGCGATGATAATCGCCATGTGGTGGCAGTGATAGGTGACGCATCGATTAGCGGAGGCTTGGCCTTTGAAGCATTGAATAACGCTTCGATAAATAAGAATAATTTGCTGATTATTCTAAACGACAACGATATGGCAATCGATGAGAGTGTAGGCGCTATAGGCGAGTATATGTCGCAGTTAAACACTTCTCGATGGTATAACGATGTGAAGTTTAAAATCTATAAGTTTTGCGTTCGTCACAATCTGATAAATGAAAAACGTAGAGGTTTGATAATGCGTTTCAGCAATAGCCTTAAAGCAGTGTTGACAAATCAGCAGAATATATTTGAGGGTTTGAATATTCGCTACTTTGGACCTTTTGATGGACATGATGTGAAAAAGTTGGTGGGCATATTCCGTGAACTTAAGGACATGAAGGGCCCACGCATCATACACTTGCGAACTCGCAAAGGAAAGGGTTATGAGCCGGCAGAAAAGGACCCAACCACATGGCACGCGCCAGGAAAATTTAACAAGGAAACTGGTGAAATTATAAGTGAAAAAAAGGCGGTGCCTACATTGAAATATCAAGATGTTTTTGGAAAGACTTTGGTGGAATTGGCTGCTGAAGACGAAAAGATAGTAGGCATAACAGCGGCAATGCCAACAGGCTGCTCAATGACTTTCATGCAAGAAGCATTTCCGAAAAGGGCGTTTGATGTGGGTATAGCAGAAGAGCATGCCGTGACATTCTCTGCCGGCTTGGCAAAAGATGGCATAAAACCATATTGCTGCATCTACTCATCGTTTTTACAAAGGGCTTATGATGAAATAATTCATGATGTGGCTTTGCAGAACTTGCCTGTGGTATTTTGCATTGACCGAGCAGGAATAGTGGGTGAAGATGGCGCTACACATCACGGAGCATTCGATTTGGCATATTTGAATTGTGTGCCTAACATGATAGTGAGTTCTCCAATCGATGAACATTCGTTGCGCAATTTGTTATATACAACCACGCGAGTAGAGCATGGCCCGTTTGCAATAAGGTATCCACGAGGAGCCGGCAAACTTGTGGATTGGCACAATGATATGGAGGTTATGCCAATAGGAAAAGGTCGCAAATTGAACGATGGCGAAGGTTTGGCTGTTTTAACCCTTGGTCCTATAGGAAGCGATGTGAAAGAGGTGCTTGCAGAATTGAAGACCGAAGGCTATAACGTGGCGCATTATGACATGGTTTATTTAAAACCAATAGATGACGAACTGCTTAAAGAAGTGGGCGAAAAGTTTAGCCATGTTGTGACAGTTGAAGACGGAACCGTGAAAGGCGGTTTGGGAACAGTGGTCAACGATTGGTTTAATGCCAATGGCTATTCGATTCCTGTGAAAATGATGGGCTTGCCCGATGAATTTGTAACACAAGGCACTGTGGCACAACTCTATAAGTGCTGTGGTATAGATAAAGAAAGCCTAAAAGGCACGATAAAAGAGATTGCTTCAAAAATAATTAAGTGATTTCGCTATGAAGATTGTAATAGTAGGAGCAGGAGAAGTAGGTAGTCACTTGGCTCGATTGTTGTCGAACGAAGACCATGATATCTACATTGTTGACAAAGACGAAAACCGGTTAAATGTACTTGAGTCGCAGAATTTGTTTACAGTAACAGGTCGTCACACCTCGTTTAAGGTGTTTAATTTGATTAATATGTCAAATTGCGATTTGTTTATAGCCGTTACGCCATATGAAACTGACAATGTGGTGGCATGCTCAATGGCAAAAAAATTAGGCGCAAAGAAAACATTGGCCCGAATTGATAACTATGAATTCTTTCGCCAGGAAAACCGTGAATTCTTCACCGAACTTGGCATTGATGACCTGATATATCCAGAGTATTTGGCCGCTGAAGAAATGATGGTGGCTTTGCAGCATACTTGGGTGAGAAGTTGGTTTGAGATGTTCAACGGAGAACTTATAGTGGTGGGTGTGAAACTACGCACAAATGCCGAATTAGTAGGAATGCGCTTGAAAGATTGTGTAAATGTTTCGGGATTTATGCACATATGTGCCATTAAGCGCCGTCATGAAATTATCATTCCGCGAGGCGATGACATGATACAAGAAAATGATATTGTGTATATAGCCACAAAGAATGAGTATCTCGACCGAGTGATTGCCGTGTGCGGAAAGAAAAAAGAGGTGATTAACAAGGTTATGATAATGGGCGGAAGCCGCATCGCCAAGCGTTTGGTGAAAATGTCGGAAGGAAAATATGAATTTAAAATTATAGAATTCGACAAGAAACGTTCGGTTGAATTGGCCTACGACCTACCGGAATGCAAGATAGTGCACGGCGATGGTAGAGAACACGACTTGTTGCGAGATGAACATATTGAAGACTATGATGCGTTTATAGCGTTGTCTGACAGTTCTGAAACCAATATATTGGGATGTTTGACCGCAAAAGAGTTTGGCATGAAGAAAACAATTGCTGAAGTTGAGAATATTCAGTTTATTTCGGAGGCCGAAGCTTTGAATATCGGTACGATAATAAATAAGAAACTCTTGGCATCGAGCAAGATTTTCCAAACACTGCTCGATAGTGATGACTCTAACGCAAAGTGTATGGCATTGGCCGAGGCAGAAGTTACTGAGATGGTTGTAAAAGAAGGCTCAAAGGTAACTGAAGCGCCAGTTAAGGACTTGCGTTTGTCGAAGGAGATGACTATTGCAGGGCTTGTTAGAGATGGAGTGGGCTATTTGGTTCAAGGAAATACTCAACTACAGGCCGGCGACCATGTTGTGGTGTTCAGTTTTTCTGGAGCAATGCATAAGGTTGAAAAGTTGTTTAACTAAAAAGGAATAAGTTATTACAGATGTATAAGAGAGAGAGAAGCATAAATTTTGCAATGGTGGCAAAGGTGTTAGGCTGGCTTTTGATGATAGAGGCCGGTTTTATGCTTGTGCCGTTTGTGACTTCTCTTATATATGAAGAGCAGCATAGTGCAATAGCATTTCTTGTGGCCATTGTGGCCACCGGTTTGAGTGGAGTGTTTATGACATTTTGCATACATCCAAATCGAACCACTATGCGCATACGCGAAGGTTTGTTGCTCACATCATTGGTTTGGTTCACGATGTCGTTGTTTGGAAGTATTCCATTTCTCATGACAGGGGTGTTGAAGAGTTTTCCTGATGCATTCTTTGAAATGATTAGTGGTTTTACTACCACAGGAGCAACGGTCATAAGAGATGTTGAGGTGGCTCCAAAGGGAATCTTGATATGGCGCTCGTTGACTCAATGGTTGGGAGGTATGGGGATAATCCTTTTCACGTTGGCCGTAGTGCCGATGCTTAACCATTCGGGCGGATTGCAGTTGTTTAATGCAGAGGTGACAGGAATAACCCACGATAAGTTGCGTCCACGAATCAGTCAAACGGCATCAAGCCTATGGATGATATACATATCGCTAACAGCAATTTTATTTTTGCTGTTGCTTGCAGGTCCAATGGATTTGTTTGATGCCATTTGTCACACATTGTCAACTACGGCTACAGGTGGATTTTCGACCAAAAACCTGAGTGTGATGCATTGGGATTCAGCGTATGTCAACACTGTAATAACCATATTCATGTATGTTTGTGGTATTAACTTTGCGTTGTTGTATAAGTTTACCCGAGGCGATAGAGAATCGTTATTTAAAAACGACATATTCCGATGGTATACAGCCATTTTGTTAGTGATGTCGATAATAGTTGCTGCTGATTACATAATGCAGGAAAATGGACGCGATTGGCCGCACCTAATCGTAAAGGGCTTTTTCTCGGTTATCTCGGCATCGTCGTCGTCGGGCTTTGCTGCAATAGAATATGAGAAATATGGTCCGATAGTGGCGGTGGTGATATTCTTAGTTATGATATTCGGCAGTTGTGCTGGGTCAACATCAGGTGGCGCAAAAATAGACCGTTTCGTGCTGATGCTGAAAAATGTTAGGATTGAACTTTATAGAGTATTGCATCCAAACACAGTGGAGATAATAAGAATTAATGGTAAGCCAGTCACAAGAGACTCGTTTGCAAAGACTGTTGCATTTTTGGCCATTTATTTTTTGATAATGGCACTTTGTGCCTTAATATTTTCATGCAATGGAGTTCCGGCTTTTGACTCGGCATTCACATCAATGTCGATGATAAGCAACATAGGATATGGCTATGGAGCAACAGGTCTTGCTGGTTCATATGCCGACCTTAGCGGATTTTGTAAGATGGTGTGCGCATTTGAAATGTTGGTAGGCCGTCTTGAATTATTTACAGTTTTAGTGCTGTTTTCAAAGAGTTTTTGGAAGATATGATACACACATATATAAAAGGGAAAAAATAGGAATTGAATTATTAATTTATTAAATTTGTGAGACAATGAACAGAGATTTTGACAACGAAACATATAATCCGACAATAAGGAATATGTCGTCGCAACGAACTGCAACAAAGTCATCGGAAAAAAGAGAAACTGAAGCACCCAAACCTCTTTTGGACCAAATAAAAGAAGTTGCGCATTTGCGACGTACGCGTTACGCCATAGGTTTGATATTTGGGCTTTTTGGTGTATACTTGCTAATTGCTTGTATGTCGTTTTTTTATACAGGCGCTGCTGACCAAAGTGAGGTGGTAAATAACGCAGTGCTTCAGCAAGATGCGTCAACGATAAGCAATAAGGGCGCAATTTTTGGCGCATACATTTCACACATGTTTATTGAACAAGGTGTGGGGATTGCTGCATTTATTATAGTTGCGTGGAGTTTGATTATTGCTTATAGGTTGCTGTTAAGCAAGAAGGTGTTTTTCTTAAGTCAAACATTCTTATCGCTTTTTAGTGTTATTACAGTGTCGATGGTAGTGGGTGCCATTACCTATAACATGGATATAACATTTTTTAAATTGGGCGGTAACATAGGATATTATGTCAATAAATTGCTTTGCGACTATACAAGCATTTATGGCATGGTGATGGTTAACTTGCTGGTAGCAATTTTATGGATTTTTGTTTTCTATAAGACGTTATTAAAGATTTATCGTTACACGAGCGAAAATCTACAAAAGGTAAGAAAAACCAGAACCTCGAAGACTTCACCAGAAGAGGAGGTGAAGGTAGAACTTGAAGACTTTATGGGCGATGATAAGAAATCACAACCACGCTCTGAGAGTGAAAGTACTAAAAAGCCTGACGTTAAGCCGATAATTGTAGATGAACCAGTTGTGGCTGATTCTGTTGTAATGGAGCCAATTGTGAATCAAACTGACTCGGATGCAGTGTTGGAAATGACCATCGATGATGGTGATGTTAAAAAACCTGCCAAGCAAGAACCTGCTGATGTGGCAGAAATGGTCATACATGAAACTGTGGAAATTGAGAAGGGCGAAGTTAAGCAACAAGATGTGTACGACCCAACCAAAGAACTGTCGAAGTTTAAGTTGCCTACCATTGACTTGTTGAAAAATTTTGGCTCGTCGAAGGTTACCATCGATATAGAAGAGCAAGAGGCTAATAAGGAACTCATAACACAAACTCTGCTCAATTATGGAATAGAAATTAATAGCATAGAGGTCACTGTAGGCCCAACTATTACGCTGTTTGAAATAGTTCCAAAAGAGGGTGTGCGAATTCAAAAGATTAAGAGTCTTGAAGATGACATAGCCTTGAGTTTGGCCGCTAAGGGAATCCGAATCATAGCGCCAGTGCCAGGAAAGGGTACCGTAGGTATAGAAGTGCCTAACCGTGAACCACAAGTGGTGTCGATGCGTTCGGTGTTAGAATCAAAAGCTTACCAAACGTCAAAAGCAGCGTTGCCTATAGCGTTGGGCTGTAATGTGTCGAATGAGGTGGTAGTAGCCGATATGGCAAAAATGCCTCACTTATTGGTGGCAGGTGCTACTGGTCAAGGTAAATCTGTGGGTTTGAATGTAATCATCACCTCGATGCTTTATAAGAAGCATCCTGCAGAATTAAAGTTTGTGTTGGTCGACCCGAAGATGGTGGAATTTAGTCTATATAACATGCTTGAACGCCATTATTTGGCAAAATTGCCAGACGAAGAAAAGGCAATTATCACAAAAGCAGAAAAAGTTGTTCCAACGCTAAATTCGCTTGTAGAGGAAATGGAAGAGCGTTATCGCTTGCTTGAAATGGCCCGCGAACGTAACATTAAGGACTATAATGCCCGTTTTGTGAGACATGAACTTAACCCTAACAAAGGCCATAAGTATATGCCATATATTGTGCTGATAATCGATGAGTTTAGCGATTTGATTATGCAATCGGGCAAGGAAATAGAAACGCCGTTGGTGCGTTTGGCTCAGAAGGCGCGAGCAATTGGCATACATGTGATATTGGCAACTCAGCGCCCTGATGCGAAGACTATTACAGGCTTGATTAGAGCAAACTTTCCGAGCCGCATAGCCTTCAGAGTATCGCAGATGCAAGACAGCCGTATCATTATTGACTGTTCGGGTGCACAACATCTAATAGGTAAAGGCGATATGCTTTTCTCGAGCGATGGCGATATTACCCGTTTGCAATGTGCCTTTGTCGACACGCCTGAAGTTACACGAGTGTGCGATTTTATTGGTGGTCAAATTGGTTATAGCGAGGCTTATGCGTTGCCAGAACCTCCAATGTCGGCAACCGACGACTCATATAGTGATGGAGGTCCAAAGAATCCGTTTGAAAGAGATTCTTTGTTTGAAGAAGCATTGTCGTTTATCGCACAAAGTGATTATGCGTCGACCTCTTCATTGCAGCGACGTTTTGGAATAGGCTACAATAGAGCAGGCCGAATAATGGACCAAATAGAGGCGGCTGGCATCGTAAGTGCGTCGCAAGGTGGTAAACCTCGCAAGGTGCTCATGACGCCATCGGAGATTGATATGTTTTTAGGAAAATAATAACGACTGAAATCATATGAAGAGAATTTTATTCAGTGTTTATTCAATTCTTATAGCATCGTGTGCCTTTGCGCAGAGTGCAACTCAAGTTCTTGATAAGGCAATCGCTGTGTTTAACAATTCACAAGGCATTACTGCCGACTATGTAATAACTGCGGGGCAAGGCAGTTCGGCAGGAAAGATTGACATGTGCGGAAACAAATTTCGCATCGTGTCAGACGATATGATATGCTGGTATGATGGCACATCGCAATGGACATATTCAACAATCAGCGATGAGGTTAGTGTTACTACTCCTACTCTTGAAGAGATGCAAATGAGTAACCCTTATATTGCAATAACAACATTAAAGAAAACTTGCCACATCTATAAGGCATATACACAAATAGAGGGCTTTTATACGCTAAAATTGGTTCCTAAAGATGACCAAAGCATAAAGCAGATATTGGTGTATTTGGAAAACAATACATACAACGTAAGTAAGGTGTATTTTGAAATGATGGATGGTAATAATTATAGAACAGTGATTTCAAATTATAAAACCACAAGATTTTCGGATGGCATTTTCAATTATGATAAAACGATGGTGCCAGCAGGGACTGAAGTGGTGGATTTACGATAAAATAAAAAAACAAAAAGATATATGGAAAAGACAAAATGCTTAATTATTGGTTCGGGACCAGCTGGATACACAGCGGCAATCTATGCATCACGTGCAAATATTGATAACATAGTGTATGAAGGTATTCAACCAGGTGGACAATTAACAATCACAACCGAAATAGAAAACTTCCCGGGATTTCCAGAAGGAGTTGAGGGCTTCGATTTGATGGAAAACATGAAGCAGCAGGCTATTAGAGTGGGCGCTGATGTTCGAAGCGGAGAAGTAACTTCAATTGACATGTCTAAACGTCCGTTTGTGGCAACAATCGACGGCGAGAAAACAATAGAGGCCGATACCGTAATCATATGCACAGGGGCATCGGCAAAATATTTGGGTATATCAGATGAAAAGAAATACGCAGGAATGGGTGTTTCGGCATGTGCTACATGTGACGGATTCTTCTATCGCAAGAAGACTGTTGCCGTAGTGGGTGGTGGTGACACTGCATGTGAGGAAGCAAGTTATTTGAGCAACATTGCTAATAAGGTGTATATGATTGTACGCAAAGATTATATGCGCGCATCGCAAATTATGCAAAAACGTGTTTCTGAAAAAGAAAATATTGAAATCTTGTTTAACTGCAACACTGTTGGCCTATTTGGCGAAAACGGAGTTGAAGGTGCTCACTTGGTGAAGCACAAGGGCACGGATAAAGAGGAAATGCTTGATATTAAGATTGACGGTTTCTTCTTGGCAATCGGTCATAAGCCAAACACAGATTTCTTGGCAGGTCAGATAGACCTAGACGAACAAGGCTACATAGATTTGAAGGGCAAAACAACTGCCACAAATGTAGAAGGTGTGTTTGCAGCCGGTGATGTTGCAGACCCAATTTATCGCCAAGCAGTTTCAGCAGCAGGCATGGGCTGCCATGCAGCGCTTGACGTTCAGTCGTATTTGATGGAGAAAGGGTTGATTTAATAGCCCTTAGTTCATCGCAATGGTTTAAGGTAGATAATTCGATATTGTAAAATCTAATCAATGGAAGAGGATATATTGAAATGCTTAGAAGTGTTGAAACAGGGTGGAATAATATTGTACCCTACCGACACTATTTGGGGCATAGGCTGTGATGCGACAAATGAAACCGCAGTAAGAAAGGTTTACGAACTAAAAAAACGTGCCGACAACAAAGCAATGTTAGTGTTGCTTGATTCGGTGGAACATTTAGACCATTATGTGGTTGATGTGCCAGAAATGGCATATGAACTATTAGACGTAGCGGTGAAACCCCTTACTATCATTTACGACGGAGCCTACAATATAGCCAACAACCTATTAGGTGAAGACGACAGTGTGGGAATAAGAATCTCGCATGAAAAGTTTTCACAAACTTTGTGTGCGCGTTTCCAACGTCCTATAGTGTCAACATCGGCCAATATTAGCGGTAAAGATGCACCTAAGATTTTTAAGGATATCGACGACGAGATTAAGAAGGGCGTGGACTATGTGGTTAAATACCGTCAGGATGATGTTAATGCCCAGTCTTCATCGAATATTATAAAATTAAGAAGCGACGGAACATTTAAGATTATAAGATAAAAAATAGTTCTTTAGCAATAACTATGATAAGTGCAAGTGTACAAAGATTAAAGTATGTGCTTGGCGATTTTGCATCGTCAACTATTGCTTGGTTTATGTATACTTGCATTCGTTATGTTATAAATGAAGACCTAATGCATCTTCAAGGATACAAATCATTGGATGACTTTTTATTGTCGCCTAATGTGATTTTGGGGATGGCGCTTTTCCCGATAGTGATGATGGGAGTTTATTATTTATCGGGATATTATAATGAGGTTTTCAGAAAATCACGATTGCAAGAATTGTTCACAACGCTTGCGAGCACGGTGATTAATTCGCTGATGATATTCTTCTCGGCACTGATAAACGACATGGCAACCGATAGGGCTTATAATTATGAGATGATTCTTATTTTGTTCGGCCTATTGTTTGTTTTTGTTTATTGTGTAAGGGCTATAATAACCTCTCACGGCTCACGAATGATAAAAAACCGCAAATGGCAGTTTAATACGCTTGTGATAGGCGATGGCAAAGATGCCGTAGCCTTGGGCCGAAACTTTAACAAAATGAGGGAAAGCATAGGCTATAATGTGGTGGGCTATGTGCATATAGCGGGAGAGGAGAGTGCCACCGAGGGGAGTTATGAGTTGTCGTCGCTTAAGTCGGTTTGCGCAGAACTGGGTGTGCAAGAATTGATTGTGGCGCCCACGGGTAGCGACACAAAAGTGGTGTTAGATACAATAAACCAATTGTTCACACTAAATTTGCCCATTAAGATAACCCCAACATTGTCGGACATAATTCTATCGAGGGTAAAGCTGCAGCAATTGGTAGGAGACCCGTTGGTCGACATTTCAAGCAGTAGCATGAGCGAAAGTTCCAAAAACATAAAGCGCTTGTTTGATGTGCTTATTTCAGGGGTTTCGATTGTGTTGCTGTTGCCGGTGTATGTGCTATTGGCTGTGCTTATAAAGCTTGATACAAAGGGTGGCGTGGTTTATAAGCAAACAAGAATAGGTTTGCATAAAAAGCCGTTCAAAATCTATAAATTCAGGAGTATGATTGAGAACGCTGAAAATTTAAATGAGCCACAATTAAGCAGCGACGATGATCCCCGAATAACCAAAGTGGGTAAGTGGATGCGAAAATACAGACTTGATGAAACATTGCAGTTTATAAATGTGTTGAAAGGCGATATGTCGTTAGTCGGTCCGCGTCCGGAAAGAGAATTCTATATAAATCAGATAACAAAGCAAGTTCCTTATTACTCGTTGTTGCATCAGGTGCGTCCTGGCATTACATCGCTTGGAATGGTGAAATATGGCTATGCGTGCAGCGTTGATGAAATGATTGAACGGACGAAATACGATTTGCTTTATCTTGAAAATATGTCGTTAATAAATGACATAAAGATAATGATTTACACCGTTAAGATAGTAATAAATGGAAGTGGAGTTTAATTATGATAGACAGCGTAAAACATAAAAAACGGGAGAATCTGTTGATGCGAGTGTTGAGGTGGCGCGAGGAGCACATCTCAGAATCACAGTGTGTGATTATTCTGGCATTGCTCACGGGTATAACATCTGGATTAGCGGCTGTGTTGCTTAAATCGCTAATTGAACATATATCAATGTTGCTAACCTCGCGTTTGTCGTTAACAGAGGATAATTACTTGTATTTGATAACACCAATTATAGGTATTTTTATAGTTGGGGTTTATGTTCGATATGTAGTAAAGGACAATATATCGCACGGTGTTACACAAGTGCTCTATGCAATTTCGCAAAACAAGAGCAGATTGAAATTGCATAATGTTTACACTTCGGTTGTAGCCAGTTCGGTGACAATTGGCTTTGGCGGTTCGGTAGGAGCTGAAGGCCCGATAGTGTATACTGGTGCTGCAATAGGTTCGAACTTGGGTAGCGCCTTGAGATTGTCGCCCAAGACCCTGATGGTGCTCGTAGGTTGTGGTGCAGCAGCTGGTATAGCCGGCATATTCAAGGCTCCAATAGCAGGCGTGCTATTTACTGTAGAGGTGCTAATGCTCGACTTAACAGCAGCATCGGTTATGCCACTTATTGTGGCCGCAGTGGCTGGTGCAACTGTTGCATATGTATATACTGGTTATAACGTTGAGTTTTTCTTTTCTCAAAGTGAGCCATTCTATGCATCGGGTATACCATATGTGATAATGCTTGGTTTATTCTGCGGCTTTGTATCGCTTTACTTTACCGGAGCAATGGGTGTAATGGAACGAATTTTTAGTAAACTAAAAAATCCGTGGATAAAGTTTGCAATAGGTTCAATTATATTGAGTTTGTTGATTTATTTATTGCCTCCGCTATATGGTGAAGGTTATGGACCTATAAATATGCTGTTGAATGGTAATGTGTCGGAAATATTTGATAATAGTGCATTCTATGAGCATCGTAACGATGTGTTTTATATATGTGCATTTATAGGAATGATAATAATAGCCAAAGTGTTTGCTACGAGTGCCACTAATGGAGGCGGCGGTGTGGGAGGAACGTTTGCACCATCGCTTTATGTTGGTTGCATGGCGGGATTCTTCTTCGCATATTTGGTTAATTCGTTAGGAATAATTGATATTACATTGTCGACAAAGAACTTTGCATTGGCAGGTATGGCCGGGGTGATGGCCGGCGTAATGCATGCTCCGCTGATGGCAATATTCTTAACTGCAGAAATGACTGGTGGTTATGAGTTGTTCTTGCCATTATTGATTGTTTCGGCTATTTCATACGGTACTGTGAGAGTATTCTCAAGATATAGCATTTACACCAAGCGTTTGGCTTTGCGTGGCGAATTGCTAACACACGAGAAAGACAAGACCGTTTTGACATTGATGAAGATTGATAATGTGATTGAAAAAGACTTTATTGAAGTGCACCCCGAAATGAACTTAAAAGAAATGGTGCAAGTAATTTCGCAATCACAGCGCAATTTGTTCCCGGTAACTGATAAGGATGGAATATTGATAGGTATAGTCCTCCTTGATGATATCAGAAATATTATGTTCCGCCCCGACTTGTATAAGAAGATGTTTGTTAGTAAATTCATGTCAGTACCGTCGGCTAAGATTGAATTAGGTATGCCAATGGAACAAGTGATGAAGACGTTTGATAATACAAACGCGTGGAATTTGCCGGTTGTTGACAATGGTAAATATGTTGGCTTTGTGTCGAAGTCAAAGATTTTTAATTCATATAGAAGCGTATTGAAACAATATACTGAAGATTAACAATGGAAAAAAACGATTTAAGAATAGTATTTTTAGGAACACCAGACTTTGCTGTTGAAAGTTTACGTCGTCTTGTAGAAGGTGGATATAATATTGTAGGCGTAATAACTATGCCAGATAAAATAGCGGGTAGAGGACATAAGATGTTTCAGTCGCCAGTAAAAGAATATGCAGTGGCGCATGGATTGGAATTGCTTCAACCTGTAAGTCTTAAAGACCCAGAGTTTGTGGAGGAATTAAGGTCGCTAAATGCCGATTTGCAGATTGTTATCGCATTCAGAATGTTGCCAGAAGTGGTGTGGAATATGCCAAAATATGGTACGTTTAATTTGCATGCATCGTTGTTGCCAAAATATAGAGGGGCGGCTCCTATTAACTGGGCTGTTATGAATGGCGATACTGAAACGGGTGTTACTACATTCTTCTTGAAGCATGAAATTGACACAGGCGATGTGATTCAGCAAGAAAAAATAGGTATCTCAAGAACCGATAATGTGGGTGTTATTCACGATAAGTTGATGATGCTTGGCGCTAAGATGGTTATTGAAACTGTGGACGCTATTCTCGACGGAAGTGTGTCGCCAATTCCACAAGATGAATTGTGTAATCAAGGAATTGAGGCAACACCTGCACCAAAGATTTTTAAAGAAACTTGTAAAATTGATTGGTCTAGACCATCGGAAGAAATATATAATCACATAAGAGGCTTGTCGCCATATCCGGCAGCATGGACCGATATCACTAACGGCAGCGAAGAATATAGCATTAAAATATTTGAAACTTCAGAGCCGTTAGTTAATAAGAAATTAGCGACGGGACATTTAGAATTTGATTCAAAGCATTTGTATGTGGGATGCGGAGATGGTGCAATTGAGATATTGTCGATGCAACTGTCGGGCAAAAAGCGAATGGCGCCTTCTGATTTTATGAGAGGCTTTGATTTAAGCGGATTTGCATGTAAATAATAGAAACATAAAGGTTTTTAATAGAAGTGAGCCCCTAAGGAGTTTTATAACTTTAGGGGCTCACTTTATGTGTAAGAAACACAATTTTTCGGCATTGTGAAAATAAGGTCTCTTCGTGTTATTTGTCTGTATCAGTTTCTTTTTCAATAAAGTAACGTGGACGATTTTTCACTTCTTGATATATTCGTCCTATATATTCGCCTATTATGCCGAGGCAAGTGAGTATGGCTCCACCAATAAACCATAGCGAAAGCATCAAAGATGTCCATCCCTCAATTACGCTATCGGTAATGTAACGGTAAAGACCGTAGCAGATTAAAGAAGCCGACACGAACATGAATAAAATGCCGAGCGTAGTGATAAATCGCAGCGGTTTTGTAGAAAATGACGTAATGCCGTCAAAGGCAAAGTTTATCATTTTCGACACAGGGTATTTAGACTTACCAGCCACTCTTTCCTTGCGATTGTAATAAACGCATTTGTAAGGAAAACCTATGTTTTTTACCATGCCACGTAAGAAAATGTTTCTTTCGGGGAATGCCATAAGTGCATTTAGGGCTTTACGGCTCATTAGTCTGAAGTCGCCGTGGTTGTAAATTATTTCGCCATCAAGAGAGTCCATGAGGCGATAGAATGAGCGTGCCGATAAATGTTTGAAAAACGAATCGTGCTTTCTTTCTTTGCGAACGCCAAACACGATGTCGTTGCCTTCGTGATATGCTTCAAGCATTTGGTCGAACACCTCAATGTCGTCTTGCAAATCGGCATCAATGCTTATGGTAGCATCAAAATTCATTTGTGATGCTTTTTCTAAACCCGCCCAAAGTGCATTTTGGTGGCCTACGTTGTGCGATAGTTTTAGACCTAAAACAAGACTGTTGGTTAAGGAGTTTTGCTCTATTATATGCCACGTGTTGTCGGTACTGCCATCATCTACAAAAATCAGTAACCCGTTTTCTATAATGCCTAATCGTGTCAGGCGAAGTATGGAGCAAGTGAGTCGCTCAATGGTGATGGGCAACACTTCTTGCTCGTTAAAGCATGGAATTACAATTGCGAGTTTTGTGCTTTTTGACATGGGAATAGCATATGTTGTTCACGCAAATTTAATCATTTTAATTCTATAGAAAGAATAAAAACGAAAGATACTACAAAATAAGTTGATTTTTAACTTGGCAGTGAGGTGTAATGATGTGATTTTATACAATAATTTGATGGAAAATTTTGGCGAATGCATTTTCATTATAGACAACAATTAGTTAATTTTGTAGGTTAATAAACGAAAAAATAACAAGCGCGTCTTGAACCGTGTAAGTGCTTGCTACTTAATAGGATAATATGAAGAATTATATAAACATTAAGGGCGTGAATTTTTGCTATAATGTAGAAGGCGAAGGCAACCCCATAATTTTAATGCATGGATGGGGATGCAATCACACAACATTGAAAAGCATAGAACAAACCCTTTCGCCATATATGAAAGTGTACAATGTGGACTTTCCTGGATTTGGTGAGAGCACTGAACCTGACAGTGTTTGGGGAGTAGAAGAATACACTCAATTGATTGAAGAATTAGTTAAACTCGAAGGATTGGAATCGCCAGTGTTGTTGGGCCATTCTTTTGGGGGAAGAGTTGGATTGTTATACTCGTCGCGAAATGTGGTTAACAAACTTATCTTGACCGATGCTGCAGGCGTGAAACCCAAAAGGGGATTGAAGTACTACTATAAAGTGTACTCCTTTAAGATGATGAAGCGAGTAGTGCTTGCGCTGTATGGCAAAGAAAAAGGTGAAGCGAAGTTAAATGAAATTCGTTCAAAAAAAGGCTCGAGCGACTATAACAACTCTACTCCAAAGATGCGAGCAATATTGAGTAAGGTGGTAAATGAGGATTTGAAGCATGTAATGCCAAACATTAAGTGTCCTACATTGTTAATTTGGGGAGAGAACGATACGGCAACTCCACTAAGTGACGCAAAGACAATGGAAAAACTAATCCCTGATGCGGGTTTGGTTTCATTTCCAAATGCTGGCCACTATAGTTTCTTGGATAACCCATATCAGTATCAAGCAGTGATAAAGAGTTTTTTGAATAAAGAAATTGAAAATAGTTCAAAGAAATAATACATGGAATTGACAATTGTTGCTAACATAATATTTGTTGCATCGGCTATATTTGGAATTGCAGTCATGCTAAGGCACGACATGCAGATGATGCAACAGAACTCATATCGTAATGAGCGTTACCTAAAATGGTTTAAGCAAAACAAAGAAGCACTCGACTCGTCACGCTTATCGGCGATTATAGTGGGCGTAATTGCGTTGTTTTCTAATGCGTGGTATGTGTTGTTGGTTGCGTCGTTAGTGCTTATACTTGGCGCTGTGGCTGAATTGAAAAAGAAATTTAAGAAACCTCTTGTTTTCACAAAACGAGTGGCGAGATTTTATTTCACAGAATTGATTATGGTGCTGGCTATATTGAGCATTATAGGTGCTCTTGCTGGCAGCATGGCAATTATAGGTGCAGCGGGTGCATTAGTTGTGGGCTTGTCATATGTTTTCACGTTATCAGTAAATTGGTTGCTGAAACCTGTAGAAAAGCATATTAATGACGGCTTTGTGAAAGATGCAAAACGTATGCTTTCTCAAATGCCAAATATGACAATAGTGGGTATAACCGGCAGTTACGGAAAAACAAGCACCAAGCATTATTTGAATCGCATTTTAAGTGAAAAATATTCGGTGTTGATGACACCGGGCAGTTACAACACCCCAATGGGAGTTGTGCGTACGGTGCGAGAAATGATGCAACCCTATAACGACTTGTTCATTGTTGAAATGGGTGCGAAGAATGTTGGAGACATTAAGGAAATATGCGATATAGTAAACCCGCAGTTGGGTATAGTGACAGCAGTAGGTGCTCAACATTTGGAATCGTTTAAATCGATTGAAAATGTTCAACGTACAAAATTTGAACTTGTTGATGCTTTGCCAAGTGATGGCTTTGCTGTAGTAAATAATGATTTCCCATATGTTGCAAATAGAGAAGTTGACAATGTGGAATGTGTGAGATACAGCGTAGGCGAAGAGAACAATGGCACATATAGAGCAGTAAACATAAGATATAGTTCAAGCGGCACGTCGTTCACAATAGAAGGTGCAGGAAAGAGTATTGACTTGACCACAAAACTGGTGGGAGAGTGCAACATAAGCAACTTGATGGCAGCAGTGATTATAGCCATCAAACTTGAAGTGCCAGAGCAGAAAATTAAGTATGCCGTTAGCAAAATAGAGCAAGTGGAGCATCGCTTGAATGTGAAACGTACGGCATCGGGTATAACTATCATAGATGATGCATTCAATAGTAATCCCGACGGGTCGCGAATGGCACTTGATGTGCTTGCAGGAATGACAAGCGGAAAACGCATAGTTATAACTCCGGGTATGATAGAACTTGGAGAAAAACAAGCATATTACAATGAATTGTTTGGCGAGCATATTGCAGAAACATGTGATGTGGCAATTATCGTGGGCCAATATAATAGAGAATCGATAGTGAAGGGTATGAAAAATAAAGGCATGACCGATGAAAAAATCAGATTGGCTAATTCGTTTGCAGAGGCTCAGCAAATGATGCTTGGTTTTGCAAAATCGGGCGATATTGTGCTTTATGAAAATGACCTTCCTGATACATTTAAATAGAATAAACTATATTAATTAAAATAATAAAGATGAAAACTAACATTGGTGTTTTTTTCGGTGGCCGAAGCACAGAGCACGAAATTTCGGTAATTTCGGCGTCACAAGCCATGGCTGCAATTAACCGTGATAAATATGACGTAACTCCGATTTATATATCAAAACAAGGCAAGTGGTATACTGGTGAATTGTTGTTTGATGTAAAGAATTATCGTGATATTAAGACATTGCTTGCACAATGTCAGGAAGTTTACATGCGACCAATCTATGACGATTATAACCTGTATAAAACTAAGAAACCGTTGTTCGGAAGTGAAGTGTATGCTAAACTTGATGTGGTTATACCAGTGCTTCATGGCTCGAACGTGGAAGATGGTATCTTTGAAGGTGTGTTGCAAACTATAGGCATTCCTTATGCAGGATGTGATGTTTTGGCAAGCGCAAATGGCATGGATAAGATTACCATGAAGATGATATTGCAAGCATGCAATATTCCTGTGGTTGATTATGTGTGGTTTACCGACAAACAATGGTTTGCTCAACGAGATGAGTTGATTGCAAGCATTGAGGAAAAGTTGAATTATCCGGTAATCGTAAAACCTGCAAATTTAGGTTCATCGGTGGGAATTGGTTGCGCTCACAACAGAGAAGAGCTGATTGAAAAGGTTGACAATGCAGAGCAATATTCTTCGCGCATCATAGTGGAATATATGGTAAAAGAGTTGCAAGAAATTAATTGTTCGGTGCTTGGCGATTGTGATGACTATCAGACTTCAGTATTGGAACAACCATTAACATCACAAGATATTTTGACATATACTGATAAGTATATGGGCGGCACTAAAGGCGCGCAGGGGATGGCTGCATCAGCAAAGAAATTCCCTGCAGACTTGCCTGAAGTGGAAACTAAGAGAATTCAATTCTTGGCAGGTGAAACATTCCGTGTGTTGTCGTGTCATGGCGTAAGTAGAGTGGACGTGATGATTGAGGGCGCAAGTGCTCCTGACGAAACAGGATGTAGAAAGATATATGTTAACGAAATCAATACTATACCGGGGTCATTGTCGTTCTACCTGTGGGAAGGTTCGGGCATACGATTTGATCAGGAAATGGATAAACTTGTGCAACTTGCTATTAAGAGAAAGAGAGAGCAAGGCATGAAGACTGTAAGTTACGACCAAAACATTTTTAGCCTTGGCGGCGGAGGCACTAAAGGCGCAAAAGGAACAAAGTGTGGCGGAGTAAAATAAAAAATAACAAAATAGTTGATGTTATATAAAGAAAACGGGTGCTGACAATGTCAGCGCCCGTTTTCACTTTTATAAGGTGTCGTAATTTGGAATGTCAGGGAGGAAAGTATAACCTTTATTTTCGTAATCTATTAGGCAACAATAGTGCTGAAGTCCGTTTGAAACAATAAGATATTTTGCCTGAAGTTCCATGTTATAGCGCACTATTTGGTCAAATACTTTTTGTGTTATTTCGATGTTTGGCGCTTTATATTCTATAATCATCAGATTGTTTCCTTCATAGTCGGCAACTAATGTGTCGCATCTGCGCTTTATGCCATTTTGAGTTAGCGAAATTTCATTCCCCATAAGTGCTTTAGGATAGTGCTTGTGATTGATAAGAAAGGCCACAAAGTTTTGCCTTACCCATTCCTCTGGAGTTAATGAAACAAATTTGTCGCGAAGGATGTCGAAAATTGTTAATCCTTGTGGCGTGTTTTTTATTTTAAATTGGTGTTCGGGCAGATTAAGTTGCATTGAATTTATTAAATTTGCAATATATTTAAATTATCTATGTAAAGGTAGTGAAAAATTAATCAAACGGATAAAAAATGGCTGTAAAAAAAGAAGTGGTAAGTTATCTGAGTTTGTTAAACGAAATAAAGAACAAACAATTTCGCCCTATCTATGTGTTAGAGGGTGAAGAGTCGTATTATATAGATAGCCTAACGGATAAAATTATTGACACAGCTCTTGATGAAGACGAAAAAGATTTTAATCTCACTATATGTTACGGGGTAGATGCCAATGTGAAAGAACTCATAGGAGCATGTAAGCGATTTCCATTAATGTCGGAGCGTCAGGTGGTGGTTCTTAAAGAAGCTCAAAATTTGCGTTCGAATGGCGAAAATGGCCTTGACCTCTTTAAGTTTTATGCTCAAAATCCGTTGAAGAGCACAGTGTTGGTTATCTGCAATAAGGGAGGAAAGACAAAGGCTCCAGAGTTTTTGAAAGAACTTGCTGCAAGTGGAAATGGGGTGGTCTTTGAATCTAAAAAAGAGAACGAGCGCTCTATAATGGACATTATAGTGAACTATGTTGGCAGCAAGAATTGTTCAATCGATGCAAAATCGGCGTCGATGTTAAGAGATTTCGTTGGCACAGATTTGTCGCGTTTGTTTGGCGAAGTTGATAAGTTGTGCATTCTGGTGGGCGAAGAAAGGCAGATTACACCGGAGATGATAGAAAAAAACATTGGCATAAGTAAAGATTATAATATATTTGAGTTTGAAGATGCTCTGATGACCCGAAATCAGGAGAAGGCATTTAAGATAATCAATTACTTTGAGAAAAATCAGAAAAATAATCCAGTTCAAGCAGTCATACCGTTTATTTTTGGCGTATTTGTAAACCTGTTATTGGTAAAGACGGCTCGAGATACGTCACCGGCTGGAATAATGGACCGTTTGGGCACTAAAAGTTCTTGGCGAGCACAAAAGTTTGTTACGGCAGCATCAAAATATACAAAATTGGCATGTGTAGAAATAATTAGTGCCATACGTAAACTCGATGCTCAAAGCAAAGGCATAGGTTCGCGCCAGGATGGTTTTGCGCTATTAAGAGATTTGGTGTTTAGGATTATGACATCATAAAAGAAGAAAAAGGTTCCTTGTGGGAACCTTTTTTTATTAGTTGACTCTAAAACTATATCCTAAAGTGACTGAAACCGACATGTTTGATGAGGCTGAGAATGTGTCTTTTTTATTGCTTGGAAACATGTTGCCTAATCCATAATATAGCCTGCCTTCTAAAGTGAAAGAGTGTTTTCTTTTAACAATAAACTCTGCTCCTGCTCCAGCCGCTAATCCGTAGTCGAATTTGTTTTTGACTGCCAAATTAAGTTGGTCAAGGTGTCGGTTGTCGGAAGGGAAATCATTGATTTGTTGCCAATTTTGATAGTCGAAGTTTGATTTCACGCCTTCCGAAATGTTATATCCTAATTGTGGACCTAAATTAAAGAATCCTCTAATTTTAGAATTCCCAAAAAACACATGTGTTAGGATAGGGAAAGACAAATAGGTTAAATCTCGTTGGTAAGAGAAATTTGTGCCTTCAAAATTTTCTTTCCATCCGCCTTTTGTGATGTTTGCTTCAATCAACAATCCGAAGTGTTTTTCTTCGATGTATCGAAATGAAACGCCAACGGTTTCACCGATGTTCCACAGTTGCTTGATTCCAGGATTAAAATTTACACGAGAAAGTGTCACGCCTCCTTTTACGCCTAAAGCAACATTTGATTCAAAATGTCGTTGCGCAAATGATTCGAAACACGTTAGCACAAGAGCCGATATTAATATGAGACGCAGATGTTTAGTCATATTTTGTTATTAGTGGAGCTTCTCAATTGTTTGTTGAGGTGTGAAATGAATGAATTGCAAGTCTTTGTTTGTGAAACCGCTCCAATTGCTTAAGCGTTCCATTTTAAATGTAGTTTGTGCACCGATATGAGTGTCAATAATTCTATCGTTAAACTGTTGGTGGTTGTTGCAAAGGGCTTTAATGAAAAACATACCAGTGTCATAGCCAAACAAACCTAAACGAGGAACATTGTAGCGCATTTCTTCGCCATACCATTTTTTATACTCTTCTTCAATTGCTTTTGTGGCAACGTCGTTGCTGTCGTAATAGAAACGAGAGTATATGTAGGTGTTAATTTTGTGAAGGTCGGTTTGATGCTCCATCAAATAAGTGGTGTATTCTGGATGTCCAAAGAGCACCAAATCAACGTCGATGCGGTCTTGCTTAATTGTTTTTAGAATTGGAGCAAGTTTTGCCAAAAGCGCTTTAGAACCAGAAGTTGGTATAATAACACACTTGTCGCCAGGATTAATTTGGTCATTTACTTGGTCGAAACCGAAGTATGAGTCAACAACGATAGTAGTGTGTTTTATATTTTGGCTTGCAAGATGTTTCTTTAGTGATTCAGAAACATCTTTTTTTGTTTCCTTCTCTGCATCGATAAATATTGCTTTATAGCCCTTAAATTTTGAATCATACCATTCGTTGATTAATGCCGACATGTAGTTTGCCGGAATGTTCAATTGGAATGCATATGGGTTTGAAACATGACTTTGGTCTTTAACATTTAGTGCATTTATCGCGAGAATTTCATTGTCTTGACAAAAACGATTAGTTGCTTCTAATTGTTTGGCTTCAGAAGGAGCAATAATTATGTCCATTGATTTCAATTCGGCAATGCGAAGAATGCTGTCGGTTGTTGAAACAGAATTCTTGTTGTCGTAAGTGAAAACATTTATGTGTTTTGTAGTGCTATTGCGAACGTTATTAATGGCTAATAAGAAACCTTTTAGAAATTCGGTGTTGTTGAGTGCAGTAACCGATGGCTTAGCTTCGTGAAGCATAAAAGGAAGAATCACTGCCACATTTACGGTGTCGGTTATGTTAATGTAATGTGCCGAAGATGAGATGTTTACCTTATCTTCTGGTATTTGGTTTTGGTTAATAACCACTTCTTCTTTGTCGGTAACAGGAATGGTTACAACATTACCTTTTTTTACCTTATTAACACCAGGGTTGGCATCTTTTAGACTATTAACGTCAAGATTATTGTCCTCGGCTATTGAGTTGAATGATTCACCTTTTTTTGCAACGTAAGTAATAAATTTAGTTACAGGCTTTTCAACTACCACCATCTTGTTTTGGTTGGCGGTTATGCGAATCACTTCGCCCATTCTGAAGTTTTGGGCCGAAATTCCGGGGTTGTTTTCAAGAATGCTTTCAATCGAACAATTATAGCTTCGCGATACGCTGTAGAGTGTTTCTCCGGCACTAATTCGATGATATATTATTTGTTCGGAATTCTTGCCAGATTCTTTTGTTTCGTTAACTATATCGATGCTTTCAGATTGAGGTATTTCAATTTTTTGACCAGTTTTCAAACCGTTTGCAACATCGGGATTGGCTTTGGTTATGGCATCGATTGAGATTCCATACATTTTCGACAATCCGTAAAGAGTTTCTCCTTTGCTTACAACATGGCTCACTTTAGAGATATTGCGAGTAGTAGTTTTAGGAGTTGCGGCATTTGTTTCTTTTTTCCCTGAGAAATCGTCAACAGGGAAAAATAGTATTTGCTTATCCTTAAGCCCATCTTTTGTTGAAGGGTTATGCTTAAGGATATCTTCTTGAGTAACGCCATACTTTTTGGCTATGCCATAAAGTGTTTCTTTTTTCTTTACTTTGTAATAGTAGTATTGTTTGCCGTTGATTTCTTTTATTGGCAACGACAATTGAGCGCAAAGCGGGAATGAGAGTCCGCAGATGAGCAAAGATGCTATGAAATGTTTTATTTTCATACTTTTAAAAGCAAGAAATGTTTGAAAAATGTGGCAATAAATTAAATTTATTTTGTGTTAGAAGTTCATTGCTTGTTCTAGGTCGGCGATAATGTCGTCGGCATTTTCAATACCGACAGAAAGCCTTATAAGGTCGGGAGCAACACCGGCTTCAATAAGTTGCTCGTTAGAGAGTTGTCGGTGGGTGTGGCTTGCCGGATGTAGCACACAAGAACGTGCATCGGCAACGTGAGTGACAATGCTGATGAGTTTAAGATTGTCCATAAAACGTTCGGTGTCTTCGCGTGTGCCTTTTATGCCAAACGACATAACGCCGCAACTGCCGTTAGGCATATACTTCTTAGATAATTCGAAATATTTATTTCCTGGCAGGTCGCAATAGTTAACCCATGCAACCTTTTCGTTGTTTTCAAGCCATTTAGCCACCTTTAGAGCATTTTCGCAGTGACGAGGCATGCGTAGGTGTAAAGTTTCAAGCCCAATATTAATTAAGAATGCGTTGTGAGGAGATTGGATTGACCCCAAGTCGCGCATCAATTGAGATGTGGCTTTAGTGATATATGCAAGTTTACCAAACTTTTCAGTGTAGGTGATGCCGTGATAAGATTCGTCGGGTGTTGTTAGGCCTGGGAATTTATCAGCATACATTGTCCAATCAAAATTGCCGCTGTCAACAATTACACCGCCAACAGTCATTGCGTGTCCATCCATGTATTTTGTGGTTGAATGAGTGACAATGTCGGCACCCCATTCAAAAGGTCGGCAATTGATTGGTGTAGCAAAGGTGTTGTCTACAATTAGAGGCACGCCGTTTTTGTGAGCTATTTTGGCAAATTTTTCAATGTCGAGCACATTGATGCTTGGGTTTGAAATAGTTTCGCCAAATAGGGCTTTAGTGTTAGGTTTAAATGCAGCATTTATTTCTTCTTCTGACGCATCAACATCGATGAATGTGGTTTCAATGCCGAGTTTGCGTAGAGTTACATTAAGCAGGTTGAAAGTGCCGCCGTAAATTTGCGCACTGCTCACAATATGGTCGCCAGCTTCACAAATGTTGAATAACGCATAAAAATTTGCTGCTTGTCCCGAAGAAGTAAGCATAGCGGCAACGCCACCTTCTAATGCTGCAATCTTTGCAGCGACAGCGTCGTTGGTGGGATTTTGCAAGCGTGTGTAAAAATATCCTGATTCTTCAAGGTCGAAAAGTCGGCCCATTTGAAGACTTGAGTCATATTTGAATGTTGTACTTTGATAAATTGGTACGATGCGGGCTTCTCCGTTTTTTGGCGTGTAGCCTGCTTGAACGCATTTAGTTTCTTGTTTCATATTATTGAGTTTCTGTTTTTTTCTTTATTAATTAAATTAATTTGGATTGAGAACACGCTCACCCAATATTGCGGCTAATTTTTTTCGTTGTCCCTGTAAGTCCGAAATCTCTGTCATCACGCTAAGCACTTCTTGGGTGTCGGTGGCATGCTTAAGCTTGTTTTGAAGAGCGGTAATTGCATTGTTGATTACTTCATAACGCAGGTTGTTGATGGCATCTTGAACCAAAAGGTCGAGATTGTCGTACTCGGTTTTTACTGCAGTGAACTGAGTGTGAATCTTGCTTAGTTTAAATGGTTCATTAATTAAATCTAAGCACATTTGGCGTATCTGCTTGTCGGGATAGTTGCACAAGTATTCCTCAAAATAGGCTCGTCGGAAGTTGTCAATATCTTCGTATGCCTTATTTTCAATTCGTGCAATGAGTTTTTCTTCTTCTATCCTTATGCTGTCAAAATCGAGATTGCTGAGTTTTAGTTCCTCGATGCCAATGTTGAAGGCTTCTTTTTTTGATTCTTCAACGTTTTGTGTAAATGTGTCGAGGTCTTTATAGAACTCCTCAACCAAACTTCTGCCAACGGCGAAAATTTTATTGAACGTAATGTCGTTAATTGTCAGTCCGTTTGCCTGAATTTCTTGGTCGATATATTCAATAAGACAAATATCTTTAGTGTTATTTTCGTCGATTATGATTTTACTGAACTGCACCATCCCGTATTTTGCCACATAATGCATAAGTTCGCGCTCTTTGCTAAGCAAAGTCTTGCTCAAAGTGTTGCTTGCAGGCGATGATAGGACGATTGAAGAGTTCAAAATGTCGGCATCGGTGTTCAAACTACTTTCTGCTTCAGGCAAGTCGTCAAAATTAGGAATTTCGGGCATTTGCTCAGGTGAGTTGCCTGAATTTTGTTGCAAATATTGCTTCCTATAGGCTTCTTGTTGTTTCTTTTTAAACTCTTCGTCGCGCAAAATCGCTATGGCGTTGGTTATGTCGGCCAAAACAGAAGCCTCGTCGATGTGAAACGTATCTTTACATTCCTTAGCGAGGTGTGCGCGAGTTATTTTGTCGGGGATGAGAGCGATGTTCTTAATAATTTCTTTTGTGACTTGTGCAGTTTTAATTGGGTTGCTTAACGAAGAACCCAATTTAGTCTTGAAGAAGAATTGCACAAGCGATAGTTTGTTGTTGTTTAAGAAATTAGATGCCTCTTCAAACGATTGTTGACGCGCAAAACTGTCGGGGTCTTCACCCTCGGGCAGTAATACAATGTCGGGGACAATGCCTAAAGGCAAGAAGTGTTGCAAAGCTACCTCGTTAGCATGAAGGCCGGCAGAGTCGCCGTCGAACAGCAAAGTTACGTTGTCGGTGAAACGACGAATTATTGCCGCTTGGCTTGATGTGAAACCTGTTCCAAGTGGGGCAATAGTGTTGGTGAATCCGGCTTGATGCATTGAAACCACATCGGCGTTACCTTCAACTAAGATGCAACGATTTTGCTCAATAATAGAATTTCGAGCTTGGTATAATCCGTATATTTCGTTGCCTTTAGTGTAGATAGGTGTGTCGTTGGTGTTTTTGTATTTAGCTATGTCGCTGTCTTTTTTTAATGTGCGGCAACTAAAGGCCAATATTTTTCCCGCAAGGTTTGTGATGGGGAAAGTGATGCGTTCATGAAAGCGGTCGTATGCCGGTTTGTCGTCGTATTGAACTCCAATACCGGAGTCAATTATGTCGGTTGTGCTGTAGCCTTGTCCTTCTAAATGTGCTATTAGGGTGTTTTCGTTTCGGTCTGGAGAGTATCCTAATTGGAAGCCACTGATTATTTCATCAGAAAAGCCTCGTGCATCTTTGTAATATGTCAACGCCACATTGCGTCCGGTTTCAGAGTTGGCAAGTTGGTCCTGATAATATTGGCAAGCTTTGCTGTTGATGTCGTAAAGCCTTTTCGCCTTGCTTGACTCTGAACTGTTATCAAAATCAATGCCATATTTATTGCCGATGTGCTGAATTGCTTCGTCGAAGTTTAAATTTAGCATTTCCATAACAAAGTCGATGCTTGCACCGCTCTTGCCGCAGTTGTTGCAACGAAAAGTGTTGCTTGAAGTATTGACAAGGAAGTCTTTCATTCTGCTTGCACAGAATGGACAATAACCGGCAAAATCGGTGTCACGCTGAGTGAGGTGCAGATAATCGGAAACGATATCTGTGATTTTTGCTCGTTTTATTATGCTATTTTTTATTCTCTTATCAATCATTGGTTGTTAATACGGCTTTATTTTTTTCAGTTCTTTGTCAAGAATGTCGTATGAAACAGATGTGACCGATGCAAGCACATTCAGATATATTTGTCGGCTTGATTGGTCGGGCATCAAAGCTATGGTTCGTAAGGTGTTTATTATAGCACGAATTTTCTCATTGTTGTTGTCGCCAGCAAAATTAATGAGTGTGTTTGCCTTGAATGAAATGCAGTCGGTCTTTTGTTTATCGATGTTGTCTTGTAATGCCGATGCATTGGTGCTTTGCAGCATTTCGCCTAAACTGTTTTTAGGAGCGATATCGAAGAAAAACACGTTTATTCCTTTCGGAATAATTGAGTCCATTTGAGCAATACTTCGCGATGTTATTTTCTTGTCGGTGCTTGATGTTATGATTGTCACGGCCTCATCTCGTATAAGTTTCGACAAGTCGTTTACGATGTAATTGTCGAGGACGTCGTGGCTTGGCGATATTGCATTTTCAAATCCTGATTGGTGCATCATCAGCACATCGTAAGGGGTGGGGACGAAATAACATGCTTTTTCTCTTGAAATTTTGTGACTCGCTTGAAAAAGGCCAAAGATTGAATCCTTAGGATTGAATATTGAACTTTTTGCAGTTAGGTTTTCAAAGGTGGCATTTTCGTTGTCGATGCTTTGATATGCAAAAGCAACCACTTTGCCGGTTTTGCTGTAAATTGGCAAAATGATGCTATTTGTGATAATGTCACTCATTCCGCCATTCATAGGTGCCACAAATCCCAAATCGTTGGCATGCGATATGCTAAACCCAGCCGAGTTTATGGCATTGGTTAGCGAAGTGCCGTCGGATGGGGCGTAGCCGATGTTAAATCGTTTGA
This sequence comes from Muribaculaceae bacterium, assembly GCA_045613305.1. Classification (GTDB taxonomy): domain Bacteria; phylum Bacteroidota; class Bacteroidia; order Bacteroidales; family Muribaculaceae; genus SFTJ01. The sequence goes on from JAZLAU010000001.1 coordinate 97,512, forward strand.
TGATAGCATCGTTCAGCCCAAGACGGTTGAGATATTGCATTCCTTCGTTGCTGACAGTTAATTGTTCTTTGTAGAAATTACAAATAAATTCGCAAAGAGTGAGGTATGCTTGACGCTTTTGTCGTTCGGCAACTTCTTCGTCCGAAACTTCCACTTCTTTAACCTCAATGTGATACTTGTTGGCGAGGTGCATCAATGCTTCGCGATATGTGAAGTTGTTAAGTTCTTTAAGAAAGCCGATAGGGTCGCCTCCGCGTCCGCATCCAAAGCAGTGACAATAGTTTTTGGCTGTAGAAACCATGAACGACGGCGTCCTTTCGTTGTGAAAAGGACATAACCCTTTATAGTTTGCGCCCGAACGGCGTAAACTAACATAGTCGCCAACAACGTCTACGATGTTAGCCATGCTTTTTATTTGGTCAATTGTGGCTTGGTCAATCATGAGTTCATGAAAACACTTATGCTTTAATCTTACGAAGTTACAAAAAATCTATCAAATGAGAGATTTTTTGCCCGATGTTTATATGTTTTAACATATAAAAGGCTGAAAATTAAAAAGGGTGGCAATGTTGCCACCCTTTAGATATGTGTGATTAAGACAATTTGCTTAGCGAAGTGCGAAATTATTGCAGTTTGCAATTTGCTGATAAGCGTAAACCCCTGCTTGCGATAATTCAATAGTTTGGAAGTCACCAGATGGGGTAATCATGTTAACGTGAGTGTCGTCAACAAATGTCATAAACTTGTGGCTTTGTCCGTTAGCGTTAAGCGACCAAGAGTTGTCGGCAGCGTCGAATGCAAAACGAACTTCCGAGTTGTCGTTAAGGTTCTTGATTGTGTAGCCCTTAGCGTCTTGTTGAACAAGATATTTAGCGTCTTTTCCATCGATAACCTTTGTGCTGTTTTCAGCAATTGGGTTTTCGCCTGACCAAAACTCAATAGTGTTGATCACTAAAAGGTCAGCGATACAGGTGATTTCATATACAGGAAGAACCCAAAATGCTACGAAAACTAATTCGTTTACAAATTTGCTACCAACTTGTTTGTTCCAGTCTAAAACTTTGTTAGTAAGGGCGAAATTGCCAATACAAGAGCTTAATGTAATTGAGCTTGCTATAGTCAAAGCAAGGGCAATTGATAAATGAGATTTTTTCATAATATGTATTAATTAAAAAGTTTAGATTGTAAATATACAATTATTCTTTGATTTTTGAGCAATAATATGAATAATAATGTGAAACACTTCCAACATAACTAACAGTTTCTCGAGCTCTGAAATATCCGTTGCGGCAAACTGTGTCGTTGTAGAATTGCGGATTTGACTTGAGCAAAAGAGCCTCTTGCACGTTGTTGTTCCACACTTTAGGGTCTTTGCCGTATTTTTCGGCCAGCGCAATGGCGTCAAGAACGTGGCCTATACCAGCGTTATAGGCGGCCAAAATGAATTTTTGTCTTTCAGCGGTGTCTTCCACTCTTTTGCGGAGCATTCTGTCGAGCGCTTTGATGCTTTTTGCAGCAGCGCCAATGTTGAGGTCTGGGTCTTCAATGTTTTCTAAATCTAACCCGTAGGCTTGAGCGGTGCGTGGCATGAGTTGCATAATGCCTCTAGCTCCAGCCCATGATTCAACGTCGTTTCGGAATTGTGATTCTACCCATCCGATTGCTGCTAAAAGTCGCCAGTCGATGTTGTTTTCTTTGCCGTGTTTGCGAAAGAATACGTCATAATTTGAAATTATGCCATGCTGAGCAGAAATGATTGATTTTGTAACTGACAGCAATCCGTCGTTTCTGTTGGTTTTGCTGAGTTCAAAATATCGTCGTAGCATTAGTTTGTCGGCCGACCCGCTTTCAGTGCTTTGACTCCAAGCGTTAATGCTATCGGCCAAGTTGGTGTTTCCGTTTTTTACGGCCCATGAAGCGCGTTGCGGAAAACTGATTTGCAGATTGGCGTCGATGTTGCGATAGTAGGTTTGGTTTATCAGGGCGATATCGCTATTAACTATAGTAAGCGGAATTTCACCCTTTGATACTTTTTCAATCAATACTTCGGCGGTTATGGTGTCGTCGTCGATTGTGCATATCTTAATTCCACCGCCTATTTCTTCATCAAGATTGCGGATTCTTTCTTCGTACTTGGAATCATTTTCCACGTATACCTCTCTGCCTATCAATTGAATAACATCAGAAATTAAAGTATCACTTTTAGGTTGTATTAATACCTGGTATGTGATGTTTTCGTTGCTGCAGTTTAGTACTCGTTTCTTGTATTCGTTGGTTATAGGCACTTCGTAGGCTATAATGTCAATGTCGCCGCTGTCGAGCATTTCAATTAGCGCTTGCATGTTGCTGCCGATAATGAATTCGGTGGCTAAGTTGTGGTGCTTAGCGAAATTGCACGCGCGGTCATACTCATAACCCATTGTGTCGCCACGGAAAAGAAAGAATGAGGTGGGGCTGTAGAGGGTGCCTATTTTGATGGTGTCGGGTAGTTGATAAATATTGTGGTCCATAGAGTCATCGCCTGATTTTCCATTGCATGATGCAATGAATAAAATGGCTACCGATGCTATGAACCACAATAATTTACGCATATGTTTTTAAAGTTATAATTTAACTTATTCGTATTCAAATGTTCCCTTTTCAGAAACGATGGTAAGGTGATTCTTAGGAGCATCGCAAACACGACCTATAATTTGTGCGTCGATGTTGAACGACTTTGCGATGTCGATAACGGCTTGCGCCTTTTCTGGCTTCAAATACACTTCCATGCGGTGTCCCATATTGAACACTTTGTACATTTCTTTCCAGTCGGTACCTGATTGTTCTTGGATTAACTTAAACAAAGGAGGAACAGGGAATAGGTTGTCTTTTATGACATGCTTATTGGTTACGAAGTGCAATATTTTAGTTTGAGCTCCGCCTGAACAGTGTACCATGCCATGGATATCGCTACGCATTGTATCGAGAAGTTTTTTCACAACAGGGGCGTAGGTTCGGGTTGGCGAAAGCACTAATTTGCCGGCATTAAGTTCAACGCCTTCTACCTCGTCGGTTAGTTTTACACCGCCAGAGTAAACAAGTTCGTTTGGAACTTGAGGGTCGAAACTTTCAGGATATTTTTCAGCCAAATATTTAGCAAACACGTCATGTCGAGCCGAGGTTAGGCCATTGCTGCCCATGCCGCCGTTATATTCTTTTTCGTAAGAAGCCTTACCGCAAGAAGAAATACCAACAATAACGTCGCCGTCGGCAATGTTTGCATTGTTTATGACGTCGCTGCGTTTCATGCGGCAAGTAACGGTGCTGTCGACGATGATTGTTCTGACAAGGTCGCCAACGTCGGCAGTTTCGCCTCCGGTTGAAACGATGTTTACGCCCAATTCCTTAAGCTCGTCGATTAATTCTTGCGTGCCGTTGATAATTGCCGCAATCACTTCGCCCGGAATTAGGTTTTTGTTGCGACCAATGGTTGACGATAATAAAATGTTATCGGTAGCGCCAACGCAAAGAAGGTCGTCGATGTTCATTATGAGTGAGTCTTGAGCGATGCCTTTCCACACGCTCATGTCACCAGTTTCTTTCCAATATATGTATGCAAGAGAAGATTTTGTTCCTGCGCCATCGGCGTGCATAATGTTGCAATATTCAGGGTCGCCTCCGATTACGTCAGGAATAATCTTGCAGAATGCTTTAGGGAAAAGACCCTTATCGATGTTTTTTATTGCGTTATGCACATCTTCTTTTGATGCCGATACGCCACGCAAATCATATCTTTGGTCGCTCATGTTTGTTGATATTTATTTGTTATGAGTTATAAAAAATTCAAAATTATTAAGCTGTATACTAAAATAGCAGGAGCAACAATCAAGAGGCTGTCGATGCGGTCAAGTATGCCGCCGTGTCCTGGCATGATGTTGCCTGAATCTTTAACGTTAAGAGTTCGCTTTATTAGACTTTCAACTAAGTCACCTAATGTGGCAAACACAGAAACCACGCCACCTAAAACAGCCCAAATCCATTCGTTGCCGCAGAAGTAACTGATTCCATAACCGGCGGCAATGCATAAGAAGAATCCGCCGAAGAAGCCTTCCCACGATTTTTTTGGTGAAATGCGTTCGAATAGTCTATGCTTGCCTATTGTGCACCCAACAAAGAATGCTCCTGTGTCGTTAATCCATATAAGGACAAGCACGAAAAGTGCAAGCATTGGCGTGAAAGAATATAAGATGGCAAGCATTGAAATTGGCATTGCCACATATAGGATATTGAAGAAAGAATTAGCCCATGATTTAATTGGCGATTCTTCTTTTAAGTATAAGCCGGCAATAAGGCGGGTTATTAATAAAGTGATAGGTGCAATTGCAGCCACACCAAAACCTGTTTTTAGACTTGTTGCTGCAAATGTTGCCAAGAATAGCGACAACCCAGCAGCCATGTCGATGACTTTGACAATGGTAGACTGAGACTTTTCGGCCACAAGTCGGCTAAACTCATTCATGCCGATGAGCAATAATATGGCGAAAAATGCCATGAATGTGAATTTGTCGACAAGAATCGATGCAATTATAAGAACTGCATATAAAACACCCGAAAGTGCGCGAAGTATAAAATTTTTCACATCTAATGAGTTTTGTTCAGAATACAAAAATAATCAAATTTTCTATATATATCAACCTATAGGTGTATTAATTAAACGATATGCACGACTAAATTGTTTATTTCACGCAAGTACTATCGTGCATTAAATTTGAAAGATTTAAAGATGTTGCCATCTTTGAGGTTGTGTATATTAACGATTAGTTGGTTGTTTTCGACTCTGCCTTCAATAACCGACGGGAAATTGTTTTGGCTTTTAGAGTTCATTTCAGGACCTCCACCCACAATTTGAGCCCAGCATCTGTTTTTTTGAGGAGCATCAAATTTCACGCGGTGTTGGTGGGCTGTGATGATTAGTTGGCATTTGGCTTTATGCAACAGCGGTCCCCAAAGGTTTGCACAAGTGCGTTGCCATATGGCATAGTCGTGGGTGTAGTCGGGGTGACGGTCGTCGGGTGTCACATCGCCAGGATTATGCTTTGGATTATCGTCGAAAAGTGGTATATGGCAAAATGTCACCAAGAAAGGTGCAGAAGCAATGTCTTTTCGTTTTAATACGTCGCGCAGCCAATTAACTTGAGCTTCGCGATATTCGGTGCTTTTAAACAGTCCGGCGAAAGCAGGATTGGTATCTTGCTTGTCTTCGGCAGTGTCGAGCCCGATAAGAGCCACATCGCCCATGCGAACAGCAAAGTTTCGGCCCAAATCCCAATCGCGAGGTGAGCGTTCCTCGGGTTGGCGATACATCCACACAAGTTCAAGGTGACGGTTTGCAAAGCCTCTCATGTCGTGGTTGCCTGAGCAGAACAAATACGGAATTTGAGCCGCGTAATCATTGCGTGTGATTTCGGGTTTTAGAAATATTCTTTTTTGTGCCTCAATAGTTTCTTCGGTGTTGCATGCGTCACCATTCCAAATTACGCACGACGGGTTGATTTCGGCAATCTTGTCGATGGCTAACCCAAATGGAGTCCACCTTGCATGAGTGTCGTTGATGACGCAGAAGTGAGCTTTAGCATTTTTGCCCGCAGTTGTGAAAGAGTAAATGGTGTTGCAAATTTCGGTTTCTAACACTTTCATGTCATAACCGCTGCCATAGTGAATGCGGTCAGCACCAATCTTGTAGTAATATTTAGTGGCAGGCTTGAGGTTATTGATGCGCACTTGAACCACCTCATTGCTAATGTCGGCAAGTCGCATGCCACCGCAATTCACCTTAATGCCATCACTTAGGTCGGGGTTTTCTCCGTAAATTACGAACCCGTTGGCTAAATCGGTAACGCTAAATGCAATGCCAATGCTTGTTTCGGCATAATTTTGTAGTACGGGTGCGCTATCTATAAGTTTTTCGGACTTAAGTTTTTCGGTATTCTCTTTAGTAGAGGCATTGGCATAGGGCGCAACACTAAGTGAAGCAGCTGCTAATGCTGAAGTTTTAATGAAGTTTCTGCGATTCATAATTCATGTTTTCAATACTAATGCAAAGTAAAAAAATATGAATTACAAATGCAAGACGTGATTGGTTTTAATCGATGTCGAAATTAGTTGTTTTTGATTCTTTTGGCATTACTTGAGCCGAAAAAATGAGAAGACTCGAGTGGGTGTGAGACTTGAATTTTTTAGAGGGTTCCCATTTGTGCTTGGTGTGGTCGGCAACAAGCCCCACACAATAGTTGCCGTTAAGGTTGTTGATTTTGTCAACAACTTGCATCAACTTGTTGTGCTTGTCGTGGTTTATTTCTGAGAAAAGGTCTTGCTGCACAGCAGAGGCTTTAGTAATGCCGCTTAAAAGTACTCCGGCCTTTTTGAAATTCACGCCTTGCCTATACACATGGTTCATGGCCATAATGGCATATTTCACGATTTTGAGTGTGCTCGAAGTGGGAGTAGGCAGTCGTAATTCACAAGAATTAGAATAGAACATTTCGGTTTGGCTAAAGCGGTCGTTGGAGACATATACCGCAACCGACGCCGCAACCGACCCTTGTGCCCTTAATCTCTTTGCACAATTGCTTGCAAATGTAACAATGGCATCGTTAAGTTCTTTCTTTTCGTTGATTGTTTTGCCAAACGAGCGCGATGTTGTGATTGATTGGTGTGCTAAAGTTATGGCACTCGGTGTTGTGCAGTCTTGGCCTTTAAGTTCGCATTGGGTACGGTAGCCAGTGATGGTGTATTTTCTTTTTACCAATACTGGGTGCATTTGCATGAATTCGTAGGCCGTGCGAATGTTGTGCGAGGCTAATGATTGTGCAGTTTGTCGTCCGATGCCCCACACTTCTTTTATTGGTAGTTGCATTAATTCGGCTTCAATGAGTGCTTTATCGGTTAATGCACAAACGTTTTCGTTGACGGAACGCTTTTTTTTAGCGATGTGTGATGCAATTTTAGCCAAAGTGCGAGTTGGGGCAAATCCTATGCTGACACTAATGCCAGTGTATTGGAAGATTTTCCGAGTGAGCATGAGCGCAAATTGAAGGTTACGCTCGTCGTCGGCATAGGGCATTCTAAAGAAAGCCTCGTCGATGGAATAAATCTCAAGTTTTTCAACGTTTTTCCCCATTAATGACATGATACGGTTGGAAATGTCACCATATAACTGATGCCTTCCGGATATCATAATCACTTTAGAGGGGTCGGTGTATTCTTTGATTTTAAAGGCTGGGCATCCCATAGGAATGCCTAAGTCTTTGGCTTCATAACTGCGTGAAATTACGCACCCGTCGTTGTTTGAAAGTACAACGACCGGTTTACCCCAAAGTGAGGGGTTGAATGCGCGTTCGCACGTTGCGAAAAAATTGTTGCAGTCAATGAGTCCGTAAATCATTTTGGTGGTGCAATGATTATATCAGCATGTTTTTTATGAGATGGCTCACAACGCCCCATATTTGGAAGTTGTTTTCTTCGTTGATTTTAATTTCAGGGTATTGTGAATTGGCTGGCACGAGGTAGATAGAGTTGTTGCGTATTGCTATTTTCTTCACAGTGAAATCACCGTCTACAAAGCACACTGCAATGCTGCCGTCGCGCGGGGTTAGCGACTTGTCGATAATGAGGATGTCGCCTTCGTTAATTCCACAATCAATCATAGAGTTACCAGTAACTCTTGCACAAAAGGTTGCTTCGGGGGTGCGTATTAATTCGTTGTAGAGGTCGAACGTGTCGCCAAAAAGGTCTTGGGCAGGACTTGGAAATCCTGCTTGAATGTTTGAGCCAAAAGAAGCAATTTTCAGGTCGGCTGAGTTTTCTATGTTTTTGATTTCAATTTCGTTCATCATGAAACAAAATTACAAAAAAACTGGGACACTTAATAAAAATAAAGTGTCCCAGTTTAGGATTACTATAATAGAAAAATTATAGAAGTTCGATAGAACGTTTTAGGAAGTTGTTTAGGGCTTCGCCTTTTAGAAGGCCGTTGCTTAGAAGAGCAATGTCAACCAATTGTTTCACAGTGTCTTGACCGTTAGCATAATCGGAAACAATAGCAGCTTCTTGGTCGCGAAGTTCGTGAGCGCGCTTTTCTTTTTCCTCAACTTCTTGTTGCTTGTCGGCTGGCAGGCCTTTGTATTCCTTATCGGTGTCGCGAATTGCTTTGATTTCAGCATTCACAACTGCGAGTTCGGTTTCAATAGGGTTGATTTGAGCGTCAAGAGCCGATTCAGTGGCATCCATCACCTTCTTTACAACAGGGTGGTTGGTGTTAAGAGTTAGGATGTAGTTGTCGGGGAATTCGCCGTAGAAACTCATTCCTGGTTGAAGGGCAGCCATTTCTTTCATTCGACGCATATATTCGCTTTGTGTAATCACAACTGGAGAACTTTCGGCCGACAGGCTTGCAAAAGCAATGTTGAATTCGGCTTTGTCGATAGCAGGGATTTGCGATTTGAACAAAGTGGTTAGCACGTTTCGTTGCTTTTCGTTTATTTCAGAAAGGTTTGAATCGTCCTTCTTTATGATGTTCTCAATCACGTCAGAGTCAACTCGAACGAAGTGTGATTTTTCAACCTTTTGCTCAAGAGTGCTGACAAAGGCGCTGTCGAGTTGGCCATCCATAACAAGCACGCTGTAGCCCTTGTCGGTTGCTTGCTTGATGTATGAGTATTGACCAATCTTATCGGTAGTGTATAGCACTACTAAATTGCCATCTTTATCGGTTTGGCTGCTTTCGATAAGTGCTTTATAGTCATTGAGTTTGAAGAACTTGCCGTTGGTATCTTCAAGTAGCATAAACTTCAATGCCGAGTCGCAGAACTTCTCATTGGTTAGCATGCCGTACTCAATGAAAATCTTAATGTCGTTCCACTTTTCTTCAAAGTTCTTGGCGTCGTTTTTAGCAATTTCTTCCAATCGTTGAGAAACCTTTTTTGTGATGTAAGAAGAAATTTTCTTCACGTTTGCATCGCTTTGTAGGTATGAGCGTGAAACGTTAAGAGGAATATCTGGTGAATCGATAACACCTTGGAGAAGCATTAAGAAATCAGGCACTACACCTTCAACCGAATCGGTGACGTATACTTGGTTGCAATAAAGTTGAATGCGGTCTTTGCGCACATCAAGATTATTCTTGATTTTTGGGAAATATAGCACACCGGTGAGTGTGAAAGGGTAGTCTACATTAAGGTGAATCCAAAACAATGGGTCTTCTTGACCTGGTTGAATGGCGTGATAGAAGTTAATGTAGTCTTCGTCTTTCAGTTCACTTGGTTTTTTAGTCCAAATAGGGTCAACGTTGTTGATAACATTGTCGCGGTCGGTATCGACATATTTTCCGTCTTTCCATTCTTGTTCCTTACCCGAAACGATGGTGACAGGCAAGAATTGACAATATTTCTTAAGAAGGGCATCAATGCGTGATTTTTCAAGGAATTCTTTCGCATCGTCATCGATGTGAAGAACGATGTCAGTACCGCGGGTTTCTTTTTCGGTTTCCGACATTTCAAATTCAGGAGAACCATCGCAAGTCCAAAGAACGGCTTTTGCACCTTCCTTATATGATAGTGTGCGGATTTCAACCTTTTTCGACACCATAAATGCCGAATAGAAACCAAGTCCGAAGTGACCAATGATAGCATTAGCATTGTCCTTGTATTTTTCCAAAAATTCTTCTGCACCCGAGAATGCTATTTGATTGATGTATTTGTCGACATCTTCGGCGGTCATACCGATACCCATATCGCTAACTGTAAGTGTGCCGGCTTCTTTGTCGATTTTTACACTCACTTTAAGGTCATTTGTGTCGCCCTTAAATTCACCGATTGATGAAAGGGTCTTTAATTTCTGAGTAGCGTCGACTGCATTTGAAATTAATTCGCGTAGGAAAATTTCATGGTCGCTATATAAAAACTTTTTAATGACGGGGAAAATGTTGTCGGTAGTTACCCCAATAGTTCCTTTTGCCATAGCTGTTATATTGTTTAGTGTGTTTGTTATTTTTTTTGTAATAGTTTAAATATGATAGTATTTATGTCATTGGTTTAATTGTCGTTTTGTAACCAATGTTTTTATTTCGTTGTTTTCGATGTCGATTGCCAAAGTAGCGCCCATTTCTGCTTCGTTTTGCAAAAGCATTTCTGAAAGAGGGTCTTCGATATAAGTTTGAATTGCTCTGTTCAGAGGGCGTGCTCCATATTGACTATCATATCCCTTGTCGGCAACGAAGTTTTTCGCTTCATCGGTTATAACAAGGTTGTAGCCAAGCGCTTCTACTCGTTTATAAAATTTGTCAAGTTCAATGTCTAGGATTTTTAGAATGTTATCTTTCGACAAAGAGTTGAACATTATAATGTCGTCGATACGATTCAAGAATTCAGGAGAGAACTTTTTGTTAAGCGCCTTTCGCACAACAGCTTCGCTGCGTTCTTTAATTATGGTGTCGGTGTTAAAACCAACGCCAGCACCAAAGTCCTTAAGTTCGCGAGAGCCAATGTTTGAAGTCATTATGATTATTGTGTTCTTGAAATCGACTTTACGACCTAAACTGTCGGTAAGGCAACCTTCGTCGAGCACTTGAAGTAGCATATTGTACACATCGGCATGTGCTTTTTCCACTTCGTCGAGAAGCACAACGGAGTAAGGTCGACGACGAACTTTTTCTGTAAGTTGTCCGCCTTCTTCATAACCCACATATCCTGGAGGCGCACCAACCAATCTCGAGACATTGAATTTTTCCATGTATTCACTCATGTCGATGCGAATGAGGGCATCGGGAGAGTTGAACAAAAATTCAGCAAGACGCTTTGCGAGAAGTGTTTTACCCACCCCTGTAGGACCAAGGAACATAAATGAGCCGATAGGGCGGTTAGGGTCTTTGAGTCCCACGCGGTTGCGCTTGATGGCCTTGGCTATTTTTTCAATTGGGTCATTTTGTCCAATTATTGAAGCCTTTATTTCTTTGTCCATATTAATCAAACGCAAACCTTCGGACTGCGCAATTCGTTGCACAGGCACACCGGTCATCATTGCCACTACTTCGGCAACTTGATGTTCGTCGATGGTGTGACGTTGGTTTGCAAGGTCCTTTTCCCAGTTTTCCTTTGCTGTTTCAAGTTGCTCAATGAGCATGTTTTTGTGGTCGCGATAGCGTGCCGCACTTTCAAAGTTTTGTGCGCTAACAGCCTGAGCCTGATTTTTTTGAGCCTCGATAATTTGTTTTTCTATCTCTTCTATTTCATTTGGCACTTCCACCTGTTCGATGTGGCATCGAGAACCCGATTCGTCGAGTGCATCGATAGCCTTGTCGGGGAAGTTTCGGTCGGAGATATATCGGTCGGTAAGCGATACGCATGCCTCAAGAGCCTTGTCGGTATAGGTTACGCCATGATGGTCTTCATAATGGCTTTTGATGTTTTTTAGGATTGTTAGAGTTTCTTCGGCCGAAGTTGGCTCAACTATGATTTTTTGGAAACGACGTTCTAAAGCGCCATCCTTTTCGATGTTTTTTCGATATTCGTCGAGAGTGGTAGCTCCGATGCATTGAATTTCACCGCGAGCGAGGGCTGGTTTCAGCAAATTAGCAGCATCCATCGACCCAGAGGCATTGCCTGCGCCCACAATTGTGTGAATTTCGTCGATAAACAAAATAATATTTGGATTCTTTGCCAATTCGTCGATAACTGCTTTGATTCGTTCTTCAAATTGACCGCGATATTTAGTTCCTGCAACAATCGATGCCATGTCGAGAGCATAAATTCGCTTATTGAATAGAATTCGAGCCACTTTTCGCTCAGCGATTCTAATTGCTAAGCCCTCAACAATCGCCGATTTGCCAACCCCCGGCTCACCAATAAGCACAGGGTTGTTTTTTTTGCGTCTACTCAAAATTTGAGACAAACGTTGAATTTCGCTGTCACGGCCAACGACAGGGTCGAGCTTTCCGTTTTCGGCATCTTTGGTAATGTCTTTACCATATTTGTCGAGAACGGGAGTGTCGTTGTTGTTGGCGGTGCTGCGTGTTTTAGTTGACTTTTCGCTGCTTCCAGTACTTTCCTTAGAGTGAAATGGCGCTTCGTCCTCTTCATCGTCGGCAAAGTCAGCACCGGCTTTGGGCAGGAATTTATTGTTTTTTAGATATTCGTTTATGTTGTCGTAATTCATATTCATGTTTTCTAAAATCTTTGAAGCGTAGTAGTCATCTGGATTCTGCATTAGAGCAAGTAGTATGTGCTCAGAATCAGCAACTTTAATGTTTTCTTTTAGCGCTTCGGAAACTGTGTTTCTCAACAGGGCAGTAACCTTAGGACTTACGGCAAAGTCGTTGATGGAATGCGCTTGAGGGTAGTCGCTGGTATCGTAGTCGATAAGTTCGGCTTCGATGTATGCAGAAAGTTGGCTGATGTTTACGTTCATTTTTTCAAGGATAGAGTAAGCATTGTTTTGCTTTTCTTTAATGATCCCCAAAACAATGTGTTCTGGCATGATAATCGAGCTGTTGAGCCTAATAGCCTCAGTTCGACTGCATTCCAGAATCCTTTTAACTGATTTAGAGAACACGTTATCCATTGAATACATAATACTTTCTCGCTATAATTTGTAAAAAAACAATAGTTTTTTATAATGAAACTGCAATAATTGTGCCAAAACTTATATAACTTTTGTAATAATAATATTTGAGAATTAACCTATTTTGTAATATCTTTGCTATATATTTATATATAAGGTATGCCAGAGAATTCAAACAAACTAATAGCATTAGAGAAGTTTTATAGGTTTTTGGAGTCGAAAGGCTGCCGAAAGACCCTTGAGCGTAAAGCAATTCTCGAAGAGGCGTTATCGATAGAGGGCCATTTTGATGTTGATACGTTGTACAATCGACTTCGTGATTCGCGATATAAAGTTGTAAAGACAACGATATATAGCAATTTGGAGCTGCTGATAGAGTGTGGAATATTGAGAAAACATATTTTCACTAATCATGCGGAATATGAACGTATAGATGCCAAAACCCAGCACATACACCTTATATGCAACATTTGCGGCAAGGTGAAAGATGCCAAGGACTTGGAGTTGATGCGATATTTAAAGAGCAAGAAGTTTTCGGCATTTAATGCTGAGGTTTTTTCGATGTCCGTATATGGTATTTGCAATAACTGCGCTCGAAAGATGAAAAAGCAGCAAAAAATGGAGGAAAATCTGAAAGAGGCAGACGACAACAAAGCAAAGAAAGATAATAAACAAAATAAGAAAAAATAAATATTAACTCACAATATAACTGAAAACGATGAAAGTAGACGTATTACTTGGATTACAATGGGGTGATGAAGGAAAAGGAAAAGTTGTAGACGTTTTGACTCCACGCTATGACGTAGTTGCTCGATTCCAAGGTGGGCCAAATGCTGGTCACACGCTCGAATTTAATAACCAGAAATATGTTTTAAGGTCAATACCTTCGGGTATTTTCCAAGAAGGTCAGACCAACATTATTGGTAATGGTGTTGTGTTAGACCCAATCTTGTTTGCTGCAGAGGCAAAAGATTTGGAAAAAAGCGGCATAGATATCAAGAAGGTTCTTAAGATTTCAAAGAAGGCGCATCTAATATTGCCAACACACCGCTTGCTTGATGCGGCATACGAAACACTAAAGGGAGCAGCAAAGATTGGCACTACTGGTAAAGGTATTGGTCCTACATATACCGATAAGATTAGTCGCGACGGTTTGCGTTTGGGTGAAGTGTTTTATAATTTTAAAGAAAAATACGAAGCGGCAAAGCAACGTCATATTAAGTTGCTTACAGCACTCGGTTTCGAAGCTGAAGTTGCTGAACTTGAAAAGCAATGGTTTGACAGCATTGAATATATCAAGACATTTGAACTGATAGATAGCGAGCATGTAATCAATAAATATTTGGCAGAAGGAAAGAGTGTGCTATGTGAAGGCGCACAAGGAAGTTTGCTTGATGTGGATTTCGGCTCATATCCGTTCGTGACATCTTCAAACACAGTCTGTGCAGGAGCATGCTCAGGTCTTGGTGTGGCTCCAAATAAGATTGGTGAAGTGTATGGTATATTTAAAGCATATTGTACACGTGTAGGTAGTGGCCCATTCCCAACAGAGTTGTTTGACGAAACCGGAGCAACAATTCGCGCTATTGGTCATGAATATGGCGCAGTTACAGGTCGCGAACGCCGTTGTGGCTGGATTGACCTTGTGGCGCTTCGTTACACAATTATGCTTAATGGCGTTACACAGCTCATCATGATGAAGAGTGACGTGCTTGATGGATTTGAAACTATTAAGGCATGCGATTCATATTTGATTAATGGTGTTGAGACTCGTGATTTCCCATATTCTATAGAAGACGGAATTGAACCTGTGTATACAGAACTTAAGGGTTGGAACACCGACATGACCAAGATGCAAAGCGAAGAAGAATTCCCACAAGAATTTAATGACTACATCGCATATTTGGAAGAAAAACTTAATGTGCCAATTACGATTGTTTCGGTAGGTCCAGACCGTACACAAACAATTGAAAGAAAAAAATAAACGAATATGGCAAGAGTAAAACCATTTAAAGGGTTGCGTCCGCCAAAAGACTTGGTTACACAAGTAGCGTCGCGGCCTTACGATGTGCTAAATTCTGTGGAGGCCAAGGCTGAAGCTGAGGGCAATGACAAGTCGTTGTATCATATCATTAAGCCTGAAATAGACTTTGACCCGATGGTCGATGAGCACGATGCTGTGGTGTATGAAAAGGCTATAGAAAATTTCAATAAGTTTCAGGCAGAAGGATGGTTGGTTCAAGATGAGACTGATAAATATTATATCTATGCTCAAACAATGAACGGCCGTACCCAATATGGAATTGTTGTCGCTGCTAATGTAGACGATTATCTTAATGGTGTTATTAAAAAGCACGAGTTAACACGCAGGGATAAAGAAGAAGACCGCATGAAGCATGTTCGCATAAATAATGCAAACATGGAGCCTGTGTTTTTTGCATTCCCCGACAATGATGTTTTGCAGAAGGTAATCGATAAAACAATTGCAGGCGAACCTGAATATGATTTTGTGTCAAGTGATGGATTTGGTCATCATTTTTGGGTGATAAACGATGCTGAAACAATTTCGTTAATTACCGAAACATTTGCATCTATACCTTATTTATATATAGCCGACGGACATCATCGTACTGCGGCTGCTGCTTTGGTAGGCCACGAAAAAGCATTGGCTAATCCTAATCATACGGGCGACGAGGAGTATAATTTCTTCTTGGCTGTTTGTTTCCCTGAATCACATCTTAAGATTATAGACTATAATCGTGTAGTGAAAGATTTAAACGGACTTTCGGATGAAGAGTTTTTGGCAAAATTGTCAGATAATTTTGAAGTTGTGAAGGTTGGTGCAGAGATTTATGCGCCCAAGAGCTTACACAATTTTTCGCTCTATCTCTCAGGTGAATGGTATTCGTTGACGCCAAAAGAAGGAACTTATAATGACGAAGACCCTATTGGTGTTCTTGATGTGACAATTTCTTCAGACCTTATTCTACGCGACATTCTTGGATTGCACGATTTGAGAAGCGATAAAAGAATAGATTTCGTTGGTGGAATCAGAGGCCTTGGCGAGTTGAAGCGAAGAGTAGATAGCGGAGAGATGAAGATGGCATTGGCTCTTTATCCTGTGAGCATGAAGCAACTTATCGATATTGCTGACACTGGAAATATTATGCCACCTAAAACAACTTGGTTTGAACCAAAACTTCGTTCTGGAATTGTGGTTCACAAATTGGATTGAAAATAAATTACGATAGTGAAATTGAAAAGAGTTCGGCTTGCCGAACTCTTTTTTTGTTAAGATATTATCGATATTGCCACAAATTGGGTGATTTGTTATTCTTTAAGATATGGAATTTTCATCATTAAATAATTATTTGGCGGCTTTTAATTGTAAAAGTAAAATTCTATTAAGGTTGTAATGGCTTGATTAGTAGTGTGGTATGTTGTGTGTAAAACGTTGATTTTACAATAAAACTAAATGTTTTAGTTTTATTAACTAAATAAATTAGTTTAATAACTAAAAGTTTTAGTTAATTTGCATGTGCGAAACTAATTAAAGTAAATGTAAATAGTAAAACAGAAGAGATATGAAGACATTGACAAATAAGGAAGAGGAAATAATGAATTTATTTTGGGAAAAAGGAGATATGCAGATAAAAGAATTGCAAGCATATTATAAAGAACCCAAACCCCATGTTAATACCCTTAGCACTTTGGTTAAGATATTGGAAGAAAAAGGCTTTCTTAATCATAGAGCCATTACGGCGCGTTGTTTTCAATATTATGCAACAATTTCACGCGATGAATTTCGTGGGGGAACATTATCAAATGTTGTAGAAAAGTTTTTTGATAAATCATATTTGAGTGCCGTTTCAGCATTAGTTAAGGAACAAAAACTAACCTTGGAAGAATTGAAAGAATTAATAAAGGAAGTTGAAAATCAATAAACTATGGGCGATTTCTTTGTTTTTACGATTAAGGTTTCTTTGTGTTTGGTGGCTTTCTACCTAATACATAAGTTTTTATTTAGTAATGACAAACTGCATGCTTTTAATAGAGTTTTGTTGTTGTTAGTCATAGTTTTGTCGTTGGTTCTGCCGTTCATAAAAGTTTCAACATTGCA
Organism: Muribaculaceae bacterium; assembly: GCA_045613305.1. GTDB lineage: Bacteria > Bacteroidota > Bacteroidia > Bacteroidales > Muribaculaceae > SFTJ01. Next base: position 114,226 of record JAZLAU010000001.1, read on the forward strand.
ATCAAACATAATTAATGATGGAATGTTGCAAATAGAAGACTTTATTCTTTCGGCAGAAATTAGTGATAGTGAAGAAGCCTTACAATTTTCAATAGTAGGGTGCGCATATATAATATATGTGTTAGGAGTGGTTGCATTTCTGGTGCGAGAAATATGGGGAATGTTTCGCTTAGGAGAGATAATAAGGAGCGGAATAATAAAAGAAGTTCGTGAAGGAGCTAAAGTGGTGGTTGTAGATAGTGATATAGCACCCTTTAGTTGGTTTGGATATGTGGTTATTAGTGAAAAAGATTATAGGGAAAATCCCCAAGAAATAATAACGCATGAGATTGCTCACATAAATTATTGTCATTCAATAGATGTGGCATTATGTAATCTGCTTATAATATTTCAGTGGTATAATCCAGCAGCTTGGCTTATAAGGAGAGAGTTGCAAGACGTTCATGAGTTTGAAGCAGATGAAAAGGTTTTAGAAAAAGGAGTCGACGCCAAGCAGTATCAAATGCTGCTTATAAAAAAGTCCGTCGGAGAACATATGTTTTCGATGGCAAACAATTTAAATCACAATTCATTAAAAAAAAGAATTAAAATGATGAAAACCGAAAAAACAAACCGCTGGCATTGTATCAAGGCGTTTGCTTTGGTGCCAATTGTTGCAATTGCAGTAATTGCTTTTGCTAATCCAAAAGTAGAAGCTATGGCAATTAAAGCTAAAGCCGAAGGCGATGCTATTTTCAACGCATTGGTGCCAAATGATGGTACAGGCAAAGAAGAATCATCTGCAATTGTTGATGATGAAAATTCGAGTGAACAAGTTCAATTAACAGCAGCAGCGCAGCCCGAAGAAAAAGGTAATGACTATTCTGTTGTTGACGAAATGCCAATGTTCCCGGGAGGAATGTCGAAGTTGATACAATATCTTCAAGAAAATATTAAGTATCCAGCCGAAGCCATGAATCAAGGTGTGCAAGGGAGAGTTATTACTCGATTTGTGGTGAAGACTGATGGAAGCATAGAAGATGTTAAAATAGTTAAGAGTGTAGATGCTCAACTTGATGCTGAGGCTCTACGTGTTGTTGGGGCTATGCCAAAATGGACGCCTGGAAAACACGATGGAAAGTTGGTGAATGTACAGTATACTTTGCCTATTGATTTCAGATTAAATAAGCCAAGTGGGGCAATAGAAGAAGGTAATGTGGAAAAACTGAAAATTGTTTCTGACGATAAGCCTGTTGTTGTTGATTCTGATTCAAAGAAAGTAGTATATTATATCGATGGTAAAATAGCTGCAGAAGGTGTTACAAATTTGAATCCTGACGACATAGAAAATATTACCGTTTTAAAAGGTAAAGCAGCCGCTGAAAAAATGGGTAATAGTGACTATGATGGGGTAATTATGATTAAAACCAAAAAAAATAAATAATAATCTTTGCCTATTATAAACTGGCGAAAGCGATAAAAAAATAAGCTACTGACATAACAGTGTCAGTAGCTTTCGTGTTTTATTTTAAGTATGTGTTAATCAAGAAAACGTTTGGTTATTCCATTGTAGTTTTCAATTCTGCGGTCGCGAAGGAAAGGCCACCATCTGCGAACTTGTTCGCTTCGCTTGGTGTTGATTTCTACTATCACCGATTCTTCTTGGTCGTGTGATGCGCGATATAAGAATTCGCCTTGAGGACCTGCCACGAAACTCTTTCCCCAGAATAAAATGCCATTTGTTTGTCCTGATGGGTCTGGTTCATGCCCGACACGATTAACTGTAATAACAGGCAGGCCATTGGCTACAGCATGTCCGCGTTGAACTGTAGTCCATGCCTCAAGTTGACGTTCCTTTTCTTCGGGGGTGTCGGTGCTTTCCCAGCCTATGGCTGTAGGGTAAATTAGGATTTCAGCTCCACGAAGGGCCATCATGCGTGCTGCTTCAGGATACCATTGGTCCCAACAAACTAAAACCCCAAGTTTGCCTAATGATGTTTCAATTGGTTCAAAACCTAAGTCACCAGGTGTGAAATAGAATTTTTCGTAATATGCAGGGTCGTCAGGGATGTGCATTTTGCGATATTTTCCGGCAATAGAGCCATCGGTGTCAAACACTACAGCAGTGTTGTGATATAATCCTGTGGCGCGTTTTTCAAATAGGGAAGTTACAAGAACAATGCCATTGCGTGCCGCAACTTCAGAATAAGAATCAGTTACAGGGCCGGGAATTGTGCATGCCAAATCGAAATTGTCGGTAGATTCCACTTGACAAAAATAAAGTGATTCGTGCAGCTCTTGAAGAACTACTAAATCGACACCTTTCGATGCGATGTCGTCGATTTTTGCCACAAGTGAATTGTGATTTGCTTCAACATCGGCAGTGCGCGATGCTTGAATAATGCCTACTTTAATAATATCTTTTTTCATAATGTTGTTGAGTCCTTTGGTAATTGCATTGTTACACAGTGAAGTGAACCGTGTTGCTTAATTAGAGCATTGCAGTCGATTCCAATTATATTGTAATCGGGCATAGCCTTTTTTATTGCGCTTAGAGCCAATTTGTCGTTTTCGGGCTGGTTGTAAATTGGAACTAAAACCGAATTGTTAGTGATTAAGAAATTGGCATAAGTGGCGGGTAATCTTAAACCGTCTTCATCGAAAATTGGGTCAGGTAAAGGAACGGTTACAAAGTTATATGCATTGCCATCTATGTTTTTAAACTCCTTAATTTGGTTTCCCATTTTTAGAATCTCTTCGTAATGAGAGTCTTCCTTATTTAAGCACTCAGTGTAGATTATTGTGTTGTTAGGGGCGAATCGTGCAAGGGTATCGATGTGGCTATCGGTGTCGTCGCCTTCTAAATCACCGTGGTCAACCCAAAGAATTTGTTTAGCGCCAAATGCATTTTTTAAGTAGTCTTCGATTTGATGCTTAGAAAATTCTCCATTTCTGTTGGGTGACAAAAGGCAATTGCTTGTTGTCATGATAGTGTCGTTGCCGTCGCTTTCAATCGACCCTCCTTCGAGAACAAAGTTAAGGTGGTTTTGGATAGGTGCAGCAAACAGTGATGCAGCCGCTAAATTACGGTTAATAAGATTATCCTTACAAGCAGCAAATTTTAGTCCCCATCCGTTGAATTTAAAATCGAGAGCAATAGGCTTTTGATGGTCTAAAATAGTAATAGGTCCAAAATCGCGAGCCCATGTGTCGTTTGTTTCAACTTTATAGATGTGGATTTTGTCTTGATTAGGCAATACTTGTAATTGCTGTTTAACACTTTCGGGATTAGGTGTTACTATAATCAAGTTTTCGTGCTCAGTGACAGCTGATGCTATTTGTAGGTAACAATCTTGCACTTCTTGCAACATATAGTTCCAATCGGTGTCCTCGTGAGGCCAAGAAATTAATATGGCATCTTGTGGTGCCCATTCGCCTGGCAAATGAATATTTGTGTTATTTGTCAAAATAAATAAATTGGTGAAAAGTGGTTCAACAAAGTTTGTGTCAAAAATACAAAATTCTTATGGTATAAGCATAAAATGGAGAGTAAAAACATTCTTTAAAACACAATGTGAGTAAAATTATGTTGGCAAGTTAAACAAAATATGTAAATTTGTGTTTTTAGATATAACCATATCGTAGATATGAAATTTATAAAACTAATATTGATATCATTGCTAACTGCTGTGTTGGTGTCGTGCGATGGGCGAAATGGCGAAATGCACAAGCTCATACCGAACGACGTGGCTGGTGTTATATGTTTGAATATGCCTAACATAGTAGAGAAATCGGGCATAAAGCATGGCGATGATTTGGTGTTGCCGTCAGATTTAAAGGATGTTTTAAAGGCAAATGAAGAATCTCAGCTTGTGAGGTTTGTAAAAGCAATACCAAGTGTTGGCTTAGAAATGAAGGAGAAGGCTTATTTCTTTTTCCCAGAAAACACGTTTGCCATGGTTGGGTTAATGGCGGTTAATGATGAAGAAAAGGCCAAAAGACTGTTGTCGCATCGCACAGGAGAACACTTTGACGATAAAGATGGAATAGAATGTATAATATCGGGACTTGATTATTGGGCTGTGGATTATGGCATTTTATTCTATGGCAAGTTGATTGATGGTGAAGATGATGTTAACGCTTCTAAATGGGCAATGTCTATATTGGATTATGAGGGTAAGAATGTGAGTGATGCCCCTTTTGCTAAACGACTTGCCGGAAATGAGAATGAGATTGTTGCTTGCTTTGATGCTCAAAAGATGGGAAGAATCATGAAAAATAATCCTATCATCAGCACATGGGCAAAAGATTATCCCATTATGCAATTATTGCTCGATAATGATATGGAGAGCTTTTCGATAGATTTGGCTTTCAATGGGAATGTGGGCAATATAGAAGTGGAACTTCTTATGGACGACAATTGTGCTTTTGCATCAATGCTCGATGGATTGATGAGTGAGCCTTCGAATGCGTTTTTGAAGACTGTGCCAAACACTATGGAACTTGTAATGTCGATGAGTGTTAACGGCGAGCACTTTGTGAAACTTCCACAAGTGAAACAGATGATAAAGAAGGTTAATGAAATGCCTTTCTTGGGAAGATTGGATTTGGATAGCATAATAGGTGCTATAAACGGGCCGTTGTCGATAGGAGTTTCGGAAGACCCATATTTTGAGGGTGATTATAACTATGTTTTTTCTGCCGAGTCGCATAATCCTTTGTTGATTGTTGACATGGTTAGTCGTTTTGCAACATCAGTAGGTCAGGAGCCAGACATTTATGAAGGCGTATATTATTATTCATATAATAATAAGCAAGTAAAGATGGGTATATCTGATAATGTGGTGTATGTAAAAATGCTTAATTATGAGCAGACCGAAGATAATTCCGACAAGATTGAAGAAATGAATGACTTTTTCTCAAAGTCTAATTTGGGATTTTACACAAAAATCAATAATAAGATGGCGAGGTCGACTGTAGCCTTAGGCATGACCGAAAAGCGAAAGTTGACAGGGGTGTTTAGGTCGGAAGAAAGTGACAATGCTATGCGTCAATTTATAAAATTGTTGTGTACCATAGAACCTGCCGATGAGTATGATTACGATATGAGCGAATCGCTTGACATGGGAAATAAGGTGGGTGAATTTCACGCGTTTTGATTAATATAGACAGATATAAAAAGCGGGGCTCCGTGTAAGGAGTCCCGCTTTCCATTATGTAAGTTAGTATTACATCAACTGATATTTGTTAAGGTTAGTTACCGCTGCATTATATTCATATTCAAGGTCGATTAACATCTTTTGCGCGTCGATAAAATATCGAAGTTCCATAAGGTAGTTGAGAAGAGTTATCTGACCGCCATTAAGAGCTTTGCCAAGAATATCAACATTGTTACAGCCGTTTATGGCTTCGCTATAGGCTGAAATTTGCTTGCTGAGTGAGGTAGCACGATTGTGTAGTGAAACTATCTCAGCAGAATGAGTGTTAAGTGCATCACTAAGCGCTAATTCAGACGCTAAAGCTTCAGCCTTGGCAGCTTTATTTTTCCCGCGATTTTCAAAAATTGGCAAACTTACGCCAAGTCCAACTCCGTTAAAATGTTCGCCCAGTTCGTTAACGTGGCGATAACCGATGTTGAACTTTGGAAGTCCATCCATCTTTGATGTGCTGATGGCTTTAGTATTAGCTTCAATTTCATGAGAATGAATGCTAACCTGCGGGTCAATAGCGCGCATTTCTTGCATATATTCATCAACGGTTTTCAGCGATTGAGCAGGGTAGGCCGACAATAGGTCAACATTGCTTAAAGGTTGGTTTCCGTTAAGGCCTTCTAATTCTTTGATTTTTACATCAAGGAGCGACTTGCAATCGTTGATGGCTTGAGAAACTCCAATACGCTCAATCTTAAGTTTGTTGGTGTCGAGAATGCTAATTTCACCATATTCTAATCCCTTCATGCTTTTTTGGTGAAGCGAGTCAAGGGTGCTTAGAATGTTTTGGTCGAATGCAATCTTTTTGTTTAGATTGATGATTTCTAAACATAAGTTGTTTGCACGTAGCATAATTTCAAGGTGCTTTTTCTGATAAGATGCTTTTAGAGCATTAATTCTGGCTTTGTTTTCTTTACTACGCGCAGCATATAAGCCTGGCCAGTCGAAACCTTGCGACACTCCAACCTCCCACTTGTTGCCAATTTGGCCATGGCCCACTAAATAAGCACCTTCTACTGATGGGTTGCTTAGGTTGTTGTTGGTCTTAATGTTTGACTCTTGAGCGTCGATTTGAGCTTGGTAGGCTTTTAGTTCGGTGTTATTCTGCTTTATTGAAAGCAGAATGTCGCTATAGTCTGAAGCAGAGAGCTTTGTTGCCGATAGAGTAATGGCCAAACTAATTATAAATAGAAATTTCATTTTACTTCCTCCTTGTTTTTGTGTGTTAGATAATATATGATTGGCACTACAATAAGGTTTAGCAATGTGGCGGAAATCAGACCTCCGAGAATGACAATCGCCATAGGGCTTTGAATTTCGTTCCCAGGTTCTGCCGATTTAACCGCAAGCGGAATTAGTGCTAATGCCGAGGTAAGTGCTGTCATAATGATAGGTGAAAGTCGGTCGATAGAGCCAATGCGAATGTGCTCTATAAGGTTGTAGCCATCTTCTTTCAGGTGATTATATCGAGAAATAAGAAGCATGCCATTACGCGTTGAAATGCCTAAAAGAGAAATGAATCCAATAACAGCAGGAATGTTTAGTTCACCACCAGTAATGACGAGAATAAGAACGCCTCCAATCATTGCCAACGGAAGATTAAGCAGAATGATAAGTGCTTGCGTTGTGTTTCGGAATTCAAAATAAAGCAGCATAAACACTATTAGTATGGCAATGAAAGAAGCCAAGACGAGAGTTTTTGAAGCTTTTTCTTCGTTCTCAAATTGTCCGCCGTAAGTGATATAATAATTTTCAGGCAACTTGACTTCTTCGTCAATGTGCTTTTTAATATCGTTTACGGCACCTCTCAAGTCGCGACCATCAACATTGGCCGAAATAAGAATTCTTCGGCTTACGTTTTCGCGGCTGATGCTGTTTGGACCATCAACGGAACGAATGTCAGCAACTTCTGATAGGGGAACCTTGCCTATATTTGTGTCGATGGTTATGTTTCTTAAGCCCTCAATTGATGTTCGTTCTTGATCGCTGAAACGCACCGTGAGGTCATAAGGCAAACCGTCTTGATATACTTGTGAAACTACATTGCCAGATAGCGCAGTGTTGATAAGGTCTTTAAACTGAGCAATTGTAATGCCATACTTAGCCATAATTTCACGGCGAGGAGTAATTTGCAATTGCGGACGGTCAACTTGTTGCTCCACGTTGGCGTCAACGATGCCTTCAATGCCAGCAATGGTGTATTTGATTTTATTACCTATATTATATAGCTTTGACAAGTCATCGCCAAAAACCTTGATGGCAATTTGTGCTTTCGAGCCTGAAAGCATTGCATCGATGCGGTGAGAGATTGGTTGACCAATTTCGATGCTTGTGCCAGGAATTTCAGATAGCATTGAGCGTATTTCATTTGCCAATTCCTTTTTAGAACGGCCGTCGAGCTCGTATGGAACTTCCATTTCCGATACGTTTGCACCGAACGAATGTTCGGCCAATTCGGCGCGACCAGTCTTTCGCGCAGTGGTTTTCACTTCGGGGATAGTAAGAACAAGACGTTCGGCTTCTCTACCAATTCGGTCAGATTCTTCGATTGAAACACCTGGGAGTGTACTAACGTTTATTGTGAACGACCCTTCATTGAATGATGGTAAGAAACCGCGACCAAGTGTGAAGAACAAAACAATTGCCACAATAAATAGGCAAGAGGTAGAGGCAAGTACGATTTTCTTGTGACTAAAACTCCAATTAAATATTCTAATGTATAATTCTTTTAGTTTTCGTGTAGCCCAAGCATCTTTTTTAGCTTCTTCTGTGTTAGGCTTAAGAAGTAGGCTGCAAAGCACTGGCGTAACGGTAAGCGCTATGATTGTTGACGCAACGAGAGCCACAATAAAAGCTGTGCCAAGTGGGATAAGCAAACGTCCTTCCATGCCAGTTAGGAAAAATAGAGGTAAGAAGCTTGCAATGATAATAAGAGTTGAGTTAAAAATAGGCATGCGCACTTCAGCCGATGCGTTGTAAATAACCTTTAATAGTGGTAAACGTTCGCTTTCGGGAAGTGAGTGATTTTGTCGAATTCTTTTGTACACATTTTCAACGTCAACAATAGCGTCGTCGACAAGCGAGCCGATTGCAATAGCCAAGCCACCGAGTGTCATAGTGTTGATAGTAGAACCCATGTAGTGCAGTATTATAATTGCTACTAAAACTGACAGGGGAAGAGCTATGACAGAGATGAGGGTGGTGCGTGTGTTCATTAAGAACAAGAATAATATGATAACAACAAAAATAGCACCCTCAATCAGTGAGTTTTGAATGTTTGATATCGAACTATTGATGAAACGGCTTTGACGGAAAGTATCGGTTGAAATATTAACATCTTCAGGAAGTGTGTGTTTAACATCATCTAAGCACTTTATGATGTTGTCGGTGAGTTCATTGGTGTCGGTGTTCGGTTGCTTGGTTACAGTTACAAGAACTGCAGGTTTGCCGCGTTCGCTACCCAAACCTAATATAGGAGTTTTTGGGCCCACTTTTACGGTTGCAATGTCGCGAATAAGAACAGTTCCGTTGTTGTCGCTTTTTACTACCGATGATGCAATCTCATCAAGATTATTGGTGTTGATGTTGCCTTTAATGGTGTACTCGTTTCCGTATTCGTATAATATGCCGCCTCCAGCATTGTTGTTAATGCCGTTTGTGGCTTCAATAACTTGTTGAAGCGAAACGTCATAATACTTCATCTTGTCGGAATCTAAAAGAATTTGATATTCTTTCACGTCGCCCCCGATTACTGAAACTTGCGAAACTCCACCTAATGCAAGCAAGCGAGGGCTTAGGTTTCGGTCGGCAATTGTGCGAAGGTCAAGCATCGATGTCTTTTCGGCAGTAAGGCCAATAATCATCATTTCGCCAAGAATTGACGATTGTGGGCCTAAAACTGGAGAATTTACACCTTCAGGAAGTTCGGAATTTACTGTAGAGATTTTTTCAGACACAATTTGTCGTGCTTGGTATATGTCGGTGCCCCAATCAAATTCTACCCAAACTATGGAGAATCCTGGAGTAGAAGTAGAGCGCACGCGTCGCACGTTGGTGGCTCCATTCACTGCGGTTTCGATAGGGAAAGTTACTGTGCGCTCCACTTCTTCAGGGGCAAACCCTGGAGCTTCGGTCATAACAGTAACTGTTGGCGCGTTAAGGTCGGGAAACACATCGATATCGGTTTCGGAGGTTATGTAAATACCTCCAAGCAATAGGAATACCGTAATCAATAATACCAATATCCTATTTTCGAGTGAAAATCGTATAATCTTATTTAGCATACGCCTTGATGTTTAAGTGTTAGGATTTTTGATTTACTGATTATATTAATGTTCATGAGAGTGGCCAGGAATAGCAGCTCCGCTACCGGCAAGCTTTATAATCATGGCACCTTCTGATACAACCAATTCGTTTTCATGCAAACCAGAAAGTATTTCAACATTTTGTCCGTCGTTGATACCAACTGTAACGGCACGCTTCATGTAACACTCTTCGTCGAGTTTAATATAAACGTAGAAAGTTCCAAGTTCTTCGGTGAGTGACTTTACCGGAATTGATATGGTGTTTGGGCGTTCGTTGCCAATGAGATATATTTCTGCGAATGTGCCACTTACAATTGAACCGTTGTTTGTGAATTCGAAGCACACAGGAATGTAACCAGGTTGGGTTGTGGCTGAAGTGTTGCTAGAAATTCGGCGGCCTTTTAAAGATTCGATACTTAGCATTTCATCGGAATTTGAAGTGCGGAAGTTTGCGGTCTTAATGTTGGCGATGTGCTTAGCGTAGGCTGTTGGCAAATCGGCGCGAAGAACAAGACGGGCATTTTTTGAGACTTTGGCAACAGGTGCGCCAGCTTCAACAAACTGTCCATCGGTTGCATATATTTCGGTTATTGTGCCTGAAATTGCAGTTGATGCGATGTTGCCTGCGCCAGACTTTGAAGTGCATGCTGCTTTTGCACGCTCGTAGTTTTCAAGTGCTGCATTATATTCGCGTGCGGTTACAATTTTTTCTTCAAAAAGAGGTTTTAGTCGGTCAAGTTCGCGCTTTGCGTTGTTTAGTACTATTTGAGCATGTTCGTTTGAGTCACCTCCAACAATGTTTTTTGCAGAAACAGAAGCAACAGCAGAACCCGCTGCAACTGTTGAACCAACTGCGATTGATGAGCGGAACTTGATAATGCCAGCTGATTGTGCTACCACAGTATATTCGTCACCTTGCGCACCAATTATTTGGCCTGAAACCTTGATGGTTTCGTGGAAATTGCCAGCCTTGACTTTTGTGGCTTTTACTCCAAATTGTTTTGCTTTTGCTGCTGAGAATAAAATTTCGTCACCGCTATGGTTGTGACCAGCATGTGCATCATGGTTGTGATCAGCATGAGCGTCGTGATTGTGACCGGCATGAGCGTCGTGGTTATGACCAGCATGTGCATCATGGTTGTGACCAGCATGTGCATCATGGTTGTGACCGGCATGAGCGTCGTGGTTGTGGCCGGCATGAGCGTCGTGGTTGTGGCCGGCATGTGTGTCGTGATTGTGACCGGCATGAGCGTCGTGGTTGTGACCAGCATGGGCATCGTGATTGTGGTTATCGTTAGAAGCATTGCATGCGGTAAATGCAATTATCGATACACTTGCAAAGAGAGTAATTAAAATTGATTTCATGTTAATATATAAATGATTTATGTCCCACAATGTGATTGCGGGTGTATGAATGTATTTGTTTGAAAATTAATAAGTTATCTGGTGGATGTTATGCGCATGGAGGTGCGCGAAGAGACCACCCGCTCACGCAGGCGCTTAATATGTTGCCTATTTTGACAAAATCGGGCCATCCGGAATGGCTTGTGTCAATTAATAGGTCTGTTATATGGTTGGTTATGAAAATTACTACTGAACTTATAATATTGATGGAGTTATTGTTGTCAGTAGTGTGTTGTGATACATTGTTAATGGTGTCGCTTAGATGCAGTGAGCAACTGTGGTTGTGGTGATGTCCATGAGAGTGACAAAAGTTAGCATTAGCATCTGAGTGTTGGTGTGAAGTGTGATGATGAATGCATGATTTGTTGTGAATGGCTAAACACATTTCATTATCATCATGATGGTGATGAAATTGCACAATAGAGCACACTACAAGTACAGCAGCAAGTATAAGCGACAATATGTGCATAATATATTTCATCAACTGCAAATTTACGAATTAAGTTTTTTATGGTAAAAAAAATGATGAAAAATAAATCATTTCGTATTTATTTTTCATCACTTTCAAATTCGTCATAATCATCGAATTCATCGAAATCGTCGTCGAAATCATCAAATCCGAAATAAGCGGCTTCGGTAAATTTAGAAATTTCGCGTCCGTCTTTTTTAGTAGGTCTGCCAAGACCTTTCTGTCGGTCGATGAATCCATTGATTTTCACCATTTCAAGCAATTCATATTGGTCGGGCGATGTTATGTTTTTCAAATAGTTAGGCACTAATTTTGCGCCCACTCTATTTTGGATAAGTCCAATCACAGAATATGTGTAAGTGATGGGCGGTTTCCTTACCGAAATAGTGTCGCCTACTTTAATGGTACGAGATGGTTTCACGGTTACGCCGTCAACCATTACTCTACCTTTCTTGCAAGCGTCGGTAGCAATAGAACGGGTTTTGAAAATTCTGGTAGCCCAAAGCCATTTATCAATGCGTTGTTCGTTTGCCATTACGGTGCTTGATTATTTGTTGTTATAGTTATTCATTGCAAATGCCAAACCAGACAGACAAAATGCTTTAATGGCATCGCATGCCAATTTTAGCCTGTCGGGAAGTTGCTTTTGTTGTTCGGCAGAGAAATGTCCAAGCACGTAGTCTACTTGAGCGCCTTGAGGGAAATCGTTTCCGATGCCAAATCGAAGGCGAGCGTAGTTGGGAGTTTGAAGCATTTGATTAATGTGCTTAAGACCGTTGTGTCCGCCATCGCTGCCTTTTCCTTTAATTCGGATTGCACCGAAGGGTAGTGCCAGGTCGTCAACTATAACAAATATGTTTTCAACAGGGATATTTTCTTTTTGCTTCCAGTATCTCACAGCATCGCCGCTGAGGTTCATATATGTGTTTGGCTTAAGGAGAACAAGTTGTTGGTTTTTCACTCTCACTTCAGCCACATCGCCATAACGCTGTGTGGAAAAAGAAGTATTGGATGCCTCAGCAAAGGCATCCAATACACTAAATCCTATGTTGTGGCGGGTGCCATGGTATTCGCTACCAATGTTACCCAAGCCTACAATAAGAAACTTCATTACTAAATGATAATCAAAAATGATTAAGATTAGCCTTGTTGTTGAGCTTGTTGACCACGAGCTGCACGAGTCAATTGAACAGCGCAAACAACAGCGTTCTTAGAGTTCATTAGTTCAAGACCTTCGTAGTGAAGAGCACCAACCTTAAGAGATTGACCAAGTTGGATGTTGTCGATGTTAACAACGATACGTTCTGGGATTGCATCGTAGTTAGCCTTAACTTTAAGCTTCTTCATTGAAAGGTTAAGCTTACCACCGGCCTTAACACCTGCTGCGTGACCTTCAAGAGCAACTGGAACTTCCATAACTACTGGCTTGTTTTCATAAACTTCTAGTAGGTCGATGTGAAGAATTTCGTCGCTTACTGGGTGGAATTGAAGATCCTTCAAAACAGCCTTCTTGTTTTCGCCGTTGATAGTAAGGTCGATAACATAGATTTCTGGAGTGTAGATAAGTTTGCGAACGTCTTCAAGCTTAAGAACGATATCAGTAACGATGATACCTTTCTTTTCGCCCTTAGCCTTGTTTTCGCCGATTTCTACAATCTTTTGACCTGGCTTAAGAGTACCTTCGAATGGAAGAGTGATTACTTCACCACCGTTGATAACTGCAGGGATTTTTGACTCAGCACGAAGTGCCTTAGTTGCTTTTTTACCAAGATCTGTTCTTGGTTCTGCGTTTAATACGTAAGTTTTCATTTTTTAATTTTTAATTGTGTTACTCAAAATTAAGTGAATGCTCCTTAATTTCCCATCACACGGAATTTCAAAAAGCGGTGCAAAGATACGAATTATTTTTGATATTCTTGCAACTCTATGCGGCAGAAATCTTTAAATGTGCAGTATTTGCAGTTTGTGTTCTTGTCCTGTGTTTGTGTAAAAGGTATGTTTTCGTCGAAAATTGAGTTTATAACGTTACCCATAAGTTCTTGAAACTCCTTTCTTATGTCACAGTCTTTTGTGAAAGTTACAACTTGATTTGATACTTTAAATCCAGACTTTGTTATATCAAGAGGCTTAATTATGAGTGGCTGTATTAATTTATTTTCATTGTTTGGCGCTGTGAGGTATGCTTCGCTATAAAGCAATAGCTGCACAATTGCCTTGCTCTCGTTTTTTGTGAAACTGTCTGATAATTTTGCGACGCTTGTCTTGTCGATTTTGCCTGTCTTGTAGTCGATTATGCGCACTATAGGGTTGGTGGATTCGTGATAAATCTCTTCCAAACGGTCGATAGTGTAAGAGAAATTTACACTCTGATTGCCTAAATTGAGTTTGCAGAACAATTCTTTTTCGCTTTGTAAGAAATGAATTGGTCCATGCTTTTTTATGAAATCAAGGTCGTATTTAAGTGTGTCTTTGATGCATTTTTCAAAAACTTTGTATTTAAATAGACTTTCTCCTATTAGTTCATCATAACAGTCATCGCCCTTTTTAAGGTATTCTTTGTTGATGGTTTTAATGATTGCATTTTTAATCGTCTTATTTTCTTTTTTGAGAAGGTTGTCAATAAAGTCCTTGTCGATGATGCTGTCGTTTCTGTATAATTGGTCCATTACACTATGCACAATCGTCCCAAAAGTGTTGGCTTGCATAAAGTCTGATACTTCGTCAATTTTTGCAAGATTTTCAACGTAGTGCAAGTAGAATGCAAGTGGACAATTTATGTAAGTGTGAATGCTACTAGCCGACAAGTATTTTATTTCACCTTTTTTGCGCTTTTCTTTAGCGGCTTCGGCTGATTCTGGTATGTCGCCAGTGATGTATAGTTTTAACTTGTCGAGAATTCGTTGGTCTTTTTTTACGCTGATAGCTTTACTGTTAGAAGCTCTTAATTCTAAATTAACAGTATGGCGTTTTAAAGTGCATATGTCGGAATATAGTTTTTCTAATTGTGTGATGAAACGTGATTCTTCGTGAATGCTGCTGGCGTTGTAAATTAGATAAACATTTTCGGCGCGGCTAATCATTCGATAGAAGTAGTAGGCGTACATCGACTCTTGATGTTCGATAGTCGACATGTTGTACGCTTTACGCAATTGTTGCGGAACGAAAGATTTTGTGAAGTGTTTACGTGGAAACACATTTTCATTCATTGAGAGCACAATTATGTTCTTGAAATCGAGGCATCGTGTTTCAAGGAGCCCCATTATTTGCAAACCGCCTAAAGGTTCGCCTTCGAAAGCAATGGTTGTAGACGAAACCAATCGGTTAAGAAGGAAGCAGAATGTGTCGATGTTAACCTTAAATTGAGTGTCGTCGATATATTGGCTAAAAACATCTTGTAGCTGAACTATGCCCTCGCGATATTTTTCGAGGAAAGCCTGTTCGATAGTGCACATGTCGATGTCGGAATCGGCTTCTTCTTTGCTTTGTGCGCTTTCTAAGTTTGCCTTTTTTTGAAGTAACAAAACGTTTCCGGTGAATTCGATGATGTTTGATAAGTAGTTGGCTATATCGCCAGCAGAGAAGTCTTTAATTACTGTAAATAGTTTGGCTAAAGACGGTGCTTTTTCTTTAATATAATCGTAGCTAACTTGATATAGATTTTGCTTGCTTATGTCTGTGATGAGTTTCGTCGACTCTTCGTTGTTGTAAAAACGAACAATCGGGTGAAGCAAAATGTTTTTAACATCGGCATGGAAGTAAACCCACGAGCCGTTTATTAGCTTTGCCTGGTGGTGCATGGTTGCAATGTAAGACATTAGTGTGGCAATGCTTGAATTGCTAATCGACATACCCATTGTGACATTGATTTTAGTTACCTTATCGTTGGATATCGATTTGATTAATGGCAAAAACAGTTGTTCGTCGGGGAGCACTATAGCCGTGTCGATGGCGTCGGCTGGGTTAGCTATTAATTTTTTATCAACGAGGTGGTCAATAAGTTGCCTTGTGTATTGCGCTTGGGCGTAGTTAGACGGTACGCCAATCACGTTGATGTTTTGCGGAAGTGTTGTGTTTTCGGGCTCATTGTGAGGAGCCTTGAAATCGGAAACGTATTTGCTTAAAAATAGGTTAGCTTTGTTGTGTTTTGTCTTGAAAACAGGAGAGTTGTAGTCCCAATAAAACTCAGCAATACCTTTTGCCTTCATCGCTGAGAATATTTGGCGTTCGGATTCCGACAGAACATTGAACCCGACAAAGATGTAGCGTTCGGCGTTGAATTCATCCGAAGGTGTTTGTTTTATAATATTAACGGCGTCATGATACATTTTGCCGTTATAGGATAACCCTTTGTCGTTTAGTTTTTCAATAAATTTTTCATATAGTTGGTAGAGGGTGTCCCATATGGTTATAAAATCTTTATTTTTGCTAATCTCACCATTGTGGGTGCTGATGTGCTGCCAAAATTTTTCTTCGTTATCAGGGGTAAAGTTAAAGTTGAAGAAATGACCTAAAACTTCCATCAACTCAGGAGTTTTTAGGTTAGCTTTAATTTCTTTGAGTTGAGAGATATTGATGAAGAGGTCTTTAGGATTGACCATATATCGGTCGGTGTCGCTAAAGTCGTTGATTATAACATCGCCCCAAAATGCAAATTTGTCGAAAGGAACATCGTCATAACCGGTAATCTCTATGTATGCGTTGTATAATATAAATAGTAATTCGATGCGGTTGGCTTCAACTGCATTGCTTATTTCGGCAACAAAATTGCTGATTGTGGTAATTTCAGGTGAAAGCATAGAGGCATTGGCTGCTTGTCTGATTTCTTTCTCAAAAAATTTACCGCTTCGGCGATTAGGAAAAACAAAGCAATAGTTGCTTATGTTTTTATCATGTGCATACTTGTCGGCTACAAACTTTAAAAAGTTTGATTGTAATGGAGATGTGGTTTCGTTCATGTTTTTCATCACACTATTTGTTCAATATTTTTAGAGATGTATTTAATAGTTATTTTTCTTAATCAGGATGGTCATTTTAATGGCCATGTCGAATAGCACAATTTTACCGTTTGCATTTCCTCGAATGTCGCGTTCGGCATCTTGGAGCTCTTCGATAAAGCCCTGAACGTTATACTGATTGATGAAAGGCGAGAAACGGGTGCTGAATTGTTCTTCTTCGCGAGTAAGATAGTTTAAGTCATTGTTTTTTATGTTATATATGTAATTTTCGCGAATCATTCTGCTTGCATATTGCAAGAATCTGCAAATTTTTTCGCGTTTGTAGTCATTTACAACAACCGACCAATTGCGAAGTTCTTTCAGGTCCATAGCATAGGCGAGTCGCATAAGTTGAGTGAACTTTTCGTGAAAATCGCGGTTTTCGCTGTTTTGCTTCATACCTTCTTCGGCAAGTGAAATGTTTCCATTTGCTGGGGCTGCGTAGGCTATTGCGTCTTGAGCGTTGATTCCATATTTCTCAACGAGATAATTTGCTACGACGCTGGTAGATGGTTTCTTTAATTCAATGCGCTGAGTGCGGGAATATATAGTTGGTAAAATGTCGAGGTAATTGTTGCTTACTAAAATAAATAGAGAATCCTCAAATGGTTCCTCAATTATTTTTAGAAGAGCATTTGCGCATTGTGGTTGCATTTTTTCGGGCAGCCACATGATGTGAATTTTATATTTAGAAGAGTAGGCCGTAAGGCTCATTCTGCGAATGATGTGGTCGCTCTCTTGGGTGAAAATACGAGGTTGTCCGTTTTCGTTCTTAATAATGCTAAGCCATCGCTCGTAGTTTTCGATTGTGTTTTCTTGCAGAAACTCTTTCCATTCTGTAATGTAGTCGGAGCATAGAGTAGTGCTCGAGGAGTTTTTCTTAAAAATAGGGTATGAATAGAATGTGTCGACGTGGTTAAACGATTGGTGCTGGAGGCATGAAGGGCATTTGCCGCAAGAATCGCCGTTAATGCGATTTTCGCAGTGAATGTATTGTGCAAAAGCTTGAGCAATGGCTAATTTTGCCACGCCTGGGTCGCCCATGAGAAGTAGCGCATGGGGTATTTTATTGTTATCGACCATTCGCGTTAGTCTTGTGATGGCCTCTTCGTTACCTATAATATCGGCAAATTTCATTATAGTTTGAATAAGTTTTGGGGGGTAAATTAATAAACCAATTCTGCGGTGCGTCTTACGCTTTCGGTGGCATTGTGAGAGTAGAAATGGATTGAAGGGATGCCTTGTTTGATAAGGTCTTTGGCTTGCATGGCACACCATTCAATGCCTACTTGCTTAACATCGTCGTCGGTTTTACACTTTTCCAACTCTTTTGTGAGCTCGTTTGGCAGCTCTACATGAAACGCTTTTGGCAAAAGTGCGATTTGTCGTTTATTTACAATAGGCTTTAACCCGGGAATGATTGGGACATTGATGCCCATTTGCCGACAATGATTAATGAAATTGTAGATTTTGCTATTGTCGAAGCACATTTGGGTCACAATGTAATCGGCGCCCATATCCACTTTGTGTTTTAAAAAGAACATGTCAATGTCAAAGTTTGGAGCTTCTTCATGTTTTTCGGGATATCCGGCCACTCCATAAAAGAAAGGTGTTTTGTAGGTGTAGTCGGTCTTCGTTCCGTCGATTAATAGACCATTGTTGAAGTCGTTTACTTGTTGTGCTAATTCGCAAGCATGGTTATAACCGTTTTCAGAAGGGATGTATTTGGTGTCGTGCTTGGCTTTATCGCCGCGAAGCACTAAAATATTGTCAATACCAAGGAAGTGTAGGTCGATAAGGGCATATTCAGTTTCAACTTTTGAAAAACCGCTGCAAATCATGTGTGGCACAGTGGGAATGTTATAGCGTTGTTGAATAGCAGCAGCCACTGCAACGGTGCCAGGGCGAGAGCGCTCTGATATGCGTTGATATAGCCCGTCGGCTGTGGTTTTATATACCATCTCGCTACGGTGAGTGGTGATGTTGATATATAGAGGGTTGAATTCTTTTAATCTGTCAATGTTGTTGAAGATTTGTTCAATACCTCTACCTTTAAGAGGGGGAAGCACTTCGAACGAAAATCCGGGCTTCTTGGCTGTAGAAATAATGTCGGTTAATTTCATTAGTGTGCTTTTTCTTTTTATAGTTTTGATTTACTACAAAGTTAGGAAATTTTTATGAAAAAGTAGAATGAGAGCATCAAAACATAATTCGACAAATGATTATTGGTGAAATTGATTGTATGATAATGAAAATTCAGTATCTTTGCATAAGAAGATAAAAACTATTAATCAAGATATTTTCGTGATATGAAAGGTAAAATTTTGGTAACTGGAGGAACTGGTTACATCGGTTCGCACACAGTTGTGGAACTTCATGCGGCAGGTTATGAAGTTGTTGTGATAGATAATCTGTCAAATAGTAATGTAGAGGTGCTTGATGGTATTGAAAAAATATCAGGCAAGCGTCCGGTGTTTGTGCAAGGAGACTGCACAGATATGGCTACGTTGAAGCAATTGTTTGACGAAAATCCAGGCATTAAGGCAATAATTAATTTCGCAGCAAGTAAGGCTGTGGGAGAATCGGTTCAAAAGCCGTTGTTGTATTATCGCAACAACCTTGACACTCTAACTAATCTGCTTGAGTTGATGCCAGAATATGGTGTTAAGGGTTTTGTGTTCTCATCGTCATGCACAGTGTATGGTGAGCCTGATGAAAATCCAGTGACTGAAAAGTCTCCAATTAAGAAGGCTACTTCGCCTTATGGCAATACTAAGCAGATTTCTGAAGAAATAATTGAAGATTATATCATTTCGGGCGCTCCAATTAAGAGCATTATTTTGAGATATTTCAATCCTGTAGGTGCACACCCAAGTGCAGAAATTGGCGAATTGCCAAATGGTGTGCCTCAAAACTTGATTCCTTATCTAACTCAAACTGCTATTGGCATCCGTAAGGAACTTAGCGTGTTTGGAAACGACTATAACACTCCCGACGGTTATTGCATTCGCGACTTTATAAATGTAGTTGACCTTGCAAAGGCTCACGTTTGTGCTGTGGACCGCATGTTAGAAAAGGACGGCGATAATTTGGAAATCTATAATCTGGGTACAGGTAGAGGTTTGTCGGTAATGGAGTTGATTACTGCATTTGAAAGTTCTACCGGAGTTAAGGTTCCATATAAGGTTGTTGAACGCCGTGCGGGTGACATTGAAAAGGTGTGGGGCGATCCGTCGAAGGCTAACGAAATATTGGGCTGGAAGGCTACTGCTACAATTGAAGACACAATGCGCAGTGCGTGGAATTGGCAAGTTAAGCTTCGTGAACGTGGCATAATGTAAGTTGATGCCAGTCATAAGACATTGATATTAGTGGGGCAGTGCTAAGCATTGTCCCACTTTTTTAATGACTCACATGAGATGTGATGCTTTGGTTTAAATGAAAGAAGATTTGGTTGGAGAATAAAAAAAGTCACAATCGAAAAGATTGTGACTTTTTATGTTTTGATGAAAGAAAAGATTATTCTGCGCTTTCTTCAGCAGTTTCAGCAGGAGCAGCTTCTTCAGCAGCCTTAGCAGCTTCAGCAGCAGCGATTTCTGCTTTCTTCTTAGCAACTGCTTCAGCCTTAGCGGCATTCTTAGCAGCTTCTTCTTCAAGACGAGCCTTAGCAGCATTCTTCTTAGCGTCAGCCAAGTTAGCCTTAAATGCGTCAACCTTAGCGTCTTTTTCTTTCTTCCAAGCTTCAAAACGCTTTTGAGCTTCTTCTTCAGTGAAAGCGCCCTTCTTAACACCACCTTGTAGGTGTTTCATAAGCATAACGCCTTCTCTTGAAAGGATAGAGCGAACTGTGTCAGTAGGGATTGCACCGCAGTTAACCCAGTGAAGAGCTCTTTCGAAATTTAAACTGATTGTAGCAGGATTAGTGTTAGGATTGTAAGAACCAATTCTTTCAATAAACTTACCATCACGTGGTGCTCTGCTATCAGCGATAACAATTGGATAGAACGCATAGTCCTTGTGACCGTGGCGTTGTAATCTGATTTTTGTTGCCATTAAAAAATAGTTTAAATTGTTATAATAAAATTATATATTGGCTTACACGAAGCCGTTTTGTTGTCCAAGAAGGACTCGAACCCTCACAGGCGGAACCAGAATCCGACGTGCTACCATTACACCATTGGACAAATTTTTGCGACTGCAAAGTTAATAATTATTTTTTGAATAACGTGCTGTTGCAGAATATTTTTTTAAGCAAATTTAGTCTTTTAGAGCGTGTTACTCAGGAAGGGCCGACTTGATTGCTTCGTAGCTTTCGGTCATTATTGCTTCCATGTCGGCGGTTGGTTCTATTGGTTTGTGAATTGTTATAATGATTTTGCCGGGGTTGATGCTTTTTGAGTTGCGTGGCATAACGTCGAATGCGCCGTCGATTGTGATAGGCACGAGGGTGCGATTGAAGTCAATGGCCAATTTGAAAGCACCTTTCTTGAATTTTTGTATTTTGCCGTCTCTAGTGCGAGCCCCTTCAGGGAAAATTACTAACGACATGCCGTCGGTTAGGCGCTTGCGGGCTGTTTCCATGGTTTTTGCAACTGCTGAAGGCGATGAGCGGTCGACGAGGATGTGCCCGGCTGCTATGCATGCGCCGCCTACGAATGGGATTTTCTTAAGGCTTTTTTTCATCATCCACTTAAAGTTGTGGTTAAGGTAGCCGTAAATGGCGAAAATGTCGAATGCTCCTTGATGATTGGCGATGAATACGTAAGATTCCGTTTTATTAATGTTTTCACGGTTTCTGACTTCTACGTCTACAAACAAGAGTTTGCACCAGCACTTTGCCCATATTCTTGGCGGGTGATATCCCCACCAATGGTGATTGAACAAGCTACCTATCATTGTAAACAATGCTGTGGCTATTGTTAGCACGATAAGCACAGGGTACGCAATTAGGTATTGGTAGATGCGATATAGTACTTTCATAAAAAATGTTTTAATATTACACTTACAAAAATATGAAAACAAAATAAAAAATGCAATATCATAGATACTGCATTCTTTATTATTTGTAGATGATTGATTACTTTGCCTTAGCTTCGATTTCAGGAGCA
>JAZLAU010000002.1:0-17343 GCA_045613305.1 Muribaculaceae bacterium
AAGCGCCAAGACCTTTGCATACAGCCTTATAAAGTCGGTTGACGCCTACGCCGCCCAAAAAGGGCAAGAAAACTGGATGGTGTCGCCACTTAGCGCATCGCACGTGCTTGGCATGATGGCCAACGGCGCGCAGGGCGAAACACTCACCGAACTCTGCGACCTGCTCGCTATAGAGCCAAGCCAGGTGGCCGACATGAACAGCTACTACAAGAACCTCACCGAGCAGCTCTACAAGGCCGATAACACCAGCAAGCTGAATATAGCAAGCGCTCTGTTTGTTGACGACGAATTCCCCATAAAAACCGACTTTGTCACAGTGTGCAACGACTGGTATCAGGCAAAGGCGCAGAACCTCGACTTCGACAATCCGGCTGCTGTAAATACTGTGAACCAGTGGTTTGAAAAGCAGACAAACGGCATCATCAAGAATATGCTTAAGCCAACAAATGACAAAAGATGCTATGTTATAGCCAATGCTCTGTATTTTAACGGAATTTGGTCTTGGCCTGGTGGATTTAGCTCCGAATCAACAGAGGAATTCCTTAACGACTATCCAAGCAAGGCAAACGCGACAGAAACATCTTTAATGTTTAAAGAAGCTTTTGTAAAATATTCTCAAGCAGACAACTTTGAGGCGTGCGAAATACCTTACGGCAACGGCGCGTTCACAATGGTGATTATGCTGCCTATTGAAAAGTCGCTTGATGAATGCTTGGTTAATCTCACCCAAGAATCGTTTGATACGTTACTTAAAAATTTTGAAAGTCATATGCTAAAAATACAGCTCCCAAAATGGGAAATGTGCAACGAGATAGATTTTGACAAATTGCTTCCAAACGTAGGATATAAAAACATTCTTGGCCCGTATCCAAACTATATGTCAATATCCGACAAGAAAACGGGAGTAACGATGAGCCAAAAGAACTATATTAAAGTCGACATGAAGGGCACAGAAATTGCATCGGGCACTAAAGCAGAAGGTATTTTAAAGGACCCTATGCCAGAAAAGGGATACCTTTTCAACGCCAACCACCCATTCTTGTATCTTGTTCGTGAAACAAGCACCGGCGCAATTCTCCTAATTGGCAAAATAGGAAAACTATAAAATCAGTAGTGAGGTATAAATAAAAAAATTCGATGGCATCACACAAATGCCATCGAATTTTTATTTATTTGATAATATCAAACGAGGTTTGGTTAGTTATGGCTAACAGTAGGAGAAAGCACACTTGGGTCGGCATATTGACTTTCAACACCTTCAATCACATTGACGATGTAATCGCCAATACGTTCAGATTCGCTGATGATGTCCATGAAGAAAATACCTGATTGGTATTCATACTTCTTGGTGTTGATGTTTTCAACATTTTCGGTGCGAAGCAAGTTGCGGTAGTTGTTGATTTCTATTTCCTTATTCATGTTAGGAGTTAGGTCGTTGCCGCTAACGTGCTCCATATTTGTAAGAACGCCAATCATGTCGGTCAATGCTTCCGACACAAGTTTCATCATATTGTCGATGTTTTGATATTGTTCTTCCACGAAGTGCACACGAGCTTCTTCCTTACGGATGAGAGTTTTCGCTATGTTAAGGCAACTATCGGCTATGCTTTCGATTTCGGAGATGATGTTAAGCATTGCCGAAACGCGAAGTTTGCCCTCAAAACTCAAACGACCGTCGACCACCTTGTTGAGGTACTTGGCGATTTCAATTTCCATGCGGTCGCTGATTTCTTCATACTTGCCAATGCGGCTGTGAAGTTTGTTGAACTCCACAGTGCCAAGTTTGGTGTGAACAAGGTCTATAACCATGCCATACATGCGTTGCACGCGTTCGGCATATACCACGATTTCGCGTTGCGCTTGCATGATGTTGAGTTCCGACGCATTTAGCAATCCCGATGAGATGTATTTCAATTGGAATTCTTCAGAATTATCCTTGTTGCGGTTACGAATTAGATAGTTGCAAATCTTCACATAGGTGTGAGTGAACCAAATCATCACCGAAAGGTTAATGATATTGAACACGGTGTGGAAAATCGACAAACCAAACGATACCGACACTGCCATTTCAGCACCTTGAGCAGTGGCAGGATTGCCTTGACCGAGTGTTTCGGTAATCCAAACGATAAGTTGCAAGAATGGGAAGAACAGAATCAAAGTCCAACCAGTGCCGAAAATGTTGAACAAGAGGTGTCCGAGAGCGGCCTTCTTGGCAGTAAGGTTGGCTCCTAATGATGCGATGACAGGAGTGATTGTGGTACCGATGTTGCTACCGAGCACCATTGCGCAACTCATGTCGAAACCTATCCAGCCCTTGGCAGCCATAACGAGGATAATGGCAAATGCGGCCGACGACGATTGGATAATCATGGTGATTACCATACCCACAAACACAAACAGCAACACCGATGCAAAGCCGTGATTAGAGTAATTGGCAAGGAAGCCAAGAGTTTCGGCATCGAGTTCTGGCACATTGGCGCTTATCATGCCCAAACCCATAAACAGGAAGGCAAAACCAATTACAAATTCGCCTATCGATTTGTATTTACTGTTGTTGGCAAACAAGAAAAGTATCGACAGCGCAATCAAAGGCACAGCAAATGCCTCGATGTTGACCTTTACGCCGAAGATGGTGATAATCCATGCAGTCATTGTGGTACCCACGTTGGCACCCATGATTACTGCCATTGATTGTTCGAGCGACATTAAGCCAGCGTTGACGAAACTCACAACCATCACGGTTGAGGCCGATGAACTCTGAATTAATGCGGTGATGAGCACGCCTGTCATTACCCCCGAAAAGCGGTTGCGTGTCATTGCCGCAAGCACTGCTCGCATGCGATCGCCGGCTATCTTTTGAAGACCTTCCGACATTATCTTCATGCCATAGAGGAACAAGCCTATCGAACCCAATAGGGTTAGAAAGTCAAGGAATGAATAATTGTTCATAATTCTCTTTTATAGTTCGTTGTTTTATTTGTTTGCATTAATATGTCACTTATTTGCAAGCCGTTAGAAATATGTTTCTTGAATTTTGGATTATGCGTAGTTATTATGTTTTGACAAAAATAGATAAAATTAGTGGGTTTTCGGTTAGTTTCGATTACCTTTTTTCAACAATTTTTCATTGTTTTTTGCTGTCAACTTTTGGAGTCATCGAATAGAATAGGTAAATTAGCATAATTTATTAGCAGAAATCATAATTAAAAACTCAAATAAACGCAAGATGATGACAAAAACTCTTGTAGATGTGTTTTGTAAGAACACAGGCAAGCACTTGGCGGTGCCGGGCGGCACAACGCTGCTCGAGGCCTATGCTTTGGTGGCTGGTGAAGTGCCGGTGAAGCCAATATGCGCCATAGTGAATAATGAAGTTTGTAGCCTGCATTCACCAATATTTTCGCCGCAGATGGTGGAGTTTGTCGACTGCACCACCCGCCACGGCGAGCGAGTGTATATGCTGTCGCTTTGCATGATGATGTATAAGGCGGTGCACGATGTGCTGCCAGGGGCAAGGGTGAGGATGGAATATGGCGTGTCGAACGGCATATATTGTCAGTTGTTTGGCATCGAAAATCCCGATTATGCCGCAATTGCCGCCCTGCTTAAAGAGCAGATGGGCAAACTTGCTGCTGCCGACATCCCCTTTTTGCCTCACGAAGAGTTAACATGTGATGTGGTAGAAAAACTTAAGGCGCAGGGCTTGACCGACAAGGCCCAGTTGTTGCAAACCACCCAGAGCCTTTACACCCGATATTTTACCCTCGACAATCTCATCGACATTTATTACAGCGATTTGGCGGCGTCGACAGCATGCGTTAAGGTGTTTGACATTCATCCCTATAAAGACGGACTTTTGCTCTTGCCGTGCAATGTGAAGCAGCCTGAGGTGCCTTATGTGGTGCGTAACGAGGAAAAGGTGTTTGCCGCTTACGAAGAATATGAAACGCTCAATCAGATAGTGGGAATAAAGAATGTTGGCGAACTCAACAAGGCCGTTGAGAATCGTCGCGACATTCGCATGCTCATCACTGTGGCCGAAGCCGTGCACGAACGCAAGTTTGCCACCATAGCAGGCGAAATTGCCAACCGTCGCAAGAATGGCGGTGCCAAGGTGGTGCTTTTGGCCGGCCCTTCGTCGTCGGGTAAGACCACTTCGTCGAAGCGCCTGTCGGTGCAGCTGATGGCCAACATGGTGGTGCCTAAGGTGATTTCGCTCGACAATTATTTCGTTGACCGTGTGAATACTCCGCTCGATGAGAACGGCGAACAAGATTTTGAATCGCTATATTCGCTCGATTTAGAGCAGTTTAACACCGACCTCAACCTTCTGCTGCAAGGCAAGGAGGTGGCCATGCCTACCTATAACTTCGAAATGGGCAAGCGCGAATATCGTGGCGACACTCTGAAACTCGACGACAATAATGTGCTGCTTTTGGAGGGCATTCACGGTTTGAATCCCGAACTTACGGCTTCAATCCCGGCCGACCAAAAGTTTTTGATGTTTGCGTCGGCGTTGAGCACCATCAATTTCGACGACCACAACTATCTTTCGCCAAGCGACAACCGATTGCTGCGCCGTTTGATTCGCGACTTTAAGTATCGCGGCACAAGTGCACAAGAGAGCATTGCGCGCTGGCCAAGTGTGCGCCGTGGCGAGAAAAAGTGGATTGAGCCATTTCAGGAAAACGCCGATGCGGTGTTTAATTCGTCGCTAATTTTCGAACTCGGTGTGATGCGCAGTTATGGTGAAGAGATATTGCGTAATGTGCCACGCAATGTGCCAGAATATGCCGAAGCCGCACGATTGCTTAAACTTTTGAGTTTCTTCTCGCCTATATGCGGCTCAAATGTGCCGGGCAATAGCCTCTTGCGCGAGTTTTTGGGCGGTAGCATGTTCCACTATTAACGAGCCGGTGGAGCGAGTTCGAGCAGAAGCCTTCGTTTGTTTTGGCTGCTGCGGCAGGCAAGACTTGCGCCGCCGCCGAGCATAAAGCGCTACCATCAATGAAGATATAATAAACCGCGGTGTGGGTGTTATTGTCAATAAAAAGTAGTAACTTTGCCTGCACAAACACAAAATAAATGGAAAGAAAAGATTTTGAAATAATGGCGCCCGTAGGCTCCTATGAGTCGCTTGTGGCGGCGCATCAGGGCGGTGCCGATGCCATATATTTCGGCATTGAGGGCTTGAATATGCGTGCCAAGTCGTCGAACAATTTCACTATCGACGATTTGCATCAAATAGCAGCATGGTGTAAGGAACGCGGCATGAAGAGTTACCTTACGGTGAACACCGTTGTGTTTGACAACGACATGGAACTGATGCGACGCATCATAAACGCTGCCAAGGAGGCCAATATTTCGGCCATCATAGCCAGTGATATGGCTGCCATACTTTATGCCCGCGAGATAGGCGTAGAGGTGCACATATCTACTCAAGTGAACGTGTCGAACAGCGAGGCGGTGCGTTTCTATAGCCAGTTTGCCGACGTTATGGTGCTTGCTCGTGAGGTGAATCTTGAGCAGGTTTATAACATTCATCAAACCATCGTTGGCGACAACATTTGCGGCCCTCACGGCAAGCCGGTGAGAATAGAGATGTTTTGCCACGGCGCTTTGTGCATGGCTATTTCGGGAAAGTGCTATTTGAGCCTTCACGAAACCGGTGCGAGTGCCAACCGCGGTGCGTGCCGTCAGATTTGCCGTCGCAGTTACACTGTGCAAGACCGTGACACCGGCGACCAACTCGACATCGAAAACCAATATATCATGTCGCCTAAGGACCTAAAGACCATTCACTTCTTGAACAAGATGATTGATGCCGGAGTGCGTGTGTTTAAAATCGAAGGTCGTGCCCGCGGCCCTGAATATGTTCGCAATGCGGTGAGTTGCTACAACGAGGCCATAAATGCTGTTATTGATGGCACTTTCTGCGACGAGAAAATTGCCGAATGGGACGAACGTTTGTCGCAAATTTTCAACCGTGGATTCTGGAATGGATATTACTTGGGACAGCGTTTGGGCGAATGGACTTCAAAATATGGCTCGTCGGCTACGCGTGTAAAGGTATATGCCGCTAAGGGTATTCGCTATTTCTCTAAAATCGGTGTGGCCGAATTCCAAATGGAGAGCGGCGAACTGAAGGTTGGCGACGAGATTATCATCACCGGCCCTACAACCGGAGCGGTGCCTGTGACGGTTGATGAAATCAGAGTGGACTTGAAGCCAGTGGAAAAAACCGTGAAAGGCGAGAGATTTTCAATCAAGGTGGCCGATAAGATTCGCCCAAGCGATAAACTTTTCCTTTGGAAAGACATTAATGAGGTGAAACTCGGAGAACACCGCGAGATTAAGTAAGCAACTGTTTGCCCCATTGGGGCGATTATGCATGATAAAAAAATGGTCGGGATTGCCAACTTGCAATACCGGCCATTTCGCTTTTTTTGAGGATTTCGGCTGCTTGAGCCATGGTGTAGAGAAGTGGGCGGAGGTAAGCACACAGCAAGCATTCAAAGTCCCTATGAGGTTATATTAAAAAATATGCTGAAAGCGATGTCAGATTTCGCTTTCAGCATAAATTCATAGAGATGACAATCAAGTTCATCCTAATAAGCCTATTTTTTAACGTCTTGGCTTGATGTCGAGTTTCACTGGCTTAATCATGTTTTCAGGGCTGAGGATAGTGTCAAGTTCTTCCTTAGTCAAAATGCCGTGCTTAAGAACGAGGTCATAAACGCTGCCGCCAGTTTCAAGTGCTTCCTTGGCAATCTTGGTAGAGTTTTTGTAACCGATAACAGGGTTCAAAGCAGTTACCACGCCAATGCTGTTGTGAACTTCGTTGCGGCACTTTTCTTCGTTGGCAGTAATGCCTTTCACGCAACGCACGCGAAGGGTGTCGAAACCGTTAATCATCAAATCGATAGATTCGAAGCAGCATTGAGCCATCACAGGTTCCATAGCGTTCAATTCCATTTGAGCAGCATCGCCGGCCATAGTTACGCAAAGGTCGTTGCCCATCACCTTGTAGCACACTTGGCTCATCACTTCAGGGATGACAGGGTTAACCTTACCCGGCATGATAGAAGAACCTGGTTGCATAGGAGGAAGGTTGAATTCGCCGATACCGCAACGAGGACCGCAAGCCAACAAGCGAAGGTCGTTGCAAATCTTGTTAACCTTCACGGCCAAGCGGCGCAATGCTGAAGAGTAGCCCACCATGCACGAAGTGTCGGATGTGGCACCTACCAAGTCGGCCGCGAGTTTGAATTCGAAGCCTGTGATGTCGCACATGGCTTGAACGCATTTTTCGGCATAACCAGGCTCAGCGCAAATGCCAGTGCCGATAGCAGTAGCACCCATGTTCACGGTCAAGAAATCGGCCGCTGCCTCATTAAGATGCTTAATTTCATCTTCCAAAATGCTTGCAAAACCGTTGAATGTTTGTCCCAAAGTCATAGGCACAGCGTCTTGCAACTGAGTGCGTCCCATCTTTATGACATGAGCAAACTCCTTACCCTTGGCACGGAATGCCGCAATCAAATCTTGCAAATGAGGAAGCAAGTCGAGGTGGCGATAGTATAAACCTACGTGTATGGCAGTAGGGTAAGCATCGTTGGTCGACTGAGCGCAGTTGACGTGGTCGTTAGGTGAGCAATATTGGTATTCACCGCGTTGGTGTCCCATGATTTCGTGGGCACGGTTAGCGATGACTTCATTAGCATTCATGTTGGTAGTAGTGCCTGCTCCGCCTTGAATCATGTCCACAGGGAAGTGTTCGTGGTGCTGACCGTTGATGATTTCTTGGCATGCTTGTTCAATGGCCTGCGCTTGAGCGTCGGTCAAAAGTCCAAGAGCGTGGTTGGCACGGGCTGCAGCCATTTTGGTAACTGCCAAACCGTTGATAAACAATGGATAATTGCAAAGGTGGAAATTACTAATAGGGAAGTTTTCGATACCTCTCAATGTTTGTACACCGTACAATGCACTTGCCGGAATTTCGCGTGCGCCAATAAGGTCGCTTTCAACGCGAGTCAAATTTTTTTCCATGATAATAAAAAGATATGTTGCTTATAATTATGTTCAAATCAGTTTCATACAAATTGGAACCACGAAATTACTATATATCTTTTTGTTGTCAAAATCAAATCGAGCTTAAATTTCTTTTTAGGGATAATTTCGGTTGAGCCTAACGCTTATTATTTTAACTCGATGGCCTAATTAGTGCAATATTGGGTTAATGAATGTTGCATTGTTGTGACGCGGCTGTGCATTTAATGGCAAATATGACCTAAATCGCCACAAATTTACTGTGTGATTTGCAGTTATATGAAATTATTTTGTAATTTAGTAAATTCAAAACTTATGCACTGACGATTAAAACAAAAAAACAGATATGAGATATTTTCAGAATGTGGCCGATCTTGGCGATTTGAAGCAAGCAGTGGCTGAAGCGCTTGAAGTGAAGGCTAACAGATATGCATATAAGCATTTGGGCGAAAACAAGACGCTGTTGATGATATTTTTCAACTCATCGTTGCGTACTCGTTTGAGCACACAAAAGGCGGCCATGAACTTGGGCATGAATGTTATAGTGCTCGACGTGAATCAAGGCGCGTGGAAACTCGAAACTGAGCGCGGTGTGATAATGGACGGCGACAAGCCTGAACACTTGCTTGAAGCAATTCCGGTGATGGGTTGCTATTGCGACGTGATTGGAGTTCGCTCGTTTGCCCGTTTCGAAAACAAGGCCGACGATTATGAAGAAAAGATTCTTAACCAATTCATAAAATATTCGGGCCGTCCGGTGTTTGCTATGGAAACTGCCACTGTGCATCCGTTGCAAAGCTTTGCCGACTTGATAACCATCGAGGAGCATAAGAAGGTGGCTCGCCCTAAAGTGGTTCTCACTTGGGCACCTCATCCAAAGGCATTGCCACAAGCCGTGCCTAACTCGTTTGCCGAATGGATGAACGCTGCCGATTACGACTTTGTGATTACTCATCCCGAAGGTTATGAGTTAGACCCTCGCTTTGTGGGTAATGCCAAGGTTGAATACGACCAAGACAAGGCTCTTGCCGGTGCCGGCTTTGTGTATGCCAAGAACTGGAGCGCTTATGCCGACCCTAACTATGGTAAGATTTTATCGACCGACCGAAGCTGGACCATCACTGCCGAAAAGATGGCTTTAACTAACAACGGCTACTTTATGCACTGCTTGCCAGTGCGTCGCAATATGATTGTGAGCGACGATGTGATTGAAAGCGACCACTCGTTGGTGATTCCTGAGGCTGCTAATCGCGAAATCTCGGCTCAAGTGGTGCTTAAGCGCATTCTTGAAGAGTTGGGATGATGCATTGCCATATATGGCAAAAAACATAATATGTAACGATTTTAACTTGCAGTATGAAAAAGGGCAAATATAGAATATTCATAGCATTGTTGGTGGCAATTATCGCATTGCCATTGTCGGCTGTGGCCAACGATGTGCTTAGTCCGCTGAAAAGTTGGGCTGATGGACCTTTGGTGTGGGGCGATTTCCGTGGCTCATCGGTGATTGATGGCGTGTCGTCGTACATGAAGACTGCGCTTTCGATAGAATCGGAAGAAGTGGCCGACAAATCGTTGCGCAATCATTACCGATTGTCGGCTAAGGCTATGATGAATCGCAACCTCTCGTTTGCCGACATCAGCAAGTGCGATGACCAGCGATTGAGATACCACCAATTGCAATTCGATGTGCTGGAATACTATCGTCGCCGTTTGCAAACCGAACTCAACGACGGAGCGTCGGGTGTTGAGGCAGAGCAGCGTTTGCGACACTATCAGATGCTTTTTGCCGACCGCATCGATAAGATTGCCGATAGCACCGACGGTGGTAGAATAGACACTAAACTTCAGCAAGAAGAATATTTAGTGCGCCGTCAACTCGAAGAACTTGGATTGCCTCCAGTGCCGATTATCGAAGCGAGCAATTTCAGTTACGGTATTTATGCCGGTATTGGTGGCGTGTTTCCTAC
Organism: Muribaculaceae bacterium; assembly: GCA_045613305.1. Classification (GTDB taxonomy): domain Bacteria; phylum Bacteroidota; class Bacteroidia; order Bacteroidales; family Muribaculaceae; genus SFTJ01. The sequence continues at coordinate 10,020 of JAZLAU010000002.1, forward strand.
AGCAACCATCAACGACGATTTTTCGGGCTGTGCTACATTTATGTTGGGGCTAACCGGAGGCTATCGCCGATTTAAACTGAAGGCCGACATTTCATTCGGGCAGCCTAATTTCAATAACGACAATATTTTCAACATTCCGTCCGACATTCCGGGCAAGCCAGGGCAAGGCAACACTAATAGTTATGCCACTTTCCTTGGTGTGGGCACAACGTTGGGCTTTACGGTGCTCGACACTAAGCGTTTGGCCATAACACCCAATGTTGGCGGCTACTGGAGCAGTTATGGCTGGAATGTGGCAAATTATACCTACGAAAACGAGGTGGGCGAAAACGGAGTTACCGAATTGAAGCAAAAGGTGGTAAACACCGAAAAACGCTCGCTCAACGATTTCGGATGGATGGCATCGATTGATTTCGATATAAAGTTTTTTAAGCATGTGGGTGACACTCCGTTTTTCTTAACAGGACAACGCGAGGAATTTACGTCCTCAATAAGGATATCGCCATTTGTGGCACGCGCAGCCTACGGAAAGGCAGTGCCTGCTGTTGATGGCTACTTTGTTGGGGTTACAGTTACCTATGCTGGCATTGCTCGCGCCCTACGACTCCGTTAATCGGGCGTATGTTTTTGGGCCGACAAGCATTTTTGCCGACCTCGTGAGAGCGATGTGCTGTGAACGACAGCATTAGTTGCTGCCATGACCTACAATCATGCTGTGCGGTGTTGCAAAGCCCAAACAGGTGATTTTGGCGGAAATAGGTGTTTGTAGAAGAGTGATGGCCTGATTTTTTTTATTGCATAAGCCAAAGAAAAGTGACAAGTTGCCTCTCGACGGGGGGTGGCATGTGAGTAAGAGAGAATAACAAAAGCGATATGACAGAATCGAAAATTGACATAGAACAAGCAAATGCGCAGATAACCCAAATGTTGTCGCAGTTTCCGCCTATCACATTGCAACAAATGAAAGAGATTAGGCTGATGAACCGCACCGACACGAAGTATGTTGTGCCCATTGCCACGCTGGTGGAGTTGCTTGAGCGTGCCAAGGAAGAATATTATGTGCAGGAAACCGAAGGAGTGCGTAATATTGAATATCACACTGTGTATTTCGACACTCCCGACAAGGCTATGTACTACATGCACCTGCATGGCAAAAAGACTCGCGAAAAAATCAGAGTTCGTTCGTATGTGAAAGCCGGATTGAGTTTCTTCGAAATCAAGAACAAAAGCAATCGTGGCCGCACCAACAAGTTGCGCATCAAGGTTAAGGATTGGCGTCACATTAAGGAAGCCGGAGCTGCAGAGTTTATGGAACAACACGCCGATTACTCGCTCAACGAGGTTACTCCACACATCGAGAACTCGTTTCAACGCATAACTTTGGTAAATAAGGCCATGAGCGAGCGTGTGACCATTGATACCAACATCTGTTTCCACAATCTGGAAAATGAAAACCGGGCGTCGTTGCCGGGTTTGGCGGTGATTGAGGTGAAGCGCGACGGACGGTCATATTCTCCAATCTACATGCAGTTGCTCAAGATGCACATTCATGTAGAAAGTTTCAGCAAATATTGCATGGGGTGCATGATGACAAATCCCGAACTAAAACGAAACCGTTTCAAGGAGCGATTACGTCGCACCATGAAGATTGAAAACGGAGAGGTGTATGCCCGCTTTTGAGAAAGAAAAATTTTTAACTAAACCATAAACAACAGAATGAAAAATTTGCAAATGATTGAATTTTTAAGAAGTAAGTTGCTTGTAGTAGTGTCGATAATTGGGTTGATGCTATTTGTGCCTGTAGTGAAGGCGTCGGCAATGCCAATGCTCAGCGTGAGTGCCGTGACAGTGGCCGATGAAGACGAATCGTTGTTGACAATGTTAACCGGCGACAGCACCGATGAAATTGTTAAGGATAAGAAAGATAAGGCTGACAAGGTGGAAGAAATGGAAATTTTCGACCTCAGCGATTTTCTGTCGCTTTTGATGCGATTCTTTTTCAATAGCATGATAGTGCTTATCATCATACATTTCTTCTATTATCCGAAGAGTATGCGATGCGACTATTATTTCACGTTCACACTGATAAGCATCAGCATTTTCTTGATGATATTTTTGCTTGGCAGCGTTAAGTTGAAGATTGGATTTGCTCTTGGTTTGTTTGCCATCTTCGGCATTATACGTTATCGTACCGAGTCGATGCCGGTGCGCGAAATGACTTATTTGTTTGTCATAATTGCCATTTCGGTAATCAATGCGCTTGCCGTGACAGTGTCGATGGTGGAATTGGTTGTTACCAACATGCTGTTTGTGGCCAGTGTATGGCTATGCGAAAAACTCCGATTGATGAAGCACATATCAAGCAAATTGGTGCTTTATGACCGAGTTGACCTCATCGTGCCAGAGAAAGAAAAAGAGATGCTCGACGACTTGCAAAAGCGTACGGGCTTAGTGATAAACAAGGTGGAAATCGGTGCTATCGATTTCTTGCGCGACACTGTTATGTTAAAGGTTTCTTATGAGTCGAAACCGGGCGAAATGAACAGTGTTGACAACATGATTAAATTACCTAAACCAGAAACAATGTGATGAAAAAGATTGTAGTTTTAATTTTTGCGCTAATAAGCGCAAGCACTATGGCTTTTGCCGCCGATTTTGGCACAGCCGTAGAACTTGAGGCAAAAAAGAAGATTAATAAGCGTCTATCGGTGTCGATAGAGGGTGAAATGCGCACCCAGGATGGTGTGAGCAATTTCGAACGTCTCACCATTGGCCCAAGCGCAAGTTTCAAGGTGTGTGATTATCTTAAGATTGACGCCGGATATTTGTATATGAACCGTTTCTATCCAAAGGGGCTAAGCAAGTCGGGCAACAGTTTAATCGATAAATACTGGTCACAACGCCATCGTGCGTTCGGTTCGCTAACTGGTGAATACAAGATTGGCAAGGTGAAGTTGAGCCTTCGCGAACGCTATCAGTTCACTTATCGCGATGGCCAATATGTGCGTCGTTGGAATGCCGAAGGCACTCGTGAGAAGGACCCTGACTATAAGGCAATGAAGCGCGAAAGCATTCTACGCAGCCGCTTGAAAGTGGAGTATGGAATTCCAAACACTAAGGTCGACGTGTATGTGTCGGGCGAAATTTTCCATATCATAAACGAAAAATGGGCTTACGAAAAGATGCGTTATTACATCGGCGCCGATTACGACCTAACTAAGAAACACGCAGTGGGTTTGTACTTGCGCTATCAAGATAATGCCGATTCCGACGAGCCAGGCGGATTCCTTTTAGGCGCAAAATATTCGTTTTCGTTCTAAAGGTTCAACCAGCTGGGGAAATAGCATTTTTGCCAACACTCCCCCGCAAGGGTTAAGAATAATAGGGCACAGGTGTTAGGAGCTTGGGCAAAAGTTGCCGGCTGCCGACGCCTGTGCCTAATTTTTTTGCCGCTTAGGTGGTGGCAGAGTGTAAGTTATAAGGCTCTTTTTGCGTTATATCGTTTTTTATGAGTATATTTGCAACGCAAAAAGCAAGTGCAGAACCCCGCCAAATGCGTGGTTCGGCTTTGTTGCATTTATTAACGAACAAACAAAACATAACAACCATATCATTTTTCAGAACGATGGAATATAATTACAAAGAAATCGAGCAGAAATGGCAGAAATTCTGGAGTGAAAACAAGATTTACAAAACCGAAATCGACAATTCACGCAAGAAATTCTATGTGCTCGATATGTTCCCTTATCCAAGTGGAGCGGGTCTGCATGTGGGCCACCCTCTTGGCTACATAGCAAGCGACATCTATTCTCGTTACAAACGTTTGCAAGGCTTCAATGTGTTGCACCCAATGGGCTACGACGCTTATGGCTTGCCTGCTGAGCAATATGCTATTCAAACAGGCCAACACCCTGAAGTGACTACTATAAACAACATTGCACGCTACCGCGAGCAGCTCAACAAAATAGGCTTCTGCTACGACTGGGACCGTGAAGTGCGCACTTGCGACCCTGGATACTACCATTGGACTCAATGGGCGTTCCAAAAGATGTTTAACAGTTACTACGACAACACCCTTCAAAAGGCTCAACCAATAGAAAACCTTATTGCTCACCTTGCCGAAAAGGGCACTGAAGGCATTGATGCTGCTTGCAGCGAAGAATTGTGCTTCACTGCCGACGAGTGGAATGCAATGGACGAAAAGCAACAAGCCAGCACTTTGATGAACTGGCGAATTGCTTTCCTTGGCGAAACTATGGTTAACTGGTGTCCAAAACTTGGCACCGTGCTTGCCAACGATGAAGTGGTTGATGGTGTGAGCGAACGCGGCGGATATCCTGTGGTGCAACAAAAGATGCGTCAATGGTGCTTGCGTGTGTCGGGTTATGCTCTACGCTTGCCCGACGGCCTTGACAACCTCGATTGGACCGATTCTATCAAGGAAACTCAACGCAACTGGATTGGTCGTTCTGAAGGTGCTGAAATTGAATTCCAAGTTAAAGACAGCGATAAGCACTTCACCATTTTCACCACTCGTGCCGACACTATGTTTGGCGTGACATTTATGGTTCTTGCTCCTGAAAGCGAACTTGTGGCCGAATTGACCACCGAAGCCCAAAAGGCCGAAATGGACGCTTATTTAGACCAAGTGAAGAAGCGCACCGAACGCGAACGCCAAATCGACCGTAAGGTTACAGGTGTGTTCACTGGTAGTTATGCCATCAACCCATTCACTGGCGAGGCTAACCCAATTTGGGTGAGCGACTATGTGCTTTCGGGCTATGGCACTGGCGCAATCATGGCGGTGCCTGCTCACGACAGCCGCGACTATGCTTTCGCTAAGCACTTCAACTTGCCTATCGTGCCTCTTGTTGAGGGTTGCGATGTGAGCGAAGAAAGTTTCGACGCTAAGGAAGGCATCGTTACTAACTCTCCTCGCGAGGGTGTGAAGCCATATGTAGATTTCTCGCTTAACGGCCTTACTGTGAAAGAGGCTATCGAAGCAACCAAGAAATATGTTAAGGAACACAACCTTGGCCGCGTGAAGGTTAACTACCGCTTGCGCGACGCAATCTTCAGCCGCCAACGCTATTGGGGTGAGCCATTCCCTGTGTATTACAAGAACGGCATCCCTACTATGATTCCTGAAGATTGCTTGCCATTGCTTTTGCCTGAAGTAGACAAGTTCTTGCCTACCGAAACCGGCGAACCTCCTCTTGGCAATGCCACTATGTGGGCTTGGGACGAAGTAAACAAGCAAGTGGTGGAAAACAGCAAAATCGATGAAAAGACTGTGTTCCCAATCGAATTGTTCACAATGCCTGGTTTTGCCGGCAGTTCGGCTTACTATTTGCGTTACATGGACCCTCGCAACGGTGAGGCTCTAATCTCGAAGGAGGCTGGCGAATATTGGCAAAATGTAGACCTTTACATCGGTGGTACCGAACACGCCACTGGCCACCTTATCTACAGCCGTTTCTGGAACAAGTTCTTGAAGGATTATGGCTACAGCGCGAGCGAAGAGCCTTTCAAGAAACTTATCAACCAAGGCATGATTCAAGGCCGAAGCAACTTTGTGTATCGCATTAAGGACACTAACACATTTGTGTCGTTAGGTTTGAAAAAGGACTACGATGTTACTCCTTTGCACGTTGACGTAAACATTGTGACTAACGATGTGCTCGATATAGAACGCTTTAAACTATGGCAGCCACAATTTGCCGATGCTGAATTCATTCTCGAAGATGGCAAATACATTTGCGGCTGGGCAGTAGAAAAGATGTCGAAGTCGATGTTCAATGTGGTTAATCCTGACGATATCGTTGAGCATTACGGTGCCGACACTCTTCGTTTGTATGAAATGTTCCTTGGCCCATTGGAACAAAGCAAGCCTTGGGACACTAACGGCATCGACGGTGTAAACCGATTCTTAAAGCGCCTGTGGGGCCAATTCTACAAGGGCGACCAATTTATGCTTCAAGACTGCGAACCATCGGCAGAAGCGCTTAAATCGCTTCACAAGCTGATTAAGAAAGTTACTTGGGACATCGAACACTTCTCGTTCAACACTTCGATTGCCGCTTTCATGATTTGTCTAAACGAATTGAGCGCAATGAAGTGCAACTGCAAGAGCATTTACGAATCGCTTGTTGTGCTTCTTGCTCCGTTCACTCCTCACATTTCTGAAGAGTTGTGGCACATTCTTGGTCACGACACCACTGTGTGCGATGCTCAATGGCCTGTTTGCAACGAAGAATATTTGAAGGAAGCTAACGTGAAATACACCGTTTCTTACAATGGTAAGCCTCGTTATAACATCGAAGTGCCAACCGGTACCGACAAGGCTGAAGTGGAACGCGCGGCGCTTGCCGACGAAAACGCTGCTCGTTGGCTCGACGGTAAGACTCCTAAGAAGGTTATCGTGGTGCCTAACAAGATTGTGAATATCGTAATTTGATAAAAAACAGGTAGAGATGTCGGCGGGTGTTGTGGTTGCAATCGCCACACACTTTCAGCAAGCTGCCTTGCTTTTGGCAGCGACCGACGTTTAACCTGAGAACATAAAAAAATGGGTAGTGACAACTTATCACTGCCCATTTTCGCGTTTTTTAGGCTGTTTTGCTTTATGTCTGCAAACGCTTTTAGGTGATTTAACTACAGGCCTCACTTGCTTAAAAGCAGGCCGTAGGCACTTTGCCTTTTGGGGAGGACTATTTTGCAGTAGTGTGAAAAATTTGTTAGTTTTGTGATGTTGTAAAAAATTGAGAATAACATATGAAAAAAGTGTTTTTAAAACTGTGCATAGTGGCGTTTTTGTTGGGTTCGTGCTCAAACGAAAAGGTGGTGAATATGCGCGAATATGGCATTGTGCCCGATACTGAAGAAAACCTCTCTGCTAAGATGCAAGAGGCGTTAACCGTCATTAAGCAGGAAACTGAGGGCAAGAATGTCACCTTGGTTTTTGAAAAGGGGCGTTATAACTTCCACACAGAGGGTGCTGCTCAGAAGGAATATTACATATCTAATCACGACCAGCCAAATCCCAAACCAGTAGGGCTGGCGTTAGAGGGTTGGACTAATTTAACCGTTGACGGTGGAGGCGCCGATTTCGTGTTCTATGGCCGCATGTTGCCCATGTCACTCGTTGGCTCGCAGAACACGGTGTTGAAAAACTTCAGCATCGATTTTGCCGAACCTCACATATCACAGATTGAGATAGTGGAGTGCGGCGATAACGGCATGACATTCCGCATAGAGCCTTGGGTGAAGGCCAGAGTGGGTGAAAACACTCACTTTGAATGCTACGGCGAGGGATGGGTAAATT
>JAZLAU010000003.1:0-64293 GCA_045613305.1 Muribaculaceae bacterium
TGCCAAGCAAGAGTGGCGAGAACGTGATGACTGGGATGAATATTGGGAAGAAGAAGATTTTTATGAGTTTGATAACAAGAATCATGGAAGAGCATCTATTGAAATGCCGGCATTCTTCTTTTCACCTGAATATGACGAATACCACGAATATGGTGAACGCACTATAGCCGCTTTCTTAAATATCAAGAATCCTATTGTAAATCCAACAATCCCTAATGCCGGTGTAACTGATACTGCCGGCAGAGATGCTATGAATGCTCTTATTGACGAGGGATACGATGGATTCATACAAGAGGAAGATGGTGTGATTTACGAGATTAATGCTTTCTTTCCTAACCAAATCAAATCGGCAACCGAAAATAATGGTGACTTCTCTACCGAAGATGATGATATCCGTTTCAGTTACGAAGCACCTGCATTAACACAAGAACTTATTGAAGAAAAATTCGGTGGCATTTGGATTGAAAGTAGAAAGGAATATGCTAAATTTGTATCAGCAGTAAACAACTATGCTTTTGAGGAAGATAGCGAGGGAATTGCTTATACGGACAACTATTTCTATGCTTATTACATCAATGAATATGGTCAAGTGATTCCGTTTGCTCGTGTATCCCTCAATGCTGAACAAAGTCAAGATGTAGTCAATCAAGTAAACCAAGAAATTAAGAATGGAAGAACGCACGAAAGAGTTAAGGAGTATATTGATAGAGGTGTTGCAAGGGCTTGGAATGACCAAAGTAAGGATAATGCTAACGATGGCAATAATAGCCGCATATCAAATAGAGGAGGAGATGGTGGCTTGGATAGCGACCTACTACGGAAAGGAAGATTCTTTGACCACCCAAGAATTTATGTCAAGGCTAAACGCGCTGACCGATTCGGACTCTTAGATGATAATGTCTATCGTCAAGGTGATGGAGTCTACACCGATGACGAAGTAAGTTTTGCTAATGATCCGGCATCAAGAATCTACGGCCAATCAATCCGCACCAAAAAGCAACGTGAAGAATTCATCAAGACAATGCCACATGAGGCAGTGGCACTGAATCTTTGTTAGTTGGTAATCAGATATCCGCCGCTATTCGATGCCACCACTTTATAGCGATGCAAGCCCATATGCTCACGATAAGCCGGGCCATCGACAGCTTGCCCATGACCGGCTATCACATCGAAGCGCGAGCCACATTGCGGGCAAACCACCTCCAAACTATTTGCATCAACCTCAACCAACACCGATTTTTTTCGCTCATAGGGGCAAGCCATTTCAAACGCCATTGGCTGCACTGCACCAATGCCTACATCCATCAGCAACACCCCGCCCATGCCGGTGTAAGTGGTGGCTGTGTAGGGATAATTGCTCGGTATGTGACGGTCTTTAATAAAATACCTATACATACCCAGTCCCGTAACACCATACACCGTCCAACTGGCCAACAGGCTCAAATCGATTCGGCATGGCCCATACACACGGTCATCGTCCAATCGCTCGCAACCGCCACACACCATGGCCACCACAAGCATAAGCGTCACTATGGTGCGATACACTACATTCATTCTAATATTGAGTTTATCTTTTCGATTTCTTCAGCACTAAACGGTGCCGACTTTATTGCCTTAAGGCTATCGGCCAAATGAGCCACTGTTCGAGGCCCGATTATCACCGACGTAACTTCCTTTCGCGACAATATCCACGATGTTGCCATTTCGGCCAACGTCTGCCCTCTTTGTTGCGCAACTTCGTTGAGTTTCTGCAGTTTGCCTATTAATTCTGGTGTCAACATTTGGGCAAGTAACTGGTTCCCTCGGCCTATTCGAGAATCTGAAGGCACTCCGTTAAGATATTTGTCGGTTATCAAGCCCTGATTAACTGGCGAGAACGCAGTGAATCCCATACCCATATCGACCAACGCTTGCAAATGCTCTTTCTCAACGTCGCGAGTGAGCATATTATATTTTCCCTGATAAATGAGCGGATTAACATCACGAGCCTTAAGATATGCCACAGCCTCACGCAATTTGTCGACAGGATAGTTCGACAAACCCACATAAAGAGCCTTGCCGCTTCGCACTATGTCGACAAGAGCCTGCATTGTTTCTTCTATCGGCGTAAATCCGTCGTAGCGGTGCGAGTAGAAAATGTCCACATAGTCGAGTTGCATTCGGCGCAACGACTCATCGAGGCTTGTGATGAGCATCTTGCGCGACGAGCCCTGTCCGTAAGGGCCCTCCCACATGTGATAGCCTGCCTTGGTGGTAACTATCATTTCATGGCGGTGTTGCTTAAAATTCTCGGCATACATCTTGCCAAATGTCTCCTCAGCACTGCCAAACGGAGGACCGTAATTATTAGCCAAATCGAAGCATGTCACTCCGTTATCGAAGGCATAAGTCATTTTTGCCAACGACTCCTCATACACATCCACGCTGCCAAAATTCCACCAAAAGCCAAGCGTAATTTCCGGCAAGCGGATACCCGACTTTCCGCTTGTGCGATAATTCATCACTCCTTCGGCATAGCGGTCGGCATTTGCCACATATGTTTTCTTGTAATTCATATTTCTTCAATAGTTTTTTTCTTTTCTAACAGTTTCGTTATCGGCCAAGCAGTGCATCAAATGCCTTGTGGTAGGTTTCGAAGTTAAATGCCGCCAATGTCTCATCATATAGGGCACTGATTTTATCGTTGCAAAGGTTGCCAACCGAGCCCTCGTGAGTGTGGTTCACTTCCTTAACCGGAGTGAATTGTCCGGCTTCAATGTCAAGGCCAACCTTCTTGTATGCATCTCTAAATGGCATTCCTTCGGTAGCCAAACGGTTAACTTCCTCAACCGAGAACATCAAATCGTAGCGAGTGTCTGAAAGGATATCCTCATTCACCTTCACTTTCTCCATCATGGCATTCACCATGTCGATAACGCTGTTCAACTCATCGAATGCAGGCAAAAATTCTTCTTTAGTCAACTGCAAATCGCGGAAATAACCCGAAGGCAAGTTATTGGTAATCATCGTCATTTGCCATGGCAACGACTGAAGTTTGTTGCATTTTGCTCTTGTCAACTCAAACACATCGGGATTCTTCTTGTGAGGCATAATCGACGAGCCGGTGGTGTATTCATCGGCAAGTTTTATGAAGCCAAAGTTTTGCGAATTATACATACACGCATCGAAAGCCAACTTCGACAGCGTAGCTGCTATGTTTGCAATCGCTTGCGACACAATTCTTTCGGTCTTTCCGCGTCCCATCTGAGCATACACCACATTATAGGCAGGCGAATCAAAACCGAGCAATTCGGTGGTCATGGTGCGGTTAAGCGGAAACGAAGAGCCATAACCGGCCGCCGAGCCAAGCGGATTGCGATTGTTCACATCGTAGGCGGCAAGAAGCACCTTCAAATCATCGGCAAGCGATTCGGCATAAGCGCCAAACCACAAACCAAACGACGATGGCATGGCCACCTGCAAATGTGTGTATCCTGGCATTAACACATGCTTATAGCGTTCGGACTGCGACACCAATGTGCGGAAAAGTATGGTCAAATGGTCAACCAAATTTTCTATAGCGCTTCTGATAAACAAGCGCAAGTCTACAAGCACCTGGTCGTTTCGGCTGCGGCCGCTGTGTATCTTCTTTCCAACGTCGCCAAGTCGCTTTGTCAATAGAAGTTCCACCTCGCTGTGAACATCTTCCACACCGTCTTCAATCTCAAAACGGCCAGCCTCTATTTCTTCATATATGTTGCGTAGTTCGCCCACAAGGGTGGTCAATTCGTCGGAAGTGAGCAGTCCTATCGACTCAAGCATTGTGATATGCGCTATTGAGCCAAGCACATCATAGCGTGCCAAATACATATCCATTTCGCGGTCACGTCCCACTGTGTAGGCTTCAACATCGTGATTTACCTGCACATTCTTTTCCCATAGTTTTGATGCCATATCTTTTGTTGTAATTTTATTTTTCTGTATTCAGTTATAAGCGGCTGGCTTGCTCTTTGCCAAGCCCACTCTGCTAAATCGCAAATTTACGCAGAAAATATTGAATACCTACTCATCAAATTCAAAAAGTGAAACTTTAAGTGTATTTTTGTTATAGTTTGTCATTCTCTTATATCAATCTGCGTCGCACATCATGGCCAAACAACAATAGCAACCGCCCTCACACACATCCCACTCCCACATTACCTCGCCCTTTAGCAATTATTCATTCTCTTGTTAAAATTAATGTTTTTAGGCCTTTTATTTGGTCATTAATCGGTTATTTCATACATTTGTAGTAATTTAGAATTATTATGGACGACATTTTATATTCGTTATTTATTATAGTTGTGACCGTCATCATTTTCTTTGCCAACGGAAAGAAGGCTAAAGAAGACGACACGCACGCCCCTATGCCAAACGCGCAGTCGGGCGACGATGACCGCCAGCAATCAGATGAATGGTTTAACCGTAACGATTACCCTACCCACAAGCCCCAAGAGCCATCGCTTGCCGACATCATTGAAGCGCTCACCGGAGCAAAACCCTCCACACCTGCGCCACGCACGGTAACACCGCCGCCTGTGCCAAAGCCTACATATGAAACTATGGCAGCGCCAAAGCCTACAAGCAGCACAAAATCGCCTTTCATTCAGGCTGCCGAAACCGAAGGCATCAGCGTCACAAACGTTAAGACATCGTTTGACAACGAAAACCCTTACCAAGATGAAAATGACAACTCAAACGATTTTTCAGCACAAAATTTCGATTGGCGCAAAGCAATAATTGCACACGAAATACTAAAAAGAAAATTTTAATTAAAACAAAATAACAACATTATATTTTTATCGATATGAACTTTCCAATTATCACAGCCGAAGAAGCTGCCGAATTTATCCACAATGGTGACAACCTTGGATTTTCAGGCTTTACTTACTCAGGTATTCCTAAAGTAGTGCCAGGTGCTATTGCAGCAAAGGCACGCCGCGAACACGAAGCAGGTCGCGAATTCAAAGTGAGCATTTTCACTGGTGCATCTACCAGCGACGGTGTTGACGGTGAACTATCACGTGCTCAAGCCATCAACCGACGCACTCCATACCAAAACACTCCTGAACTTCGCAAGCACATCAACAACCACGAAGTGCACTACTTCGACCTTCACCTTTCTGAACTTGCCCAAAAATTCCGTTATGGCACTTTCGGCAAGATGCACTGCGCTATCATCGAAGCAACTTCAATCACCGACGACGGCAAAATTGTGCTTGGCACTGGTGTGGGCAATGTGCCTACTTGGGCGGCTTTGGCCGATAAGATTATCATAGAACTTAACGAACAACTCGACCCTCGCATGGAAGGCATGCACGACCTTTACATGCCTCTTGACCCTCCTCACCGTCGCGAAATACCTCTTTACACTCCTTACGACCGCATCGGCACTACTCTTCTTCAGGTTGACCCTAAGAAGGTGGTTGGCGTGGTTAAGACAAATATGCCTGTAGGCACTGCCTCTGGCTTTACTCCTGCCAACGAAGTAACCAACAAGATTGGCGAAAACGTTTGTTCGTTCCTTATCAATGAAATTCGCAACGGCAGAATTCCTAAAGAATTCCTTCCTATACAAAGTGGCGTGGGCAATGTGGCAAATGCCGTTCTTGCTGGTCTTGAAGCAAGCGACGAAATTCCACCATTCGCCATGTACACCGAAGTTATGCAAGACACCGTGCTCGACCTTGTGAAGAGCGGCAAGTGTAAACTTGTGAGCACATGCTCTATGTCGTTCTCTAACGACGCAATCCTTAACTTCTACAAGGACATCGACAGCCTACGCAACCACATCATTCTTCGCCCTGCCGAAATCTCTAACAACCCTGGCCTAATACGCCGCCTTGGTGTTATCGCTATGAACACTGCTCTTGAAGCCGACATTTTCGGTAACATCAACTCTACTCACGTTACTGGCACTAAGATGATGAACGGCATCGGCGGCTCGGGCGACTTCACTCGCAACGGCTACCTAAGCATTTTCAGCTGCCCATCGGTTGCTAAAGACGGACTTATCAGCGCCATCGTGCCTATGTGCTCGCACATCGACCACACAGAACACTCTGTTGACGTAATCATCACCGAACAAGGTGTGGCCGACATCCGTGGCCTTGACCCTGTGCAACGCGCCGAAACAATTATCGAAAACTGTGCTCATCCTATCTACCGTCCTCTTCTTCGCGAATACCTTCGCATTGGCGTTGAAGGACGTGGCGGACAAACTGCTGCTACTCTTGAAGCGGCACTTGCATTCCACACTACATTCCTTGCTACTGGCAACATGCAAGAAACAGATTTCGCTAAATACATTAAGTAATGCATCTTTTTGCCGCATTCACAGCGGATGAAAAGTTTCAATATTCAATATCAGCACAACATAACACCGTTGTGCTGATATTTTTTTCTACCATAACTTGTAGTTTATAAGTTTCAACTTTCTTTATTAATAAAAATCAACTATATTTGCAGAAAATGATGATAATTTGATATTATTAACTCCGTTTTTGTCACAACCAAAGAATAGAAACTAAAAGAAAATATTAACCGCTAAAACACATCTAACATGCGAAGTTATTACACCTCAGTTAACGGACAGCAAACCGGGCCATACACAGAGGCCGAACTGAAAGCACGTAACATTACACCTAACACCCTCCTATGGGCCGAAGGTATGCCAGAATGGCAAAGTGCCGAAAAGGTATTGCCTTATTTGTTCACATCTCAAAGCCAAACCCCACCTCCACCACCATATCCTCATCAAATTCACAATGCCTACGAGCAACCACACGTGCCAGAACCAAAAACTTGGCTTGTTGAAGCCGTTTTGGTTACACTATTTTGCTGCCTTCCATTTGGCATTGTCGGAATCATTAAGGCTTCAAACGTGTCGAGCCTATATACCCAACGACGTTACGCCGAAGCTCAAGAAGCATCGGCTCAAGCCGGAAAATGGGTTAAATGGGGTTTAGCCGTTGGCTTAATTTATGTTGTATTAGTATTCCTCTACCTTGTTGTATTAGGCGGTATGGCCGCAATGATGTAACACACACTGAAACCCTACGATTAAAACATATATACACGTTAAATAGACGGCAAAATTTCGCCGTCTATTTTTTTTAACAAACATTTTTCATTTTTTCTTTGTTTTCACCCTAAAATCGCCGACAAAATATTCATCTTAATCGCAAGAAAATATGTAACTTTGCGGTGGTTTTTGAAAACGAAAAAAATATCTATATTTTATATTATTACCATCATCATTTTATTATGAAGAAAAACTTAATTTTACTTTTGTCTGCATCAGTTTTGATTCTATCAAGCTGTACAAAAAAGATGCAACCATTTGCTGCAGACTACTTCACTGTTAATCCAAATCCACTTGAAGCAACAGGTGATTTAGTTCCTGCAACTGTAACTGCCAACATCCCAGCAAAGTTCTTCAAAAAGAACGCTGAAGTAACTGTAACTCCATACTTGGTTTACGGTTCAAAGGAAACTCAAGGCACACCACTTACCCTACAAGGTGAAAAGGTTCGCGGCAACAACGCTGTTGTTCCTTACGAAGCAGGTAGCACTGCTACTATGCCTGTAGCTTACAAATACACTCCTGAAATGATTAACAGCGAACTTTATCTTGGTTTCGACGTTAAGCAAGGCAGCAAGCAATACACTCTTCCTCGCGTTAAGGTAGCTGACGGCGTTATCGCTACTTCTACTCTTTGCGACGTTGCTTCTGTTACTCCTGCCATCGGCCACGACAAGTTCCAACGCATCATTAAGGAAAAGGTGAGCGCCGACATTAAGTTCCTTATCAACCAAACTAACATCCGCAAGAGCGAACTTGGTTCTGACGAACTTACTGCACTTCACGAAACTCTTAAAGAAGCTCAAACTAACGAAAAACTTGAAGTTGAAGAAATCAACATCTCTTCTTACGCTTCTCCTGAAGGTGGTGTGAAGCTTAACACTCGCATTGCTTCTGGTCGTGAAAAGAGCACAAAGGAATATCTTGACAAGGAACTTAAGAAGAACGAAATCACCGACTTCGGTTCATTGACTTCTGACTTCACTGCTCAAGACTGGGAAGGTTTCCAACAACTTGTTAGCCAAAGCAACATCCAAGATAAGGAACTTATCCTTAGCGTGCTTTCAATGTACAAGGACCCAGAACAACGCGAACGCGAAATCCGTAACCTTTCTTCTGTTTTCGACCAACTTGCTCAAGACGTTCTTCCTCAATTGCGTTATTCTCGCCTAACTGCTTCTGTTAACATCATCGGCAAGAGCGACGCTGAAATCGAAGAAGCGTTCAACAACAATCCTAAGACTCTTACTGTTGACGAACTTCTTTACTGCGCTACTCTAACCGACAACGTTAAGCAACAAGCAAAGGTTTACAAGGCTTGCACTGAAATCTATCCTGAAGACTACCGCGGTTGGAACAACCTTGGTATGTGCCAATACAAGCAAGGCGAATTCACCGACGCTGCTAAAAACTTCGAAAAGGCTGCTAAGATTAACCCTGCAAGCCCTGAAGCTCAAATGAACCAAGGTATCAGCGCTCTTCTTGACGACAACTACAACGTGGCTAAGCAAAAACTTGGCAACGCTGCTGGCCTTGAAGAACTTAACGACGCTCTTGGTGCTTACTACATCAAGACTGGCGACTACAACGCTGCTAACAACGCATTTGGTAAGACTGTAAGCAACAACGCTGCTCTTGCTAAAATCCTTTCTAAGGACTACAGCGGCGCTAAGCAAGTGCTTGCTAACATCGCTAAGCCTAACGCTACTACTTACTACCTAATGGCTGTGCTTGGTGCTCGCACTAACAACGAACAAATGGTGACTAGCAACCTTCGCCAAGCTGTGAAACTTGATGCTTCGCTTGCTGACCGTGCTAAGAACGACCTTGAATTTGCGAAAATCAACCTTTCAAACGCTCTTTAATCACATTTTTTTTGATTAATACATATCTAAGGCTTCCCGCTTATTCGGGAAGCCTTTTTTTTATATGCACCGTAGCGTGTACTCCGCCATCAAATGTTTATGTAGAGCCCTGCGCAATACATTATTCTCAACTTCGGCCTACGCTTTTCAGTTGAAACAAATCAACACCCTTAATTTCCTCTCACCTAATCTTCACTCCTCCACCATCTGCTATTTTCGTTATTTTTAACCTTGCCATTAAACTCACGGGCACAATTTTTGTCATATAGTGTGATTAGTTGATAACTTTTCATGCCCAAGCAAAAAGTATATTTGCAACCATGCCGGCATTAGCAAAACATCAATTACTCAATTTTAAAAAATAGGACTGACTATAAAATGACACAAATAACTAAAACACTCTTGGCAATAACTTTTGCGTTGCCACTGTTTTGTGTGAGTTGCTCAGAGCAACCCGACAACGCCCAGCAGCAAGTGTACGAAACCGTGCGCGACATTAACCATCTTCAACTGGCAAGTGCCACTGTGACCAAGACCTACACCGTGCGCGACCCCTATTATGACGACCTGGAGCGCACAAACAAAAGCAACGATGTGCTCGACATGATTCAACGCTCGCTCCACATCATTGAACACTCGGTGAAAATTGGCGAACGAATTGGCATCTACGGCTTGCGTCGCGAATATGCTGCCTTTATCGACCTTAACAAAATTTCGCCTTCCGACATCTCAATTTCAGAAAAAGACGGAGTGAAACACATTGAATTAACCCTGCCGCCTGTAGAAATCAAGATGCTCGGAAACGACTTCAACACCCTAATTTATCACGAACGAACATCGGGACTGCGTTCCGACATCACCGAAGCCGAACGCACACTAATGCGCCGAAAAGCATCGCAGCAAATGACTGCCGACATCGACACAAACAAAAGTCCCGAACTCGACGCTCTGCGACATAACGCCACACACAAAGCAATGGAGTTTTTCACTACCATGCTCGTCAACTTAGGCTACTCTCCTACCATTAACATTAAAAACGCCGAACAATGAAAAAGTTAAATACATCACTCCTACGCGCCAAAATGGTTAAACGTTGCGCATTCTTTTTAGCCGTAGGGCTTTGCGCTTTGTTACTGGTATGTATGGGAATGTGGATTCACCAATACTTCGTAGTCGACAAGCAACGCACCGACTTTGCCGCAAAGGTTGAAAACGTGAAAACCATGGTGCGACACAACTCGCTGCAAATAATCGACGAGACAATCTTTGCCGACACCATCAACAACATTTGCGAAGTGTATAGCGTCAAGGCACGCATTACCGTTTCGTACGACCTCGAAAGAATGAAATACCAATTCTGCGGCGACACCCTGGTGGTGGAGTTGCCTAACGAAGTAGTCGAAGCCCACGAACTCGACCGCCGATTGCTTGACCAATACTATACCGACGGCAAGTTTCACGTCACCGACCCGGCAATTACTGCTGCTCAAAGCCGCGAGATTGAATTCCAAATGAAACAATTTGTGAAAACCAAGATGCTAAATGCCGAACACATTAAGCGCGCTCGAAACAACGAACTGCGCAACATGGTGCATCTGCTTCATGCCATTCACAAAAACGTGAAAGTGGTGATTAACATCAACGACCCTTCCACCGAAGTAACACCACACTCACTTCCTACCATCCCCGACAGGTAAAACCCATGCTTACGCATGTAGTAACTATATAGGAGTCACCGTTGAGACATTAAACCCTCTTGCAAAAAACAGCCAACTCCTGCAACCCACCTGCGCCATACAAAAAACAGCCACGGGACTGCACATCTGCAGCCCCGTGGCGTGTATTATTGTGAGAATGTTATTTTACTAATTCCTTCTTAGTTGTCCCGTCGCTATAGCGCACTATATTAATGCCCGGTTGTGGCTCTGTTAGCAATATGCCGTTTATGTCATATCTTGCAACCTCTATAGCATCTCCATCGGTCACAATATCGTTGATGCCTGAATATCCTATATTGAATTTCGACCATTGCGCGTGATTTCTATAAAGTTCAATATATTCACCCGGAACCAACAGTGTACAAGCGCCACAATTGAAATTATAAAAAACTACATACTTCCGAGAGTCTAAAAACGCAGGAGGCGGACATAATGCAACCATCGATGTCAGTTTATTACTACTATCAAACACATATCCTCCCAAGGTGATGCGTTCACTTCGGCCGAATTCAAAATGCGACAGATTGGCACAATTAGCAAAAGCATAATCTTCCACCAACTCCAAATGCTCGGATGTTGTCACCGAAGTAATAGCGCTTTCCCTAAACGCACTGTTACCTATCGACTTCGATTGT
Organism: Muribaculaceae bacterium; assembly: GCA_045613305.1. Lineage (GTDB taxonomy): Bacteria > Bacteroidota > Bacteroidia > Bacteroidales > Muribaculaceae > SFTJ01. Next base: position 11,321 of record JAZLAU010000003.1, read on the forward strand.
ACATTTACCGTTTTCAAATAATTGTTTCCGCTGAATGCATAATCAGGAATTATCGTATTAGCGTCTGAAATATTGAGGACTGTTAGCAGATTATTATTTTCATACATCTTATAGTCTGAGCCGAGCACTTTGCTCATTGAGTAACTCAATTTCTCATCATAATATGCACCGATTTTCAACCATGTGTTTACGTCCCCTAAATTCAACACCTTCACCTGAGGCAACCCCGACCACACAAAATTCTCTACCGATTTTGGCAGATTAAGCGATGCACAGCTAATATTTTTAAATGCATTGTCGCCTATTGTCACTATACCATCGGGTAACCTTACATCTTTAAGCCTGAACAACGACGACATTAAATAGAATGCATTGTCTGCAATTATTTTTGTGCCGTCTTTAATTGTCACATCCGACAACACCGGCGGTAGGTCGTTATATCCCAAGAAAATATGTTCCTTATAAATCGGTTCTCTGGCCGGTTGCTCATTAAACCATTGCTTACCGAATGCATAGCGGTCAAATCGGTTATAATCGCTAAAGTCTGACACCTGCAAATTTCCGCAGTTGAGCAACGACTCTTCCCTGAATACTGTATTTTTCGGAACCCGCAATTCCGACAGATTTCTACACTCGGCAAAAGCACTCTTCCCCACATCCGCCTTTTGGGTACCTACCGTAACCCTGTTGAGTTTTGGGTTTGAATAGAATGCAGAATCGGAGATTATTTCAACGTTCTGCAAAATCACTTCCTTAATGTTGCAGTTATTAAAGGCCGACGTGCCTATTGATGTTAAAGTAGAAGGTAACTGAATTTTCGTTAGAGAATAACAGTCCTTAAACGCTCCATTTCCGATTGACTTTAAAGCATCTGGAGTTTTTACGATTTCAAGTGCCGAGCAGCCGTTAAATGTGTTATCGCCGATGCTGGTGATGCCGTCGCCGAGCATGACAGTAGTTATACTTGCACAACCGCTGAAAGCATCTGCGCCTATGCTCGTCAGTGTAGCCGGCAAATCAATGCTTTTCAAACTGCCACAGCCCTTAAACGCCCCGTTACCGATCGACTTCAGTGCTGCTGAAAATTTTATGGTTTCCAGCGCCGAACAGCCATTAAACCAGTTGTTGCCGATGCTGGTGATGCCGTCGCCGAGCGTGATAGACGTTAGGCTTGCGCAGCCGCTGAAGGCATCCGTACCAATGCTCGACAATGTTGCCGGCAAATCAAGGCTTTTCAACTTGCTGCAACCTTTAAACGCACTGTTACCGATGGAGTTTAGCGTATTAGAGAATTTTATGGTTTCCAATGTCGAACAGCCGTTAAACCAGTTGTCGCCTATGCTGGTAATGCCGTCGCCGAGCGTGATAGTCGTCAGGCTTGCGCAACCGCTAAAGGCATCCCTGCCGATGCTTGTCAATGTTGCCGGCAAATCAAGACTTTTCAACTTGCTGCAACCTTTAAAAGCATTATTGCCGATAGAGTTTAGCGTATTAGAGAATTTTATGGTCTCTAATGACATACAGCCGTTAAACCAATTGTCACCAATGCTGGTGATACCGTCGCCAAGCGTGATAGTAGTTAGGCCTGCACAGCCGCTAAAGGCACCCGTACCGATGCTTGACAATGTTGCCGGCAAGTAAAGGTTTTTCAAACTAAGGCAGCCCTTAAAAGCATAATTACCTATAGAACTTATGGTGTTGGATAATTTTATGCTCTCCAACGCCCCACAGCCGCTAAACAAATTATCCCCAAGCGAATTAACGCCATTCGGAAGATCCACGCTTGTAAGTGACTTACAATTCATAAACGCACCTGCACCTATCGATGACACATCTTCTGGGATGCGAACCTCAGTTAAATTTGTACAATTATAGAACAAACTGTCAGGTATGTAAGCAAGTCCTTTGGGAAGATTTACTTTTTTCAAGTTATATACATCAGCAAAAAACTTAGGCGACAGTTCAAGATAATCGCATTCGTCTGGAAAGTTTATTGTTTCAACGACACCTTCTAATTTGCCACTAATCAACCTAACGCTTTTCGGTAAGGTTAGAGTCTGGCATAAAAAGGGCGGCACATCACGAGAACCCCAGGCTATAAATTTAATGCTTTCAGTACCTTCCGAGAAAACAAGTTCTTTAACATATCCCTCTTGCGTGCACGTAACATTACGTTTCTCTATCTCTAAAGTGAGATTATCACAATTATCAAATGTTGCGGTATGACCGTAATCTCCATAAACTTCATATATATATCCCGTTTCAGAGTCTGTTCTCTTATACTTGTAGATTCCACGTATTTTAGTAGTCCAATAAGCTTCAAATTTTACGTCTTTACGTATTTTAAAATATTCTAAACTTTCACAACCATAGAAAGCGCCTGCTCGTATCGATGTGTAAGTTTCAGGAATTTCAATTCGTTTAAGTCTTGAACAGTTGGCGAAAAAATTGTTGCCAATAAACCCGCAAGAATATTTCTTAGGAAATTTCACATACTCAAGGTTCTGCGAGAATGCAAACATACAAAATCCATCATCTTCAAATTCAAAATCGCAGTCTTCATCAAAAATAATATTTTTGGCGTTAGCATTACTCAATGCACAATTGGCTAAGCAATTAATAGATGCCGGTATTTTTAATGTGTCAATTTCCATTAAAAAATTATCATAATTTCCTTCGTATAACCGCGCAAATGCGCAAGGGTCAATTTTTGTAACATTATACGTTTCACCTGTTTTCGAATTATAGATTGTAGTTGGAATTGTAACTACATCTAAATGTTCTATGCTAGAGCCTAAATGCGTAACGGCACACGTATTATCGCTATACAGCACGAAATCAAACCAATATTTCGGCTCGTTGTGAATCATTGTGCCAACAACTGTCTTTGCACCCATCACACAACTGATACTGCTTAAAATGGCTAATACTATATATCTGAAATGTTTCATAACTGTATTTTTTTAGAAGATATGAATAATTTACAATATTTGTGGAAATATATAGTAGTATTTAGATGTAGTTTTCAATTTGTTGACTGCCAGAATAGGCACAATCCGAAATATCAAAAGGTTGGCTTACCATAATGACATTATAATTACCGTTGGTTTGATCTCCAACAAAGTTTTCAATAGTAATATAGTTTTCCATACAATTATTTTGGTTTTTAAAAGTAACATCCTAAAATTAGTTGAAAATAATTGTAAATGCAAGAGATATGCTTTAATATTTATCAATATCATATCATAACCTTATCCCTGAAGAAATAATTCACTATTTCCTGTTTATCATGCAATTAATGCAATAACCATTACAGCCATCTGCTTGCATTTTCTTTAAATAGTGGTTTGAGCAGTCGTCTTAATTTTCGCAACAAGAGCAAATTTCATTTTTTTGCAACAATTGCCAAATTTCACTTAAACTCCTGCAACCCACCTGCGCCATACAAAAAACAGCCACGGGACTGCACATCTGCAGCCCCGTGGCGTGTATTAATCAATTTTGTTGAGAGTTATCAGTCAATAATCAGCATTGCGTCGCCATATGCGCCAAACTTGTAGCCTTCCTTAATAGCCACTTCGTAGGCCTTCATCACATTGTCGTAGCCACCAAATGCTGCCGCCATCATAAGCATAACCGATTCGGTCATTGCTGGTCCGTCGTCTTCGCTATTGCGATTTGCATTAGGGCTAAGTTTCGACATGTGGAAATTAGTTACCATAGAGTCGCACACCGAGAAATCGTATGGTGGGAAAATAAACTTGTTAGTCCAACCCGAATAAGGCTTAATGTGGCCATTCATGCCCACTGTGCTTTCAATGGCACGCATAGTTGATGTGCCCACTGCACAAATGCGGTGTCCTGTATCCTTCGCACGATTAACTTGTTCCACAAGTTTTTCGTTAACTTCCATCTGTTCGCTATCAAGGCGGTGCTTAGTCAAGTCTTCCACGTCAATTTCGCGGAAGTTGCCAAGGCCAATGTGCAAAGTCAAATAACCTTCTTCGATGCCATAAATTTCCATTCTGCGAAGCAATTCGCGGCTAAAGTGCAAACTTGCAGCAGGAGCAGCCACTGCACCCTCCACTTTTGCCTTTAGGAATTGGTAGCGTTCCACATCTTCTTCCTCTGGAGTTTCGCGAACTATGTAGTTAGGAAGCGGAGTTTGGCCAAGGGCATAAAGGTTTTTCTTAAACTGTTCGTGGTCGCCATCGTAAAGGAAACGCAAAGTGCGTCCGCGCGATGTGGTGTTGTCGATAACTTCGGCCACGATTGTATCGTCCATGTCAAAATATAGCTTGTTACCAATACGAATCTTGCGAGCAGGGTCCACAAGCACATCCCACAACTTATTTTCCTGGTTCAATTCACGCAACAAGAACACCTTGATTTGCGCGCCAGTCTTTTCCTTGTTGCCGATTAGGCGAGCAGGAAACACTCGAGTGTCGTTAAACACAAACAAGTCGCCCTCGTCGAAATAGTTCAATATTTCCTTAAAAATGCGGTGTTCTATTTCACCGGTCTTGCGGTGCAAAACCATCATAGGCACTTCATCACGTACTGGGCTTGGGTGCTGTGCAATAAGTTCCTCAGGTAGGTCAAAATTAAATTCCGATAACTTCATGATGTTTCTTCTATATATTGAGAGTTTATTTATTATTTTCTAATTGTTCGGGCATAACCATTTCAGCCTCTTCAAGCAGCGCAAGCATGTCGGGCACTTGCATACAGTCGTCAACCCTTACGTTGCCCACTCGTGTGCGTCGCAATGCTGTGAGATGCGCTCCGCTGCCAAGTGCTTGCCCAATGTCGCGAGCCAATGCGCGAATGTATGTGCCCTTGCTGCACACCACTCGAATGGTGATTTTGGGCATCGCATAGTCGAGCAATTCTATTTCATCTATCACCAATTCTTTTGCTTTGAGTTCCACTTCCTGACCTTTACGAGCCATCTTGTAGGCACGATTTCCATCGACCTTACATGCCGAGTAGGCTGGCGGAACTTGCTTAATGCTGCCCACAAACTTGCTTTGCAACACTTCTTCTACCATTTGGCGGGTGATGTGCTCTGTTGGGTAGGTAGCATCGATTGGGGTTTCGAGGTCAAACGAGGGTGTTGTGGCGCCAAGCGTAACTTCGGCCACATATTCCTTAACATGAGCCTGCAGTTCATCTATTTGCTTGGTCATCTTGCCTGTGCACACTATGAGCACTCCTGTTGCCAAGGGGTCGAGAGTGCCGGCGTGCCCCACTTTTAGTTTCTTTATTCCAAGACGAGTGTGCAACTTGCCTCGCACGCGCTTAACAACATCAAACGATGTCCACCCGTAAGGCTTGTCCAAATAAAGCACTTCGCCAACTATTGGATTTAGCATATGTATGTTTCTGTCCTAAATTTCGTTAGTAATCTTATTTGCCTAAAAGACCTCGCTTTTAAGCTGCAAAATGATAGGCAATAGCCAATGCGCCTGCCAATGCGCAATATATGCCGAAATACACCAATTTGCCCTTCTTAACAATGTTAATCATCCACTTGCAAGCCAAGCATCCGGCCACAAAAGCCGAAACAAAGCCCACAGCCAATGCCAACAGCGACACATCGGTGGTTGCTGCAGCCGCGCCTTCTATAATCTTTTTGCCATCGAGCAATGCTTCGCCCAAGATTGGTGGTATAACCATCAAAAATGAGAATTGCGCCAAATGCTCCTTTTTGTTGCCTATCAACAAACCAGTGGCTATCGTTGAACCCGAACGCGACAAGCCCGGCATTACGGCACACGCCTGTGCCAAACCTATAATGAACGCATCGCGATAGGTGATGTCGCGTGCCTTCTTGGGCTTTACGTAATAGGTAAACGTGAGTAATGTGGCCGTAAGCAACAGCATCAAACCCACTATTAACAAGCCCGAGCCAAACACTGCCTCTACATAGTCCTTAAAGAACAATCCCACTATGCCTATTGGTATCATCGACAAGCATATCTTGAGGAAATAAACGGTCTCTTCGTTCATCTTAAACTTTAGAATGCCTTTCAACAGCCATTCCACTTCTTTCCACAGCATACACAAAGTGCTGAAAACTGTTGCCACATGCACCACTATGGTGAATGTGAGGTTTTCTTCTCCTTCCATGCCAAATATATTCGACATTATTGTGAGATGGCCACTGCTGCTTACTGGCAAGAATTCAGTAAAGCCTTGTAGCAATCCCATAATTAATGCTTCAAACCACTCCATATTTTTTTTGCTGATTTATTGTATTTTAAAATTCAAATTTCACCCATTCAGTCCGCTTTCACAAAGCCTACATGAAGGTTACTGATTTATTTCTTCGTGCGCGCTGCATGAAACAATCACACAGTTTCAAATCACTGAGACATGGGCTTACGCCGCCACTCAAGTACGTCTAAAATCAGATTATTATTTTCCTTTTTTCTTGAAAATGATAGCAAATGCCATTCCCACAAAACCCAAGAATGCAATAGTTGGGCCCACTACAATGCGGCGAGTGCTGAAAATATCTGCATTAAATTGCTCCACGTTGTTACCTTCGCCAAGCATCAACAAAAAGCCTATCACAATCATTGCTCCACACACTGCCATCAATATGAAATTGATTTTTGTTAGCGGGAAGTCGCTATACTTTATTTTTTCGTCTTTTCCTTCAGGTTTTACAACCTCCTTAACGCTATTTTTTGCCATATTTTGTTTTTTGATGAAAATTTTCGTTTTGATAATTTATTTTGTAAACAGGTCGTCGTAATCAAGAGCAATAAAACGGTTTGCCGCCAACATGGCAGCAATAGCACATATCACCGCTCCTATAACCATCAGCGAAGCAAACACTATAGCAATATCCACTAAAGTGACCAAGTTGCCCCAATCGGCTTCAAAGGTGGTAAGAAAATAAGGTGTTGCCGAAAGCAGCAACATTGCCACCACCGACGCCAACACACCATTTACCATGTTTGAAACAACTATCGGTTTTCTGATAAAGCCTGGCTTTGCGCCCACCAACTTCATGGTGTGAATCAAGAATCTGCGCGAATACACAGTTAAGCGCACTGTGTTGTTTATGAGCACCACCGAGATTATGAGCAGCACCACAGCCACCACAAGCATCACCATTGCCACGCTGCGAATATTGTTGTTAATAGTGTCAACAACATCTTTATGCATCTGTATCGATTCGATGGCGGGAATTTGCTTCAAGTTATATTCTATCTTATTCAGGCTGTCGGTATTGGCATATGCAGCCTTAACCTTAACCTCAAATTCGGCACTAAGCGGGTTCACTCCTAACACCTCTATCAGGTCCTCGCCTGTTTCGCGTTCCCACTCTTTTAAAGCATCTTCGCGCGACACATATTTAACGCTTGCCATATAGGGGGCATTGGTCCACATCTGCTTCAACTTGGTCACATCGTCGTCGGTTGCAGAATCCTTGACCACAACATCAAAACCAATGCTCTCTTTCAGGTCGTTGGTAATGCGATGCGCAGCCAAACCCAAAAATGCCACCATGCCGATTAGCAACAACACTAACGACACACTCATGATGGTGGTGACGTCGGTTTTGACAAACGACATGCGCGATTTATTATTAGGATTTGCCATAAAATTGTATACCTTCTTTCAAGAAAAATTTTTTCGCGGCCACATTCGAGCCTCATGCTTTTGCCTACTCATTCATCGGGTGTTATGCTTTAGCACCCTCTCTCTTGAGCACATAATAAGCCTATATATGTAATTTATCTGCAAAATTACAACACCAAAAAGCCGTTGTCAATACTTTTTTGATTTATTCACACTTTTATTACACCAAAAAGGCATATTCCTCGTGTTTTGTGTAAATATTTTCAGAAAGGAAATTAAAACTTGCGCTTTCCAAACAGATAATAATCAAACACAATGTTTCGGTCGGTGCCGGGCATTGTTTTCAACAAGTTGACTTCGGGTTGCATACCCTCATAACGCTTGTGCATCTTGCGATAGTCGTTGTGAGCATGCAGCACTGCTCGCGCATTGCCCCATTGCAAGGTTGCCACAAACATAAAGAACGATAATGTGTCATACAAGCGTCGGACAATCAACATACGCTTGCCTTCCTTGCGCGGCAAGTTTTTATATAGCAAAAACAAGTTGTTTCGGAAGTTGAGATATGTTTTTCGCGGATTGCTTGCGGGCAAACTGCCGCCTCCCAAATGGTAAGCCTTGCTTGCTGTTACGGCCTTAATCTTATAGCCCAAAAGCCAAATTCTCCAACACAAGTCTATTTCCTCCATGTGGGCAAAGAAATGACGGTCGAGGCCTCCTGCCTTAACATACACCTCGCTGCGAACCATAAGGGCCGCTCCTGTAGCCCAAAATATATCTATAGGCTCTCCTCCGTCATACTGGCCGTTGTCAGTTTCTACGGCACTGAATATTCGGCCTCGACAATATGGGTAGCCATGACTGTCAAGAAATCCGCCTGCTGCACCCGCATACTCAAACACCTCTTGCTCGCCGGCACAGTCCTTAAGCAGTTTGGGCTGACATGCACCCACCTCCGGATGGCTTTCCATGTATTCATACAACGGCTCAAGCCAACCCTTCGGAACTCGCACATCACTATTGAGAAGTAGTGTGTATTTATAATCCAGCATCTTTATGGCCCTGTTGTAGCCTTCGGCAAATCCATAATTTTCATCAAGACGCACAACCTTCACCTGTGGGAACTGCACTCCCAGAAAAGTTAATGATTCATCGGTACTGCCATTGTCTACTACTATCACATCACCAATTTCCGAATTAGTGTTTTCAACCACCGACGGCAAATAGCGACGAAGCAACGACGCCCCGTTCCAATTAAGAATCAACACTGCCACTTTATTTATGCTGTTCATAATCTTCAACCTCCTGTTATTTTTTTCAGTCAAACAAATTATGTTTTTTAACTTCACACCTTCACTCCAAGGCTACGTTAAAAACCACTACTCTCTATCTCTGTTATTTATTACAACAAATTTCTCATCACAATGTTCGCTCGCTGCCTCATTAAAAATGCATCAAAACAACCATCATGCCGATTATTTGCCTTTTAACGCACCACCCATAACGGCAGCGCATCGCATAACACACGCATTATGGCATTCGTTGCCACAACCGCTTCACTTCAGCACCTCGGCGTCTAAAGTGCAGTCATCGCCTATTATATTGCCCAATCGGGTATTAACCACGTTATTGATGCTTGTTTCGTCATACGGAGCCTCCACTCGCAAGTAGTTATCAGTAAACCCATGCATAGGCATTCCCTCACGCGGCTGTTCATAAAGCACAGGGCGATTGGTGCCGACAAATTTCTCTGTGAATGCCTTAAGTTTCTTCTCGCTTAACGCTATCAGACGATTGGTGCGACGACTCTTTTCTCGCTGGTCAACCACATGCTCTATGCGCAACGCCAACGTATCGGGACGTTCGCTATAGGGAAACACGTGCAATCTCGTCACATCCAAACTTTCAATAAACTTATACGACTGTTCAAACAGTTCTTCGGTTTCGCCACGCGCTCCGGCAATCACATCCACTCCTATAAATGCATACGGCATCACCTCCTTAATCTTCTTAACCTTTTGAGCAAACAGCGCCGTGTCGTAGTGACGGCGCATCAAGGCAAGCACCTCGTCGGTGCCCGCTTGCAATGGTATATGAAAATGCGGCATAAAACTGCGCGATTGGGCCACAAACTCTATAACGTCATCGGTGAGCAAATCGGGCTCAAGCGAAGAAATGCGATATCGCTCTATTCCCTCCACCTTGTCGAGTTCTTTTATCAAATCGATGAATTTCTCGCCCGTGTTTTTACCGAAATCGCCAATATTTACACCGGTGATGACAATTTCTTTGCCACCCTCATCAGCCACCTGACGAGCCTGCTTCACAAGCGACTCTATCGTGCCGCTACGGCTGCGGCCGCGGGCTCGTGGTATGGTGCAATAGGTGCAATAATAGTCGCATCCGTCTTGAACCTTTAGGAAATAACGCGTGCGGTCGCCTCTTGAGCATGAGGGGCCAAACTTATGAATATCTTTCAATGGAGTTACCTCAACACAGGGCTGATGATTTTGCATCCATTTTTCAACATATTCAGCAACATCGAGTTTTTGGTCGCTTCCGAGCACTATGTCAACGCCCTCAATGGCTGCAATTTCCTTTGCCTTAAGTTGGGCATAGCATCCCGTTACCACTATCAACGCTTCAGGATATTTTCTTATTAACCTTCGTATGAGTTGACGGCATTTTTTATCGGCCTCTTCGGTTACGCTGCATGTGTTAATCACACAAATGTCGGGCACCTCGCCACCATGCGCACGGCGCACGCCTTTCTCCATAAGTAGTTGGCCAATGGTGCTGGTTTCCGCAAAATTAAGTTTGCACCCCAATGTGTGATATTCTGCTGTGTATGTGGTGAATGTACTATTATCTATCATCTTTTGCTATGCTCTAAAAACAAGGTGCAAAATTACAAAAAATAGGCCGTATAACCAACCTGTTTACACTTCTTTCACTATCTCGTTAAGAGGTTTGCGTTTTTTAGGTGCTTGAGGGCAATCGTCGGCTATGTGACCTATGGGTATAACTGCCACAGTCTCAAAGCCTTCTTCAGGAAACATGTGCTTCATCATTTCGGCATCAAAGTTGCCCACCCAGCAAGTGCCAAGTCGGCGTTCGGCTGCTGCCAAACACAAGTGCTCGGTGGCTATCGCAACATCTATGTCGCCGTGCTGCTTTCCGTCACATCCTCGCACCCAATTCTCATTGACGTTGCGCATGCATATTATGTACATCGGCGCACTGCGAAACCATTCTCTATTATAGCATTCTCGCAACTTTTGTTTCGACTCTTCGCTTCGCGCAACCAAAAACTTCCATGGCTGAAAATTAACCGCCGACTGGGCCAATCGAACACAGTTAAGCACATATTCCAAATCTTCGGCACTTACATCCTCCGATGTGTATTTTCTCACCGAGAATCGCTTCTCACATAATTCTAAAAAATTCATATCACTCTTTTTTTGCAAATATACACTTTATCCTCAAGTTCGCGCCCATCTTAAAAGCGCATTTTTTATCTGCCGCACAAACCTATCACTCTTTTTTTTAAGTATATGGTATGCGGTTCGGACAAACTTTGCATCGAAGTTTGCACGTTTTTCGCTCACTTTTCACTATATTTTGATTATATAGGATGCGGTTCGGACAAACTTTGCAAACAAGTTTGCACGTTTTTCGCTCACCTTTCACTATATTTGTATAACGAAAATAAATATAATGTCATGAAACGTATTTGTATAGTATTATCAGTTTTGATGTCGGTTTTTGCCCCAGCATACGCAAAAAAAGACGTAAAAGTAAAGAATGTCATCTACCTTATTGGCGATGGCATGGGATTTGGCGCAGTATCGTCGTTGCTTCTGACTGAAGACGGCGTAACCGGATTCGAAAAAGCGCCAGTAATAGGTTTGTCGGAAAGTTGCTCAGCCAACAACCACGTTACCGATTCTCCTGCAGGCGGCACCGCATTGGCGTGCGGCCAACGCACAAACAACGGCTACCTTGGCGTTGACCCCGAAGGCAAGCAATTGCACAGCATCCTAAAAAAGGCTCAAGAAATGGGCAAAAAAAGCGGAATCGTGGTTAATACAGTGCTAACCGAAGCCACTCCTGCCGCATTTTATGCAGGCGTAACAAGCCGCTCTATGAGTTATAAGATTGCCGAACAATTTACCGAAAGCGGAGTTGACGTTGCCATCGGCTCGGGACTTAGCGCATTCATTAACCGTCCCGACTCTGTTGACCTTACTGCAACCCTTATAAACAAAGGCTATAACGTGTATCTCGATTGGCAATCGGTGCTTAGCACTAAGTCGAAGAAGTTTGTGGGAATTCTCCCTATGGACTACGTTCACCGCCGCAACAAATCAAGCAACTCAACTGCCAGCGCTGCCGAAGGTCAAGAAGTATGCTTAGCGGCTAAATTGGCGGCTTCTAACGAATCGGCTGGCCCTGCTCTTAATGCCGAGCCTTCGGTTTACTTGCAAAAGGCTACAGCCAAAGCCATCGATGCACTTTCAAAGGATTGCCCTAACGGCTTTTTCCTTATGATTGAAAGCGCAATCATCGACGGTTATGGCCACAACAACGATTCCGACGGTATGATTGAAGAAATGAAAGAATTCGACGGCACTTTGCAATATCTTGTTGAGTATGTTAACAAGCATCCCGAAACTCTTTTAGTTGTAACTGCCGACCACGAAACCGGAGGCACAAATGTGTCATACAAGTCGCACGAAGTGGGTGCAAAAGCGCCAGTTACTCTATCGTTCAGCACCAAAGGACACAGCGGAACAGTTGTACCTATTTTTGCCTACGGCGCTGGTGCAAGCCAATTTGCCGGTGTCATGAAGAACACCGATATTCCAAAGAAAATCGAAAAACTTATCAAAAAATAATATTTACACTAATGGTTGCAACTGATTATCACACAGTCATGTTGCAACCATTTTTCGCTCTCCATAGCCCGCTTCGGCCCGAAACTCACAATTATTGTTTCACACATAACCATACAAATTCCACAGTCCGACTATGAAACGCCGAGAATTCATTAAAGGCAGCATCGCATCGGTTGCTATGCTTTCAATACCATCTGCCCTGGCAAATTCAATTCCAAGTTCGAAGCAGAAAAACAGCACCATAAAACATCAGCCCAAGCCCGACGATTTTCATGTGAGCATGGCCGGTTACACTTTTGTGCATTTCTCGCTTAACGAAACGCTGAAGTTTATGAAAAGCCTCGACGTTAATTACCTGTGCATAAAAGATTTTCACCTGCCGCTCAACAGCACAGACCAACAAATAGCCGATTTTCACAAAATGCTTAACGAGGCTAATGTGGTGGGCTATGCCGTAGGGCCTATCTACATGAAATCGCATGAAGAAGTTAATCGCGCTTTTGATTACGCTAAACGTGTGGGCGTGAATATGATTGTGGGCGTTCCTAATTACGATTTGCTCGATTATGTGGAACAAAAAGTGAAAGAAAGCAACATTCGCCTTGCCATTCACCTACACGGCCCCGACATGCCCATGTATCCCGATGCCACCGACATTTGGAACAATGTGAAACACCGCGATGCTCGCATGGGTATGTGTCTCGACATTGGGCACAATCTGCGTTACGGCAGCGACTCTATTGCCGACTTAAAACGATATCGCTCTCGAGTGTTCGACATTCACCTTAAAGACGTAACAGCCCCTACCAAGCAAGGCCACGCTGTGGAATTGGGTCGTGGGATTATCGATTTCCCCGATTTCGTAAAAACATTGCGTAAGATTGGTTACAAAGGCGCCGTGAGCCTAGAATATGAGAAAAATATGAAAAATCCGTTTAACGAAATCGCAGAGTCTATAGGTTATTTCAGAGCTGTGCTTCACTGCACCCGTTAAAAAGCGAAAACACAACATATTATTATAAAAAACACAAATGAGATGAAGTTTTTTTCATCTCATTTTTTATATCAAGCCATGCTCCACTGGCATGCTGCTTGTGCTTATATTTTCGGCCAACGAGGTGATGCTCGCTCGGTTATTTCATTATCTCTTCATCATACAGCGACTTCATCCTCGCCACTATCTCATCGCGAACTCGGCGAAATTCTGGCAACACTTCATCTTCGCTACCCTTAAAAGAGTCAGGGTCATCGAAACCTATATGCAACCGCATTTTCACTCTACCCGAAAACACCGGACAGCGTTCATTGGCACCACCGCAAACAGTTATCACATAATCCCACGATTCGCTCAAATAAGCATCTACTGATTTCGGATAATGCGAACTTATATCAATGCCTATTTCTTTCATCACCTTAACAGCCAACGGATGCACCTCCTCAGCCGGCGAAACGCCTGCCGAACACACCGTCATTGAGGAATCAATATTTTTCAACACCCCGTGCGCCATTTGACTTCGGCAACGATTTCCTGTACATAAAACTAATATCTTCATTGTTCGTAACTTTCGGTTATTTCAAATATAACACATTTTGTTGATTTGTGAGCCATTTACCTCATTTATAAGCCATATTATTCACTTTTTAATATTATTTCGTATTTTTGTTGTTTATAAAACTCAACATTTAACCAAAACCAACATTTTATGAAGAAAATCCTTAGAATCGCGCTTTCACTAATTCTCTTCAGCGTTTCAGCAAATGCTGCTTTAGCCGAAGTGATAATTAGCGAAACACCATTGCAAGAGGCATTCACCATTGCCGATGCCAACAAGAGCAGCGTTATTGTAGTTGACGCCAACGACGCACAAGTAGCGCAAGCCGCTGCTGAAGCTCTTGCCAGCGACATTGAAGCCGTTGCCGGCATTAAGCCACAAATTGCAAATTCCATCACTGCCGGCACATCACCTATCATCGTGGGCACTGTGGGACAAAGTGCTTTGATTGACCAACTTATTGCTTCTGGTAAAATCGACGCGTCGGAAATAACCGGCAAATGGGAAGCACACTCGTTGCAAGTTGTCGACAATCCTGTTGAGGGAGTGGAACGTGCATTGGTCCTATTTGGTTCTAACGGACGAGGCACTGCATATGCCGTTTTCGAACTATCGAGCCTAATGGGCGTTTCGCCTTACATCTGGTGGGCCGATGTTGCTCCTAAAAAGATGGAGGCAATATATGCAAGCGGACAATCGGTTATCGGCGAGCCTTCAGTGAAATATCGCGGCATTTTCATCAACGACGAAGATTGGGGGTTAACGCCTTGGGCTGCTAAAAACCTCGACTCGAAATACAACAACATCGGTCCTAACACCTATGCCAAGGTTATGGAACTTTTGCTTCGCCTTCGTGCCAACACACTTTGGCCTGCCATGCACCTTTGCTCTGAAGCATTTTGGGCTAACAAAGACAACCTGCCAGTTGCTAAAAAATATGACATCGTGTTGGGTTCAAGCCACTGCGAGCAAATGCTTCGCGACAACGAATGGGAATGGCGCCGTTTTGAAGACCAAACCGGAACTTACGACAACTGGAACTACGTTACCAACAAAGCAAAAATTCAACGATACTGGGAAGAACGTGTGGCTGAAAGTAAAGGATTCTCGGCCATGTACACACTTGGCATGCGCGGTGTTCACGACTGGGCCATCAGCGGATACCCAACCACCGAAGACAAAGTGCGCGGCTTAACAGAAATCATTTCGTTCCAACGCAGCTTGATTGAAAAGCATATTGGCGACCCTACTACTGTGCCTCAAGCGTTCATCCCTTACAAGGAAGTTCTCGAAGCCTATAACGCCGGCCTTCAGATTCCCGACGACGTAACTATAATTTGGGTGGACGACAATCACGGCTACATCCGACAAATGCCTAAGGCTAACGAACAAGCTCGCTCTGGCGGAAACGGGGTGTACTATCACCTTTCTTACTGGGGTACGCCATCCGACTACCTTTGGCTATGCTCTACTTCGCCTACGCTAATTAGCCACCAACTTACTATGGGCTATGAAAATGGCATTAAAGACCTTTGGATTATTAACATCGGCGATATTAAGCCTGCCGAAGCCGAACTCGAATTCTGCATGGAACTCGCTTGGGACATCAACCGTTGGGCTCCTGAAAAAGCAATCGAATTCAACCGCTATTGGGCTGCTAAAACTTTTGGTGAAGAATATGCCGACGCTATTGCCGATATTAAAAACGAATACTACCGACTTGCTAACAACGGCAAACCCGAACATGTGTATAGCGTGGCTTACACTTACGACGAAAAAGACCAACGCATTGCCGACTATAAGGCAATAGTCGACAAAGTTGACGCTCTCGCTGCTCAAATTCCTGCCGAACTCTACGACGCGTTCTACCAAATGATTGAATACCCGGTGAAAGGCGCTTACTTGATGAACGTAAAAACTTTGCGCGCTTCTCAAAGCATCGACCTCGCTAATGTGGGACAACGTGAATTGGCTTTGCAATATGCTGCCGACGCGCGCTCTGCTTACCGACAAATCGAAATTCTAACAAAAAAATACAACACTGGCATCAGCAACGGCAAGTGGAACGGCATGATGGACTTCCGTCCTCGCCAATTGTCGCAATTCTATATGCCTGCCACTGCTACTGCATCTTCAATCAATAACGCAAAGGCCGAACTTCCAAAAACCGAAACAGCAAGTGTTGCGGCGGCCGATTACATCAACTCTCGCGGTAGCATCAAAACTTTCAACGGTCTCGGTGTTGGCAGCCAAAGCATTGGCGTTTGGCCTCTTGACATGACTCAATACTCAAGCACAAACCTCGATGCTGCTCCTTATGTTGAATATGACGTGACTCTAAAGCCTGGCATTAACGACATTGCAGCTCGTTGCGTGCCTAACTTCCCTATCAACAGCAACTACGATGCGCGTGTGGCAATTTCGGTCGACGGTGCTAAGGCTACTACTAAATCGTTGAAACTTGTGGCTACTGAAGGCGTTTGGAACACTGCCGTGCTGCAAGGTTTTGTTGAAGCAAAGGTGAGCCACAAGGTGGATGAAGAAAAGACTGTGAAAGTGAAGGTGTATCTTCTTGACCCAGGCATTGTGCTTAGCGACGTATACGTTACTTATCCCGAAAACATCGACTTGACATTAACCGAAGAACTTATCGTAAACTATGACTTCGAACTCAAGCAAGATGGCACACCAAACCCTGTGGGCAACATCGACCGCGGAATTCCTTACGGTTGGGAATCGGTGGGGACACTGAAACTTGGCGCTAACGGCCTTAAATCGCACGGCATCAACCAAGATGCGGCAAATCTTCACGGCACTAATGTGTGCTGGATTAACTCGGTGCCTATGCCTTCTTACTTTGAATTATCGCAAACAATTCCGGCCGATAAAATTGAGCCAGGTGTTTACAAAGTGAGTTGCATGCTTTTCATCGAAGAAAACAAGAAAACATCTTGCCGATTGTTTGCAAATAATAATGTGCAATACTACGGCTACGAAAGCGACTACACCAACCTTCTAACTGAAGGCGAAATTAACACCTATGCCAACTATTCTGGCCAAAATGGTGGTGGCCCGTTCAATTTGCGTGAAATGGCTGTATATGTTGTGGTTAATGAAGGCGAAAGCCTAAAACTTGGCATCAAGAGCGGCAACAAGCGCAACGACGGCGCTACTGCTACCGATAACGCTGGTTGGTTTAAGGTCGACTTCTTCCGCATCGAAAAATGCTCTGAATTGCCCGACAACAACATCAACGACCTTGAGTTGACAAAGAGCCTTATAACCAACTACGACTTTGAGCAATATATCGAGAACGGTGTGGTTAAAGAAAACACCTCGGGAGCCACTCGCCGCGGCACTGTTTACAACGGCATTTATGGTTGGACTATCAACGGCACATTCCCAGGCGACTCGTTTGGCATAAACAGCGACGCTGCCACAAAGCACGCCACTAACATTTGCTGGTTTCAGCCTAAAAACGGTTTCTTCAGCAACGACTTTGAACTTTGCCAAACAATCCCTGCCGAAAAGTTAGAACCAGGACGATATCTTGTGGAATGCTTGCTTTGGGTGGAAGAAGGTTTCCTTTCTACGGCTTCGCTTTTTGCAAATAACAATGTGCAATACTACGGTATGGATTTCGATTACGAAAACAACACAAAGCCAACCGAAAACAACACATTTGCCGGCTATGTTGGTGGACTTAACGGGACTTTCAACCTTCAAGACATGTATGTGTATGTCGACATTAAAGAAGGTGAAGACCTGAAATTAGGCATCCGCACAAGCAACATCAACGGCAACGGACAACCCGGAACCGACTACCGAAACGGTTGGTTTAAGGTCGACTATTTCCGCATTCACAAAGATTCTGAATCAGGTGTTAAGGACATAATCCTAAACCCTACTAAAAAGAAAGGCGTGTGGAATCTTAACGGCCAAATGGTGAAAAACACAAGCAACCTTACTCCCGGTTTCTACATCATCGACGGAGTGAAAACTTATATCAAATAAGAAGACAACCCTCCGCAAGCATACGGTAATAACACCCGCAAGCATGCGGCGAGAAGTATGATAACAAACAACGCCCGAAGTCAATTTGACCTCGGGCGTTGCCTTTATATTGAGAAATCCTTTTTTAGGATGTCAATCATTTCAATTATAGCGGATTCACTGCCACCGGACGGTTTTCCTTTGCTGCACCAAATTCCTTGTTTGGTTCAGGACCCATAACATACTTAATAGTACCGCCCTTAATGATTTCATCGTAAGTGATGTAACTCTTTTCGTATGGCTGACCGTTAACAAACACCTGTTGAATATAGATGTTTTCCTTGCTGTTGTTTTCAGCTTCAATAGTCAAGACATTACCACCGCGA
Source organism: Muribaculaceae bacterium (assembly GCA_045613305.1). Lineage (GTDB taxonomy): Bacteria > Bacteroidota > Bacteroidia > Bacteroidales > Muribaculaceae > SFTJ01. The sequence continues at coordinate 29,747 of JAZLAU010000003.1, forward strand.
ACCTCAACAGTCATCTTGTCGAAGCGAGGGCTACCAAACACGAATGTACCGTCAGATGGATTTTCTTGATAGAATCCCATAGCAGAAAGCACATACCATGCCGACATTTGACCGCAGTCTTCATTACCAATCACGCCATCTGGCTTATCGGTGTAGAATTCGTCCATAATGAAGCGAACCTTTTCTGCAGCCTTCCATTGCTGACCTGCATAAGCATACATGTATGCAATGTGGTGGCTTGGCTCGTTACCATGAGCATATTGGCCAATCAAGCCTGTGATGTCGGCCGAAGGATTTTCGCCCATGCTGTCTTGGTTTACAAAGAATTCGTCAAGTTTAGCCAAGAACGCTTCATCACCGCCAAACAATTCAATCAAACCATACACATCGTGAGGTGCAAAGAAAGTATATTGCCAGCCATTGCCTTCAGTGAAGTCACCCACTTGGTGAACACTGTTTGCCGCATCATATGGTGTACGCCATGTTCCGTCGTCCATCTTTGGTCGGATAAACTGAATGTCACTATCAAAATATTGCTTGTAATACATTGCACGCTTTGTGTAGTGTTCGGCGTCTTCGGTCTTGCCCATCTTCTTTGCCATTGCTGCCACGCCCCAATCGTCTACTGCATATTCCATAGCAATAGATGTTGCTTCGTGAACTTTGTCGCATGGAATGTAACCACGTTCCACAACGTATGGCACTGCATTCTGACGTGGATAAACTGTTGTAGCCTTCATTGCAGCAAACGCTTCTTCAGCATCAAAACCGGTGAATCCCTTTAGATAAGCATCGGCAATGATAGGCACTGCGCTATAACCAGGCATACAGTTTGTTTCGCCACTCATCAACGCCCACACTGGCAACTTATCGTTTTGGCGATAAATTGATAGCATTGTGTTAACAAAGTCAGGCACCATTTCAGCATTCACGATTGTGAACAATGGGTTTAGTGTGCGATAAGTGTCCCACAACGACAATGTAGTGTAGTTTGTGTAACCCTTAGCAGTGTAAACCATGTCATCGATGCCACGATATTCGCCATTAACGTCGCAATATAGTGTTGGGGCTATCATTGTGTGATAGTTTGATGTATAGAACACACGCTTTGCAGCCTCATCATCCGATTCTACCTTAATTCTCGACAAACGCTTGTTCCATTGCGATGCGCAATCGTTCTTAACGCGGTCGAAATCAAAATCAGCAAGTTCGGCTTCCATATTTGCTGCCGCATTTTCGCAACTTACCGACGACAACGCCACCTTAACCATAACTTGTGATTGTTCGCCAAAACTCAACACGCCCTTCACGGCTCGGTCCTTAAGTTGGTTAACATTTTCCACAAGCAAAGTGTCGTTATATAAAGCAAGGCTTTCAATCTTCTTGTCGGCCTTTAGCACAAAATAAGTCTTGCGCATTGGGCTCCAGCCACGAGTGTAACGGTAGCCTTCAATAGTGAAATCATCCACTTTGCGAATGTACGACATAGTTGTGATTGAGCCATTACCTTCCTGAAGGTTTACAAGAATATGAGCAGGCTTGCCTTCTGGGAAAGAATATCGATGCAAACCTACGCGAGCTGTTGCAGTAAGTTCGGCCTTAATGTCATAGCGGTCGAGCATCACAGAATAATATTCCGGACGAGCCACTTCTGTTTCATGGCGATAATATGAAGCATAGCCATTGCTGATGTCATTTTGTTCGCCGCGAACCACATTCACAGCAGTCATTGGCATTACCATCACATCGCCCAAATCGGCGCATCCCGTACCATTTAGGTGTGTGTGCGAGAATCCGATGCAAATGCTATCGCTATAGTGATAGCCTGAGCACCAATCCCAACCCTTATGAATATTGTTTGGACCTAACTGAACCATACCAAAAGGCACACTTGCACCCACAAAGACATGGCCATGGAATCCGCTACCTATAAAAGGGTCTACATACTGAAGCAAATCTTCTTCTACTGTTTGCTCCGCTTGCGAGCAACTACCCATTGCAACCAATGCTGTAGCCGACAAGGCAAGTAAAAATTTCTTTGTAATCTGTTTCATTTAATTTATGCTGGGTTTAATGTTTTTACTTATGATTAGCCTTCAACTCAAACTTCAATGTTCCGGCGTTAATTAGGTCGTTCCAACCTATGCGGTAGCCATTATGATTCTTGCCGCCAACCTTCACGCGCTTTATGTAGGCATCACCACCATCAGCCACTCCGGCCGGACGTGGAGCTTCAATCACCAATTGGTCTTTACCCCATACTGCCTTGTCGAGTTTTATTGTCACCTTGTTGAAGATAGGTGTTGTCAAGGTATATTCGGCCTTACCCGGACAGTCAGGATAGAATCCTATCATATTGAAAATTGCCCATGCCGACATTGTGCCTGTGTCGTCATTGCCTGGAATTCCGTCTGGAGTGTTGGTATAGTATTTGCGCAACAAGCGTTGAACTTCCTTTTGAGTGCGCCATTCTTCGCCCTTAAAATATGAGAACAAATATGCATAAGCAATGTCTGGCTCATTGGCTGGGTCGTAGTATCCCTTGTCGAACACCATTTGCAAACGGTCAACAAACTTTTTACTGCCACCCATCAACTTTGCCAAGCCCTTAACATCGTGTGGCACATAGAATGTGTAATTCCAAGAATTTCCTTCATGGAAACCTGGCGATGGCTCAAAGTTTTCGCCTTGCTTTGGGTCAAACGGGCTATAGAATTCACCATTAGGCAAGATTGGGCGCAATGTGCCAAACTCTTTGCAATAATAGTTCTTATATCCCATCGAACGGCTCTTAAACAACGCCGCATCGGCACGATAGCCATTTGCCTTCTCTATGTTACCCGCCTTTTCGGCACGAGCCGCCAATTCGGTTGCAATTTCCGACAAAGCAAAGTCGGCAATATAATATTCCAATGCGTGCGACACCGAGTTGTCGTAAGGCGTACGGTATGCACAATATCCTGTTTCGATATATTCATCTATGTCGGGACGAAGCAAGTTTTGTGCGCCTGGTGTAGTAGCACCCTTCTTCATGGCTTCATAGGCATATTCAATGTCGAAATCACGAAGACCACGCAACCAAGTGTCAACAATCACAGGAATTGCAGGGTCGCCTTCCATTGTGAATGTTTCACGGCCAAAGAGTTCCCACTTTGGCAACCAACCGCCTTCTTTATATATGTCGAGCATAGTTTTAACCATTTCAATCTGACGTTCAGGATAAACCATGGTCAACATTTGATGCACATTGCGGTAAGTGTCCCACAATGAGAACACTGTGTAGCGTTGTGTTGCTGTCTTTAGGATTTCATTGCTTTCCATCGCAGGATATTCACCATTCACGTCGTTAAGAATATTTGGATGTATAAGCATATGATAAAGTGCTGTGTAGAACACCACCTTTTGGTCTTGAGTACCGCCTTCTACAGTAATTCTCGACAAGTTTTCGTTCCAATCGTCGTTGGCTTGTTGAGCAATTTGCTTAAAGTCACGGCCATGCATTTCTTTTTCAAGGTTTTCACGTGCATTTTCAATGCTCACAAACGAAACACCCATTTGCACTTCCACTTGTTCGCCTTCGGCTGTATTATAGTTCAAATACACACCTATATCGTCGCCGGCCATTGGCTTTGCATAGTCGTCATAGAGTTTATATTTCCCCGCTGTGGCATCCCACTCAGCCTCAGCAGTCATTGCACGCTGCTTTTTCCAAACGCCAGCCGATTCTGGAGCCTTGTTTACTCGCATTACAAAATAAATTGGAAAAACGGCTTCAGGAACATAGCAGAAAGTGCCAAGCAACTTCACACCTTCATATTCGGTATCGCTCACCTTACGCACTTGTGCGCCGCTTTCGTTGGTTAGGCCTTGACCTAAATTAAGCAAAATGTGGCTTTGTCCTTTTGGGAACGTGAATCGCGACACACCCACTCGCGGTGTGGCTGTAACTTCGGTCTTGATGCCATATTTTGTCAAATAATTGCTGTAGTAGCCAGGGTGGGCTGTTTCGTCCTTGTAGTTACTGCCGTACTCCTTATAGTCTACTTTCAAATCGCCTGCAGTTGGCATAAGCAACAAAGAGCCCAATTCCGGACATCCCACGCCGCTCAAATTAACATGCGCATATCCCGTGAAAAACTTGTTGTGAAACTCATATGGTGTAGACCACCAACGAGCATCTTTGTCATACACATTGTCGTCGCTGCCCATCACATTAAACGGCACAACCGACATCAATCCGTTAGGTGTTACTGCCCCTGGGTTGCAAGTTCCAAAGTTTGTGGTTCCTATAAACGGATTTACATAATCAACCGGCTTTTGGGCCCAGCCACTCAATGCTGCCGAAACCACAGTTGCCAATATCAAAATTCCTTTTTTCATCATGATATGAATTTAGATTATCAGTAAAAAGAGAGCATAAGCCATTTTTGCTAATAGTCTTATGCTCTCTTTAATTTAGCGTTACTAATTATTTAACGTATGAGTTTTTCTTAACGAAATCTATAATTTCAGAAATATAACCAAATGCCACACACACGTGAGTGTCGGCAGCACCATAGTATACACACACCTTGTCACCTTCAGTTAGCGCTGCACATGGGAACACCACATTAGGCACATCGCCCACCAATTCATAAGGAGCAGCAGGGCCGAGCAAATATGGCTGCGTGCGATAAAGCACCTTTGTAGGGTCGTCCTTGTCGAGAATTGCAGCACCCATTGCATAGCGGAAACCGTTGCAAGTGGTGATTACACCATGATAGAACATCAACCAGCCTGCTTCGGTCATAAATGGCACTGTGCCGGCACCAATCTTTGTGCATTGCCAAGCGCTGTCTTCAAAAGGTGTTGGGCCCATCAAATGACGGTGCTCGCCCCAGAACTTCATGTCTGGGCTAAAACTTACGTAGATATCGCCAAATGGAGTGTGTCCACTATCTGATGGGCGGCTCATCATCACATATTTGCCGTCAACCTTTTCTGGGAACAACACACCGTTACGGTTAAATGGCAAAAATGCATTTTCGCATTGATAGAATTCCTTGAAATCGAAGGTGTAACCTATGCCGATTGTTGGCTGGCCCTTATAGCCGTTACACCATGTAATCCAATAGCGGTCTTCAATCCAAACGCATCGTGGGTCATACTTATAAGTTGACTCTATCATTGTGGTATTGCCGCACTTAAATTCTATTGGTTCGTGGTTTATTTCCCAGTTAATGCCGTCCTTACTAAAACCAGCAAAAATGTTCATTTGCACCGAGCGGTTGTCGCAACGGAACACTCCGGCATAGCCATCCTCAAATGGCACTACTGCACTGTTAAAAATACTATTTGATGTTGGGATTGAGTAGCGGTCAATTACTGGATTGTTGCTATAACGCCACATCACTTCTTTGCAACCTTCTGGGCGTTCTTCCCATGGGATATTCACTTTTTGTTTCATTGTAAATCTTGGAATATTATTGGTTTGTTTCAATATGCAAATATAATATTATTTCTACGAAATCGGTCCATTTAAACCCATAAAAAACCATCTATTTTATTCCTTCACATTCATTATTGTCGCAACCACGCTTATTGTAGCCTTATCACCATTAATCATTTTTGTCACTTTGCGCAAGTGCCGTTGTTGTGAAATTGGATGTTTCTATGTAAATTTGCCACTGAAATAATCTTTAATATGGAAAAAATTAATCTCACATACAAGCCCGAAGAATTCTCAAAGAAACTATTCATTGAGACCTACGGTTGCCAAATGAACGTGGCCGATAGCGAAGTTGTGGCATCGGTCATGAAAATGGCTGGCTACGGCATTTGCGAATCAATCGACGATGCCGATGCCATTTTTATCAACACTTGCTCTATCAGAGACAATGCGGAGCAGAAAATATTCTCGCGACTCAACCAACTGCACGCTTTGCAACGCAAGCGCGCTAAAAAACTCATCATAGCCATCATCGGATGCATGGCCGAGCGAATGAAAACAACCCTTCTAAATGAATACGCAGTTGACATTGTGGCCGGACCAGACTCTTATCTCGACCTGCCAAACCTTATTGCGGCTGCCGAAAACGGTGAAAAGGCCATCAACATCGAACTTTCGCTAACCGAAACCTATCGCGACGTGATTCCTTCAAGAATTTCGGGCAACAAAGTGAGCGGCTACATCAGCATTATGCGTGGTTGCAACAACTTCTGTTCTTATTGCATCGTTCCTTACACTCGCGGACGCGAACGTAGCCGTGAGCCTATGAGCATCATTAACGAACTTCGCGATTTGAGAAACAACGGGTTTAAGGAAGCCATCCTTTTAGGCCAAAACGTAAACAGTTATAATTTTGAGCAAGCCGACGGAACTATCATAGACTTTGCTGCCTTACTGGCAATGGTGGCTAACGAAGCGCCCGACATGAGAATCCGATTTAGCACTTCGCACCCTAAGGACATGAGCGACAAGATTTTAGAAACAATCGCTCAACACCACAACATTTGCAATCACATTCACCTTCCGGTGCAAAGCGGCTCAAACTCTGTGCTTAAAGACATGAACCGAAAATACACTCGCGAATGGTATCTCGACCGAATTGCGGCAATTAAGCGCATAATCCCCGACTGCGGAATTTCTACCGACATGTTCACCGGATTCTACAATGAAAGCGAAGACGACTTCCAACAAACTTTGTCGCTTATGCGCGAAGTGGGCTTTGACTCAGCTTTCATGTTTAAATACTCCGAACGTCCTGGCACTCTTGCTTCAAAAACAATGAAAGACAATGTGCCTGAAGATGTGAAAATCGACCGCTTGAATCGCATGATTGCTTTGCAAAACGAATTGTCGAAGCAAAGCAACGAACGTGATTTGGGCAAAACTTTCGAAGTGCTTGTTGAGGGTTACTCAAAGCGCTCTCGCGAAGACATGTTTGGTCGCACTCAGCAAAACAAGGTGATAGTGTTCCCAGCAGGCGATGCCAAAATCGGACAATACAGAACTGCCGTGGTTGAGAAAGCATCTTCGGCAACCCTAATCGGAAAACTTATCGACTAACTTACAAAACCTCACATACAAGAGAGATAGGTTGCTTATCCGACTAACAACAAAGACACATTTACATTCTCATTTTAATACAATAATAGCCAGCCCCATAGGGTTGGCTATTACTTTTCAATATCTTATTTGTAAGGTTTTTCTTCTATCTTTACCGAACACCACACCTTCGGTCCTCAAAAAACCACGGCACAGGTTTTCCGTAATTAACCACACGAATGGCTAATAATTACTTACGCAATCGCTGCCAAGTGTAGTTGCTTTCGCGCATTTGCTTACCTCTTATGCGATAGGCCAAATTCACAAACGGACGCCACAATGCATAGAAAGGCACTCCAAGCAACAATCTCGGCGCTTTCAAACGGCGGGCGTTGCCTCTGAAGAGCATTATTAGCGTAATCCAAAGAGAGAGCAAAATCACTAACGCCAAAGCAAAAGGCAAAATTTGCATAAAACTCAATGCCACAGCAGCAGCCAAACAGCCAAGCACCGCATAGTGGGCTGCTGAAATCATCGCTGTGCTTATAAATGGCCAACGGCGAAGATTCTTTGCCGTGAAATCATGACGCAACTTCAATTCGGCATGCTCTGCCTTGAAGTCGGTGCGATACGAAACCATCATCGAATCGCTCGACAACTCCACATGAGTATTGTCTTTATTGGCTATCTCGCTCACAAACAAGTCGTCGTCGCCATAGTGCAACATAACAGTCTTTTGAAATCCGTTGTTTGCAAAGAATGTGCTTCTACGGTAAGCCAAATTGTCGTTAGTGCCTCTATAAGGATAACCATTGATGGCACTTGCCAAATATTGCACCGAGTCGGTTACATTGTCATACACTCTGAAATTCTTGCCAAACGACTTGTCGCCTTTATATCGTGGATGCGAATAACCAATGACCACATCAGTGCCATCGCTGAAGTTGCGACACATATTCAACAACCAGTTAGGTCCGGCTGGACAGCAATTGGCATTTGTCACCACTATCAACTCATAGCGTGCAGCCTTAATGCCAAGCATGATTGCCAACTTGCGGCGCGACACGTTGCGGCTTCCGTCGGGAATAAATGTTTGTCGAAGATTTGGATATTGCACCAAAAAGTCGGATATCACTTCCGCTGTATTGTCGACCGACGAGTCGTTGATTACGACAACCTCATATTTAGGATAATTCTGATTTAACAAGTATGGCAAGAATCTCTGCAAATGCGCGCCATTGTTGTGAGCATACACAACAATGGTGGCCGGCGCCAAACCTTCCACCCCATCCACAGCCTCCTCGCTGCTATGCGATGCTCGCTTTATGGCACTATGACGTCGTGCATGCCACACGATTATCAATATGCTAAACAGCAAGGCTACGCCCAACAAGGCGCATACCACCGGACTTATTACTAATGAAAATTGCATCATCGATTCTCTGTTTTCTATTTTAGGCTTTGGAACCTACTTATTCAAAATGCAAAGTTAGTGATACTTAACTGAATTACGATGCAATTACACAAAAAGTTATCCACAGCATTAGTTTTTATACTCCCCGTTTCTTGGTATTTTCCCATTGCCGAATATGAATTTTGAAAAATTTCAAAAAAAAATTACTTTTCACTTTTTGTTTAGCGCAAATTTCTACATAACTTTGCATTGATGGGTTTTATTTTTAGTACTCGTAATTAAGTTAGACTGTATGAATAAAATGTAAGGAAAGAAACACAGCCATGAGTTAAATATCTGCAGAAACTCACGGCACAAAAGTCTCCTTATGTTTAGCCCAAGCGGAGTGGGCCGAAAAATCTACCGTATTTTTATTATCACACTTATTGACCTCGTCGAAGTTACTATCCGACACTTGACTATTGCACTTCGGGCTATGCCCCGATTGATTCATTATCATTCTTTTTAGTTTTATTGAAAAAAATAGTATTATTATGTCAAAGAAAATCACAAAACCAATCCATTATCATTCAGTACTTTACAAAGAGCGCAAAAACTCTATGACTATCCTGATTCGTGTCGACAGCATCAACAATCAGATTGCTGCCGTAAACCTAACACAACACGACTTCAGCAACACGGCTCAAGAGCACTATGGTAACGACGTGTTCACCAACATTACAATCAACGAGCAGCAACAACTCCAAAAACTTGCAAGCAAGTTTCAGGCCCGCACTCCACGCGAACTTGTAGACCGAATCACCGACCGATTCACTCCCTACAACGAACGTGCATTCACCGAATTTGTGCTCTTCCTAATCAAGAAGAACATCAATTTTCAGGAATCGGTGGCATAACACCCTCACTCTCATGCAAAACCTCTTAAAAATCTTGGAATATGAATAACAGAAAACACATCTACAAAGTGAAGGTTGCCATCGAAATAATTGGCATCTCTTCACATCCTGGCAACGAGCACCAAATACGCAAAACCGTGAGTTTCGTTAATGCCCGTTATAATGTTCTACGAGTGCTTAACCCCGACTTAACCGACCGACAAATCTTATCGTTGCTTTCAATCGACTGCATCTTAAACCGTCCGCAACCCTATTCCCCTTCGGCACTGCACCGATTTAAGAGAACCATTCTCCTATGGTTCAACCGATTAAGTTCTTAACGTATATTCAATTCACACATCAAATCACTTTTAAAAAAAACGTAATTACTATGTGGACATTTATCTGGATTTCGATTTTTGCATATTTTGTGTTCAATAAAAGTTATGAAGCCATCGCATCACGCTATCACAAACACATTTCATCGGTCGACTGGCACGCCAAGGCGCGTGAAGTATATAATAAACTGCATCCCTATGCCATGAAGGCCGGACGACAAGCCGCCAAGCCGCTGCTGCAATTCTACTATGTGATGCAATCCGACTCTGTAAGCAACACCGACCGTGCCATAATCTACGGGGCATTGGCTTATGTGATTCTGCCAGTCAGCATTCTTCCTTTTTCATCACATAAATTATTGGGGCTCATCGACGAAGCGGCCGCTATTGCTTTAGTGAGCAAACGGATAACGCCTTACATTACACCCGCAATTTCGGCAAAGGTAGATGACACGCTTTGCGAATGGCTTGGAATCGAATTTGAAGAAGTTTCACTTTACCCTACTGTTGAATGAGAATCGCAAAAAACGACATAGCACGATTCATCGCTGCTCAAAACGTGCCGCTCTACGGGTGCTACAACATCGCTTTGATGGAAATCAGCAGCGGCCGAAAGATGAGTCATTGGATTTGGTACATTTTTCCTCAACTGCGGGGCATTAACAGCAGCAGTCGTTCTGATTATTTCGGCATTACCGACATTGATGAGGCCAAAAGATATCTTGCTCACCCAGTGCTCGGAACTCGGCTTCGCGAAATCACCAATGCCGCTCTTTCGCATCGCCATAAAAAGGCCGAAAAACTGTTCGGCAGCGAAATCGATGCTGAAAAAGTGAAATCGTGCATGACTCTGTTTGACCACATTTCGCCTAACGACATTTTTGCCGAAATGCTTTCTGCATTCTATAATGAAAGCCGATGCACTGCCACTCTGGCCATGATAAAGGCATGCAAATAACTCACGGCGAGCATACATCTGAGTAACTCTGATGTTATCTTCGTAGGCACTACTAAGCAGTTACCCCCAACACACAATTCGCATCCTTCAACATTAAAAAGGGGTTGATTCTTTATTCAAGAGTCAACCCTTTAGTGTTGTCATAACAAAAAAAATTAGTTCGTTTAGCAACTTAATCAAAGTAGCAATAAACTTCTTCAAGAATTTTTGCTTTTATCATGTCGTTGGGATTTGTTCCGGGCACTCCTTCCGGGATTTCTTCCCCGTTGTTTTTGAAAAGTTCCACCCAAAATTCAGGCGTGTCACCTTCCTTGTCTTTAAAAGTCATCGGATTGCTGTCAAACACCGGACTTTCATCTTCATTAAGATAACATTCATAAACTAACTCCGAGCAATAGAGTTTGCCATTATTGGGCAAGAACGACCAATCGTAAGGTTGTCCCACACAGCCTTCTACGCGTTTCACCGCTTTCTCTACGCCTACTGCAGCAAGGTGGCTCTCCTTCACACGCATCACCATGACGCCCTTTTTGCCGTCGATAACCGCAGCATCGTCCAAAAATTCGGTTAACGGACGTCGCACAACACCATATTTTGGATGTGCCTCTATCACCATGGGCACATTGCCTTCATGCACACACACGGCCACATGGTCATACTGATAAGTTTCGCCTGTTTGAGTAGCATCCACTATTGCATCGCTCATGGCAGAACTTTCGGCCACGCAAAAGAGCAAGTCGCCGTCGTTTAACTCAAATCTTCCACACGACGACAAAATCGCCCACACAAACAGCAGTTGTACAATATTTCTCATCTCCACTTTTTTTGTAATCTAAATTTCTTACACGCTAAACGGCGTGCTGCTTAATGCAACACGCCGCATTTTCTTATTTTTAGCGCGATGTTCGCTCGTTGTCAACACGTTACCGACAGAGCCAACTATCAAACACCGATTTTTACTTATCAATAGGATACTTCTTAACCAACAAAAGCATCACACCTGCTATGATGGCTGGGAAGATTGAGAACAACAACCACACCATTGTCTTCACCGATTCCATATTCTCTTCGGCAATGGTAACCACTGTTTGGCCGTTGGCATCGGTTCCTGAAACAAAACCGGCAATACCTAAAAGCAATGCTACAAGCGCGCCTGAAATAGCAGAGCCAAACTTTTGCGACATAGTTCCCGATGAGAAGATAAGACCTGTTGATGATGTTCCGTTCTTTTCTGTTGCATAATCGGCAACGTCGGCATACATCGACCATATCAATGGTGAATAGAATCCGATACCTACCGATGTTAGGACTACCAATAATATCATCAGCCAAATGTAGCCCGGCTCCATTGGCACAAAGAAGAATGCTACCGATGTCACAGCACAAATCACTGTTGACCAGATAAACGCTTTCTTCTTAGAACCTACCAACTGAGTAAACTTAGGCGACAAGCCACCGAAAATCATACAAGTCACTTCGCCGAATGTCATAAACACTGTATAGTTGATAATCAAGCCGCTAACGGTTACATCACCTCCAAGGCAATAAGTTAGCATATAGCCTGCCACAGCATAACGGAATCCGTTGAAGAAGTTACTGCAAATACCCACAAGGGTAAGATAAATCCATGGCTTGTTCTTTAACAAGTCGGCAAACGGACGCAACGAGAATTTTTCGGCACGAACTGGTTTTAGGCGTTCCTTTGTGAGCAAACCGCAAGCAAGAGTCATCACTGCTGCAATTGCTCCTAAAATTGCACCAAGCACTGCATACTGATGTGCTTCGCTACCGCCTACCATCTTTTGCAAATATGGGAACGACAAAAGTGTCACAAAACCCATTGCATATGCTCCCACCATACGATATGATGAGAATTGGTTTTTCTCGTTATCGTCGTCGGTCATCACACCAAGCAATGAGCCGTAAGGCACATTAACCGCTGTGTAAACAGCCATCATCAACAAATAGAGTGAGTAAGCCCAAATGCGCTTTCCTACTGGGCCAAACTCTGGAGTGTAGAGCAACAATGCAAACACCAATCCCAAAGGTATTGCACCAAATATCAACCATGGGCGATAAGTACCCCAGCGCGATTGTGTGCGGTCGGCTATGCTACCCATCAATGGGTCGGTAACCACGTCAAACAAACGAGCCAAAAGCATCAATGTTGCAGTGTCGGCCACTGTTAGCCCAAACACATTTGTGAAGAAAAGCGGAAATGCTATCGACATCACTTTCCATGTGATACCTCCAGCAGCGGCATCGCCCAAGGCGTAACCGATTTTTTCTGAAAACTTTACCATTTTTTTATGTTACACTTTTTTCATCTCATTCACGGCCCCACTTGCGGCGAGGCCGTGATGATTTTATTTTTTATTAATTTATTTCTTTGGTTCAGCACCCATTGTGAACTTCAATTCGCCTCCGTTCATAATGTCTTCGTGCTTGAAGAATGGTTCTGCCAATTCTTGGCCATTAAGTTCCATCTTTTGGATGTACTTATTTTCACGGCTATTGTTTTCGCATGTAATAGTAAACTTCTTGCCGTTAGTAAGGTTGATAGTTACCTTATCGAAGATTGGACGACCAATAGAATAAACTGGGTTACCAGGACAAACTTGATAAAATCCCATAGCATTCAAGATGTACCAAGCCGACATCTGTCCACAGTCTTCATTGCCCGACAAACCGTTTTCGTTATTAAAATATAGAGTGTAAAGCACTTGGTCGATGAGTTCCTGAGTCTTCCAAGGTTGACCGCCATAGTTATAGAAGTGGATAATGTGGTGACTTGGCTCGTTGCCGTGAGCATATTGACCGATAAGGCCAGAGATGTCGGCCGACACCGATTCACCTGTCAACTCTGAAGAAGCACTAAACAAAGCATCAAGTTTTTGGTTAAACACGTCCTTGCCACCCACAAGTTCCATCAAACCTTCTGGATCGTGTGGAACAAACCATGACCATTGCCATGCATTACCTTCGCAATAGTCGTCGCTGCGGTGAGTGCTGCGTGCTGGGTCGAATGGTGTACGCCAATTGCCGTTAACGTCTTTACCTCGCATATATCCCACTTCTGGGTCATAATAGTGCTTATAACCCTTGGCAAATTCTTCATACATTGCTATGCCGGTCGAATCGCCAACTTCTTTTGCCATTTGTGCTATACACCAGTCGTTGTAAGCGTATTCAAGAGCCTTTGCCACTGCCTCGTTATCCTTATCGCATGGCACATAGCCAATCTTGTTTTTCCAATATTTTGCTTGACACATCAAAATGTCGACAACTGCCTTTGGCGCAATAATGCCTGTTGTGTCATATTCAGCCACACGACGCATTGCCTTATATGCTTCGTTCACATCAAAGTCGCGATAACCCTTCATGTAAGCATCAACGATGATAGGCACTGAATGGTAGCCAATCATACAACCTGTGTAGTTGCTTTGCAATTCCCACATTGGCAATATGCCGCCTTCGCGTGCCTTCAACAACAAAGAGTTAACAAATTCGGCATTGCGTTCAGGTGCTATGATAGTTTGCAATGGGTGCCATGCACGGAAAGTGTCCCATGTTGAGAATATAGTATACACAGGCTTTGACGCATCGCCTTGGTGCACCTTCATATCCATGCCATAGTAGCGACCATCGGCATCGGTGAATGTGTTTGGCTGCAATGCTGCATGATAAAGTGCTGTGTAGAAAATTGTGCGATGGTCGGCATCGGTAGTTTCAACGTTAATCTTTGAAAGATATTCGTTCCATTGCTTTTGTGCTGCTGCCTTCACGCCGTCAAAGTCCCATTCTGGTATTTCGCTAAGCACATTGTTTTTTGCACCTTCGGTGTCAACTGCCGAAACACCAACTTTTGCATACACCACTTCGCCTTCTTCGGTGGCAAACTTAAGCAAAGCTTTTTTGCGAGCACGTTGCTTATCGCCTACGGCCACAGTGTCGTCAACAAGGGTGTAGGTGAATGGTTTTGAGAATTGAACATAGAAGTTAATATATTGGTCGAATGCCCAATATTTTGTCATCTTGTGACCTACGATTTCTGTGTCGCTAACCACTTCGAGTTGCATTTCCTTGTTCACTTGTTCTTCAAGCGAATAGTCAAGGTCAACAATCACACCTGCATCATCCGACTTAGGGAAAGTCCAGCGGTGCAAAGCGCCGCGTGTGGTCGATGTGATTTCAGCCTTCACATTATAGCGGTCAAGCATCACCGAGTAATAACCAGGCTCTGCAATTTCGTTTTCGTGGCTAAATGCTGAAGCATACGACTTAGTTTGTGCCTTTTCGGCTTCTTGCGTAATGTCTTGCTCGCCCACTGTAGGCATCAACAACACATCTCCCAAATCGCAGCAACCTGTTCCACTTAGGTGGGTGTGCGAAAATCCGTTGATTGTTGTGTCGTTGTAATAATAGCCCGAACATGCGTCCCAGCCATATATGCGAGTGTCGGGGCTTGGCTGAATGCCGCCATGTGGCACCACTGCTCCCGGATAGGTGTGGCCGTGGCCTCCGGTGCCTATAAACACATTTACATATTGCAAATAATCTTTGCTCTGCTCTTGGCTTGAATTGCAACTTGTGGTCAATAACGATGCGCCCACCATTACCGACAACATTAACAACGCTGCCTTCTTACTCAAATTTGTCAGTCTCATCTGAAATTGTTTTACTTTGTTTTAGGTTATTTGATTCCTACAAAGATAGGCATTAATTTTCAATTGAAACTGATTGAAACATACAGATTTTGGCAAAACATCACCTTATTTAATTATCCCTCATTATCTCCGCCGGGCGCTGAACGAAAAAAAAATCGGTTTTTCTCGATTTTTTATTCGCGACGACTTGCATTTTCAAAGTTTGGCACAACATTTGCAACATTTATAGTGTAGAAAACACGCAAATCATCTAATTCGATGATTTAACGTATGAATAACATAAAAACACTAATTATATACATTTTTTATTTAACATTTTAATTTTCATTAGTATGGATAAGCAAACCTCAACCCCCCAAACACGAATTTTCAATCTTTTGATTCTCGACGAAAGCGGTTCAATGTCTTGTATCGAAAAACAAGCAATCGACGGTGTGAACGAAACAATTCAATGCATTAGAAAGGCTCAAAAAGGACATCCCGAACAAACACACTTTTTCACTTTCGTAACTTTCAACGACGATGTTAAAACCATCTGCAACTGCATGCCTGCCGAAGGTGTAAAGGAAATTACCTCACACGACTACAACCCTAACTGCTGCACTGCTCTTTATGACGCAATCGGTTTTTCGGCCAACAACCTAAAGCCGCTGCTTAACGAAAACGACAAGGTGCTTGTGACCATCGTTACCGACGGATATGAAAATGCCTCAACAGAATACACCGGTGCCGCTATAAAGAGCCTTATTGACGACTTAAAATCAAAAAATTGGGTATTCACCTACATGGGTGCTAATCACGATGTTGAATCAGCTGCCCTTAACATTTCTATCACAAACACTCTAAAGTTTGAATCAACTGTCGAAAGTTCAAAAGCATCGTGGGACAAAATGAACGCAAAGAGAATGAATTTTTACGAACGTGCCAGCAGAATCGATTATGACTGCGATGCAGAGAATGAAGATTTCTTTAACAGATAACACTTTGTGATGTGTGATACACTCTCACAACCAGCAAGGAGGTGCATTATTGCAGCCTCCTTGTTTTTGTTTTATAGTCCACAACATTCCGCAGTAATTACTTTTATACTTAATACTTTAGCACAATCATAAAAAATTTGCTTAAATTTGCCTCGTTATAATAGAATCGGTAGAATCACTTAAATTTTAATAGATTGCCTTTTCTTTAACCTATTAAAATCAGTCAAAACTAATTAATGAAATTTATGAGAATCTTTACAACCCTCCTCATCGTCCTTGCTGTGTCGCTAACATCATCGGCTCAGAAAGACAATGCCTATTGGAACAAAATGGCCGACGGCATGTCGCAAGCCCTAATCAAAAACTTTTGGGGCGCAAGTTTCAAAGGTCATCCCGACCGCTACTACTTCAACTACCTTAGCCATCAAAAAGACTTAACCAACGAACACTACTGGCCTCAAGCTCATGCCATGGACGTGATGGTTGACGCATATATGCGAACTGGCGAAAAAAGATATCTCGACATTTACCCTCTTTGGTGGGAAGGGGCGCCTAAATACAATTTCGCAAGCAAGATGAACGCCAACGACCCCTGGTGGAATGTTTTTGTCGACGATATGGAATGGATTGCTTTAGCACAAATAAGAATGTTTGAAAGCACCGGCGAAACTAAATACATCACTAAGGCTCGCCAACTCTACGACGACTACATATGGAGCACTTGGGGGCCTGAAGACGAAGCACCTTGGTATGGCGGCATTACTTGGAAAACCGACGTTTCGAAGTCAAAAAACGCCTGCTCTAACGGTCCTGCCGCCCTTATCGCTGCTCGACTTTACAGATTCTACAACGATGCCAAATTTGCCGATGGCAAGGTGCGCGAAGCATACCTTAACGAAGCAATAAAAATCTACACATGGGAAAAGAATGTGCTTTTCGACATCGAAACTGGTGCTGTGTATGACAACATCAACCGTCAAGGCCACATTCAACGAAACTGGATTTTCACTTACAACATTGGCACTTTCTTGGGTGCTGCTCACGAACTCTACAAAATAACTGGCGACAAACAATACCTCAACGATGCCGCTTTGGCCGCTTCATACGTAATTAACCGTATGACCAAAAACGGGGTGCTGGATGATGCCACAGGTGGCGACGGCGGACTTTTCCACGGCATATTCTTCCGCTATTTTGTGAAACTCATCAACGAAGAAGACTTGGAAATGAGCACTCGCAAGCATTTCCACGAATATTTCACAAACCTTGCCACAGTTATGGCTGAGCAAGGCGTTAACCACAAAACCATGCTTTATGGTGGCCGTTGGCGCAAGGCTCCTGCAAACGACGACGTTGTGGGCTTAACTCCTCACGTCACAGGTTGCATGCTTATGGAAGCCATGTGCATCCTTAAACCACTAAACTAATCAGCACACATTATTCTCAAAAAATAGCAGACAGGCAGCCCTTTTGTGGGGGCTGCCTGTTTGCTACATATAACTCTATCATCGGCATAATCTCACGCCACTCATTGCATTATTGCATACCGGCACTCTTAATGACAAGTGCTAAAGGCTCAAGAAGTGAATGACACAATCCACAATCTGAAAGTTGTGTTTATCGGAATGCCTAAAAAATACGAGATAGGCAGCACATTTCAGATGTGCAATCTGGCCCACACCACAACCGATGGCTCACTCGAAGTGCTAAAAACAATGTCATCCCCTCTATGTAAACGCATTCAAAAAATGCTCATCTTGCTTCGAAATAAAAAATGTGCGGCACATAATCCATGAGCCGCACATTATATTTATCAACAAGTCTGTTACCGTTATTTTACTGGAACAATTTCAAACAATTCAACATTGCCAATCAAAACAACCTTTACTGCTCCGGCCTTTAGTTCTTGAGTGAACAATGGAGCGTAAACCACAGCTCTATCTAAAACATTATTGTTAGCATCAAGTTGCTCAACACACATATAGTCATTGTCAGAATGATACTTTGCCAAATAAGTGAATTTCTTCACACCTTGTGGCACGCCAAACGACATTGCACCACTATTCTTATATGATGTGCCAGGATGATTATCGAATGCATATAGTACCGCTTCGGCATCTTCGGCCTCAACCTTGAAACCAAGTTGGTCGGCATTCACCGGATTAACCTCAAAACTACGAACAGCCACCCAATTACCCTTTTCTGATGGCAACTTGATGACGCGAATGTAGCGAGCCTTCACTGCTTCACCCTTCCAATTGATGATATATTGCTTGTTCATGTCGTCGATAAGAGTCTTCCAAGTCTTACCATCTACTGAATATTCAAGACGTGCGTGGTCAAGGTAGTCAACATCGTCAACCGAATTACGGCCTTGCAAAATCTTCACTTCCCAAACATCCTTCACCATACCCAAATCTACACCAAACCAATCGCCACCCTGACGGCTTTGTGCTGCTCCTGAGTGGTAATATGTTGTTGAGTCATTGTCAAACATCAACTTGCTTTGAGTAGTGCGCAAAGTTGCAAACGAACCAATGCCCTTAAGGGTTGATGGCTTCTTGCCTGTTAGCGTCATAAAGAAGCCGTCGCGCATATCGTCCATCGATGTTTCGTAGAATGGTTGCAACTTCATTGTTCCACTCTTATGAGCCTCATACGCCTTTTGTTGTTCGTAAGTCATCAAATTCGAAACATATCCCTTCCAGAAATCTTCGTGACGGCCTTGCTTATACAATTTCAAAAGGTCTAATGCCTTCAAACCACGCAAACCAAGTTTTGTAAATTCAGTCAACCATGGGGCCAATTCCTTCATGAGCAACTTATTCTCACACTTAGCCTTCATTTGCGCTTCTACCGCAGTCACACGTTCAAATTCTTCATAAAGTGCATCATATTGTGCTTCGGTATAGTTGTCGAAACTGAAGGTGTTTGTTTCCCACGATTCGGCACGACGATAGCCAGTTTCTGTGTCACAAGAGTGAATTGAGAATGTGCGATAAGCATCTTTTGCTTCTGGAGTAAGTTCTTCCAAACCACGTTCCCAGTTGTCGATTGCGTTATAACTTGCCGAATTCCAACAATAATCGCCCACACCATATAGTGCCAACTTTGACGCTTCACCGTGTTCCATCGGATTGCTCACCAAACCGCTCAAGTTTTCCGAAGTCAAGGTTGTGTCAAGACCATATGTTGGGCCTTGCATAATTATATGACGAGCATAGTCGGTTACAGGGAAGTTCCACCAGTAGTAAGCAGGACGCTTAATGCGCGAATTAACCCAGTCCATAGTTTCGCGAGTCAAGTCGCTACATACCACATCACCTGTCCAGAACACCTTGATTGACGGATGTAATGTGTTTCCGTAGATTGCCAAACTGCCTTTTTCTGTTGGGTTTGCCCACAAACGAGAGTAGTCGGTTGGACACACTGTCAACGGATTAACATCACCGCGTGCTTCTACAAACTCCTTGTGCAAACGATTCAAAAGTTCGGTTTGCTTAACTGGGTTGGTTCCTTCGCCCGAAATGTCATCAAAGAAGATAGCAAATGTGCGAACGCCAAGGTCATACATCAAATTAAACTTCTTTACCAAGTTTTGGTAATCCTCTTCATTCCACTTGATGTCTTGTCCTGGGTGAATAGCCCACACAAAGTCCACATAGTTGCGGTTACATGCTTCCACAAGGTCCTTAATTTGCTTTGCTTCATCTTCAGGATAAGGCAAACGCCAGTTTGGGCAACTATGATAAGGGTCGTCTTTAGGGCCATATAGATAAGTGTTCATCTTAAACTTACCGTAGAAGTCGATAAGCGACAAACGCACCTCGTGCGACCATGGAGTGCCATAGAAACCTTCCACCACGCCACGATTTTCCAAATCAGGATAATCGCAGATGGTCATATAAGGCACTTTTCCGCTCTTTCCTACTGGACTTTCCATGATTTGACGCAAAGTTTGCAAACCATAGAACGCACCTCGCTCATCATAACCAAGAATGCTTACACCCTTATTATCGATTGTCATTGAATATCCACCCGAAACTGCCTTAACGCCCTTTGCTACTGCCTTCTTGGCATTAAAGTCTACTGTCAGTTTCACGCCCTTCTTGTTTACAACGATTCCACTGCCTTCCAATGTTGGCAACTGATTGGCAAAACACTTCTTCTTGTCGTCAAACTTAAATCCTTGCTTCACATTGAGTGTTTTCAAAGCATTTAGTTTTAAGTCGTGTGGGGTTGGGTTAATCACTAGACCCTTGTGGTCTACTTTTTCTCCTGGCACTGCCAGCACATCTTGCTTTTCACCACGTTGCGAACTCAAGTCAAATTCTTCGTCTTGAGCCACTGCCGTGCCACAAAATAGCATACTCGCTGCCAAAAGTGGTAATAATTTGTAATTCGTTTTCATTCTTTTGGATAATTATGTATATTTATTATTTCTTCAAATCACTCGGTTACAGACTCTTACACTACCCTATGCTAAGGTTACGGTCTGCACATAATATTTCAATTTACTAAGTTACAACAAATAACTCCACTTTGCAAACCCATCCCCCCAAAAAATCAATAATTCAGCATTAACCACTCACGTTTTTTACCTCATTTTGCTTAAAAATCTCGTCAAGCATTAGCATCCAATCAAATTCAAAAAAAATATTGTAAATTTGTCACGCATAAAATCAAAAAAATAGACTATATCACATCATGGACCGCATTTTATCATATCTTGGATTACCTTTCACTAAAAATAGAATCCTATTTTTAGCATTATTCATGTTAACTTCAATAAACGCCATTTATCTTTATATTTTTTTATTCAATTCCATAGCATTTTCTTTGTATCTAGCCCTTAATGGCTATCTACTCTCATACATTACCTCCTTGTTAATATCAATATTTCCATCTACAATTAGGAAAATTTTCTCAACAATAATTATCTCATTTTTAGTCATATTTTTCATTATAGAATCCTATTGCATTCATGAAATAAACGCCCCGTTTGATGCAGATTTTGCAACACTTTTACTTACTACTAATTTAAACGAAGCTACAGAATTTTTACAGGTAATGGTTCCTTTATCTTTTATTATAACTACATTAGCTTTGTTTATATTCATAGCCGTAACACTATATTTAGTAAAATTAATTAAACCAAATAAGTTTTCTACATCATTAGCCACCTTAATTTTAATTCTGTCAATTTTTGCTGTATTGCGTAATCCGCCAACATTAAACCAATGCATCATTAATAAAATTTACAACATCGCCTCTTATGATGTTCCCACAAATCTACGGGATTACTTTATGAATCCAGAGGCAACAATCACCGACTCATCTCCCAAAAACATAGTAGTGATAATGGGTGAATCTTTCTCTAAGCACCACAGTTCTCTATATGGTTATGAAAAACAAACGAATCCTCTACTCGAAAAACTTGTCCAAGACTCATCTTTAATCGTTTTTAAGAATGTAACATCGGCAGGACTATCCACTATGATATCTTTTAAATACATGTTTAGCGGCTATAGCCCAGAATCTGAAAAAGATAAAGAATGGTATAATTTTCCTTTACTTCAAGACATTCTCCATTCTGCAGGATATTCTATGCACTGGTTTTCAAACCACGCCAACGTAGGTGTTCATAATAATGTTACACGTCTTCTTGCTGAAGCTTCTGACGACAATCATTTTTGCGGCAATTCTTTATCTGGCGATTTCAGAACCTCATATGACGAAGAAGAGGTAAAATTAGCAAAAAATTTTCTGTCATCTTACGACAAGAACAATTACAATTTCTATGTTTTCCACCTTATGGGTTCACATTTTAAATTTGATTTAAGATACCCAAGCAATTTTGTCAAATTCACCGAAAAGGATTATCAAAATCGTCCTTTAAACCAACGATCAACTCTTGCAGCATATGATAATTCTATTCTATACAACGACTACGTTGTCAATGAAATCATTTCACTTTTTAAAGAACGTGAAGCAATAATAATATACCTATCAGACCATGGACTAGATATATACAACAGTTCTGACACTTATGCGGCACATGGAAAACCAAATGACCCAATTTCCGCAAAATTTGGTTCAGATATTCCATTCATAGTCTATACATCACAAAGTTATCGAAACAACAATCCAAAAATAATAAATCAACTTAAACAGAAAACAGCAACCCCCTTCAGAACTGATAACTTTATGAATTTCGTCATAGAAATTAGTGGAATAAAATATACGGTTGAATAATTTTATTGAAACACAATTCTACTATACATGGACAGGACTCAAAACATATTACGTAAAGAGGATTCATCTTCAATTAAGGATGTGGCAATTACTTTTATTGTATTCCATAACCTTATTCACCTATTATCGCCTATACACGAAAACGAGTTTACTTTTAATGAGGAAATCACAAAGACATTTATAAATCACATATTTGACTTAAACCATTATTTATGGACCGACGTTTTCTCATTTTTAGGATGGTATGGTATTTGTGTGTTTCTCTTTTTAAGCGGATATGGCTTAGTTCAAAAATATGAAATGTCAGAAGCAAAATCTTCATTCTTTAAATTTTTCACACAACATGCAAAAAAACTATTTTTGCTGATGATAATACCATACATCATTTTTTTGGCTCTGATGTATGGTTTTGAAAACAAAATTATACCTCCTATTCCGATAATTTCACAAGTTTTATTGATTTCAAACTTCTACTCTAATTATATTCACCCCGGAGTATATTGGTTCTTTGGTTTGATGTTACAATTTTACGCATGTTACTATTTGTTTATTTACAAAAAACCTAACACCAACATGTTGTTGCTCATAGCATTACAACTATTCACAATTATAGGCTCATATTTTGTACTTGACCACATTGAGCCATTGCGTAAATACATTTGGTGCTCTCATAATTTTTTACATAATTGCATAGGATGGTTTTTACCTTTTTGTTTAGGCATTGCTTTTGCCCGTAAGAGATTCTTTCTTTTCAGCAAAAACAATTGGTTAAATATTTTAATTTTAATGGCATCAATTGTTCTTTTAACAATATCAAACCTAAACTTTTTCTCTTGGTTAGTGAGTCCAATATTCGCAATTACAGCAGCACTATCGTTTAACCAAATCATAAAATCCGCCCATAATCTTAACAAAATATTCACATATCTTGGAAGCATTTCTGCTTTTTTGTTTGCAACACATCCATTAGTCAGGTATGTATATTTGCAGTACACAAATTCTCTTAACGTGATTCATGTAACAGTTTATTTCATCGTGTGCGTTATTATTGCTATAGGCTATAGGGCTATTCACAAAAAACTTTTCAGCAACTATTAATTCTTTTAAAAAAGTAAATGAAATAGTAGCCATTTTTTAAGTCCTTCACATAGAGCTCTTAGCAACTTTACCCTTTTCATATCCTGGTTTTTATTGTTTGATATACCATTAAACAAATCAGGACTGCCTTTTACTCATCAACACCCCCAAAAAAATCACAAATTCAGCACTAACCCAATTTTTTTAATACGTTACTGGTTAAATTTCACATGTAAATCAACATTTTAAGTATAAAAATTTGCTGATTTACAAAATTTTATTTTACTTTACACACCAAATGCGATTATACTATTTGATTTTTTTAAAATGACCAATTATGAAACGACTATTTGTCTTCGTTTTGATATCAATTATTTGCTCTGTTTATGCAGTAGCAGAAGAGACTACTCTATCGGGCCTTCGATATGACATCAACACCACTACAAAGGAGGCAACATTAAAATTCTGCATGACTTCAAGTGCAGAAATCACCATTCCAAGCACAATTAAATACGGAGGTGTAGAATATCCAGTTGTGGCAATTGGCGACATGTGCTTTATAGGCCGTTCGGCAATCACTTCAGTTACTTTTGAAGGCACTCCACAAATTCGCACTTTCGGAAATCAGAGTTTCACTCGTTGCAGTTCATTAACCAGCATCGACATCCCTGAAGGCGTTACATCAATAGGCAAATCTTGTTTTAGCAACTGTACGAGCCTGGCCAACGTGTCGCTTCCAGAATCGCTTATTACTCTCGGCGAAAATTCATTTGCTAAATGTTCGTCATTAACAAATGTCACCATTCCTGCTAATGTGCAAACCGTGGGTAAAGGCTGCTTTAGCGATTGCACATCACTTACATCGGTGAATTTTGAAGGCAACCCTGCAAACGTAGACGATGATGCATTTGAAGGTTGTGATGAACTAACCGACAAATCACTTAACATTATTGACGGCGGCGAAAGTTCTCACACCACTAACTCTCACATCTACACTACGGTAACTTATTACCGCACTAACGGTGCTAATAAACTGGCTACCATCACACTACCTTTCAAGCCAAGCAAAAAGAGCCAAGCACAATTTAGTTTCTACGAATTTGAAAGCGTTTCAGACGACGGAAAGACTTTGGAATTCAAACAAACCAACAATGCACAAGCCGACGTGCCTTACCTTTTTGAAAACACATCTGGCAACGAAGATGAAGGAATTGAGGCTGAAGTTGAAAATGGCGAAGTGATTCTTTCTAACAAAGGTGCTCAAAAGGTTACAATTGGCGACTGGACATTTGTTGCAGTTTACGAACCTATTTTCATCGAAGATGACAAAACCCTTCGCCACACTTACCTTCCTACCGAAGAAGGCATCTATAACCTTGCAGAGCCTACCACTATAAGCGGCTACCATGCTTACCTACAAGGTCCTGATGTTGTGGAAACATTCCCTGACATTCCTCGCGGAGAACTTATTGAAATTGTTCTAAAAGACCTTGAGGGCAATGTAACATCAATCGATGCCATAGCAGTTGACGGTAAAATCAACACCATCACCAACGGAATGATTTATGACCTAAACGGCAGAGTGGTAACTAAACCAGAGAACGGTATATACATCGTTAACGGCCAAAAGGTTCTTTTCTAAAGAAACACATTCATAAAACCATATAACAAAGAAACATCCCCGCGGGGATGTTTTTTTTGTTTTCACACACTATGGTTGAGCCTCTGCCAAAATACTCCCATTATTTTGTGCTGTCATAATCATCTGCCGTGACCTATCACCAAATCAAGTTACTTTTTAGCACGGAAACAATGTAATCTAACCATCTCCATTATGACTTTCATTATCATAACCTATCGCAACGAGCAACTACACTTATTCATGCACATTTCACACTCCATATCTCTTCACCCCCAACAATTATAGGTTATCCAAGTTTTACACCTTGTTATCCAACTCCAGCAGCAGCCACTCACCTCTATGCCGCCCGTAGCAAAACATTTGTTAATGCACCAAATCGGCTACATCTTTGAATTGAGCATAATTTAAATTGTATTTTGGGCATTAAATACCTTTGTGCAACCTCCTATGCATTGCAGATCTTCGATAAGTTGCCCATTATAATTGTGCCAAGACCTTTATCCCACAAGCCACAATTCACGCAAGCCACACAGCATCGGTCCAACATAGACAAAAAAAACGGGAGGGAGCATCGTTACCGATACACCCTCCCGCAGAGTGAAAGGAAATGCCAACCTAAAGTCGGCATTCACCTTTATTAGTCAACACATTACTTTTTCACGAAGTGGTGAACGTAAGTGCTATTTGCAGAAGCAACCTTTAGGATGTAAACGCCATCCACCAAATTGCTTACGTTAATCGACTTAGCAGCGCCTGCCTTAACGGCGTCGGTGTCAACATACACTTGCTTACCACTGAAATCGTAGATAGCGTAAGTTACCGACTCAGAATCGAACGCGCAAACCACGTTAAGAGTTTCTACCACTGGGTTAGGATAAATCTTAACTTCAGTTTCTGCAGTGACTTCGCCAATACCTACTGATTCAACCACCTCAATATTCAATTTAATTGAAGTTTGTGCTCCGTTAGCATCAGTAGCAGTCACAGTTGCAACAACAGTTCCAACGGCATTACCCATGAAAATCACGTTGTTGCCCGAAACGAACATTGTCACGTTGCTGTTATCTGGCATGCTGATAGCGTAAGTCATTGAGTCGCCATCAGGGTCAGTGAAGAATTCACCAAGAGCAACCACTTCAGATGTAGCGTTAACACCTACAGTGATGTCAACCTCATCTTGTTCGGCCACAGGAGCACGATTTACGTGTGCCACATAGTAGCGTACTGTAGAATTGCTGCGGTGTCCTACCTTATCGGTTGCAGTAAGCATAAATGCGTAGTCGCCTGCTGTACCATAGTCAGGAGTGATTGCAAACTCAATATTCACATTTTCGGTATTACCTACAACGCTCACAATGTTGTCTTCACCAACAGTTACTTGAGCTTCAGCATTGTCGGCTGTAGCTGACTTTATAGCAACCATCTCGTTAGCGCTTGTAACTGCAATTGTCATATCGTCACCTTCTGGTTCAGCTACCGATACGTTGATAGTTGTAGTTTCGCCTTCATTAGCGTAAACAATTTCAGATGGAGCAGTAATCACTGGAGAGCCGTTCTTGCTTAGGTAGATTGGGAAATTAAGGATTGGAGTGAAAACATCGTTGCTCTTAACAACAAGCACAGCCTTATTATCCTTTTCCTTAGGAGCTGAAGCTGCATTTAGGCGCACCTTAACTTCTACGCTCTCACCTGGAGCAAGTTCGCCCGAAGTAACTTCGTTTTCAAGCTTAGCCCATGCACCGCCTTCTGTAGTTTCAAGACAAGTCATGATGTAACCAAGCGAGCCATAAGTTTCCTTAAACATTGAAGCTAAGTCAAACCAGCCATAACCTTCTACAAATCCCATGTAGCGGTTTGAAACCACAGCCTCTTCCTTCGACGACAAGTATGCAGGATATTCAACGCCTACAGGATAAGTTACACGCACATAGAAGTTTTGACCTGGGCTCATATACACTGCACGGTCAAGAGGGATAATAACAAACTTAGCACCTTCCATCGAATCGAAGTGAACTGTGCCAGTTGAAAGCACGTCATCACCTTCATAGTCATCACCATTTACGATTTCAACAGTAATATCAGCATTCTTAATCGACGTACCATCCGACATGTTTGTTAGCGTAGTAGCGATGTAGATGTGTGAAATGTTGAAACCTTCAGCAGGAGCAGTGTAAGCAGTTGCCGCTTTGTAAACGCTATACTTATTGCCCGTACCATATGATGGTGTTGATGAGCCTGCCATTGTAGCATAGAACAATGCATTGTTATACTCAAAGTCTTGTGGAGCATCTATCACATTAGAGCTCTTTGCCAAGGCTTCCATCGACACCTTAATGTTGTTTTGAAGTTCTGTTTCAGCTTCCTTAGAAAGTGGCGAAGCAGAAAGTGTCTTAATGCCCGACTTGCTCATTGGAGCAATGCCGCCACCCATGTCGCCTTCTGGAATTTCTTCACCCTTACCTGAAGGATCCATACGCAAATCGTATGTAAGCTTATACTGACCGTAGTTAGCAATTGTTAGTGTTTCAACGCCCTCATAGTCGTCAGCAACATTTTCAACACGAATTTCTGGCTTGTCGATTTGCATATAAGGAGCTTCTGTTACGATGAAACGCACAAGCACCTTAGCAGTTTCTGTATCATTATAATAGAATGTCAATGGAATGTCGTATGTGCCAGGAGTGCTTTCTATTGTGCCATACATAATAGGAACAGAAAGTTCAAGGCCCTTATTGTCGACTGTTATAGGAGTGCCGTCGTAATATTGCGACCATTGCTTAACAATTTGTCCGGTCATCCAATTTTCAACATCTCCATAATACCACAACTGTGCTGGTTGAGTTACATATTCATCAAACCACGAATCATAGATAGTGAATCCGCCTTCTACTGTAATGTTATTGATAACAAATGGAGCTGTGCCCTTGTTTTCAACCTTGAAGTATGCTTCATAGAATGCACCCATTTGAGTGATTGGGCCCTTATAAGCATCATCGGCAGTGGTCATAACGTTTTGCACCACGATTGTTTCAGGGAATACAGGTTCTGCAGTACCAGTGATTGTTAGGTCGATAGGAATCTGTATCTTTTCACGTGAAGGCACATTGCTGTTAATGTCAAGGTTACCAGTGTAGTTGCCAGCCATCTTGTTTGTAATAACATTGATGTCTACTGTCTTGCTTTCGCCTGGTGCAACAGTTTGTTCAACTACAGGAGTGAATTGCACAGCATTGCCAAATGCCAAGTAACGTTCTGGTAGTCGGATGCTTTCTGTTGCATCTTCGTTTGATATACCTGCAAGACCAAATGCTCCGTATATGATAGCATAGTCGCCAAAGCCCTTATATTGGAACTTAAACGAACCGTCCTTCTTCATGATAAGTTGATAACATACGCCCATGTTCATAGTGTTACCATACTCCATAAATGAAATAATAGCCTCGTTTTCAGTTACATAGTGGTAAGTACCGGCAGTCTTGCTGATGTCCATTGTGTGCATACCCCAATATGGCGCAATAATGTTTGTGTAGATAGTTCCTGCAGGGAATTCTCCTGGAGGTTCTGGCCACATCTTTTGGTCTGGACGTTCGGTAAACGATACGAAACCAGTGTTGTATACATACATCTTGCTATATTTCTTACCATAGAATGGGAATTCAAATGGAAGTTCTACAGCCACATAGTCGTTGTTGTTGTAGTAAGAGAAGTTGTATTGTTCACCAAGACCGGTAGTTTCGATGTCAATCCATTCATACTCTGCACCACCGTCAACCGATGCCGCATAAGCATACGATGTCTTTGATTCAGCTGCAATTGTTTCACTGAATTCAAGCAAAGAGTTTGGTTGAATAGAGTATACAAGGTCCTCATTACCATTGTTAGTGATAGTAAGAGGTTTCTTAAGTTCTGTACCGCTCTCTACAGTAGCAGTAATTTCATCGTAGCTAAGGTCAATAGTTGGAACACCAATTACTTCAGCATTAACAGTTGCCTTAAGTTCGCCAGCCGATGTCACGATAGTGATTTCGTCGGCACAAACACCTTCAGCGTCGGTTGGAAGAGTCACGATGAAGTCTTTCGACAAGCCTGGAGCAAGAGTTATAGGTAGTTGAGATTCAACACTAACCTTTGCATTTGCAACAGTTATGCTTGTGATTTCAAGGCTATTCTTACCTACGTTTTTCACAGTAAGAGGAAGCTGAGCAACCGATGTGCGGAATACCTTACCAAAGTCGATTGTTTCTTTTTCCAATACTGCGGTTGGCTTAAGGCTTTCGCCCTTAACCAAAGCGTTGAAGCGCACGAATGAAGCCGATTGGTCTGGGTCGTTGCTTAGCAATGTCAAGCGGTTGTAGGTTTCACCTGCCACAAGATTTGCATTAGCAGCGTAAGTAGCTTTTACGGTAACATTTTCACCTGGGTTTACAATGCCATGAGCAGGTGTTACTGAAGTTATGAAGTTTTCCTTTGGAGCCACAAACTTAATAGAAGATTGTGTTTGGAAACTCATATACAATTCGCCTGCAGGGTCGTCGTTATTGTCCCAATAGTCAGCAATATCAGCCGATGTCATAGTAAGTGGGTCGGCATCTTCTGGGTCGTGGATACCACAGTATAGTGTAGAACCATCTTGGAATAGCGACATGCCATCATATTCGTCGTAGAATATTTCAATGTCACCGTTTGACGACAATGCTATACGGAATGAAATTGGTGCATAATCTTGGTCATACACAAGAGCCATAACATTCGAGAAGTTAACCACAAACTTACCGTCTTGCTTAGCATACTCAATCTTTGAGTTTGGTCCTAATGCCAATTGATAGCTATAAGCTGAGATGTAAGCTACGCCGTCAAGACCATATGAAGTTTCTGACAATGGGCTGCGGAACACACTCTCTCCGATGTTGAATGCCAAACCACCGAAACTTGAGATATACACCTTATCATATTTCTTTCCATAGAATGGGAAACTGAAACCAAGAGAGATTTCATTCGACATGTACACGTTATCGCTAAACAACGATGTAATGTCGGTTCCGCCTATGATAGTTGGGTTGCCGTCGTATGCAAAATCAGTTGAACCATTTAGGTTGGTTGCTGCAACATAACCAAACTTGTGAGCCGACTTAGATTGGATTTCAAGTTTATGGTCTGAATACTTAGGGAACACATATTCCAATGGATAGTTACCAGTGTTAGCAATTGAGAACTCTGCTGCGCCTGTAGTTGGAACATCAACATCAAGTTCACCAATTTCCACTGTAGCAGGATTTAATTCAATATTTGCAGGGTCGGTTGCAGTACCTGTCAAAGTAACCTTAAACTCAGTACCGTCAGAATGCTTAAATGTGATTGTACCAGTGTGACTTCCGGCCGACTTTGGAGCAAATGTAACATCAAATGTTTGCTTAGAACGTGCAGGGAATCCGCCAGCAATGTATGTAGGAGCCTCAAAGTGTTCTGAAGATGAAACGATACGATTACCGCTCAAGCTACCATAATAACCAAATGTTGCATAACCCTCATTCACCACTTCCACTGTCATAGTCTTGCTTTCGCCAACAAGCAACGAACCGAAGTTAACCACCTTGGCAACTGCCATTTGTGGAACTTGGCCCTTAACGGTCAACGTTACTGGTATCTTCAATTTATTGGCTTCGCTTTCATTTGTATTGAAGCGGATGTTAAATTTATATGCACCGTTACACAATGGTTGGCCATCGTTAGAGATGGTAACTTCTTGTGTCTCACCTTGCTTAACTTGACCTTCCGATGGATTAATAACAAGAAGAGAGCTCCAATCTGGGTTTTGGCTCATGGCAGTAATTGCCCAACCAAAGTTGTCGACACCTTCATATGGACTACCCACAAGAGCATTCTTTAGTGAAATCCAAGTCTTACCCATGTCGTTACTCATAAAGCTGTATGATGCCACAGTTTCGTTTTCTACTGTAGCCATGCCTAGAGTGTAAGGGCTTTCTTGAACTGGGAAGTGTGCCACAATCCAGAACGATTCACCAGGAGCAAAATATTGTTGCTCATCAAGTTTAATCACCATATCGCTATAGAAATATGATGGAGTCACATCACACACCTTCTCTGCTGTTGCAAGGTTATTGCCACGATATACTTGTAAATTCAATGTTGATGCATTGAACGATGTAATCTTAACTGCAGTTAGGTTAAATCCGTCAGGATATGTGTTCTTGTCAACATAGAACCATTGTGCTTGCGAATTTGAAAGCGTTGGGTCGCTGTCGCCAATACTTGCATAATACTGATTAAAGTACTTAAATTCCTTTGGATAATCTTTAGCGTTAAAGTCAGCTGTGCTGAATTTCTCATTTGCAGCAAATGGCATAATAGCCAACTTGCGACTATTTTCAGTCACAACACCTGGCATTGGCGATTTGCCGCTTGTTGAGATGGTTGATTGTGTTGTACGAGCCAATCCGCTCCACTTAAGCAAACCTTCATCAGAGTTGCCAATAGTGAACGTTCCGCTTGCCACCAAGCTCGATGCTGCGTTCACAGTAAGCGAAAGCGACGACTTGTCGACTGTCATCTTTGGACCAGCGTTTGTTGTAACGCTTACCACTGGCGAAAGGCCTGATGCCTCACCCCAACGGTTAAATGCCTTAATAGCAATGTAGTATGTAGTCAACGACTGCAAGCCCTTTAGTTCAAACGTGAACTTATCGCCCGAAGAAAGGAACTTTGTGTCGGCAACAACACTTTTCACACCAGTCAAATCAGATGTTGCATCAAATGGTGTTGTGCTATAATACACTAAGTGATAATTTACGTTATTGTCGCTTGAAGCAGGAATAATCCATTCAAGAGTCACATTGTCTTGCGCAGGAAGTGCAGTAAACGAGCTTACAGCCTCAGGTGCTTCACCACTGCCAAACTGCAATGCCTTCACTGCATCAATGTAACCGCTACCGTGCAATCCTTCAGCGCCCTTATTGTGTGAATAAAGGTCGTTTACCGAAGTGATGATTTGTTGACGAATGGTTTCGCAGCTCATCGATGCATTGCCATGTTGTGATAACACAAGTGCTGCAATACCCGACACGTGAGGTGTAGCCATTGACGTACCTTCATTGAATCCGTAGCTATTGTTAGGCAAAGTACTTAACACACCACCTTGGTCGCCATAATCCAACAAACCACCTGGAGCCACGATGTCAACCCAACTACCATAGTTTGAATATGAAGTAACCTTATAGTCGTTACCCATAGCGCCTACTGCCACAACCTTGTCGTAGCAAGCAGGATAATAGTCGCCAGTGTCGCCGTTGTTACCAGTTGCAAAGAACATGATACCACCGTTCAAACGGTTGCTGCGTGAAGTAGCCACAAAGTAGTCGATTGCGTCAAGCACATCTTGTTCCTTATAGTCAGGAGTAGACCAACCCCAAGAACATTGTGCAATTGAAGCGCCACGGTTTGCCGCATACACGATAGCTGCTGCAAAGTCGCCTTCACCTGCACCCGAACGCGATTCAAACACCTGGCAAGAAATCATGCTCACACCGCTACCTACAGAGCCGTTACCACCAGCCACACCGCAAACGCCAATGCCGTTGTTGTTAACTGCACCCACTGTTCCGGCTACGTGTGTACCGTGAGCATGTGGATAGATTTCGCCTGAATTTGTACAGAAGTTGTAGCCATAAATGTCATCGATGTAACCGTTGCCGTCATCGTCAACGCCTTCTTGACCATTAGCCTCAACCTCATTGACCATCATATTACCCTTAAGGTCCTCGTGCGATACATCAACACCACCGTCAATGATTGCAACTACCACATCCTTAAGGCCTGTTGTAGTCTTCCATGCCTCAAAAAGGTTGATGTCTGAACCAGCTATTGCTCCCGACAACGTGCCATCATTGTTGTAATGCCACTGTTGTGGAAGACGTGGGTCGTTAAATGGCATCTCGCTTGTGCGCACTGGAACATTGCTCGCACTCACTGTGCGATATGAACCATTGCCTTCGTGGAGCACCATTGGCACCTTGCAATTGGCAGTCTGCACGCCCGCTGTATTGCGGAAGATGCGTGCTGCCTCTTGCGGATTTACTTTCTCGTCAAATGTCACTTCGTACCAGCAGTCAAGGCCGAACTTCGACATCTGAGCTTCATACTTGGGCGCATAAGGGAAAACCCTCTTTATGCTCTTTGCACCTACCTTCTGCGATGCTGCATCGAGTGGAGTGATGCCTAACGACAACACACCGTTCGACTGAACGCGTGGCGAATTGCCTACTTGAAGCGCAACCTGAGGTTGCAACTTAACTCTGACAACGCCTTTTTGTGGGGTTTGTGCTGAAGCATGCGCAATTATGCTACTAATCGCAATCAACGTTAGCAGCACAACCTTCTTTGTAAAATTTCTCATACTTCAAAAATGAATATTAATTAATAGATTTTTTACCTTAAAAATCTCGGCAAAATTACAACAATTATTTCGTTACTTAACGCAGTTGACGATTATTTTGCACTTTTAACCCTTAAATAGTGCTTTTTTAACTAAATGTCGCTCAATTTTTCATCATTTTTCATTCGCACACCAAATATTAACCGCCAAAAAATCAATTTAATACACCCCGGCCAACATAGGCCACAAGTGCAACCACCGTAGTTCTCTCCACTACGTTTTTCTCAAGGAAATGTTTGGTTTAAACATCTCATATCATGTTCTTTTGTTCTTACACAAAGAGTTGGCTTCTTAACATAAAACCATTGCCTATTATTACCTGCCGTAACACAAAACTAACATTAAGGGCCGACTCCATAAAATACGGAATCAGCCCAATATTTTTAACCAATTTGCTTGGTTTTAATCAACTAAATTTTATTCCTTTCGGCACAAAACTTTCATGTCGAAAGTGCCACATTAACCAATGTCAGTTAGCCGCATACACAACACACGCTCACTTTTTTAGTTTAGAAAAATCAACCACAAATGTTGGTTGTTCTGCACCGTGGTCATGGCACTCATGATGACATTCATTACCACTGTCGGCAATTTGTCCGCTCAAATAGGCCGACAACACATCGTCAATCACACCCTTGCATCCTCTTATCACGCTAATGTTGTGCGCTTGAAGTTTATTATACGCTCCGTCGCCCATATTTCCGACCAGCATCACCTCCACTCCCATTTCCTGTAGAGTACTTGCTATGTTTGATTTGCAGCCACAGCCCTGGGGCGAATCCAAACGCTGCTTATCGGCAACGCTGCCATTTTCATTAAGAGTGAACACAGTGTAATATTCACAGTGTCCAAAATGGTCATCAAC
>JAZLAU010000004.1:0-15650 GCA_045613305.1 Muribaculaceae bacterium
AAAAAATTTTTTTAAGATTTCGGCTTTAATGCGGCTTTGGTGCGTAATTTTTTGTGAGCCTTTGCCTCAAAGGCACGTTGTGGATTATGGGTTTATCTTTTTTTGTTGAAGATAGATGTGGTGATAAGGATTAAAATAGGCGTTTACGGCAGACTGCAGCAAACGCCTATTGTTTATGTTATGTTGATTGGGGACGAAGTGAAAATGTCACTTGTTGAAATAAGTTATTCGCCTATGTTTTTAGTGGCTGTTGAGTCGGGCTTGTGAGAAGCCAGAGAATCCCTCTTGGTTTCAACTCCGACAGCCGAGGAGTCGGTTGTTAACTTTATTGCTTTAAGTGTGTCGACGGCGAGCGTGTCGATTCGAATTATAGAGTCGGTCATCAGCGAGTCGGTCAGCAATGAATCAGCGTTGATGGTGTCGCGTTTTATAATCTTCGGAATCTTAATAGGGATGTTGTCGGTGGTGATGTATGGCACTTCGTAACCTTCCTCGAGGTTTGTGCGCATGTCGCGCGAGCCGGGATTTACGATAACAGGCATGCCTACTTCAACAAGTTCAACAAGCTTTAGAATATTTTCGTTTGTCACGCGAATGCATCCGTGGCTTGCACGTGCTCCGATTGACCATGGGGCGCATGTGCCGTGTATTCCGATTTGCGAAGTGGTGGGTATTCGCAAGCGAATGAATCGAGGGCCGAACTGGCCTTTTTTAGGTGAAGTGTATCCGTCGTCGTCGGTAAATAGCCAGTCGGTGCTGTCGTAAATGCCTTCAACAGAGAAAAATCCTTCGGGGGTGCGAGAGTCGGCCTTTTCGTGCTTTGTGCCGAAGTTTTTGCCACACGCCATGCCGTATTCTATCTCTTTACGTCCGAATTTGTCGTAAAGTTGCACTTTCATTTTGCCTTTGTCTACCACTATGAAACGCTTGAACTTGTTGTGCAGCAGTTTGTTGGCATAGGGCAAGTTTTCCTTTGCCATGCGAGGCAAGATTCCTTCTTTGAATTTTTCCCAATGTCCGGAGTTTGTCATGTAGTCGATGGCTGCTTTCTCGGTTCGCAGCTGGCCTGTGGGAGGAATGAGTGTGTCGATGACCACAGTGTCGGCAGCTGCAACAGTGTCGCTAACCACAACTGTTTCAGGTTCGCTAACCTGTTTTTCTTCACGAGTGCTACAAGACGAAACGATGATTGAGAAAAATAATATAATAAATATGTAAAACTTCATTTAAACTTTTACTGTTGTAATATGTTGAGTATTGGTCAATTTTTTTACAAAGGTAATGTTATTGAGCAATATAGGCAAGCCGTGAGATGCTTTTGTGTGTTATGAGTTAAGCAAATGTGTGATTGCGTTAAGTTGGCAATAAAAAAACGACGGCTGCCATGTGTGGCAACCGTCGTGAGTGTTTGTTGTGAGTATTTTTTTCGATTACATGTTCATGCCGCCGTCCACTTGGATAACTTGTCCAGAAACGTATGACGACATGTCGCTTGCCAAGAATGTTGCAACGTTGGCAATGTCTTCAACTTGACCGCCACGGCGAAGAGGAATCTTGTTAGCCCATTCTTTGCGCACTTCTTCAGGAAGGGCAGCAGTCATTGCAGTTTCGATAAAACCAGGAGCGATGGCATTAGCGCGGATGCCGCGAGAGCCAACTTCTTGAGCGATGCTCTTGGCAAGTGCAATCATACCAGCCTTTGAAGAAGCATAGTTTGCTTGGCCTGCATTGCCGTGAACACCAACCACCGAAGCCATGTTGATGATAGAGCCAGAGCGTTGGCGCATCATGATAGGCAAACAAGCATGGATGAAGTTGAAAGCCGACTTCAAGTTCACTGCGATAACAGCATCCCATTGTGCTTCAGTCATACGCATCATAAGTCCGTCCTTAGTGATGCCGGCGTTGTTTACAAGGATGTCAATTTTGCCAAAATCGGCCTTTATTTGTTCCACAACATTGTGCGATTCGTCAAAGTTAGCAGCGTTTGAAGCATAACCCTTAACCTTAACGCCAAGGGCAGCGATTTCTTCTTCAGTGGCTTTGCCGTTTTCGTCGATTACAAGGTCAGTGAATGCAACATCTGCACCTTCTTGTGCAAACTTAAGTGCGATGGCCTTTCCGATGCCTCGTGCAGCACCAGTTACAAGTGCTACTTTACCTTCTAGTAATTTCATCTTTTATATTTTTTAATGTTATAAATAGAAATGTGTTATTGTCAGTTTTTTGTATGTGTGCCCAAATGGCTAATGTTTATTTTTCGTCAGAGTGGTGGTTGTTGCTGGTGATGCCGTTTAGGATAAAGTCGCAAATATATTCGCGTAACTTGTTTTTTTCGATATCCATTTCCGCAAAACTGTCGCGCACATATGGCACGTCGAGCCCTTGCATGCATAGCAGCATCACTTTTGCTGTTTTGTCGATGTGCTTAATAGAGAAAACACCTTTGTCGACTCCTTCTTGCAGTATCGACATTAGCACGGCGCATTCTTGGTTTAGAGTGCCGCGTCGAGCGCGTTCCACCTTGCGCACGTCGCGGAAAAATCCGGCGCGAAGCGAGCCGTTGCGAGTTACGAGTTCTTTGATTGCTTCAAATCGCACAAAAATAAACTCCATGAGTTTGTCTTCGGGCGACAGGTGTTGCGACGGGATGGTGCTGAGACGTTCCACAATCATCTCGCTTTCGTTTTTCACTACGGCATTGTAGATTTCGCGTTTGCTCTTAAAATAGGTGTAGATGGTGCGTCGGCCCTTTTCGGAAGCCGATGCTATATCGTTCATAGTGGTGTTTTCTACGCCTTTGTTGGCAAACAATTGGCGAGCCACCTCAATGAGTTTTTCTCTTGTTTTCGACACCATTGGTTTCTATTTGCCTATTTGTTGGCTTATTGTTGTTTTAATGATGCGAAATTACTCAAAAAAGATGATATATGCAACATGTAGTTGCTTTAGTGGCTGAAAATCAGTTGTTTTAGAGTGAATTTTTGTGTAAAATGTCGATTGCGAGAAGTGTTTCGCTATGTTTTGATTTGACCAAGCGATAAGGCTAAATAACCAAGTCTTGCCGAGATGTGGCCGCTAAGTGCTAATGGAATAACGGCATAAAAAAAGGAAGCTCAGAAACTCTGAACTTCCATGCTTAGTGGCGGGAGATGGAGTCGAACCACCGACCTTCAGGTTATGAGCCTGACGAGCTACCACTGCTCTATCCCGCGATTTCGAGTGCAAAGGTAGGAACTTTTTTTGAATTTGCAAAATTTTTTGAGAAAAAAGATTGTTTGCACCTATCTTGTGGTGTTTTTTTCTTGAATATTGGGCAGAAAGATAGTATTTTTGTAAGAGATAAACGAAAAAATCCACCATCAGATTATGGAAGTTGTATACGAAGACAATCATATAATTATAGTCAACAAGGCTGTTGGCGAGATAGTGCAGGGCGATAAGACCGGCGATGAGCCGTTGGTCGAAACCCTAAAGCAATGGCTAAAGGAGAAATATGCCAAGCCGGGCAATGTGTTTTGCGGGGTGACTCACCGAATCGACCGTCCGGTGAGCGGCTTGGTGGTTTTTGCCAAGACCAGTAAGGGACTTTCTCGCATGAACGAACTGTTTCGCGACGGCAAGGTGAAAAAGACCTATTGGGCCATTACAAAGAATTGCCCCAAAAAGATGGAGGACACGCTCACACACTATATTACCACCACAGAACGCAACAATAAGTCGCGCGCCTGGGACACAAAAAAGCCCGACAGCAGCAAGGCGGTGCTAAAATATAGAGTTATAGCACACAGCGAAAACTATACTTTGCTCGAAGTGAATTTGCTCACGGGCCGCAAGCATCAGATTAGGGTGCAACTGTCGGCTATAGGATGCCCCATTAAAGGCGACTTGAAATATGGTGCTCAGCGCAGCAACCCCGATGGCGGCATATGTTTGCAGAGCCACAGGGTGCAGTTTGTGCATCCGGTGAGCGGCGAGCAAATAGATGTTACGGCGCCAGTACCCGACGATAATCTGTGGAAAGCCCTCGCCGCCGCAGTTACTGAAGACTGAAATTAGCGTAAGCGGGAATTATTTGGTGGTTAAAAATTTCCGTAGGTGTGGAAAGTTTCATACATTTGTAAAAGAAAATATTGAACCTATAAATAACAACTAAAACATGGCACAAAATCCTGAATTTAAGTACGCTCCTATGTTTCAAATCGAAAAGGACGATACTGAATATTATTTGCTTACCAAAGACTATGTGTCGGTGAGTGAATTTGAAGGCAACCCAATCTTGAAAGTGGAAAAAGAGGGTTTGACAATGATGGCAAACGCTGCATTCCGCGATGTATCATTCATGTTGCGTCGTGCTCACAATGAGCAAGTGGCAAAGATTCTTAACGACCCAGAAGCAAGCGAAAACGACAAGTATGTGGCATTGACATTCTTGCGCAATGCTGAAGTTTCGTGCAAGGGTAAGTTGCCTCTATGCCAAGACACAGGTACAGCAATCATCCACGGCGAAAAGGGCCAACACGTGTGGACTGGCTACTGCGATGAAGAGGCTTTGTCGCTTGGCGTATATAAGACTTACACAGAAGAAAACCTTCGCTATTCGCAAAATGCACCTCTTAACATGTATGATGAGGTTAACACAAAGTGCAACCTTCCTGCTCAAATCGACATTGAAGCAACCGAAGGCATGGAATATAAATTCCTTTGTGTGACAAAGGGTGGTGGCTCGGCTAACAAGACTTATCTATATCAAGAAACAAAGGCGTTGTTGAATCCAGCAACATTGGTTCCCTTTTTGGTGGCAAAAATGAAGACTTTGGGCACTGCAGCATGTCCTCCTTATCACGTAGCATTTGTGATTGGCGGTACTTCGGCTGAAAAGAACCTTTTGACAGTGAAACTTGCTTCGACACACTACTACGATAACCTACCAACTACAGGCGACGAAACTGGCCGTGCATTCCGCGACGTGGAACTTGAAAAGCAAGTTCTTGAAGAAGCGCATCGCATAGGTCTTGGCGCACAATTCGGTGGTAAGTATTTCGCACACGATGTTCGCATCGTTCGTTTGCCACGTCACGGTGCTTCTTGCCCTGTGGGCCTTGGTGTGAGTTGCTCGGCTGACCGTAACATTAAGTGTAAGATTAACAAGGACGGTATTTGGATTGAAAAACTTGACGACAACCCAACATCGTTGATTCCAGAAGAATTGCGTAACGCTGGCGAAGGCGATGCAGTTAAGATTGACCTAAACCAACCAATGAGCGAAATCCTTAAGCAATTGGATAAGTATCCTGTTTCAACTCGCTTGTCGCTTAACGGTACAATCATCGTTGGCCGCGACATAGCACACGCTAAGTTGAAAGAACGCATCGATGCTGGTGAAGATTTGCCAGAATACATCAAGAATCACCCAATTTACTATGCAGGCCCTGCTAAGACTCCTGCTGGTATGGCTTGCGGCTCAATGGGCCCAACAACAGCCGGACGTATGGACTCATATGTTGATTTGTTCCAATCGCACGGTGGTAGCATGGTGATGCTTGCTAAGGGTAACCGTAGCCAAGCAGTTACCGACGCTTGCAAAAAGCATGGCGGTTTCTATCTTGGTAGCATTGGAGGTCCTGCTGCAATCTTGGCTCAAAACAACATTAAGAGCATTGAATGTGTGGAATATCCAGAACTTGGTATGGAAGCAATTTGGAAGATTGAAGTGGAAGATTTCCCTGCATTTATCCTTGTGGATAATAAGGGTAATGACTTCTTCACTCAAATCAACCAAGTTTGTCCTTGCGCTAAGAAGTAATTAGGAATTAACTCTTGAAACATTTATATCAAGGCTCGCCAACCAATGTGTGGCGGGCCTTTTTTGGGTGTTGTGAAAGCAGAAAATTATTGATAATTTTGTGGCGATGTTGCACTTGTGGTGATGAGCAATGTGCGGCGATTTGTTGGAGTTATAAATATTGAAAACGATGAAGACTACATATTTTACGAGTGGCACTTGTTGCCAGGCATTTGAAATAGAAACCGAAGACGGAATGGTGAAAGACGTTAAGTTTTACGGTGGATGTAATGGTAATCTGCAGGGCATATGCAGTTTGGTGAAAGGTATGAAGATTGAAGACGTGGTGGAGCGCTTGGAGGGAATACGCTGCGGAGCAAAGCCAACTTCTTGTCCTGACCAATTGGCAACGGCATTAAAAGAGATATTAACTAATGAGTGATATGGCAATAGAGAAGGCAATATTTGCGGCGGGATGCTTTTGGGGCGTTCAGTATCAGATTAAGCGAGTGGAGGGAGTGCTTAACACAGAGGTTGGATATACTGGCGGCAGCGAGTTGAATCCGACCTATCCTGAAGTGAAGGCACATCGCACTCATCACGTTGAGGCTATTGAGGTGCAATACGATAGCGAGGTGGTTGATTACACTACGCTGGTTAAGGTGTTTTTTGAAATTCACGACCCGGCTCAAGCCGATGGTGTTGGCCCTGATTTAGGCCCACAATACCGCAGTGTGATATTTTACGCCGATGAAAACCAGAAGAAATGTGCCGAAGAGGTGATGGCATGGCTTAGAGAGCGAGGTCATGTGGTGAATACCGAATTGCGCGAGGTGCAACGTTTTTGGCCAGCCGAGGACTATCACCAGCATTATTACGACACTAATGGCGGTGAACCGTATTGCCACATAAGAACCAAGAAGTTTGATTGGTGAAAATGATAAATGAAAAAATCCTTTCTGATTTGTTCAGAAAGGATTTTTCTTATTTTGTGCACTATCGTCCGAAGTGGGGGTAGTGGTTATTTCTTGGCATTTTTCATTTTGTTGTAGCAAAGTGCGGCGCCAATTGCTGTGCAAAACTCGGCATGTTCGGGGATGTGGAAACGTACGTTGTAAAGTTTTTCAATCATGCTGAATATTAAGCGGCATTGTGGAATCTTTGTGAGGTTTCCAATTGCCACGAAGTCCTTGATTCCGCTGTTGAGGCTTGAAAGTACGGCAGCCGAGCCAATGGTTTGTATTACAAGATAATATAATCCGATGGCGATGTCTTCTTCGCTAACGTTAGAATTAGCGGCCTTGCCAAAAAGTGAAGCGGTGGCCGAAAGTGGAAGGCCTTCAAGGTCGTTTTTGCAGATGTCTTCAATTTGAAGATTAATGTTTTTGATGTTGCCGCGTTCGGCAAGGTCTTGAATTGCTTCAATCTTGGTAGTCTTCAGAAGTAGAGAAGAGAGTCCCATAAGGGTGCCTCCGCCCATGCTTATGCCGCCTAAATGTCGAATTTCGTCGCCTTCAACTTTCACAAGAGTGGTGCCGGTTCCCATGCTTACAACAATAAGTCGGTCTAAATTGTTTCCAAAGTGGGCTCCGAGACCGTCGCTTTGAAATTCATCGGCTTTTGTAGTTGGAAGTCCATAAATGTTGCCTTCAACATAGGCGCTGCCAACACCGGTAATCATCACATGCTCAATGTCGCTAAGTGCAATGTTGTTGGTGTAGATGTATTTGCCGAATGCTCCAAATAGCGAAGATACAGGGTCGGTGGCTGTGATAAACATAGGAGATATGATTTTTCCGTCTTGCAACCCCACAATCTTTGTGGTGCTTCCTCCTACGTCTATTCCGATAACAATTCCCATAGTTATTAAGTGTGATTGTTTTTTTAGTTCAAAATGTGGTTTAAGTTAATAGTCGGGCCAAAGGTAATATTAGAATTCAAATTGACAAAATAAAATAAATGTTATTCTAACAAAAGCGAGATTTTGAGTACTTTAAAGCAAAAAATATTTGTAAAAAAATCAAAAAGGATACACATGTTGTAAAAAATGTATTATATTTGTAACAATATTTTTGAATGTTACTGAACTGGCTGCATTAGCGAAAAATTGATGTGAGTCTAATTTGGTTAATATCATTTGAAAACACAAGATATTACTATGAAGGAAAGTGATGAAGAAATAATAGTATACGGATTTGACAATTCGATAATACAAGGCGATTCTACTAAGATGTTCGTTAGATTTACGACCGACAATTATCTTAAGTATTTGTGGATTATCTTCAAATCGTTGCCGTTTTGTTTATGTAAGAAAAGCCGACGCAATGAGTTTTTGTTACGTTGTGCAATGAAAGATGTGCATCGCGACGAAATACTTCGCCGTTCACAGCGTTTCGTGACATTGCTGAACAGAACGGTAAGTGGCAGGATGATTAGTGAAATACAGTCATGTCGTTCAAAGGGGCAGCGTGTGGCGGTGGTGAGTTCTACGGCTGTTGAGATTCTGCGTTCGTGGGCTAAGCAATATGAGATAAAGTATGTGTACGGCAACGAACTCGAATATGATGAAGACGGCTATTTTACGGGCCGTTTTGTTTCGCGTTGCGATGAAAAAGATATGCGAAACCGCATCGAAGGCTTGTAGAATGCGGGCCTGCTTAAACATTGAATAAGAAAAAAAAGGGAATAAATAGTAGGAGTGAAATAGTCGGGAGTTGAAAATTTGCTTGTTTTTGCATAACTTTGTAACATTCTGAATTTGTAAAAATTACATTATGTCAAAAATGCTTTCTCTCGACGGGGTTTCGTTGCGTGCTTTAGAGCCAGAGGATTTAGACTTTCTTTACGAATGGGAGTCGGAGGCCGATGCATGGCACTCGAGCAATACTGTTTCGCCATATTCAAGACAATTGTTATGGTCGTATTTGGAATCGTATGATGGCGACATCTACAAGTCGCGTGCGGTTAGGATGATGATAACGCTCGAAGGCAAATCGGTTGGGGCTGTAGATATTTTTGATTTTGAAGCGCATAACCGTCGTGCCGAGGTGGGCATATTTGTCACGAAAGAGCATCGATGCAAAGGTGTTGCGAACAGGGCGTTGCAGATTGTGAAAAACTATACAAAAAATCGATTAGGATTAAATCAGATTTATGCTACGGTAATAAGCACAAATGTAGCCGCCATAAAGACTTTTGAAAAGTCGGGATTTAGTAAGTCGGCCGAGTTGAAAGGGTGGTTTTTCACTGGCGAAGGTTATTGCGATGCCTTGTTGTTGCAGTGCATGCTTTGATAAGCGATTGATTTATAAAGTTTAAAGAAATAAAAAGAGCAAATCATTTGATGGGTGATTTGCTCTTTGTTATTGTTGTGGGTTAATTTAAAATTATGCTGTTGGGCCAATTAAGCCAAAGCCGGTATTTCTCGCCAAAGCTTGCCACAACACCTTTCCAAATGTCGTCTTCACCTTCGCGCATAATGAGATTTCGGCTCAAGAAATGGCTCACTGCCCAGTCGTGACGAGCAATTTCGTCGTTTAGTTGGCCTGCCGACCATCCGCTGTATCCGATGATGAACTTAACCTTTCCGTTAACTGGAGCACCGCTGTTAACATATTCCTTTATGGCATCGTAGCTGCCGCCCACATATATGCCATTGGCTACTTCGCGGCAGTCGGGAATAATGTCCGGGCCGAGGGTGTGGATGTAGAAGAGCATTTCGGTGTCGACGGGTCCGCCAAGATAAAGTGGAATTTCTTCTTCGCAGTCGATGCCCGGAATTGCCTCGTTGAGGGTGTATCCGGCTTGGTGATTCACTATGAGTCCCATGCTCGAATGCTCGGAATTGCTTATTAGCAATATTACCGAACGCTTAAAGCACAAGTCGTCGACGGTGGGCTTTGCCACTAACAGTGCGCCCTGCTTGGGCTCGGGCTGCTGGTCGTCGAGGTTAAATATTTTCGTTAATTCATCCATCTCCTACAAAAATAGCAAATTTTACCGTAGAAAACAATATGTAAATGTGAAATGCTCAAATAAAAGCATTTTGTTTGCGATAATGGTGTGATTGTGGAATATTTTTAGTTGAAGAACGTATAATGTTGTATTATTGTAAGGTTTTGTTTGCGATTTGCCAACGAATTGCAATGCAATGTCATAAATAATTACTAAATTTGCACACATTTTATATGTGCCAAAGGCGCAGTAGTGACGAGTAATGCAATTGGGCGACGATTGCCATTATAGAGGATTGCATTAATTATTTAATCACTTTTTGATAGAACGAAGATGAAAGTATTAAAATTCGGAGGAACCTCAGTAGGAACTGTAAACAGTTTACAGCATGTAAAGTCGATAGTAG
Organism: Muribaculaceae bacterium; assembly: GCA_045613305.1. Taxonomy (GTDB): domain Bacteria; phylum Bacteroidota; class Bacteroidia; order Bacteroidales; family Muribaculaceae; genus SFTJ01. The sequence continues at coordinate 10,146 of JAZLAU010000004.1, forward strand.
AGAGTTGTGACGAGCAAGTGGTTGTGGTTGTGTCGGCATTAGGTGGAATTACCGACAAACTGATAAGCACGGCGCAAATGGCATCGCAAGGCGATGGCAACTTTATGCAGCAATACGACGAGATAGTTCGACGTCACGATGATGTGATTAATGGCATGGTTCCGGCCGAAAAACTTCAAGAGGTAAGGTCGATAGTTGATCCTCTGCTTGAAGAGTTGTGCAACATATTTCGCGGCATTGCTTTGATAAAGGATTTGTCGGATAGAACTCGAGATATAGTGGTGAGTTACGGTGAACGCCTGTCGAGTGCGATTATAGCCCGCATTATCGACGGGGCTACACATTTCGACTCGCGTGAGTATGTGAAAACCAATACTCAGTTTGGTAAGCATCTTGCCAACTTGGTGCTTACTGAAAAACTCATAAAAGACACATTCGGCGACTTTAAGGGAAAGGTGGCTGTGGTGCCAGGGTTTATTTCATCGGATGAACATTCGGGCGAAGTGACAAATTTGGGACGTGGCGGTAGTGACTACACTGCTGCGCTGATTGCGTCGGCGCTTGATGCAGAAAAACTTGAAATTTGGACCGACGTAGACGGATTTATGACAGCCGACCCTCGCATCATCAGTTCGGCATATGTTATCGATAAACTTACCTTTATCGAAGCGATGGAGTTGTGCAACTTTGGCGCGAAGGTGGTGTATCCGCCTACTATCTATCCGGTGTTCCATAAGAATATCCCGATATTGATAAAGAATACTTTCAATCCGTCGGCTCCGGGTACGTTAATCTCCGATGATAAAAATTACGAAGGTAAAGCCATTAAGGGTATTTCGTCGATTAACGACACTTGCCTTGTTACACTAACCGGATTCGGTATGGTGGGCGTAATCGGCATCAATTCGCGCATTTTCCATGCTTTGGCTGCTAATGGTGTGAGCGTGTTCTTGGTGTCGCAGGCTTCTTCGGAACATAATACATCTTTTGCTGTTAAAAATGCCGATGCCGAAAAGGCAGTGGCTGTGCTTCGCGAAGAGTTTGCTGCTGAATTGAGCACTGGCGACATTAGTGACATCACGGCAGAAAAAGACCTTGCAACGGTGGCAATCGTGGGCGAAAACATGAAGCACACTCCGGGCATTGCGGGCCGACTATTTAACACATTGGGACGTAACGGTATAAATGTTATTGCTTGTGCGCAGGGCGCTTCGGAAACTAACATCTCGTTTGTTATCGACCTTGCGTATTTAAGAAAGGCGTTGAATGTTATTCACGATAGCTTCTTCTTGTCGGAAACTCATGTGCTCAACCTGTTTATTATCGGCGTGGGCAATGTGGGCATGAGCCTTGTTAACCAAATACGTAAGCAGCACGATAAACTTAAAGAAGATAAGTCGCTCGAATTGAGAGTGGTGGGTTTGGCAAACTCTAAGAAATGTGTTTTCGATCGTAGAGGACTTGATATTAATGATGTTGACGGTGTGCTCGACAGGGCAGAAATGGAAGCAACAGCCGAAAACATCAAGAACGAAATAATTAAAATGAACATCTTTAATTCGGTGTTTGTTGATTGCACGGCAAGTGCAGAGATAGCAAATGTTTATGCCGAATTGCTCGACCATAATGTAAACGTGGTGGCGGCTAATAAAATCGCTGCTTCGGGAAAATTTGAAGATTATAAGAAACTTAAGGACATTGCTCGCAAGCGCGATGTGAAATATTTGTTTGAGACTAACGTAGGCGCCGGATTGCCTATTATCAACACAATTAATAACTTGCGTAATTCGGGCGATAAGATTTTGAAGATTGAGGCAGTGCTTTCGGGTACGGTAAACTTCATCTTCAACACCATGAGCGAGGATGTACCATTTAGTGAAACTGTTCGTTTGGCAAAGGAGCGCGGATATAGCGAACCAGACCCACGCACTGATTTGTGCGGTAACGATGTGGCTCGTAAAATCACCATTTTGGCTCGCGAATCGGGTTATGTGATGGAGCAAACTGATGTTGAAAAGCATTTGTCGGTTCCGGCTGAATATTTCGAAGGATCAACTGAAGCCTTTATGGAACGAATGCATGAACTTGACCCTATGTTTGAAGAAATGCGCAAGGAAGCCGAAGGCGAAAACAAGAAATTGCGTTTTGTGGCTACCTTTGAAAATGGCAAGTTGACAATAGGCATGAAGAAGGTCGACATGAATCATGCATTTTTTGCTCTTGAGGGCAGCACGAATGTAATTCTGATAACTACTGAGCGCTATCACGAATTCCCAATGGAAATTAAGGGTTACGGCGCTGGCGCTGAGGTGACGGCTGCAGGTGTGTTTGCCGATATTATCAGCATAGCAAACATTCGCTAAGGGTAATCTTCGGCATTAATGAAACACATTATAGTTTTAGGCGACGGAATGGCCGATGAGCCAATGCCTCAGTATGGCAATCGCACACCTTTGCAGGTGGCGCACAAACCTGCCATTGACCGTTTGTGCCGAATGGGCAGAACGGGATTACTGAAAACTGTGCCTGCAGGTTACCATCCGGGCAGTGAGGTTGCTCACCTGTCGCTATTGGGCTACGATTTGCCTTCGGTGTATGAAGGGCGTGGTTCGCTTGAGGCTGCAAGTATGGGTGTGGAGGTGGCTCATGGCGAAGTGGCCATGAGGTGCAATTTGATATGTGTTGCCGATGGCAAGATTAAGAACCATTCGGCAGGGCATATTTCCGACCATGAGGCAAAGCAACTTATTGACTACTTAAACGAACACCTTGCAGATGAGAGGGTTCGATTCTATAACGGGGTGTCGTATCGCCATGTGCTAAAAATTAAGGGTGGCGACAAGCGTGTGCAATGCACTCCTCCGCACGATGTGCCTGGCACGTTGTGCTGCGAGGTGATGGCTAAGGCTGAGTGTGAAGAGGCTAATTTTACGACTGACATTATCAATGAACTTGTAAGAAAGTCGCAAGAGTTGTTGCCGATGCATCCTGTTAACAAAGCGCGCGCTGCTCAAGGAAAAGACATGGCTAACAGCATTTGGCCTTGGTCGCCGGGATACCGCCCTGACATGAAAACAATGACTGAGATGTTCGGCATTGGCAAAGGGGCAGTAATCACTGCGGTTGATTTAATTAAAGGAATCGGCATATATGCCGGGTTGGATGTCATTAATGTTGATGGAGCAACTGGTTTGTATGACACCAACTATGAAGCTAAAGTGCAGGCTGCAATCGCTGCATTAAAGGGTGGTTATGACTTTGTGTTTTTGCATATCGAAGCGAGCGATGAGGCAGGACATGAAGGTGATTTCGACCTGAAGGTGCAAACGATAGAGAATTTAGACAATCGGGTGTGCCGACCTCTTGTAGAGGCTATCGGTGAGTTTGAAGAGCCTGTGTCGATTGCCGTTTTGCCCGACCATCCAACACCATGCTATTTGCGTACGCACACCGATGGGGCTGTGCCATTTATAATTTGTCGTCCAGGCGATGTTGCCGACGATGTTGATACATATGATGAACTTTCTGCCGTCAACGGATGTTATGGTGTGATGGGTGGAGACGAATTTATTAAAGAATTTTTCAGACTGTAAAATCGTTTTAGCGATATGAAATACTATAGTACAAATGGAAACACACACAAAGTGAGCTTAAGCGAAGCTGTGGTTAAAGGTCTTGCCTCTGACCGCGGCCTTTTTATGCCCGAACGCATAGCGAAGATGCCAAAGGCGTTCTTCAACAACATCGGGTCGATGTCGTTAGCTGAAATGTCGTTTGCTGTTGCGTATAACCTTTTTGGTGAAGACATTGATGGCGACGACTTGAGACATATTGTAAACGATGCTTTGAATTTTGACATTCCGTTGGTGAAAGTGTCGGAGCATCGCTATTCGCTTGAACTCTTTCACGGGCCAACTTTGGCGTTTAAAGATGTAGGTGCACGTTTCATGGCGCGACTCTTGGGCTATTTTAATGCTCGAGAGGGCGAAAACCGCATGGTGAACGTTTTGGTAGCCACTTCGGGCGATACTGGTGGCGCTGTGGCAAATGGATTTGTGGGCGTGTCAGGTGTTAGGGTTTTCGTGCTTTATCCGTCGGGCAAGGTTAGCCGATTGCAAGAGGCTCAGTTCACTACACTTGGCGATAATATTACGGCTATTGAGGTCGATGGCACGTTCGACGATTGTCAGGCTTTAGTGAAGAGCGCATTCATGGACCAAGAACTAAATGACAAGATGATGCTCACGAGTGCCAACAGCATTAATGTCGCAAGATTTTTGCCACAGATGTTCTATTACTTCCATGCATATGCCCAACTGACAAAAACTGCTGAAGATTTGAATAATGTTGTGGTGGCTGTTCCAAGTGGTAATTTTGGAAATCTTACTGCTGGGCTAATTGCTAAGGCAATGGGTTTGCCGGTGAAGCGATTTATAGCAGCAAATAATAGCAATGACGTGGTTTATAAATATTTAAAAACAGGCAAGTTTGAGCCACAGCCGTCGGTTGCTACAATTGCTAATGCTATGGACGTGGGTAATCCGAGCAATTTTGCTCGAATCCTCGACCTTTATGGTAACTCTTGGGATGCGATTAAGAACGATGTAGAAGGTTTTGCTTATAATGATTCGCAAATTGCCGAAACCTTGTTAGATGTATATCGCAATCATGGCTATTTGCTCGATACGCACGGAGCAGTTGCCTATCGAAGCCTTGAGGAAGGATTGCAGCCTGGTGAGGTTGGCGTTTTCCTTGAAACAGCACATCCCGCTAAGTTTAAATCGCTTGTCGAAGACATAATTGGAAGCAAAGTTGAGGTGCCTGCTCGATTAATGGCATTTTCAGAAGGTGTTAAAGCAAGCGTGCCGATGTCGCCGGCTTTTGGCGCCTTCAAAAAATTCTTGTTGTCGAAAGCATAGAAGATACATTATAATATATAAGAGTCGCAGTGAGCCTGCGGCTCTTGCTGTTTAGTATGGGGAAGGCCTATGGTCGGCTTTCCGAGCGAAGGGCATTGCTTCGGAGGTTCGGTGCGGTGGCGAAGGTGTTGCTTCGGATGGGCTGCTGTCGAAGTGGCGAATGGGAGGCTGTCGGAGGGGGAGTAGCGGAAGCGAAGTGGCTGCGGGCGGCCAGTGTTTTGCCGTTTTTCCCGTTTTCTTGAGATTGGGCGTCGCCATGCGGGCGGGTGGCGAAAAAAAGTTTTCGCGTTAAGTGGCTGAGGGATAGCGGTGTTTGAAAAAATGTTCAAAATTTATCGAAAAATATTTTGTCAATTCGGAAAATGGTGTTAACTTTGCACTCGCTTTCGGGGAAAACCCGGGGCTGAAAACAAAGACAGAGGTCATTGAAATACTTGCAACCTAAGAAAGACGAAGTAGTACAAAGGAACAATAGAGACAAGGTAAAAAATGTCATAAAAGAAGTTTCCGTCAAGATATTGCTTTGAGTAAACACGACAGGTAAAGAAATACAGCGAACAATAAGTCAAGACAAGGGCATCCGGCC
>JAZLAU010000005.1:0-40567 GCA_045613305.1 Muribaculaceae bacterium
ACCTTCACAATTGATTCCCAACGAAACGAACGCCAAGCACCCTTCTCAACATCATACACGGCAGTCGTAGCATATAGCTCTCGGCTCTCGCCAGTACCGACAATATGGCGTTCTACCAGTGCTTTATTTGTAGTGGCAAACATCTCACGCAACTCACCATTCTTCTTCTGAAAGATGAAGTGGGCTACACCATTACGAAGCTTATCTTTGAGGTTCTCAATCATCATAGCCTTTGCTCCTGCCATCAGTTCGCTACCTGTACGAGCTGCGATTACTGCCATTCTTGTTGCTGTGTCGTTTGTAATTACCAATGCGTTCATGGTTTTGTATGTTTTATTGTTGATACTAGTAAACTCTCTTAATGTATTTTGGCTCTCCCCAGCCATTCAATCGATAAACCTCTCTAACGGTTTCATCGTAGCTGAAAACATCCTTGATAAATCGAGCAGATGTTCCAGTCTCACTAACCCAATCGTACTGCCAAATGCCCCAGAGGTTGCGATGACGCCCGAACTTGTATAATCCTACTTGTGCTTTCATAATATATTACCCTTTTGTTGATACAAAGATAGTAAAATATTAATATACTACCAAATTTTCTGGTCTAAAAATGTAATTTATTACCAAATATTTGGATGTGCACATAATTTGATATAATTTTGATTACTAATTTGCTATAAAATGGACTATTCAATCATTAAAGGTCTTCTCGATGAACGCAATATGACGTTTAAGGAGTTGAGCGATACGCTTAACGTTGATAGGAACAACTTATATAACTCCTTGACTAAGGGTAATCCCACCTTGCAGCGGTTGGAAGCTGTTGCAAAGGTTTTGGATGTACCAGTTTGGCGATTGTTTACTACCGATAATAAGGCGGAGATATATGGAACAATAGTTTACAAGGATGAGGTTCATATAATTAATTCACTACATGACCTAAAAACTTTAGTAGCAAAGATTACTGAATAAAAAATGCTACCCAATACAATGATTAAAAAAGTAAAAAGGTCGAATGGTTATCCATGAAATTAGCGTGAAGCGAATAAACAGTCTATTCTCGTCATATTTTGATGCGAATAGCTTGTTTTTTACATTGTCTATAATGGAATCAGGACAAAATGCATACTTTTTCTGGACATTTGTGGCGTAGTTTGTCCCGTATTTTGCCTAAAAATAGCCGTTTTTGTCCCGAATAGGATTATTCAAATAGATTCCTTTCTGCAAGGCTTGCAGAGTTATAAAAAATCCATTAATGGAAAATATTCAATTATATTTGTGACGTCTATACACAGGATAGCGTTTAGGACGTGTGTATCAGGGGCGGTCATTGACCGAGCATTGGTAGCCTGTGGAGACTTTTAAGTATGCATATAGTCGGATGCCTTAGATGCCTCTAATGAAACCCCAGGGCCTAACGTCCGAAACGACTCCGACATAATACAGCACTCAAAACCGAGTCCGTTCAAAAGAACATCAACCATCTGTCGTTTCAAGTGCTGATGTTGTTATACCAATTATAATATCAAAATACTTCCCTTTATAGTTCCACTCTTATCTTCAAATGGAGCTGCATACCACAAGTCACAATCATCCGACAACAGCTCACGCAATTGGCGGGCAAGCTCCAGGCCACGTCGATGGTAATCGGCCCAATCCTTTTCGTAAGGCTGGCTCGTCTCGGATGCAATAATAATAGGATGAATCTCTCGTTGCCACTTAGCCAATTCGGGCATAATAATTTTCTCTCCTTTCTTATCATAGAATATTTCATCGAGTTCGCCAGAATCATAAATGGTGATGTTGTAACCCATTGCAAGGTCTTCGCCAAGTGAATCATAATCGGGACATATCTGCATAATGTGTTTTACAATAGGTTTTCGTTCCAAATATGTCTTATTGATATAGCGCTCAATCAGTGGCGACTTAAATGCATTATACATCTCCATTCGCAAAGAGATGTCGCTATGACTCTGTTTCTCTGACGATTGATTTAAGGCAAAGGATAACAGCCCTTCATACAATGCTCTTATAGTCTCCTTATAATCACAATATCCTGCAATAATGGGGTACCATACAAAGCCGTTAGGTATAATCTTCACCAGAGCAAACTCCTTATAGCTATAAGCATAACCTTTTTCTCGCTTCTCAATTCCATCAACTATGCGAACCCATTCAATGCGAATAACCGTATCAGATGAATCAAAACATAACTCTATATCAGTTTTGTCGCTATATACCAAACATTCAAACTGGTGGCGAATCTTATTATAGTCATTATCCCAATCAGTCAAGAATGTTTTATAGGTGCGATTACCAATTCCGACCTCATATTGGTCATTCTTACAAGGCATAAATACGAATTGCTCAGTTGTTATTTTTGAAGCATCTACATTATACGCACTTGGTTGCAGAGCCTCTATCTCAAGTTGCTTGCAGCAGACTTCAAGATGGTCGAGCTTCACCATTCTATCGGCAGTGCTGTGCCCATCCCGTACCATATCGCATAGGTGTTTGATGCGATTTTGGATACGCATAAAATAGTGTATAAAACGATAGTGGAGCTCCTCATAATACGATTTCTCGGCACACATAACACGCCAGATAAATGTGTACTCCGATTTGGTGATGGTTATATTATATTCCACACCGTTATTATCTTTTAGCGTCATATAACCCTCGCCATCTGCATACAGTGAAGAGACAAGGTCTATGGGGCTTATCAGCAACCATGTCTGGTTGACAAACACCCATATCCCCCACACTCCATCATATTCTCGGCATATAAGCGGAAAGGGAGTGCACTTGCGCTCTGCTAATATAATTTCCTGCTGAAACTTTGATGCCTCTCGCTCATTAGTTTCCTTTGGAGTCCAGATAGTGTTGTAATGCATATCTAACTAAAATTACCACAATTCATCTTCATTGTCATCATACCATCCGAATCTCTCTCGGATTTTGCCGACGATTTTGCTCTTGATTTTGTTAAAGCACTCTTTAATGTATTCCCAATCCCAGTCTTTTATTGAGCTATATACATACTCTTTACATTCCAATGAGGGATATCTTATTGAATTGCAATAAGCATCTTTGCTGCTAAGATAAACATTTGAATCTCTTTTTCGTACTTTATCATTTAGTTCATCTAATTTCCATTTGTCCCATACTGGAAGAGCTTCTTTATCAATTTGTGATAATATTGATGTACTCTTCTCAAATTCTCCAATCTCACGATATAGTTCTGCACATAATACAGGGTCGTCAGGGATTAGTGTAATTAGGGCTTTAACATTTTCAATAAAATATTCTCTCTCGGATATAAACTCATATGTAGGATATTCCACATTGGGCATCTCCCAATATAAATCGTTATATACCCACAGTAGCATTGTCCTTAACATTTTCTCATTTTCGCCCGTGGGAGCTAGCTCCACCAGAGCCTCTTTAAGTGATTCATACGAAAGATAGCCTCTACTGCTATTAAAATATGTTCTGCACTTGCCAACAATTTGAGAATATTCATAGAAATGATAATGCTTACATATTGGGCATCTCAATATAGGCGAAATGGTCGGCTCATAATCGGGCATATAGCCATCCGACCATCTTGTTTCCGAAATATCGTCAATCCCCATACCGCACATTCTACGCAATCCCCCGCAATGGGGACACTTTAATATATCTGGTTTGCCAAAGTCCATAGTGATAATATTTTCACATATAAAAGCGTGTTAGGCATCACACATTTACACCAAGATGCCTAAATCTCATACTCGACTACCTTATCTGGTTACAAGTAAGAGATTCCATAGAATGGGGAACTTGTTTCTACAAAACACGCTTTTTTTTAATATTCATCTTTGAGCTTAAAACCCTTTGGTGCAGTGTTGCTTATTGTACTTTGGTATGGTGATATGTATAGTGCACATATCCTTTCTCCAGACAAGGATGTAATGCTATATATATCAATACACCCATTAATATTTTCTGTACTTGTAGAACCTATTCTATGCCATTTTATATCTTCTCCTGATTCTAAAACCAATCGTCTCAAATATATCTCACTTGCGGTTATGCCTCTAACGGGTATTGGGTTTGTAACGCAAAGCCCATACTCTCCCGTAGCTCCAGGAATAACATCTGTATGGCAACCGTCATCAACATTACCCATAGCTTTATAGAAATAATCAAATATCGCATCATTGTGTTGCCCGTGAGTTTTGATAAGATGTTGCTTAATTACATACTTGTAAATTATCATTGCATCATATTCGCAAAACTTATTATGAGGGCGATTGAGGGCTCCTTTTCTAACAATTCTTTCGGCAGATTTGTCTTGAGAGATATTGAATAGAGTAGTCATATATAACAAAGTCCCTTTGATATCCTCGGTATAGTAATTATCTACTCGAGAATCATATTCTAGCTCTTTTTTCAATTCCTCTACTTGTTGTTCGAGTTCATTATATCCTCCTGGAAACATCTTAGATTGTAAATCACCCACTATCTGTTCCAACTGGTTCGATTTCTTATTTCTATTAAATGGCCACATAATTTTACTTTTTAAATGTTTCATTACCCCTTTATAACTGCTATTGGAGAGAGCTCGACAATGGGCTCAACCAAGTCTCGTTGGTTTGCCATAACAGTATCTATATCCTTATATGCTGATGGCGCCTCATCTAAATCCTTTTGTTCGTGTATGCCGTGAATGATACCAAGAGCATTCATCCTGTCAATCTCGCTCTGTAAGTCCAAAACCCTACACGCTTCACGTCTGCCGAGTACACGACCTGCACCGTGTGAGCAGCTCATAAAGCTCTCTGTGTTGCCCAAACCCCTCACGATATACGATTTTGAGCCTTGCGAGCCAGGTATAATACCAATCTCATCCAACCGTGCACGAGTCGCACCTTTACGATGAACAATAACTTTCTGCCCGAAATGCTCTTCCCAAGCCGCATAGTTATGGGCTATGTTTATCATCTCATCAAACTTAACCGATGGATATACGCTCGCCATAGCCTCGCATACCTGTTCCATAATCAGCTTTCTATTGCAAAGTGCAAAATCCACACACCACTTCATCTCTCGCCAATAGTTTTGTGCTTCGGGAGCCTCAATGGGTAAGAACTCCAATCCTTCCGCCACGTCTGAATACCACCTATCATTCAGCATCTTTGCTATCTTGCCATAACGCTCAGCTACCTTTTTGCCAATGTTGCGTGAGCCAGAGTGTATCATTATCCACACCTCACCATCTGTTGATTTCTGAATCTCGATAAAGTGATTTCCTCCACCCAAAGTACCTATCTGCTTGCGTGCAGCAATTAACAAAGTCTTCACATATGGAAGAGATTCAAGGTCGTAACCATTGGGGAGCAGACTCTCGTCCTGCATCTCTGCGTGGTGGTCAAAACCAAGGGGCACACGCTCCTTCACAATAGATATTACACGACTAATGCTATCTCTTGAAATATCTTCAATCCTCAATGAAGTTCTGACTGCACACATTCCGCAACCAATATCTACACCAACAGCATTTGGTACAACCACTCCTTTTGTTGCAAGCACGCCACCGATGGGCATTCCCAATCCGCAATGCACATCGGGCATAAGAGCAATATGCTTGAACGCAAAAGGTAATGAAGCAAGATTCCGAGCCTGCTCCAACGCCCCGTCTTCAATCTTGTCCGCCCACATCTTAATGGGAATCTTATTTTCTAAAAAGACTTTCATAATATCTATCATTTACGTTGTATTATCAAAGCAAACTCCCAAGCAGCTGTCACTTCTGGAGCAACCCGATTTCGCTCAATATCCAATCGCAAGGGAGTTGTTGCATAGGTGTTCATTTAATTCATAGTGCAAAAGCATGGGTGGTGATTGACAACTTTTGTCATAATTAATTATATTTCTCAAAAAGGAGAAGTTGATAAAACACCGATTCAGTATAATGTACATCCAACTGTTCTCTTATCAACTTTCTCTCAACAAATAGAAAGGGCGTAACGTTGCGACTTATGAGTTTAAGTAAACTCCTACTCTTTACGTCCGAAACGCACTCAAGCACAACCCTTTCTATAATAATTCATTCTACTATGTTATTTTCTTCTTTCTCAATTTATACATTCCTCTGCGAGGCCTACGTGTCTTGCCATTTATCACCCTCACAATGGCTGAATCTTTTCTTTTGGCATCATTTGCCAAAATATATGCGACCCGCATCCTTAAAGATTCAGCGCACTCCCCAGCTTCAAATAGTGTGCGTGAATCATTCACAATAGCCATAGTAATAGCATCAATATGAAGACCTTGTGGAGCATACTCCAACACTCTATAAATAGCAGTTCTTAAATCGGTTGTGTTCATATGGATGTATCATTATTTGTGTTAGGCTAATTCTTTCGATTACAAAATTAAATAGCTATATAGAAGTCTCCAAGCAAATTCATTCTGCAAGCCTTGCAGAGTAGGAATGTTATATTTTTTTGATTAACTTTGTTGAAAATGCTTGCCATATGTTTTTTAAGATAGAGTTTAATCAGTTGCCATTTCAGCCTGCTAAGCAACAGGTGATATATGTTGAGAATGAGTATAACGAAACGATAAATCGTTTTATTCAAACCAATTATGAGGCTATACGCAAACATTATGAATTTTGGGGTTGGGAATTCTGTTATATGCCATATCTTGCCAAGGATTTGACCTCGGTAGGAGCTGCGGATTACTATGCTCCATATTCAGAGGGTGCAGCCGAGTGCGACTTCAAGAGTGATTTTCTCTTGGGATTTATGGCTAATCCTCAGAATATAAGTAAAGTGCCTCCATCTTTGGTATATTATTCAGATGCTTTTGCAGAGGAAGATGCTTGTATATTTAGAGGTATCTCGCTTGATGATGAGCGTTATTTTGAAAACGACGATTTTTCAGAGGTATTAATAAGTATAAGAGATGATATATCAAAAAATGATACCGATTCTGGTATTCGATTTCGTATTGCTAGAGATGATGACTGGAATGATGACTTTGATGATTATGTAAAAGCTGAAATACCTGATAAAGAAACTCGAGACCTACTTAAAGAACTAGAGTGGCGTATTAGCGACCTAAAGCAACGGGGTGTAAGTGCCTATGTCTTGGAGCGACTCATCAACAAACCCGAAAAGTTGAGCCGCCTTGTGATAACCGCAGATTATAGCATTCTGCTGCCCGATTATAACAATATGGAGATTCAGATGACACCGCTGGTAAAGGCTGTATATCTTTTGTTTCTCCGCCACCCCGAGGGTATCATATTCAAGCACCTGATGGACTACCGAGATGAATTGAAAGATATATACAAGAAGATTAAGGGGAAACGATGGATTTTATCGCAGCGCCGTAGTGTTGAAGATGTCACAGACCCAATGAAAAATTCCATTAACGAGAAATGCGCTCGTGTCAGAGAAGCATTCGTTACTCGTTTCGATGAGCGCCTGGCTAAACACTACATTATTACAGGAGAGAGAGGCGAACCCAAGCGAATCACCCTTCCGCAGGATTTGATTGTATGGCATTGTTCAAATGATATAAGCTGATAATAAAGCCCCGATTGGATAAGTCGGGGCATATTATTTACATCAAATCATCACTAGTAGAATCAGATGATTCTCGCTCTATCTGAGACCACATTTTCTTCATTCCCATACTGATTCTCTCAATATGTTGTGGGGATTTCTTTCTTCCTTTGAGTTTTTGAGAAATTAGTTGTTTTGTTCTGTCACTTAATTGCCTTGTTTGTCGTTTATAATTTTTATTCTGTATCATAGTATAATGTATTTTCTAATAAATAGTTAGTAAGTATAGAAAATACAGTAAGTAGCTTTCAAATAACTGAAATTTCCAGGAAAAAATTTCGTAACAAACAGTGTGTATGCCTACTACAAGTACCCCTGGTAGGCATTATAACTCGGCTTACCGTAAAACATCATTCATGCGAGGCGGGGAGGGGTATTTTGCCATTTATATTAAGCAATTACCATTGCTTTATATTTCTTAAATTCAAGCAAATATACCTAATACTTTTACTAATAATTATAACTAAATATGTCCTTTTGCAAGGTGTTGGTTTATGATTATAATGGACAGGGAACTATCAAGTTACCCTGTCCTTATAATACTACTAAAATTATTAACTTATTATATGTACTCAGAATTTGAGGGGATAGATACTCATTTTATGAGGTAGTTGATTTAGATAAAATCTCGAATTAACATCAACTCGAAAAGTTCTATAACAAATTTTTCATAGCATTATCGATTTGTTCATTATCGAAACTATCAAGATAAATTTGGGTTACACGTTCTGAGCTATGACCCATAATTTCACGAATGATAGAGGTTGAGACTCCAGCCTTCTTCATTACTGTTGCTTGCGAGTGACGAGCGCAATAAGTTGTTAAAGTAATAGGAAGGTTTAACTCATTTCCAATCTGTTTCAGTCGCTCGTTGACCTTGCTAATAACTTTATGAATACGATTCGCTTTCTGTACTTCTGTTTTATGAAATGGAGACAGTATCGGAAAAAGATAAGGTGACTCCAGTTTTCTATATTTATTGATAATTGATAGAGCTTTCGGTTGAATCGGAATCTTAATTAGTTTGTTTGTCTTCTGTCGTTTATATACCAATCGACCGTCAATGATGTTGTCTTTAGTTAGATTGGCTATATCTACAAAGTTTATTCCTCCACAATAGTAAGTGAAAGCAAAAATATCGATAGGGAAACGCATAAAACGGTTAGAAGATGTGAAGTTCAATACTCGTTCTATATCATCTTTACATAAACTTCGCTTTACTGTTTCTTCATGTAATTTGGCAACCTTATAAGCCTTGAATGGGTAGTATTCTTCTTTTGCTACTCCTGTTTCGATTGCTATGTTGTAAATTGCTCTTAACGTACGAAATCTAATACCAATGGTATTTTCTGCTAAACCTTCCTTTCGTAGCCAAGTCTCATAGCTACGTAAAAATTCCACATCAATATCATTAAAACATATATCAAGATGCTCATTAAAAGAGATAAGCGAGTTGTACACTTGTTTTACAGACAACATGTAACCTCGTCTATTTTCATCCTTTAATCGCTCAATAAACTTATTAAACACATCTCCAACAGTCGATGCTTTATGTGGTTTATTATACTTGTCGACAATGGATTTAGCCGTAAAATCCCTATTCTCTGCATGTAATCGAATAATCTCCTCGTTTGCAGAGTTTATCTTCTCCGAAATAAGCTTAATTAAATAAGCTCGATTTGGGCATTTTGATTTGGGTTGATTCTTTTCAAAGTCCCAATAAATAGGATTGATGCTTATTCCCAAGCTTTGATACTTGCGTTTTCTGTCTTTGCAAATACAAAGCATCAATGGATGCTCTCCGTTGGATAAAGTTTTCCACTTGTAACACACGATGTTAACTGTTGCGCTCATTTGGTTTACGGTTGACATCTTGGTTGACACACTGGTTGACACAACTGCGCTTAAGACCTATGCTTTGGCATGTTTTTGGGTGCTTTTGAAGCTTTTTGGGGAATAAAAAAAGAGAGCCACTTCTGTAACTCTCTGATTATCAGTCTTTTAAGTGGTGCCACCAGGAATCGAACCGGGGACACAAGGATTTTCAGTCCTTTGCTCTACCAACTGAGCTATGGCACCATAATCTTTCGATTTGCGAGTGCAAAGTTATGCATTATGATTGATTTGTGCAAATTTTTGGGCTTATTTTTTGAAAATATTTTTCATCGATGGGGTTAAAATGGTGTTAATTGGTTGAGGTTCAGTTGTTTTGTGGCTGAAAAGATTTTTGCGTGAAAAGTTGCAATGTTGTAATTGAATGTGGGGTGCGATGAACAAAAACACAAATAATGTTGTAAAATATAGGATTGGTAAGGATTAAAATTTCTATCTTTGCTTAACTAACATTGAATTATTAATTAAAAAACGAAATAAAGTACGATTATGAAAAAAGGTTTATTGATAGTAATTGCAGTAATAGCAATAGTAGTGATTGGCTGTTTTGGCTGGGTAAAGAGCACATATAACGGCTTTGTAACGCAACAAGAAGGTGTGGATGCCGCATGGGCACAAGTGGAGAATGTGTATCAGCGTCGTGCCGATTTGATTCCTAACTTGGTGGCAACAGTTAAGGGTTATGCCGCTCATGAGAAGGAAACCCTTGAGGCGGTGATTTCGGCTCGTTCGAAGGCTACTCAAATCACTGTAGACCCAGCAGACCTTGACGCTGAGTCGCTAAAGAAATATCAAGAGGCTCAAGGCGAACTTGGCAGTGCACTTGGCAAACTGCTTGCAATCACTGAAAATTATCCTGACTTGAAGGCGAACGAAAACTTCTTGCAATTGCAAGCTCAACTTGAGGGTACTGAAAACCGCATCACAGTGGAACGTCAGTCGTTTAATGAAGCGGCGAAGGCCTACAATGCATCGGTTCGCAAGTTCCCTGCAAACATAATTGCCGGCATGTTTGACTTTGAGCGCAAGCCATATTTTGAGGCAGAATCGGGCGCTGAAAAGGCTCCAGAGGTGAGTTTTGAATAAAATTCGTTAGAGCAAACAAAAATTGGATAAAAGGTTATGCCATTGAAGGACTTTTTGTCGGAAGCGGAGCAGCAAAAGGTTGTGGCGGCCATAGGCGCGGCCGAACTGCGCACTTCGGGCGAGATTAGAGTACACGTAGAGCCCAAGTGCAAGGTAGCCGACCCTGTGGCGCGGGCTGCGCGAGTGTTCGACAAGTTGGGCATGTTTGCCACCCGTCAGCGCAACGGAGTGCTGATATATGTGGCCTACGAGAGCCGCAAGTTTGCCATAATAGGCGATTGCGGCATTAATGAGCGAGTGCCAGAGGGCTTTTGGGATGCAGAGAAAGACCTCATGCTATCGTATTTAAAAGAAAATCGTCCGGCTGAGGGGATTTGTGCCGTGGTGAGTCAGATTGGCGAGCGATTGGCAGAATTTTTCCCTTGGGATGAGGATGACATAAATGAACAAAGTGATGAGATTTCATTTTCAGAATAGATATTTTGTGCAAAAGTTGAGATTGGCGCTTGTGGCTATGCTGCTTGTGTTGGCCACGGCTAATGCATGGGCGGCAGAAGACCCGATTCCCGATGCGCCTAATCCGCCTCGCCTGGTCAATGACTATGCCGGAGTGTTTTCGGCCGACAGCAATGCCGTGATGGAAGCCACTCTTGAGGATTTTGCGCGCAACACGTCGAACCGCATTGTTGTGGTCACTATGGCCGATTTGCGTGGCTTGGAGCCGATGCAGATGGCTTACGGAATAGGCAAAAAGTGGGGCGTTGGCGATAAGGAGTACAATGCCGGGGTGGTGATTTTGGTTAAACCCAAAGTTGGCACGAGCAAAGGCGAAGTGTTTATTGCCACCGGTTATGGCGTGGAAGGTGTGCTCACCGATGCCTTGTGCAGCCAGATAGTGCGCCGCGAGATGATACCATATTTTAGGCACAACGACTATTACGGAGGCGTGAATGCCGCTCTGAAAGTGATTATGCCCCTAATGGCAGGCGAATTCAGCGCAGAGCAGTATCTGAAGAAAGAATCTGACCCATTGTCGTCGGTTATGGCTTTGGTGTTTATGCTAATCATAGTGTTTGCGTTGATAGCAATGTTTTCGCGTCCAAACGACAACAATAACAGCAGCAGTGGCCGCGGTGGCACCTTTGGCGGCGGTGGCACAGTGATATTCCCGCCATGGATAGGCGGCGGAGGCTCTAACTCGTCGGGAGGTTTCGGAGGCGGCGGCTTTGGCGGCGGTTTCGGCGGTGGCTTCGGCGGTTTCGGCGGCGGCAGTTTTGGTGGCGGCGGAGCCGGTGGCTCATGGTGACAATCAAAAACAATCAGAAAAAAATATGATAAGAAAAATGGGAGCGAAAGGGTGCGCCAAGATGAGTGCATTGTTCGCTCCCATTGATTTTGTGTAGTGGTGGCAAATATTTTTTACTATGTGGCCCATTGCAATAAAAAATATTATTAATTTTGCATTATGATAGAACGCATAATAATCATCGACAATGTTGACCCTGTGATTTTTTACGGGGTGAACAATTGTAATATCCAGTTAATAAGAAATTTGTTTCCGAAACTACGCATGGTGGCCCGCGGCAGCGTGATAAAGGTGATAGGCGATGATGCCGAAACTATGGTTTTTGAGGAAAAAATGAAGAAATTGGAGGAATATTGTGCAAAGTACAATAAACTCACCGAAGACGTAATATTAGACACCATCAAGGGCGCACCACCGAAGGAACTCAAGATGGAGTCGGCAATCATCTACGGCGTTAACGGCAAGCCCATATCGGGCCGCACCCCAAATCAGCAGAAGTTGGTGAAGGTGTTTCAGGAAAATGATTTGACCTTTGCTTTAGGTCCAGCCGGCACCGGCAAGACCTATGTGGCGATAGCCTTGGCCGTACGGGCATTGAAAAACAAAGAGGTGAGAAAGATAATCTTGTCGCGTCCGGCAGTGGAGGCGGGCGAAAAACTCGGTTTCTTGCCAGGCGACATGAAGGATAAAATCGACCCATATTTGCAGCCTCTATATGATGCGCTCGAGGATATGATTCCGGCGGCTAAGCTCAAAGAGTATATGGAGGGCAATGTTATACAGATAGCGCCGTTGGCATTTATGCGCGGCCGTACGCTCAACGATGCCGTTATCATACTCGACGAGGCTCAAAACACCACTACGCATCAAATAAAGATGTTTTTGACACGTTTGGGTATGGGTGCAAAAATGATAATCACGGGCGATATCACCCAGATAGACTTGCCACGCACCACGGTTTCGGGTTTGGTTCAGGCGCTGCACGTGTTGCGCGACGTTCCGGGCATTGGCCATGTAGAGTTTGGCAAAAAAGACATTGTGCGTCACCACTTGGTGCAACGCATAGTGGAGGCCTACGAAAAGCACGATGAGGAGCAGAAGGCCGAAGCACAGGCTCGCAAGCAAGCGGCAAAATCAGAAGAGAATTAAATAAATATT
The DNA here is from genome assembly GCA_045613305.1 of Muribaculaceae bacterium. Classification (GTDB taxonomy): domain Bacteria; phylum Bacteroidota; class Bacteroidia; order Bacteroidales; family Muribaculaceae; genus SFTJ01. Next base: position 13,063 of record JAZLAU010000005.1, read on the forward strand.
CACCAAACGAAATATTACATTCTAAAGCATTATGGCTAATACATTAACTAACACAGAATTCAATTTTGAAGGTCAAAAGAGCGTTTATCATGGCAAGGTACGTGATGTTTATGATATTAACGACGACTTGATGGTGATGGTAGCAACAGACCGCATCTCGGCATTCGACGTAATTTTGCCAAAGGGCATCCCAGGCAAGGGTCAAGTGTTGAACCAAATTGCGGCCAAGTTTCTTGATGCAACTGCCGACATAGTTCCAAACTGGAAGTTGGCAACTCCCGACCCAATGGTGACAGTGGGCTTGAAGTGCGAAGGCTTTAAGGTAGAAATGATTATCCGTGGCTATCTCACAGGCAGTGCATGGCGTGAATACGCGGCAGGATGCCGTGAAATTTGCGGTGTGAAACTTCCTGAAGGTATGCGCGAAAACGAAAAGTTCCCAGAACCAATCATCACACCAACCACTAAGGCCGATGCCGGACACGATGAAAATATTTCAAAGGAAGAAATCATTAAGCAAGGCATAGTGTCGAAGGAAGACTACGAAGTGATGGAAGCCTACACTCGTGCATTGTTTGCTCGCGGCTCGGAAATTGCTGCATCAAAGGGCTTGATTCTTGTTGACACAAAATACGAATTTGGCAAGCGTGATGGCAAGGTGATTTTGATTGACGAAATTCACACTCCTGACAGTTCACGCTACTTCTATGCCGAAGGCTATGAAGCACGCTTTGAAGCAGGCGAACCACAAAAGCAACTTTCAAAAGAGTTTGTTCGTCAATGGCTAATCGACCACAACTTCATGGGTAAGGAAGGCCAACAAGTGCCAGAAATGACCGATGAATATTGTGAAAGTGTAGCGGCTCGTTACATTGAATTGTATGAGCACATTGTGGGCGAAAAGTTTGTGCCAAGCGAAGAAACCGACATTGCTGCACGTATCGAAAAGAACGTTTCGGCTTATTTGGCATCGTGCAAATAAATAGTCCGGAAAGCAATAAATAAAAAGGAGTTACATCCCGAAAGCGGATTGACATGGAATATCAGGCAGAGAAAATCAACCCCTACAACGACGAGGAAAGCAAAACGGGGCAAGTGCGTCAAATGTTTGACTCTATAGCACCGGCCTACGACTTTATGAATCGTTGCATGACCATGGGCATCGACAAGTTGTGGCGCCGCAAGGCCGTGAGCCTTGTAGGCAAAAGCCATCCGCAGCATTTGCTCGATGTGGCAACTGGTACGGGCGACCTTGCCATACAACTGTGTAAGAAGTTGAAGCCAAAGTCAATAATAGGCATCGACTTGAGCACAGGCATGCTTGAAATAGGCCGCAAGAAAGTGGCCGAAGCACAAATGTCGGGAGTTATAAGTCTTGAAGAAGGCGACTGCCTGCAGATGCGTTTTGCCGATGGCTCGTTCGACGCCGTGACTGTGGCATACGGAGTGCGCAATTTTGAGCATTTGGAGCAAGGTTATGCCGAGATGTGCCGAGTGCTTAAGCCAGGCGGATTGTTGTGCGTGGTGGAACTCTCAACACCCACAAATCGGTTTATAAAGTTCTTCTACGACATCTACACTCGCCATGTTATTCCGTTCATAGGCCGCTCGAAGTCGAAAGACGCACGTGCATACAGTTATTTGCCCGAAAGCATAGCCGCTGTGCCGCAAGGCGAGGCAATGCTCAACATTATGCGTAAGGTGGGATTTTCAGACTGCAAAGCCATAGCCATGACCTTTGGCACATGCTCCATTTATTTAGGCAAAAAATAAGGTAAACACTAACTCGTTTATATAGTAAAAGCAACACACCTCACAATGAGGTGTGTTGCTTTATTTTTTGTAGGTTTTGAAAAATTAAAAAGTAAAAAAAAGAGGTTTGTAACCTGTTGATAACGAGTAGTTTTAAAAGGTGAAAAATATATGGTTTTGCTGGTGATTTATGTGGTGGCGGAGTTAAATTTAATGCTTTGATAACGATTTTTATTGTAAATTTTTTTTGTTTTGTAGAAAAATTATATAAATTTGCCGTGCAATCAGTATTATTCTGAAGAAAAAATATGACCCTTGAATTTCCTTTTTGAATGGAAATTTGTTTTTAAGTATATAGATATGACCATAGCATTACTCTCTGAAAAGGGGTTTTTGTGAAAGTGTGATTTATATGAGCATTACGAGACTTTGTATTATTCTAATTAGCTTATTGCTAAGCGTGTGTTCGGTGCACTCGCAACATAAGCGCGCGGAAATCTGCATTGATTTTCGTGTGAATAGTAGTGCTATAGATTCCACCTATATGGACAACGCAGTTCGCGTGCAAGAGATAGTAGATTTCCTACAAAGCATTCGCAAAGACAATACGGTTAAAGTTGTGGAAGTGTCGTTCTGTGGTGCGTCGTCGCCAGAAGGTAGCGACCAACTAAACCGCCGCTTGGCACAAGGCCGCCTTGAAGCGCTCGAAGCCCTTGTTCGCAGCCAAGTGGAAATTTCCGACGATATCATCACCCGCAACGATAGTTACATTCCTTGGGACAACCTAAAGGCGCAAATCAAGAGTTCAAACCTGGCACGCAAAGATGAGGTGTTGGCGATTTTGAACGAAGAAGCCAAGTTGGTTGACTATCATTTGAACAATGAGCATGTAGACCACCGTGTGTTGAAGTTAAAAGCATTAGACGAAGGCAAGGTGTGGTGTGAAATGGACAGAATGTTCTTTAGCCGCATCAGAAATGCGTGTATGGTGCTTGTGACCATCAAGGAAGAACTTCCTGCTGTGGCAGAACCAGTGGCAGAGCCAGTTGTGGAGCCTGTTCCTGACACAACACAGGTGGCAGAGGTGGTTGCTCCTGTTGCCGAAGAGTGGACACGCCATTTGCATTTGAAGACCAACGCCCTTGGTTGGGCCTTGGCAAATGCCAACATTGGTGCTGAAATCGATTTGGCAAAGCACTTGTCGCTTACAGTGCCAGTTTATTATTCAGCTATCAACTATTTCACTAACACCATCAAGTTCCGTACGCTTGGCGTTCAGCCAGAATTGCGTTATTGGCTTGACGAGAATAACGAGAAATTCTTTATCGGTGCGCACTTTGGCTGTGCACAATATAATGTGGCCATTAATGGCGACTATCGCTATCAAGATCACGACGGCAAAACGCCTGCAGTGGGAGGTGGTGTGAGCGTGGGCTACCGTATGCCAATCTCGGCCAACGGCAAGTGGTACATAGAGTTTGCTCTTGGTGCAGGTGCCTATGCATTGAACTATGACAGATTTTATAATGTTAATAATGGTAAGTTAGTTGACACCAACCGCAAGACCTATTTTGGCATCGACAATGCTGCCGTGAATATTTCATATCGTTTTGACCTAAACAAACGCAAAAGATGAAAAGAGCATTACAGAACATATGGCTGTGGGTGGTTTCGCTATTTGCGTTAGCGGCATGCGATGTGCACGAGTTCCCAGAGGAGCAACTCGACAATGTGCAATTCCTTTTGCATCTGAACTTTAATACCGAAACGCCTCTATATAAAGAGGTTGTGTATACCCGCAGTGGAGATGCCGACACTAAGGCTGCACCCACTCACGACATTCGCTACACGATTAATGCCTACCGCACCGACGGCACACGCAGCACAAGCCGCAAGGCCGATGCCACTTTTGTGTTTACCAAGTCGGACATCGCAAATCTGAACTACACTGCGCAGATTGAATTGCCAGAGGGAACCTACGATTTCCAAGTGTGGGCCGATTATGTGGACCAAAAATCGAGCAGCGACAAATACTATGACACTCGCGACTTTGCTGAAATTATTCTTGCCAACAAAGACCCTCACGCAGGCAGCACCGATTATCGCGATGGTTTCCGTGGCTATGCATCGGCTACAATCAACACCCCGGACTATTACAAGGGCTCTACTGCCAACAGCATAAAGAACCAAGCCACAGTGGAAATGAAGCGCCCAATGGGTAAGTTTAAGTTTATTTCTACCGATGTGGAAGTGTTCTTGACAAACATGGTGGAGAAGATGAAGGAACAAGCCAAGCAAACAGGCGCAAGTTCTGGTTTTGATGGCGATGAAGCCTACGAAGAACTCTTGAGCAGCATTGTCATGGGCGACTATTATGTGAAGTTTAAATATAACGCATTTATGCCTTGTGCATATAATATGTTTACCGACAAACCCGCAGACTCGTGGTCGGGAGTGTCGTTTAAGAGCACAATGAGTGTTGATGCCGACATGAACATGACAATGGGTTATGACTATATCTTCGTTAACGGTTCGGAAACCAAACTCAGCATATCGCTTGAGGTTTATAACAAAGAAGGCGAACTGCTATCGTCGACCCACCCAATCGAAGTGCCAGTGGTGCGCAGCAAGTTGACGGTTGTGAAAGGCGATTTCTTGACCTCGAAGGCCACCGGAGGCGTGGGCATCGACCCCGGATATGACGGAGACGACTATAACATTGAAATTTTTTAAGAAAACAAAATAAATAATACGAATATCAACTTTTATTAATTAAAAATCATTATGAAGAAGATTCTTTTTGGATTGTCTGCAATTCTAATGTTGTTTGCGACATCATGTCAAGATGAACCAGAAGTTAATGGTGCTGGTGAAACTTCAGTTTCTTTCAAAGTAGAAACCCCTGAAATCAAAATGCGTTCTTACAGCGACGGTGCAACTGCAACAGAGTTGCAATATGCAGTTTATGACGCAGAAGGCAAGCAATTGAAGGCAGTTACAGATGCCGAAATCCACGGCTCAACAACTGTTAAGCTACAATTGACAACTGGTAACACTTATTCTGTTATTTTCTGGGCAGCAGCTCCAAACGCTCCTTACGAAGTTGACTTGGATGCAAAGACAATGACAGTAGACTACGCTAACGCAGTTAGCAATGACGAATCACGCGATGCATTCTACGCTTACTACACATTCACAGTGAAGGGTCCTCAAGCTGAAACTATCAAGCTAAAGCGTCCATTCGCTCAACTTAACATCGGTACTGGTGACATGGCTGAATCAACAGCAGCAGGTTACACTCCAACTCAATCAGCAGTAACAGTTAAGAACATCTACAACACTCTTAACCTTGTAGATGGTACAGTTTCTGGTGACGCAGCGGTAACTTATGCTACAGCAGCAATTCCTGCAGACGAAACATTCCCAGTGGCAGGTTATGACTACTTGGCAATGAACTACCTACTTGTTGCTGCCGACAAGGAAGTTGTTGACGTAGAATTCACATACACTGACGGTTCAAACGCTAAGACTCGCACAGTAGGTTCTGTTCCAGTTCAACGCAACTACCGCACAAACATCTACGGTGACCTTCTAACAAGCAACGTAGACGTTAACGTAGATATCGTTCCAGATTATGATGGCGAACACAACAACGCGATTGCAGTTGCTACAGCTGCTGAATTCCAAGCAGCAATCAACACAGCTCTTGCAAGCGCAGAAGGTGCTGAAGTGGTTATGACTGAAAACATCACAATCGACCAACCTATCGTAATCACAGGTGCAACTGCTAAGACAGCTGCAATGACTCGTTCAGGTTCATTCGAAGGAATCGTTATCGACGGTAACGGCAAGACTCTTACTTATGCAGGTAGCGGTGAAAGCGCTCGCGCTATCGACGTTAAGGCTGATGCAAATGGTGTGAACGTATTAATCAAGAACTTGACAATTGATTGTACTTCAAGCTATTGTCAACGTGGTATCAACTACAACACTACAGGCAAATTTGTTCTTGACAATGTGACAGTTAGTGGTAAGAACGTGACTTACGCTCTTAACCTTCCAGGTTCTTCTGATGGTGCTGAAGTTGTAATCGAGAACTCATCTTTGACTGCAAACATTGCATTGAATGTTTGGGGTGAGAACGTGGAAGTTATTGCAACAAACACTAAACTAACTTCAGTTGACAATGCTACTCACGAAAATTATAGTGCAATTTCATTGAACAACGATGGTATAACAATGGCCGAAGGTGCAGTTGTTACTGTTATTGGTGGTACAGTTACTGCTAAGGACGAAAATGGCAATCCATCATACGCATTCCGCAACGCTACAGAAACTGGTATTGTTCAAGTAAGCGAAGAAACTACAGTTGTTGGTGTCTGCGCTAAGCCAGTTGCTATCGTTAATTATGGTGGTGACCAATTCTATAGCTGTGTTACATTGCAACGTGCAATCAGCAAGGCTATCGAATCTAAGGCTGTTAGCGTTCGTTTGATTAAGGACGTTGAAGTTGATACAGTAGTTGTTGTTGCAGCAGAAGGTAACCTAAAACTTGAACTAAATGGCCACACTATCACTGCAGCATTGAAGCAAGAAGGTCGTCACCACTATGCTATCGACAACTATGGTACACTTGTACTTGACGGTAAGGGTGCAATCAACGCACGCGGTGTTCAAAACTTCGGTACAATGACTATCGATGGCGATATCACTATCACAAACGTTGACACTAATGGTGGTTCTGCTATCTGGAACGAAGGTAAGCTAACTATCAACAAGGGTACATTCACAACTAACGACAAGGCTGGTACTGGTTCTTATGGTTCAGCTCTAAACACTCAAAAGTCGGGTGAAGCTATTGTTAACGGTGGTACTTTCATTGCAAATAGCCAATTGACTTACGCTATCCTTAACTCAGGTAAGACTACTATCAACAGCGCAACTGTTAAGGCTAAGCACGGTGCTGTTGGTGGCACAGGTGAAGGTGTAACTGTAATCAACGACGGTTCATTCGAATTGATGGAAAATCCAGGCGTTAGCGACCACTGTGCATACAAGGTGGATGAAATTAAGGGTGGTCAATTCACTCTTGGCAAGAACACTGACAGCGGTGCACAATTGTTCTACGAATCTAAGATTGCTGCTGGCTACAAGACAGTTGTAGAAAACGGCTGGACAAAGGTTGTTAAGGAATAATAAGGTCGAAAAGAACGATTTTATAAACTGATATTGGCTGCGCTCATCAATGCGATGGGCGCAGTTTTTTTTGTGCCCAGATTTTCGGCGCAAAACACGTTGAAATGCACTGTGGTCTGAAAATAGTGGTTGAGCGAAAGGGTTGTTTCGGGAATTTGAGACAAAATGTTGCGGTTAGCGCGATATAAAAGAATAGTGTGATGAGCAGTATAAGCGAAAATATTGTTATATTTGCAGAAGAAGAAAAATATATTTATCCATAAAAACAGGAGATTATATGTCGAGCATAAAATGTATAGGTATTCTCACATCAGGAGGAGATGCCCCAGGAATGAACGCTGCAATTAGAGCGGTGACTCGTGCAGCCATCTACAACGGATTTGCGGTTAAAGGCATTTATAGAGGTTATAAAGGCTTGGTGACCAGAGAAATTAAAGAGTTTAAGACTCAAAATGTGTCGAACATTATTCAAATGGGCGGTACAATTTTGAAGACAGCACGTTGTGCAGAGTTCAAGACCGAAGAAGGCCGCAAGTTGGCATATGAAAACATGAAAGCCGAAGGCATCGATGCTCTTGTGGTGATTGGTGGCGACGGCTCGCTAACCGGTGCAAGAATTTTTGCTACAGAATATAACTTCCCAATAGTGGGCATACCTGGCACAATCGACAATGACTTGTATGGAACCGACAAGACTATTGGCTATGATACAGCGCTAAACACAATTATGGACTGCGTGGACAAAATACGCGACACAGCGTCGAGCCACGAACGTTTGTTCTTTATTGAAGTTATGGGTCGCGATGCAGGCTTCTTGGCATTAAACGGAGCAATAGCATCGGGTTGCGAGGCTGCAATTATTCCTGAAATATCGACAGAGGTCGACCAACTTGCAGAACTTATTGAGCACGGATTCAGAAAGAGCAAAAACTCTTCGATTGTGCTTGTGGCCGAAAGTCCGGTTACTGGCGGCGCAATGGGTTTGGCCGACCGCGTAAAGAACGAATATCCTCAATATGATGTGCGTGTGTCAATTCTTGGACACTTGCAACGAGGTGGTTCGCCTACTGCAACCGACCGCATCTTGGCATCGCGCTTGGGCGCTGCTGCAATTGATGCCCTTATGGAAGACCAACGCAATGTGATGGTGGGTATTCGCAACGATGAAATTGTGTATGTGCCATTCTTTAAGGCTATTAAATACGATAAGCCTGTTGACCGCAGTTTGTTGCAAACATTGCGCACTCTTTCAATTTAATATTGATGTAAAAAACAGAAAAATACTGATAAAAAACCAGAGGCTACGTTGTTGCTTCTGGTTTTTTTTCGTTTGTGTGCTGCAGGCTGAAAAATTGCGAGGTAGAGAAAATTACATTGTAAAAAATTGTGCGGTGAGGTGTTTTTTTAGTTATCTTCGTTAAAAAGAAAGTTTTTAATAAAAGATGAAGAAATTTTTAGTTGCTATAATTGTGTTGTTGGCGTTGCCGCTGACAGTAAAGGGCCAGATTAATGAAAAAATTAAGGTGGCGTGCATAGGTAACAGTGTAACCTATGGTTACGGTCACAGCAATCCTGGTGAAACATCCTACCCGAGTCAGTTGCAGCAGATGCTTGGCCATGACCAGTATGAGGTTCGCAACTTTGGACATTCGGGAGCCACATTGCTCAATAAGGGGCATAGGCCTTACATCAATCAGGCCGTGTATGAGCAGGCAATGCAGTACGGCCCCGATTTGGCAGTGATACATTTGGGATTGAACGACACCGACCCACGCAATTGGCCGAATTTCAGAGATGAGTTTATACCTGATTATCTGTCGCTTATCGACGACCTTCGAGAGTCGAACCCGAATGTTAAGATATGGATATGTCGCATGACGCCAATCTTTAATTGGCACGGCCGATTTAAGTCGGGCACACGCGACTGGTTTTGGCAAATACAGGATGCTATAGAGAACGTGGCGCAAATTGCCAATGTGGAGTTGATAGATTTGCATAGTCCGTTGTATGCGCGACCTGACTTGTTTGCCGATGCTTTGCATCCCAATGAGGAAGGCGCACAGATATTGGCTAACACGGTATATGGCGCATTGACGGGGATGTATGGCGGATTGCAGTTGCCTGCGGTGTATGGCAGCGGCATGGTAATTCAGCGAGGTGAGCCTTTTGTGCTGCAAGGCAAAGCCAATGCCGGCGCAAAGGTGGAAGCAAAATTAGGAAAGCAAAGACGTAGTGCCGTAGCAGGCGCCGATGGCTGCTGGACCATCACTTTCGATGCAATGAATGTGGGCAAACCGATGACGCTAACGGTTAAGAGCGAAACGGTTAAGCTGAAATATGACGATGTGGTGGTGGGTGAAGTGTGGATATGCTCTGGCCAGTCGAACATGGCATGGTGCTTGAAGAACAGCAACGATGCGCAACATCACATGGCTCAGGCTAAGAATAAAAATGTGAGGCTTTATAATATGCAGCCCCGTGTGATTACCGACCCGGTGAAATGGGACTCTACAGAATTGGTTAATATTAATCGCCTCAACTATTTTAAGCCGACACGATGGGAGAAGGCCGACGAAGAAAATGCGGGCGATTTTTCGGCCATAGCCTACCATTTCGGGGCAATGCTTGCCGATTCGCTTGGCGTGCCGGTGGGGTTGATATGCAATGCTGTGGGCGGTGCAACGATAGAGTCGTACATCGACCGTAAAACTATGGAGCATCATCCTGTGCTGGTTGACATTTTGAGCAACTGGAAGCACAACGATTTTGTGCAGGGTTGGGTGCGCAGCCGTGCGTCGGAAAACATAGAAAAAAGCACAAATAAATTGCAGCGTCATCCCTATCAGCCATGTTATCTTTATGAAACAGGCGTGGCGCCAATAGCAAGTTATAACGTAAAGGGAGTGATATGGTATCAAGGCGAATCGAACGCTCATAATGTGGAATTATATGAACACCAGTTGCCGGCGCTCATAGGCAGTTGGCGTATGGCTTGGGGCAACGATGAAATGCCTTTCCATATAATTCAGTTATCGAGCATCAATCGCGACACATGGCCACATTTCCGCGACACACAACGCCGCTTGGCACTGGCGATAGAAAATTGCGAGATGGCAGTTTCGAGCGATAAGGGGCACCCGACAGATGTGCATCCGCGCGATAAGGAGCCAATAGGCCAACGCTTGGCCCGTTTGGCGTTGCATTACGATTATGGGTTTAGCCATGTGGTGCCTTCGGGTCCGGTGGTTAAAAGTGTGAAATGTGACGGCAATGAAGTGATAGTGGAGTTTGACAATGCTCACGGGCTTGCTACGAGCGACGACGCAGCGCTGCGAACATTTGAATTGGCCGACAAGTGGGGCGTGTTTCACGCTGCCGATGTGGCCGTAATAGATGGTGAAAAGGTGCGTTTGTCGTCGAGCAAAGTTGCTGTGCCTAAGTTTGTTCGTTATGGTTGGCAACCATTCACAACAGCCAATTTAGTGAATGGCGAAGGCTTGCCGGCAAGCACGTTTAAGGCAGTGGTGGAATAAAAAAGGCACAGTAGTTATTTAGTGCGGGTATGCAAAGAGATTAGATAATCTGAAAAGGCACAACTGCAATCCCAAAGTCATAAGTGTGGCAAAATGCCGTTGCTTCGAGGATAAAAAAACACAGGCCATATCTATAACCGATATGGCCTGTGTTTCATTTATGTGTGAAAAAGGGTATTATTGCTTAGCCTTTTTAGCATCGATGTGCTTTGTGATGGCTGCAAAGGCCAAAAGTGCCAAAGCAGAAATCAATCCGATGCCTGCAAACACGTACCAAATGTAGTGAGCGTTTGCACTTGCAGCTTGCCATTCGGCCTGAGTGGCAAACAGAGCAGGGTCGGGACAATATTTAGTAAGAAGCACCCCTGAAATAGAGAAGCCTAAGATTGACGACAAGAAAGAGTTTAGGTGGCTGAATCCGAGATACAAGCCTTCTTCGCCCTTAGGTGCTTGCAATGAGAAATATTCGAGGTAACGAGGCGAAATGAAACATTCGGCCAATGCTTGGAACACAATACCCACAATCATCATAAGGGTGATGTTTGACATGCCAGAAATCAAATCACTGTCGAAGATGTTGCCGCAAGCCATCAGCAAAGCCGATAATGGAATGAGGAACATACCGATATTAATTGAGGTTAATGCAGTGCGTTTTGCCATGAGTTTGGTTATGAATCCCACGCAGCACACCACAACAAGAGGGTTTACGTTGGCAATCCATCCCGGACGAGCGGCTTCGCCGGCCATACGGATAACATACTTAGGCATAGTGGCGTAGAGTTGTTGTTGAACAATCCAGAAGCCTGTTACAATAAGAATTAATGAAAGCAGACGCCAGTTAGTGAATACCTTAACAAATCCCAAGCCTATGTCGCGCATGCTTTTGCCTTGTCCGGCAGTGTGAGCCGATTTGTAAAGGAAAATCACAGCAATCAGAGCCACGCAGGTCATGATGGCCGAGAAATAGTTGATTGCGATGTAAGCTTCTTCGCCAATGGCGTGGCGAAGAGGGTCGATAACCGACTTTCCGGTGAATGAGCCGATGTTGACCATCATATAGAAAATAGAATAACCACGAGCACGGTTTTCGGTAGTGGTTTCTTTGGCTACTGACGCAGAGATGGTTGACTTAATGATAGAACCGCCCACCATGATAACCAACATGACAGGCACAATAAGCCAACGAAGAGACGATTCGGGCAAACCGTTGAATTTAGTCACTTCGCCGTATTCAACCAGGCCGGTGCTTTGCAACAATGTAGGCAGAATGCCCAAGCCAATGTAGCCCAGTGTTAGTAGCGAGAAAGCAATGATTAGCGACTTGCGGAAGCCAATCTTATCGGCATAAGCGCCGGTGAAAAGCGGAAGAAGGTAAAGACCACCCGAGAACAAGCCCGAAATCATGCTTGCCTCGATGTCATTAAATCCGAGTGTGTTCGACAAATAGAGTGTGATTACGATAAACACGGCATAATATGCCATTCGTTCGCATAGTTCCACTGAGTTGCTAACCCAGAACGCTTGGCTATAGCCTTTGATGGTTTTTTGTGTCATTAGTGATGTAGAATGTTGTTACTTTATGATTCGTAAATATCGGCTGCAAAGTTACTTACAAGTGGCGAGAAAAACAATAATATGTAGTTGATGGCGAGTGAAAAGTGGAAATTTACTTGTTTTTTGCCGCTGAGTAATATGCTTAATTAGTATCTTTGTGGAAATGTAGTAATAACGCATAAAACAGATAAGACGATGAAAAACGGAGTAGTGGTGGGCATAGGTGAGGCCCTGTGGGACATGTTGCCAAGCGGAAAGCAGTTGGGTGGCGCACCGGCTAATTTTGCCTATCATGTGGGCCAAATGGGAGTGCCAAGTTGTGTGGTGAGTGCTCTTGGCAACGATGCCTTAGGCGATGAATTGCAACAATTGCTTGATGAAAGGCAGGTGAATGGCGTGATTGCCCGAGTGGAATATCCAACTGGTACGGTGAAGGTTACGCTCAATGAGCGAGGCGTGCCCCAATATGAAATAGTTGAAGATGTGGCGTGGGACAATATTCCTCACACCGACGATATGTTGCAAATTGCAAAGCATTGCCGCGCGGTGTGCTTTGGGTCGTTGGCTCAACGAAGTGCCGTGAGTCGTGATTCCATTAATGCTTTTCTTGATGCAATGGAGCCCGATGCTCTGGTGGTATTCGACATTAATCTGCGTCAGCATTTCTATGACAAAGCTGTGGTGTGTGATTCGCTTAAACGATGTAATGTGTTGAAAATAAATGACGAAGAGTTGCTTGTGGTGGCCGATTTGTTGGGCTATGTTGGTTGCACAACCGAGGAAGTGTGCAAACAATTGATGGCCGATTACGACTTAAAGATATTGATACTCACTTGTGGCGAGAATGGCAGTTATGTGTACGGCGAAGGGAATGTTCATTACGAGCCAACACCAAAGGTTGATGTTGCTGATACGGTGGGAGCAGGCGATTCGTTTACTGCAGCGTTTGTGGCAATGATGTTGAAAGGCAGTACGTTGTTCGAAGCACACCGAAAGGCGGTGGAAGTGTCGGCCTACGTATGCACTCAGCAAGGGGCTATGCCAAAACTGCCCGAGCAGATGGTGTGAGCATAGCGGTGGGGCGTGCGATTTGTGCTTGGAGCGTAAATATGGCTAATGGGGCACTCGGAGCGTGATATTTGTGCCTAATGAGTCTCATAATAGAATGAATTATTCGATGGTTTCGATGTAGAAACTCACTGGTCGGAATCCGTCGTTGCACGACAGCATGGCCGATTGAGGGTTTTTCATCCATCCGTCGAAAAAGTTGCCACCTCCGTTGGCGAGTTGCTCAATGAATGGGAGCAGAGTTTGCCAAGCGCTGTCGCAAAGTCCCTCGGGCTTGCAGCAATTTTCCACAATGAAAGTTTGCCCAACAGCGAGGTTGCAGGCGTGTTCAATAGGGTTTTCAAACCTTTCCATAAGGTCGTGATATTGAGTGATGCGCATCACCGTGACTTTAATTTTTTTCATATCGTAAAGATAACACATAATTTATATAAGCAAAAATCCCTGTCGGAAATATCCGGCAGGGATTAAATTATAAAAGATTTAAATATCGGTCAGATATTAGTCTTTAATCTTAGCGCAGATGTATTCGCGGTTTAGGCGAGCGATGTTGCTAAGGCTGATGTTCTTAGGACATTCAGCAGCACAAGCGCCAGTGTTAGTACAGTTACCGAAACCAAGTTCGTCCATCTTAGCCACCATAGCCTTAGCGCGAAGAGCTGCTTCAGCCTTACCTTGAGGAAGAAGAGCGAATTGGCTCACCTTAGCAGAAACGAACAACATAGCCGAACCGTTCTTACAAGCAGCAACGCAGCAACCGCAACCGATACAAGTAGCAGAGTCCATAGCTTCGTCGGCAACAGTCTTAGGAATAGGAATTGCGTTAGCATCTTGAGCGCCGCCACAGTTGAAAGAAACGTAACCGCCAGCTTGTTGAATCTTATCGAATGCGTTACGGTCAACCATCAAGTCCTTGATAACAGGGAATGCAGCCGAACGCCAAGGTTCAACAGTGATAGTTTCGCCATCTTGGAACTTGCGCATGTAAAGTTGGCAAGTAGTAGCGCCAGTAGCAGGACCGTGAGGGTGTCCGTTGATGTATAGAGAACACATACCGCAGATACCTTCGCGGCAGTCGTGGTCGAATACGATAGGTTCTTCACCCTTTTCAACAAGAGTTTCGTTTAGGATATCAAGGGTTTCAAGGAATGAAGTTTCGGTGTCAGTTTCAACCGAATAAGTCTTGAATTCGCCTTTTGCCTTAGGGCTGGCTTGACGCCAAACCTTAAGATTAACTTTCATATTTGCCATTTGAATTTTCTTTCTTAATTAGTTGATTATGACTTATAGTTACGAGTTTGAACCTTGATAGCTTCATATTCAAGAGGTTCCTTGATTAGTTCAGGAGCATTTTCTTCGCCCTTGTAGTTCCAGCAAGCAACGTAGAAGTAGTTCTTGTCGTCGCGCTTAGCTTCGCCTTCTTCAGTTTGATATTCTTCACGGAAGTGGCCACCGCAAGATTCGTTACGGTTAAGAGCGTCGTGAGCGATAAGTTCACCCATAGTGATGAAGTCTTTCAAGCGGAATGCCTTGTCAAGTTCAACATTCATGCCGTCGCCAGCAACACCAGGTACAAACAAGTCGGTGTCAAATTCCTTGCGGATACGCTTAAGTTCGCTAAGAGCCTTTTCAAGACCTTCCTTAGTACGAGCCATACCAACATATTCCCACATGATGTTACCCAATTCCTTGTGGATAGTGTCGACCGACTTAGTACCCTTGATATTAATCATGCGTTCTTCTTCTGCGATACAAGCCTTTTCAACAGCGTCGAATTCAGGAGCATCGGTAGAGAAGCGAGGAACTTGGATTTGGTCGCTCAAGTAGTTTTGGATAGTGTAAGGCAATACGAAGTAACCGTCGGCAAGACCTTGCAACAAAGCAGAAGCACCAAGACGGTTAGCACCGTGGTCAGAGAAGTTACATTCGCCAATAGCGAACAAGCCCTTAACTGATGTTTGAAGTTCGTAGTCAACCCAGATACCACCCATTGTGTAGTGGATAGCAGGGAAAATCATCATTGGGTTGTAGTACTTAACACCGTTGATAGTGTTGCCAAGTTCACCTGGGTTCACGTCGGTGATTTCTTCGTACATATCAAATAGGTTGCCATAGCGTTGACGAACTACGTCGATGCCAAGGCGGTTGATTGATTCAGAGAAATCAAGGAATACGGCAAGGCCAGTGTTGTTAACACCGAAACCGTGGTCGCAGCGTTCCTTAGCAGCACGAGAAGCAACGTCACGAGGAACCAAGTTACCGAATGCTGGGTAGCGGCGTTCCAAGTAGTAGTCGCGGTCTTCTTCTGGGATGTCAGAACCCTTCTTAGTGCCAGCTTGAAGAGCCTTAGCGTCTTCTAACTTCTTAGGAACCCAGATGCGGCCGTCGTTACGTAGTGATTCAGACATCAAAGTAAGCTTTGATTGCTTGTCACCGTGACGAGGGATACAAGTTGGGTGGATTTGTACGTATGCTGGGTTAGCAAAGTAAGCGCCCTTGCGGTAGCAAGCGATAGCTGCAGAGCAGTTACATGCCATAGCGTTAGTACTCAAGAAGTAAGCGTTGCCATAACCACCAGTTGCGATAACTACAGCGTGAGCAGCAAAGCGTTCGAACTTACCAGTAACCAAGTTCTTAGCGATGATACCGCGAGCGCGACCGTCAATCATAACTACGTCGTGCATTTCGTAGCGGTTGTAGCTCTTAACCTTACCCATTTGGATTTGGCGGTTTAGTGAGCTGTATGCGCCAAGAAGAAGTTGTTGACCAGTTTGACCCTTAGCGTAGAATGTACGAGATACTTGCGCACCACCGAAAGAACGGTTTGCAAGTGTACCGCCGTATTCGCGAGCGAAAGGCACACCTTGTTCAACACATTGGTCGATAATGTTGTTTGACACTTCAGCAAGACGGTAAACGTTTGCTTCGCGAGCACGATAGTCACCACCCTTAACAGTGTCGTAGAATAGGCGGTAAACAGAGTCACCGTCGTTTTGATAGTTCTTTGCAGCGTTGATACCACCTTGTGCAGCAATAGAGTGAGCACGACGTGGTGAGTCTTGGATGCAGAAGTTTAATACGTTGAAACCCATTTCTGCAAGAGTAGATGCTGCAGATGCACCAGCAAGACCTGTACCTACAACGATAACGTCGAGTTTACGCTTGTTAGCTGGGTTTACAAGTTTTTGATGAGCTTTATAGTTAGTCCACTTCTCAGCTACAGGACCTTCAGGAATCTTTGAGTCGATTACAGGCTGAGCAGCAGTGTTCTTAATTTCTTCCATAATAATTTATTTGAAATTGTTTTAATGGTTTATTACTCAGCGAGATTATTCAGCGTGATTGTGAGCACATTGAGCGCCTTCAGCGTGATTGTGAGCGCATTGAGCACCTTCAGCGTGGTTGTGAGCACATTGAGCACCTTCAGCGTGGTTGTGAGCACATTGAGCAGCCTTGTCAGCACATTGTGCTTCTACGCCGTGGTGTGATTCAGCCATCACCTTAAGTTCGTAAGTTTGAACAGGAGTGTTGCTGCAATCTGGGCATTGAGCGTAAAGAGTGAATACTACTGCTTCAACAGCAAATAGCAAACAAACTGCAGTAGCCCAAGCGCAAGCTGTCTTCTTCAAGCGAGGCAACCAAGTGTCGTTGTTAGTACCGATTGATTGGAATGCGCTCCAGAAGCCGTGAGTCATGTGGAACCAAAGAGCAGCGAAACCGATAAGGTAAACTACAAGAACCACCCAACCCATAGGGCCTGCGAAGTAGTGCATCATTTGACCCCAACCGTCGCTTGGAGCAACGCCGTTGTCAATACCCAAGCATGGGAACAATTCAGCAAGCATCATGTGACCCCAGAATTGATACAAGTGGAGCACTGTGAAGCAAGCAATCACGATACCAAGAGCAAGCATGTTTTGAGATGCCCACTCAACTGACTTTGGACGAGATGTAATTTCATAAGCATCGTTACCACGAGCCTTCTTGTTTTGGATAGTCAACCAGAAAGCGTAGATGATGTGAATTACAAATAGTGCTGCAAGACCAAGAGTAGCAGCAACTGCGTACCAGTTTGCACCAAGAATGCCGCAAATCTTGTTGTAACCCGCAGGGCTAAAGATTGCAACTGCATTCATCAGCACGTGGAATGTTAGGAAAAGGATGAGCGCCAAGCCTGTTACAGACATTACGGTCTTCCTACCTATAGAAGATTTTGTTAACCACATAGTAGTGTTGAGAATTAAGTTATTAATTAGTTAATTAAGAATTTGTCGCTAATATGCATTGCAAATTTACCCATATTTAATTGCTTTAGCAACTAATAAAGAAAAAATTCGATAATATTTTTGAAATATTTTTAACCTTTTTTTGAGGAAAAGGTGCTTGGCATTAGTTTGGGTGAAAAAAGTGTGTGGGTTTGTAAGGCGTTTTTCGGGGTGCTTGTGGTGGGTGTGTTTATGCGTTTGTTGGTTGGTGGTGATTTTGTGGATGGTGATTTTGCCGCTTTAATATTGGGGTGGCGGCCTTTGTGATAATGTAAACGCTTGGCTGCTGCTCAAAGTTCGATGGCCCGTCATCTCTTAATGTTTGTCCCATCAAACTTCCAGATTTAATCGTCGCGCAGCACTAAAAAAGGCGAAGAGAGCATGCAACTGTGTCACGCTCTCTTCGGTTAGTTATTGTTTTGTTTTCAAAAACATCGCTTTGACTTTCCTGCTGTGGGGTTAGTTAACTTGCACCACAAGGAAGTTGCTGAGTTCCCAGAATTTGTTTACGTTGTTGATTACAAGAGTTTTGGTTTCTCCGGTTTCAATAATAGAGTAAGAGTTGGCTGGGTGTTTGCTTAGCACTTTGGCCTTTTTGCTGTTGAGCGGAATTTCGGTAAGCGTGCGCTTGTCGGCCTTAGTGAAGTAAGATATTTCGTATTCAGATTCCATTACTTTAGTCTTGCGAAGGAATCCGCTTTCGATAATCTTGTTTTCTTTAAGTTCCTTTTTAGAACCGATAACGTAGTAGCAAGTGTTAAGGGCGTTGGTTAGTCGCTCAGATTCATCTTGAGCGGCATTTTTCTCGATTGTTACCTGTGCATTTTGCGTAATAAGCGAGTCGACGTCGTCGTTAAGGTTTTCGATTTTGATGTTGGCGTCGGCCAATTGCTTTTGCAAATCTAAGATTGTTTCTTCTTGAAGGGCGATTTGAGTCTTTAGGTTTTCTAAAGTTTTTTGCATTTCGGCAGTGTAACTATTCGATTTGCTGAGTCGCGCTTCAAGAGTTGCAAGGCGTTGGCGACGGTCGGCCAGCGCTTGCTTCACCAAGGCTATGTCGCCAATTATTGATTGCTTTTGGCTTGTGGTTTCGGCAGTTAAGTTTGTGGTGTTGAGAAAGTTTTCTACTTGCTTTATTTGGTTCATGCTTTCGCTGATTTCAGAAAACAGTGCTATTAGGCTGTCTTTTTCAGCAATGGCAGTGCGTAGCGAATCGGCTCTTTCTACGTTAATGTCCGACTGTTCGGTTTCAGGTTTTTCGCTGGTGCATGCTCCTATGGCGAGCGTAGCGAGAAATAATAGATATAGTGCAAATTTTTTCATGTTTGTAGTGTGACGCATTAAAATGATTAATATTTGAACTATTGTGATTATTCTTCTTCAGAATCGTCGTCTTGACGTTTGTATTTGTTTTTAAATTTGGCGTATTTGTCTACTTTCACGTTGGCTTCAGGCTCTTTGCCTTGCACAACAATCACAATTTCGCCGCGTGGCGCAGTGGCAGTGAAGTATTCAACAAGTTGCTGCAAAGTTCCGTTGTGGGTTGAATTGTGCAATTTTGAAATTTCACGGCTCACAGATGCTTCACGGTCGGCGCCAAATGCTTCGGCCAGTTGCTGAAGAGTTTTGAGTAGTCGCACCGGCGATTCGTAGAAAATCATGGTGCGCTCTTCGTTGGCTAACGCTGCAAGTTTAGTGGCGCGTCCCTTTTTTTGAGGCAGGAATCCTTCGAAGCAAAATCTTTCGCAAGGTAGGCCAGAGTTGACCAAAGCCGGCACGAAGGCTGTGGGTCCGGGAAGGGTTTCCACTTCAATTTGGTTTCTGCGGCATTCTCTGACGAGCAAAAATCCGGGGTCGGAAATTGCTGGAGTGCCGGCGTCAGACACCAATGCGAGGTTTTTGCCTGATTGAAGTTGGGCAATCACAGCGGGCAGCGAGTCGTGTTCGTTAAACTTGTGGTGGCTGTGCATAGGGGTTGCAATGCCGAAATGCTTCATGAGCACACCGCTTGTGCGAGTGTCCTCGGCGAGCACAGCGTCAACGCTTTTCAGCACATTCACAGCACGCACGCTCATGTCTTCAAGGTTGCCAACAGGGGTGGGTACGATATATAGTTTGCCTGCCATTACACTTGACGTCGTTTGTTCCAGAAATGATTTTTAATGATAATCATAAAGTCGGCCACTTCGGGCGAGTCGTAATCCCAATCGAGATTGTTGTAGAAGAAATCTTCTGCTTCGTCAAATGAACCCATAGTGTCGATGAGGCTTAGCGTTTCGTTCATTACCACGTCGCTGTTGCTAAACAATTCGCGGCGGAAACGGAAACGGTCGTTGAGCGAGAAAGCGTGGCGAAGGTCTTTGGTCATTGAGCGTTGCAATGCTTCGTCGAGTTTTAGGTTTGAGTCGCCATTGTCGTCGTCGGTGGTAGTTGCCGAATCATCTTGAGCGATTTCTTCTTCTTTAACGTCGCTGTCGGTGGCAGATTTGTCGGTTTTATCGGCGTTTTCTTGCAATTGCTCTTCTTCGGTCTGAGCGCTGAAGTTGTCGGTTGCAGGAACTTCATCAACTGGAGAATAGTCGGATTCATCGAAAATTTCGGCTTCTACAGGTTGCTGCTCGTCGTATACAATGTGCGTGGTTTCAACGAAGTCATCGTCGTCGGCTGTTTCTTGCTGTTCGGCTTCGGCGGTTTGAGCGTCGGTTTGCTCAAATTCTTCGGAAAAATCGTTGTTTTCTGTATCTTCGTCCACGAATTCAACGGTAATATCGTCGTCGGGTTCGTCGTCGGGCAGATTTTCGATTGCATGGCTATTGCTGTCGGTGTCGGCAGCGCCTTCGCAAGGCTGGCATTGAGGGCAGAATTTGCCGATTTCAACGCATTTTTCGGTAATTAAATCAAAAACCATCTTTGGGGTTTCTTCACCGCGCTTTTGTGCAGTAAGAATCAATCCCTCTAATTCTAATACCTGTTTGAGCAGTTTTTCGAGTGACATGTCCATGATTATTATTGATTTTGGAGTGTTTTGATTAAAGCCTAAGGGCTATCAAAATGCAAACCTATTAAAAACTCTTATAAAAATAGCAATCTTTAGAGACTTTTTATTGTGTGTACAACTCTTTTTAACAAAAAGCCATCGCCTCACGATGAGTGCCTATTATTGTTCGACTGGAGTTTCGGTGCTGTTTAGCCCGGCGAAAAGATTGAGCAGCAGCACTTCGATTTCGTCCTTAAGGTGGGCTCTCGCACCTTGCCAGTTATTGACCAAGCAAGCCCAAGTGTATTTAGGATTATCGGCAGGGAAATATCCCACATAGCATTGCACATCGCTCATGCTGCCCGATTTAGACGCTATTTTGCCCTTCATTGCCGAATCCTTAATTTTTTTGCCTATATGGGCGTTTACGCCGAGTTTAGTCATCAGCGAAGGGAATTTGGCATTTATTAGTGTGCTGTCGGCATTAACTTGTCGGAGCATTTGAGTGAAGAAACGAGCCGAAGCGCGTCCGTTACGAGCCAGGCCGCTGCCGTCGCGTTGGAAAAGAGGAGTGGTGTCGATGCCCTTGCTTTTCCATAGAGCGTGCACTTCATCGATGCCGTTGTTGGCAGTGGCTTCTTTGCCTGCACCAACGGCAATGGCACGAAGAACGGCTTCGGTAAACATGTTGTCGCTACGGTCGAGAAGCGAAATCACGATATCTTGAAGTGAAGGCGATTGGTAGTCAACAAGCAATAGAGTGTCAGCAAGTTGGCTCTTTTTGAAAGTCTTGTTTTTGAGTTCTATGTTGTTTTTGCTCAATACGGTTGTAATGCTGTCGCAAAGCAATTGGGCAGGGTTAGGGTTGACAAAGTCGCTTGAATAACGCTTTTTGTTGCGTGCTACTGTGCCATAGATGGTGATGTTGGGTTTTGGCCCGATGTTAAGCAGACGGTGCATGTCTTGTGTTTTTTCGTGTATGGTGGCGTGGCACACGATTTCGAGGTTTTGCACATTAGGTTTTAGGACGAAATCGGTGGGAACATCGCCAGAGCGGTCGAAACTTACGTTCACAAGGTTGTCGCTATAGTTAATGGCATGAACACCAGGACCGTAGTTGTAGGCCAAGTCTTCAACCATCCAGCGTTCGCTGAATGTTTCGAATGGGTAGGCCGATTCGTCAAACAAAATCTTGCCTTCTATTTCTTGAATGCCTTTTTCGCGAAGGGCGTTTTTAACAACGTCCACAATGTTTGGCATGTCCTTGAAGTAGCGAGAACCAAGAGTTGGGTCGCCATGGCCAACCACTACCACATTGCCAAGCAGTTTGTTGCCCTTTATTTTGCCTACTGCCATAACCTCAGTGTGGAATTTGAAGTCTTTACCAAGCAGTTCGAGCGCCGATGCCGAAGTTACGGTTTTCATTGTGGATGCAGTGATTACTGCGAGGTCTTCGGTGTTTGCTGCTACAACTTCGCCAGTGTTAACATCCATCACGCAGATGCCCACTGAAGCATTCTTTAGGAAATCTTGATTAACGAAATTATTGACTGCGTTTTGAAAATCGTTGGCCATAGCCGCAAATGCAGAGCATAGGGCCAATGTGAAAGTGAGTGCTGTCTTTTTAATCATTGTTTTTCGGTTAGTGTTATGTTTCAGATGGTAAAATTAGTGAATTTTATTTGAAAGGTCAATAGCGAGGAGTTTTAATTTGAATGCATGGCTGTAACTATAAAAAGGGCCGAGCGGCATAGTGTGCTGATGAAATGACATTAAAAATGAGAGTATTAAGGTGCTAAATGTTGTAAAATTGAAATTTTAAGGTTAATTTTACACATTATTGATTACAGATAATGACCGATAATAAACTGATTTGAGTGGCCTCAGGGAGAATTGAAGGCAGAAAAAGATACCATATAGATGCAAATACGTCAAACAGAATTTACGTTAAAGGCACGCTCGCGTGGCTGTCATTTGGTGACTGGCGAGGTGCAGGGCAATTTGGGCAAATTGCCTGAAGTTGGCATTGTTCATCTGTTTATGAAGCACACCTCGGCGGCATTGACAATCAATGAAAATGCAGACCCTGATGTGCGCACCGATATGGCTGCTATGTATGATAGGCTTGTGAAAGACGGCGAGCCCTATTTTGAACACACAATGGAAGGCCTCGACGACATGTCGGCACATGCAAAGAGCACTCTAACAGGTGTTTCGCTTACGATACCAATCACTGGAGGCAGGTTGAATATGGGCACATGGCAGGGCATTTATCTGTGCGAATTTAGGGATTACGGCGGGCCGCGAAAGGTGGTGGCTACCATAATCGGAGAATGATGTTTGAAACGAAGAAATGATTTTGACTATATAATTGTGAATAAACTAATCAGAATATTAGCGTTAGCATTGATGATGATGGTGTCGGCTGTTGGTAATGCCGAAACCATGATGCTCACGCCCGATGAAATCAAGTCGATGCAGAAGGCTAAAATAGAGCCTAAAGCCCGCGAACTGCGAAAGAAATTGGAGAAGACCACCGAGCCCAGTGAACGCTATCGCATTTGTGACGAAATTTCAAACCTTTATTTGAATCAAAAAGAAGAACGTCCGTACATTGAAGAGAAATTGGCAATGGCGGTCAAGATGCAAGACAAGGAGGCTATAGAATTGGCCCAGTTGGACATGATTCGTAACCTGTATGAATATGACGAGTTGGAACAATTGCCCGAGTGGGTTGAGAAGGTGAAAGTTTCAACTAAAGAAAAAGGCAAGAATTGGATGCTTGCCAAATATTACGAAATAGAAACAATGTTTTGGAACGGTGAAATGCGAGATGCATGGAATGAGTTGCAAAACTTGAACCGAGCCGTAGAGGACGAGGGCAATGAACTGTCGAAGGCAGTGCTCAACGTAATTATAGCCGACATATATTCATATATCGGACAGGATGATAAGGCATACGACATGATAAAGGAGTTTCTGCCTGTATTGTCGCAGCAGAAAGAGGGCCGCTATTTGAGCATGGGCTATGTGTGTGCCATCGAAACATCGTTTTTCACTAATCACCATGAAGAGGCCTTAGCCTTGGCGCAAAAGTGGAATCAGCAGATTGAGAGCGGCGGTTATGAGAACGATGAACTATTTGGCGAGATGCAGTGGATAATCGGTTTGGAAAACCTCATATATCACGTTTATTCGGGCAATGTGGATAAACTTGAAGGCTTGATAAACAGCATGTGGGAGGGCTCTTATGTTCCTTCGTCGTGGTCGATGAATCAGTTTATCTTGATGCGAGCCATGAGTAACCGTTTTGTGGGCAACATAGCGGGCGTGGAGCAGGACATCAATTATTTGCTTGACCAAAAGACGCGATTCCGTTCGCAATACTTTAGTGTGCTTGGAGCGGCTTATTGGGATAAGGCCATGTACACAAAATCGGCCGATGCTTTCCGTAGTGCAAACGATTCGTTCATAGAATATATGCGAGCCAATATGCTTCGTGAGGTGGAGCAATATGGTGAATTGTCGCGCCAGTTTAGCGAAGAGGCCGAAATGGATGATATGCGCTTGAGCGATGCGCGAAAGTTGCAGAATGGCATTATGATAAGTTTAGGCTTTGCGGCACTGGCCATCATAGTGCTTATAGGGATTTTGTATCATAATCTAAAGAAGGCGAGAAAGTTAAAGCAGATGACTGCCGAAATCGATGCCAACAGTAAGCGAGTGGCAGCGTTGAACGCTAACCTTATGGAGGCAATCGAAGACGAGGAAAAAAGTTATAAAAAGAAGAACGAATTCATTGCCAACATCAGTCACGAAATCCGCACTCCGCTCAATGCCATAGTGGGATTTAGCGAAATTTTGGCAAATAACTATAGCAAAGATGATGAGAGCAGCGAATATACGGCGATAATACGCTCAAATAGCGACCTTATGCTCGACCTTGTGGACCAGATTATAGATAACGACCTTAGCAAGGGTGGTTCGTATTTGCATCTTGAAGATGTGAATGTGGTGAATGTGGCGCATAATGGCTTGTATTCGTTGAGCGCTATAGTGAAAGACGGTGTGAAATTGGAAATGAAGTGCGAGCATGAAGCAATAACAATATGCACCGACCGCTATCGCTTGCAGCAGCTGTTGACCAACCTGCTTGGTAATGCAGCGGCATTCACAGAGAAGGGCAAGATAACCCTTGAGGTGGAAAAGGACGATGAATATGTTACGTTCAACGTGATTGACACGGGCTGCGGCATACCAAAGGGCCAGGAAAAGGCAATCTTTGGCCGATTTACCAAGGGTAGCGAAAATAGCAAGGGCTCGGGCTTGGGCCTATATATTTGCAGTTCGATATGTACTCAAATGCACGGCAAATTATATGTAGATACAACCTATAACGACGGTGCCAAGTTTGTGTTTAAGCATCCTGTGGACCTGCGTGATGAACTTGAATCAAAGAAAGGAGGTGCATCATGATTAAGTGGATGAGAAAACATATGGTGCGAGCATTGGTAGTTGTGGCGATGTTGGCTGTGTCGGTGGGCACAGTGATGCGCGCTGAGGAGGAACCCGAAGTGGTGAAGTCGCTTTTGCAACAACTTGAAACGGCCACCAGCCCAGAGGTGAAGATGTCGTTGCTTGAGCATTTGTCGGATGCCTACTTTGGCCAGCCAGAAGAACGCTACTATTTGCAACAATTGTATGAGCACTCTAACGGCAGCAGCGACTACCATAATGAGTTTAAAGCGGTGGCGATTTCGCACCTTTGCCGTTATTACTATAATATTGACGACATCGACAGTTTGATGATTTGGTCGGAAAAGGTTGATGAACTGAGGTTAGAGCCAAACATCTATGCTCGCTATTTCGACATTAAGTATTTCCATTGTATGGGGTATTTGGAACGTGATAACACCGAAAAGGCGCTCGGCTTGGCGTTGGAATTGCAGAAGAGTGCGCAGCATCTTGGAAGTGTTGACGGTGAAATAACGTGTTATGAATTGCTTGGCGACGTGTATATGAAAACACAGGTTTATGACCGAGCCATCGACGCCTATTCAACCAGTTTCCAAATTTTGAAAAAGCAAGATAAGCGTGTCACATATCAGTTCCAACTTCTTACACAGATTCTTGAATGTTGTCACGAACGAAGAGATTACGACACCTTTGAGCATTATTTGAATGAGATGGGAGCCATATTCCGCCGAGGCGGCATAGGCAAAAATGCGGGTGCGCTCTATGACCGATGCTTGAAGTTGTATTATGCCTACGCTTTGCTCAATGGCGTTAAGCACGACAACGACGAGCAAGCGCGCAAATACTATGAATTGCTAAATGGCTTTAAGCCAATCGACGACTGGTTTGTGGAGGACCGAGTGACACGAACATTCTCCGACTATTATGCAATGAACAAGAACTACGATAAGGCACTTGCGCAACTTAATAAACTCGATAGTTCGGAAATCGATACGAAGTATGGCTTGCTTTATTCAAAAGGTGTACTAAAGCAGAAATTGGGCCGCTATGACGAGGCCGCCTACGATTTCTATCAGGCGTTAGACACTTTGCACATGGAATATAACAAGTCGGTTTTGACCGAGTTCTATCAGTTCCAGGAAATATGTCACACGCAATATATGACGCGCGTACAGAAAGACTATCTTGCCGAAATGCAGCGTAAGCGCATTCTCTACTCGCTTGTGGGGCTTACGGTGATGCTTGTCATGCTGGCACTCTTTGGCTATCATGTGCGCCGTACGCGAATGCTAAACGTGCGTTTGCAAAAATTGGAAAACCGTTTGCGCAGAGACGAAACTGAATTGCTTCAGCGCCAAGAGGTGCTAAAGGATACCCTCGACCGACACATGAACAACAGTCGCTTGAAGACAATGTTCTTGTCGAACATGAGCCACGAAATACGCACTCCGCTCAATGCTATAGTGGGATTTAGCGGGCTGTTGGTTCAGAATGCCGACGACGATGATGTGCAGCTTGAGTATGCTAAGATTATTGAAAGCAACTCGGCATCGCTGATGGCGCTCATCAACAACATTCTCGACTTGGGTCGCCTTGACTCTAACCGTGTGTCGTTTAACTGGCAAAAGAGCGACTTGATGAGTATAATTACCACATCGCTCGACCGTTATCATCTGAACGATGGCGGTGTGGAAGCAATAATTGACTCGCCTTCTGAATACATTGAAATTGTGACCGACCAGTTGCGCTTGTCGAAGGTGTTTGATAACATCTATTCTAATGCCTTTAAGTTTACAAAGAAGGGCTATGTGAAGACTATTGTAAAACTCTTTGACCGAACCATCAGCATAAGGGTTGAAGACACAGGTATAGGTGTTCCTGCCGAAAAGGTGCATTTGGTGTTCGAGCGATTTGAAAAAATCGATACTTTCTCGCCGGGCTCTGGTTTGGGTATGCCTATATGCAAGGAATTGATTAACCGAATGGGCGGCTCAATTGCAATTGACGAACAGTACACTAATGGCTTTGCGTTGGAAATAGTGTTGCCATACATCAAGTCAGAAATCTAACAGCGACATTGTTTTGTGATTTTTCATACGGAATAAGTGGGATGCCAAATCTTTAACCGTGCTAGGTAGGTGGTTGGTGGCTGTGTGTTGATTGTGGCACGCATAATGCCCTTGTTCGCAACAGGTCTTGCTATCTTCCTTCTTATGGTAAATAGCGCTGAATAGATTATCGGCCAATGAGTTGCATTATGGTGCTAAATGCTTCGTTTGGCGAAGTCCACACAATGACAGGGTCTTTTGCATACCAGGTGAGTTGCTTTTTAGCATACACTCGAGTGTTTTTCTTTAATCGTTCGCGGGCGGTAACGAAATCCATCGTGTCGTCGAAATAAGCAAACATTTCTTTATATCCCACGGTGTTGAGCGAGTTGAGGTGTCGCAGGTGCTGCACCTTGCGGGCTTCTTCAACCAATCCTGCCTCTATCATTTTGTCGACGCGAGAGTTGATGCGCTCAAAGAGTTGCGGGCGAGGGAGGTTAAGTGCCACTTTAATGATGTTAAACGGCCGTTGCTTCACGTTGCCGGTGCGAAGGGCAGTGTAAGTGCCACCGCTTTGCAAGCAAATTTCCACAGCGTGAATCACGCGTTTAGCGTTCTTCTTGTCAACAATTTCGT
>JAZLAU010000006.1:0-29231 GCA_045613305.1 Muribaculaceae bacterium
GTCGGCTGCTGTGGCCTTAATGTCGACTGTACCTACCTTGTGCGCGGTTACTACGCCGCTGCTCGATACGCTCGCTACGCTTGCGTCTGAACTGCTCCAGGTGACGTTCTTGTTTGTGGCGGTGCTTGGAGATACACTGGCTGTCAATGTCAAGGTTTCGCTCGCCTTCAATGTCGCTGCGGTTTTGCTTAAGGTGATGCCGCTGACAGAAGTAGCTGCTACGGTTACCTTGCATACTGCGCTCACGTTGCTGCCGTCTGTTGACTTTGCTGTAATGTTCGCTGTACCCAGTTTTTTCGCAGTAACAACGCCGCTGCTT
This sequence comes from Muribaculaceae bacterium, assembly GCA_045613305.1. Lineage (GTDB taxonomy): Bacteria > Bacteroidota > Bacteroidia > Bacteroidales > Muribaculaceae > SFTJ01. Next base: position 320 of record JAZLAU010000006.1, read on the forward strand.
GATACTGTAGCCACTGTTTCGTCTGAACTGCTCCAGGTGATATTCTTGTTAGTAGCATCAGAAGGCCATACACTTGCTGTCAAAGACAAAGTTTCTGACACCTTCATAGTAGCTGTAGTCTTATTTATCACAATACTGGTCACCGGAGTAGCTGCTACGGTTACCTTACATACTGCGCTGATGTTGCTGCCGTCTGTTGACTTTGCTGTGATATTCGCTGTGCCCACTTTTATCGCAGTAACAACGCCGGTGCTTGATACTGTAGCCACACTTTCATTTGAACTGGTCCATGTGACGGTTTTGTTACTTGCAGTTGAAGGTGACACGGTTGCGGTCAAGGTATAAGTATCGGTCGCTTCAAGGGTGACCGAGGTCTTATTTAATGTTATGGCAGTCACAGGGGTTGCCGCTACTGTAATCTTGCATACAGCAGTCACATTTGTGCCATCACTTGACTTGGCAGTAATATTCACAGAGCCCACCTTGTGTGCAGTAACAACACCATCGCTCGTTACTGACGCAATATTTGAGTCCGAACTGCTCCAGGTAATCTTCTTGTTAGTGGCATCAGAAGGCGAAACGGTTGCAGTTAAGGTTACAGTTTCTGTTGCCTTCAATGTAGCGGACGTTTTGTTTAGGGTGATACTGGTCACTGGAGTTGCCACTACACTAACCTTGCATACAGCGCTCTTATTAGTGCCGTCGGTGGTTGTAGCAGTAATGTCAGCGGAACCTATTTTAAGCGCAGTCACTAAACCGCCACTTGAAACCGTTGCCACTGTTTCATCTGTACTGCTCCATTTTACTGTCTTATTTGTTGCATTTGATGGTGATACAGTTGCACTCAAATTTACAGTTTCGCCGGCCTTAAGAGTTGCAGTCGTTTTGTTTAATGAAACACCTGTTGCCTCTACCGGATATATAGATATCTTACATACTGCACTTACGTTACTGCCGTCAGTTGAAGTGGCAGTGATGTCCACAGTGCCTACCTTTTTTGCAGTAACGACACCTGCACTCGTTACAGATGCAATATTTGAGTCCGAACTTTTCCATTCAAGAGTTTTATTTACGGCTGTTTCTGGATAAACAGTCGCTTTCAACGTGACAGTTTGTCCTGTATATAGGCTTGTCGATGTCTTATCCAACACGATGCCTGCGACCTGTAAGTTCGGGTTAGGTAGAATAGTGAATATACATGTCGCGCTCAAATTACTACCGTCAGCAGTAGTTGCTGTAATTTCTACAGTTCCTTCTTTATGAGCGGTTACCACTCCTTGCTTAACTGTAGCTACACTTTCATTCGAACTGCGCCAAGTAACATTTGTGGTCTGTACATTGTCTGGCAAAAGTGTCGCTTTTAGTGTAAATGTTTCTCCGGCAAACATACCTGCCGTTGTATAATTCAATTTAAGAGTTTTAGTGGCCTCCATAATTTCAAAATATTGCCACTCCTGCTTTCCCTGAAATTCAGAAAGTCTTCCCACTGGAACCACTAATATCGCTCCGCTTGATGATATCCCATTTGATGGAAAAGCATTCACGTTAACAGTAGGCTTCGCTGTTCCTTCTATCGTTACCTTTTTAATATTACAATCGCCAAATGCATACGAGCCAATTTCTGTTACACTATTGCCTATAGTAACTTCTTCCAAACTTGTAGCATAATAAAAGGCACTACTTTCCACTTTACCGCCTCCAATGTTCGCTGTCTTTAAGGAAGAACAAGAATTAAACGCATCCTGTCCGATTGTCGTAACTGTCGACGGAATATTTATTGATGTTAGTCCCGTGCCACAAAATGAGCCTTGCCCAAGAGTTGTCACTGAACTCGGAATTGATACTGATTTTAGGCTTGGACAATACTTAAAGGCATTACCCGATACCCCCACCACCTTATACGTATTTCCGTTATACGTTACAGATGACGGAATAGTGACAGTGCCCGTATATTCATCTTTAAAGTCATCAACCCCACTTCCTTTATAGGTTACCTCTACGGTTCTATTGGTAGAAATGCTACTTGTAATTTTGTAAAAAATACCATCTACCTCAAAATCATGAGCCCATAACGGCAATATTGCCGCAAGCATCAAAACAGTCAGTATAAATCTTTTCATATTGTTTTTATTTATTTTGTTTATTTTCCGTTCCAAATCGCCATAAGCAGGAATAACATATTTTATCCCAACAAGTTACCTCATTTGCAAAATCAATGACGCATTGCCATAGCTTTTGCCCAATTTTTCACAAAATTAGACATTCTGACACGAAAACATTTGATCCTTTTTGGTCCTTTTTAGAGTTTCTTTGCTTTATTGATTTGGTTTCTTTAAATTTGCAACATGAAGAGTGAATTAAGTTCAGAATTGCAACAAGCGCTGCGTAATGCCGTTGAAAAATCGGTTGGACAGAAAATGAATACGCCAAAGGACTTCGACATCTTGGCGCATCGCATTTTTATGTCAACTCATAAATATGTTTCTCCTACCACGCTGAAACGCTTTTGGCATTATCTTGAAGAAAGCGAAAATTATGTGCCCCGCCTGTTTACGCTTGATTTGCTCTCAATGTTTGTGGGATACCAAAATTGGGATGCTTATTGCCAGTTTTCTACTGCTAATAAGACAATTCACAGCGATTTCGTCAAATCGCCTAACCTCTACACCACATCGCTTATTGAGGGCGACATGCTCAATCTAATGTGGACGCCTGACCGCTGTGTAACCATAAAATATATGGGCGAAGACTTGTTTGAAGTGACCGAATCGGTTAACAGCAAACTGAAAGTTGGCGACCGCTTTTGCTGCGGATGCTTCATTGAGCGAGAAGCACTTTATTTAACCAGACTTGTACGCGATGGCAAAGCTCTGGGTGCTTATGTTTGCGGCAAAGAGGATGGCATTAAATTTACCCGTGTGTATTCTAAAGAAAATCAGTGATTTTCCCTTAAAAACAATTACTCCATGTCAAGTTTTATCGACGATTTCAATATTGACCGATTAGGCTTCGATTGGGCCAAGCCCGTGGTTGCAGAGGGGAGCACGTGTGATTGTTTCGTGGTACAGATTGACGGGAAGATGCACTTCATGAAAAAGCTGAAGGATGAATTCTATGAAAACATCACTTATCGCAATCTTCTGAAAAAGGAATTTCAAGTTGGTAAATCCATTTGCCACCCTAACATCGTAAAATACGATTCTATCAACGACAGCGACGATGCTTGCTATATTCTGATGGAAAACATTGTGGGCAAAACATTAAACGAATTTATCGATTTAAAGCCCGACTACTTCCAATCGCGCGCAAACTTCGATAAATTTTTCTTGCAACTGCTTAGCGCACTCAATTGCCTGCACCAAAACCACGTGGTGTATAGCGACCTAAAGCCCCAAAACATAATGATTACCCAGGTTAATAACGATGTGAAACTTATTGACTTGGGATTCTGCTACACCGACTCGTTTACTAACACGGCTGGCACAACTGAAGGCTATAGTGCACCAGAACACACAGAGAAGAGTTCTTTAGACATCACTACCGACATCTACGGCATAGGACGCATAATTGAATTTATTGCCCTTAATTCCCGTCACAACTTGCCTAACGTTTACAGCAAAATCATGCAACGCTGCTTGAAAGTGCGTAAGCAAGACCGTTTTCAAAACACCAGCGAGATAGTAAAACTCATAAACCAACGAAAGCACACAATGCGCAAGGTCTTAATTAGCGCTCTGGCTTGCACTTTACTCTTTTTTACCTATAAAACCGTTATTCATACCGACACTTTCGTTTCATGGTGGGACAGTTTCCAAATCATCACTCCCGATGTTGATTACGATGTAATAAACAACCACTCATACTACAGTGTGCTATCGGAAAAAGACGGAACATGCCAAGTGGTAGGCCAAGATAATTCGCCCAACGTATATTTACACAAAGAGGTTAAAATAAACGGCAAGGCCTATCGCATGTCATACATTGCCCCTAAAGCATTTCACAACAAAACCTATCTGCGGTCGGTGTACATTCCCGAAAGCGTAGATTCGATTGGCTCAATGGCATTTCACAGTTGCCACAACATAAGCAGCATAAACATTCCTAACAGTGTGAAATACATTGGCAACAACGCCTTCTATGGTTGTAAAAAAGCCACCTTCGTGAAACTTTCGGAATCAATCACCACTATTCGCCGTGGAACGTTTGTGGCGTGCAAAATGAAAACCATCAACATTCCCGAAGGAGTAACACTCATCGAACTCGATGCTTTTGGGATTTGCGATTCGTTAGAACACGTCACCTTGCCACAATCACTCACAACACTTGAACGCGGGGTGTTCTATAAATGCCAATCGCTGAAAAACATTACCATACCTAAAAATGTGACTTCAATAGGCGAATATTTGCTATTTGGATGCGACAACCTTACCGACATCTACAACCACGCCATTGTTCCTCAAATTGTGCCTCCTATACACCACAACCCTGCACAAATAACTTTGCACGTGCCTAAACAATCGGTTGATGACTATCGCCAAACTGAGATTTGGAACCAAATGAATATCGTTGGCGACCTCTAAAACTCAGCGGCCACTGCCTAAAAATCAGTTAATTTTCTTAATGTTCCAAATTGCATTTTTCTTGACGGCTTTACACTATTTGCTCCTATGAGATAAAAACCTATTGCTCCTCATTTAATGCGCAGTTTGGTTTCTATGGAGAGAATCTCATTAAAATCGAAAATCTTTATAAGATAACTATTACAAGGGCCATCTGGGTGGATGGTCCTCTACATAACAAAAACAGTAAAGGGATTGTGAATCACAATCCCTTTACTGTTAATATCATTTTTCTTTATCGTCTTCTTCCTCAACCAGTCGAGCGGCTTTTATGCCTGTTTTTGGCTGGTCCACTTTCAATCGCTGTCCGCGTTTCAAAGGCAGTTCTTCATCATCCACTGCTTCGCCCGATTTTTCTTGCCCATCGGCAGGGGCGTTTAAGCCCGGATTCTGATTAGATGCGTCGGTGCTGATGCTGTCGGTTGGCAAATGCCCTGCTGTGCCCGGGTCTATCAACTTGCCGTCGTCATCAATGTTTGGCCACTTCTTCTTCGAGGTTTTGAACGTGTAGTAAACCGACATGCCCACATATAGGCTCGACTCGCGCGAACCAAATCCAGGAATATACCACGGATTGATTTCACCATTTTTCTTATGCTTAAACACGGTGTGATATTTCACCGTCCACCCGGCCGAAATCGGGCCGCTCAATTGCACCTTCAGGCCTGCCACCACCTCGCCATACAAGGCATTCGATTTCATGGTTGGCACCTCAAGTTTTTCCGATTCGCCCCAATATCCGTTGTCGACTGTGACACCTGTTATAGAATATTTGAATGCAGAGTATCCTCCCCTTACACCCACAAAGAACTGGTATCGCGGATGGCTTTTAAACAGAAAGTTATAGTCGGCACCAAGTTTGGCATAAAACGACCACGGTGTTTTGTAAGTATAGTTCAAACCATCGGGCGTGCTGTTGGCCCTACCAACGCCCAACTCCAACGCCGGGAACAAGCGGTTCCACATATTCACCTTTAGCGACACGTCGTAACTCTCATACGATTGGCCAAACAATTTTGCCACCAAATCCCAGAAGTTAACACCCACAGTCACATCGGTTATAAGCGGATAGCGTGGATAAATCTTGGCAATGCTATCGCGGCGCAAACTGTCGAGCACCAGAGAGTCGCGTTCCACATATTCCAGTTTCTCGCCCTTGCGAGGAAGCAATGTGCGATTGGTGCTTTTCTCTACCGGGGTAATAAAACGCTTGCCCGTGGTTTGTCCATAGCACGCCATTGCTGCCATCGACACCATTATTCCCACTAATATGCAAATCGTTTTTCTCATATCATCACAAGCATTATTGCGCTGTTCGCATGTATAGCAACACCGACACTGTGCTCAAGTTTGTAACTCTGTTATAGGGCACGCTTATAGAATCTATCATGTTATCGGTGCATTCATAGTCAAGAATGTCGAAAGCATAAATCACCCCGCACTCACTCGAATCGAATATCGGCACCAAATCGTATTTAAACGTCAAAGTGTCGTTAAACGAAGGATGGCTGATGGCCTTCTGATTATAGTGAATCACAAACTGTGTGCTGTTGGCAGTGTATCTAAAAGGCAACGGAATGTCGCTCACCCTGTAGGCATTGTCAAATATCATGCTGTCGCCAGGAGCACCTATGCCATACACACTGATGCTGTCAACCATTATCATCTTCTTGGTGGCCATCGAGTATAGGCGTGCAGTGGTTATGCTCTGAGTCTTGCTGTTACAGCCATCACCGCCACACGATGATATGGCGCCCACAAGCAGCAGAAGCATTGCCAGCAGAGGCAATTTTCTCAATATGTCGGTTCTCAATAGTCGCACCTCTTTTGATTTTTGCGTTTATGCTATTCGTTTTTTTACTTTATTTCTTCCTCTATTTCATAGCGGTTGCGTTCTTGCGAATTGCGAGCAATAAGTTCGCCCACAAAACCAGTCAAGAACAATTGTGTGCCAAGTATCATCAGCGTTAATGCGATGTAGAAGTATGGCGAATCTGTTACCAATATGTAGTCGTTACCAGCCCACATGTTATACAGTTTCACACCGCCCACAACAATTGCCGACAAGAAACCAAGGATAAACATCAAACTGCCCAGCAAACCAAAGAAATGCATTGGCTTCACGCCAAACTTCGACATAAACCACAATGTCAACAAGTCGAGATAACCGTTAACAAAGCGGTCAAGACCGAATTTTGTAGAGCCATACTTGCGGGCTTGATGTTGCACCACCTTTTCGCCAATCTTGTTAAAGCCGGCGTTCTTTGCCAAATATGGCACATAGCGGTGCATGTCGCCATACACCTCAATGTGCTTCACCACTTTCTTACGATAAGCCTTCAGGCCACAGTTAAAGTCGTGAAGATTGTGAATGCCGCTCACCTTACGCGCTGTGGCATTGAAAAGTTTTGTAGGAATAGTCTTCGACAATGGGTCGTAACGCTTCTTCTTCCAACCCGACACAAGGTCATAGCCTTCCTCCTTAATCATTCTGTACAATTCTGGAATTTCGTCAGGGCTATCCTGCAAATCGGCATCCATTGTGATAACCACATCGCCCTCAACTCGCTCAAAACCAGTATTCAATGCTGGCGACTTGCCATAGTTGCGGCGAAAACAAACACCCTTCATGGCCGGATTCTTTTCGCTCAACTGCTTTATAACCTCCCACGAGTTGTCGGTGCTTCCGTCGTTAATGAAAAGCACTTCATAGGTGAAGTTGTTTTCGGCCATCACACGCTCTATCCACGCTGCCAATTCTGGTAGCGACTCGGCTTCGTTATACAATGGTACTACTACTGAAATATCCATATATCGTATTTTTTTAATTTTTGTCTATTGTTATCTCATGAAAAACGCCTACACAGCATTGTTGCGTCCTAACCCGGCAAGCCACGCTATAGGCAGCGACAATATCGACCCCACCATAATGGTGTTAACTATCATATCGAGCACAAACTGTATGTTGGTTGGCAACTCACCGCGCTCAATGGCCGTCTTTAGCACATTAACCAACTCAGAGTCTCTCAATTCGGGCACCATCCTATAGGCGTTAATAGCCTCTTGAGCCTTCTCATAAAGGAAGTCGGGATGCCAGAATTCCAGCCAAACATAGGTCACCAATGCCACTATAAGCGAGGCAAAAGTGAACGTCATAAGCCCCACCGACCATAGTCGCAAGAAAGGCGTCTCGCCGTTTTCGGCACGAAAAACACTGCGCAGAATTTTAAACAGAACAAACGGCACACCTGCCACCATCGTCAATGTGAATGCCGACCAAAACGGGTCGCCTTCGCTATTGACAAAGGTCAAAAACATTATCGACAGATATAACCCGAAAAACGCGCCTCTGTGTGCGCCTATTTCTACCGGAGTGGCCAATGCACCCGCTTCTCCTTTTTCTTCTTTTTTCACACCACAAAGTTATTAAATCTCCGTGAGATATTAAAATGAAACACTATTCGGCAAGTAAGTTTTGAGCCTCATTTCACATTATTTACACATAAATGGCATTCAGCCCACTCATCAGCCACTAATTTTCACTTACTGGTGCTTCACGCCGCACATGAAAAACGCTCGGCTATTTTATGCCATATTCTTGCATTTTACATTGCTAAAACGTAATTTTGTAACCTAATAATAGCCATTATCTATGACGCAAATATTGATTAGCGCCCTTGGCCTTTTGGGGTCAACGCTATTAGGTTCACTCTTGGGATTTGGTGTAAAAAACCTTTCCCACAAATGGTCAGACACCATAGTCGGCTATTGCGCCGGCGTGATGCTGGCGGCTGCCGTGTTGGGGCTTATAGTGCCCGCCGCCGACCTCTGCACGCCTGCACATTGGTGGATTGTGATTGTGGGAGTTATGGCCGGTGCAATATTCCTCAACATTCTCGACCGCATCACTCCTCACCTGCACCACATCACCGGAATCGACGCCGAAAAGCATTCGGCCAACGCTTCGATTAACAAAGTGATGCTGTTTGTGATGGCCATCGCCATTCACAAGCTGCCCGAAGGCATGGCTGCCGGAGTGGGCTTTAACAATGTTGACGACATTGGCAACGCATGGACTGTGGCCATAGGCATAGCATTGCAAAACATACCCGAAGGGATGGTGGTGATTTCGCCGCTTTTGCTGGCCGGAGTGTCGTCGTTGCGAACCTTGCTCATATCGGCCGCAATTGGAGGCATCGAAATTATTGGCGTCTTCATAGGCTACGGTTTAGGGTCTTTGTCGCAAGCATTGCTGCCCTTCCTGCTCGCTTTTGCCGGTGGAGCCATGCTTTACGTTGTGAGCGACGAAATGATTCCAGAATCGCACGCTCACGGATTCCAAAAACAAGCCACCTATGCTCTGCTATTAGGATTCCTGACACTGCTTTTCCTCGAACGACTTTTTGAATAAACATAAATTCACCAATATTTCAGTATACGATTATGATTAAGAAATCTGTATTATTGATTGCTATATTAGCAACAGCACTCTTTGGTTCTCCCGAACTTTTGGCCAAAGACTACGAAAACCCAGTAATAGGCAAAGATTGGCCCGACCCTACAGCATGGCAAGCCGACGATGGCACATTCTACACCATAGCCACTATGGGACGCGGACGTCGCACCCTGCTCAAGAGCCAAAACCTGGTAGACTGGGAAGACACCGGCATCGCTCCTTTCTCTCGAGAAACCCTTGAAGAGATGCACAAATACGGCCGTATGCTTTGGGCTCCCGACATGGCAAAGATTGGCAACAAATGGATGCTTTATTACACCCTTTACAATGCCGATGTGGATTCTTCAATCGGCGTGCTATCTTCTGAATCGCCCACAGGACCTTGGACTTTTGAAGGTGTTGTGACACGAAGCGTCGACACCGGAATAAAAGACACCATTGACCCCGAACTTGTAATTGACCCCGAAAACGGCAACGTGTGGCTGTTTTTTGGCAGCGTGGGCAAAATTCACCGCGTGCGCCTAACAGCCGACGGCACAAAAGTGGCCCCTGGGGCTAAATACGAGCATGTGGCCGGCGTTGACATCGACTTTGACCACAGCCGCCAAAAAGTGTTTGAAGGTGCCTATCTGCACTACCATAAAGGTTATTGGTATCTTTTCGCAAGCGCCGGACACTACTTTAACCACACTTACCACATGGTGGTGGGCAGAAGCAAAACACTCGACGGTGAATTCCTCACTGCCGACGGAAAGAAGATGACCGACGGATGCGGCACAAAAATCCTTCAAAGCGAAGAAGGCGACACTTTCTTCGGACCTGGACACAACGGCGAAATTTTCACTGATAAAAAAGGCAAACAATTCATCCTTTATCACTGCCACTCTACTGAAGCAAAATCGTCGAACATTCGCTACACCTTGCTTCAACAAATTTTCTGGGATAAGAAAACCGGATGGCCATATTTTAAAAACGGCAAACCAAGCATTAAAGCCAAAGCGCCTAAATTTTAATTTAATTTAAAGTTCACGACAAAGTGACATAAACAAATACACCCATTTTTTTTAGCACGAAATCAAGAATTATCTCTATGATATTGTAGTTTTAAAAAAATGGGTGTATTTTTGTACCTCATAATTTGACTAACGTAATACTAAAGATTGTATGGGAGGTTTTTTTGGTACTGTGAAAAAAACAAGCTGCTGGACAGACTTGTTTTACGGTACAGACTACAATTCACACCTTGGCACCAAACGTGGTGGCATGGCTACTTATGACGAAAACGAACGTCGTTTCAATCGTTCTATTCACAACCTTGGCACAAACTATTTCCGTTCGAAATTTGAAGACGAGCTCGACAAGTTTGTCGGCAACTCGGGCATTGGCGTTATTAGCGACAACGACCCTCAACCAATAGTGTTCAACTCGCACTTAGGAAAATTTGCAATCGTCACCGTAGCAAAGGTTTACAACATTGAAGAACTTGAGCAATATTTGCTTGACAAAAACCACCACTTTGCAGAGCTCAGCTCTGGCAACACCAACCCCACAGAATTAATAGCTCTGCTTATCACCGAAGGAAAAACTTTCGTTGAAGGCATTGAAAATGTATACGCCCGACTTCAGGGCTCATGCTCTATGCTCATACTTACCGAGAACGGCATCATCGCCGCACGCGACAAACTCGGACGCACTCCGATTGTTGTGGGCAAGCAAGAAGATGGCTATGCCGTATCGAGCGAATCCACAAGTTTCACCAATCTCGGTTACGACATACACAGTTATGTTGGACCAGGTGAAATTATCCACATCACTGCCGACGGAATTACCCAACTACGCAAGCCTAACGAAGAGATGCAAATTTGCTCATTCTTGTGGGTTTACTACGGATTCCCAACATCTTGCTACGAAGGCCGAAACGTGGAAGAAGTGCGCTTCAAGAGCGGATATGAAATGGGGCTAAACGACGAAAACGAGGTGGACTGCGCTTGTGGCATACCCGACTCTGGCGTAGGCATGGCAATCGGTTACGCCGAAGGCAAAGGCATTCCTTACCATCGCGCAATAAGCAAATACACTCCAACCTGGCCACGAAGTTTCACTCCAGGCAACCCTGCGCTTCGAAAATTGGTGGCTAAGATGAAACTGATTCCTAATCAAGCCATGCTTGAAGGCAAGCGTCTGCTTTTCTGCGACGACTCTATTGTGCGCGGAACTCAACTTAGCGACAACGCTAAAGTGCTATTTAAATACGGCGCAAAAGAAGTGCACATGCGCATCGCTTGTCCGCCTATTATCTACGGCTGCAAGTTCCTTAACTTCACTTCACAAAAAAGCGATATGGAACTCATGACTCGTAAGATTATCAACGAAATCGAAGGCGATTGCAACAAGAACCTCGACAAATACTCTACCACCGACTCTCCTGAATATAAGGCAATGGTAGAAATCATGCGCGAGCGACTTGGCCTAACCACGCTTAAGTTTAACACCGTTGAAACTCTAATTAAGTCAATCGGTTTGCCTAAGTGCAAAGTTTGCACCCACTGCTTCGACGGTTCAAGTTATTTCTAATAGCATTTTCCACAATTAAGAATAAAAATAGGGTTCACTCCTGATGGAGTGGGCCCTATTGCTTTTTTTCATGCAAGCCAAAATTACTGCTTGCATTCACACATATATAAAAATTTTTATTACCTTTGCGATGAACTCGAATGGTGGTGCCCGGGTATACCTATAGGTTCCGTGGCTGAGATTATACACATTGCACCAGTACAGATAATGCTGACGCTGGAAGTTTGGAGTCATTCTTTTAGGTACTGACGTACCACTATTTTGAGCAATTCATAACCGTAAAAAAATAGTGGTATGACAACAAAAAAATCTTATCCAATCGTACTATCAATAGCCGGTTCCGACTCTTCAGGCGGAGCAGGAATTCAAGCCGACCTCAAGACCTTCTCTGCGCTTGGGGTGTATGGCGCTACAGCCATAACTGCCGTTACCGCACAAAACACATTAGGCGTACATTCACAACTCGCAATGCCGCCTCAAATGGTTTATGACCAAATAGTTGCCGTTGTCGACGACCTACATCCATCGTTTGCAAAAATCGGTATGCTTGCAAACACCGAAATCGTTGTTGCCGTAGCTGAAGCACTTCGTCGTTTTTCAATACCCCTAATTTTCGACCCCGTTATAGTTGCCAGCAGCGGACACCGTCTGCTTTCTGTCGAAGCTCAAGATGCTGTCAAAAAACACATCTTGCCAATTTCGTTGCTTGTAACACCTAACATACCCGAACTGATAGCGCTCTCTGACATGCCTTGCTCTTCTTTCGAAGAGAAAAAATGCGCCACCCAACGGCTCATGGACCTAGGCGCAAAAACCATATTGGTGAAAGGCGGCCACGAAGAGGGAGACAAAAAAACCGACATCCTACTTTCGTCATCAAACGGTGATTTGCAACACACACTTTTCACCTCTGAAACCATTTGCACGCAAAACATTCACGGCACAGGATGCACACTCTCGGCGGCCATAACCGCTTTTCTCGCAAGAGGTCTATGCTTAGAAGATGCCATCGCAGAGGCTAAAAACTACATCACCGAAGCTATCAGAAACGGAGCCGACATTGCAACCGGACACGGACATGGCCCCGTAAACCACAGTTTTAACCCGCTGAAGATGCTAATACAAGAACATCTTTAAGCTGTAGGCCAAAACATTTGCTCAACAAAATCGGTTTTTAGTTCACTTCACAACATTAATCACATAACCAACAACTAACTAATGAAATCAGACTTTAAAATTTCATATCCGGGCTCTAAAAAGGTATACATTAACGGGATTATAAACCCAGAAATACGAGTAGGCATGCGCGTAGTTTCACAAATGCCCACAGTAAAAATCATCGACGGCAATCGCATCGAAGAGCCCAATCCTCAAATCTACATCTACGACACCTCGGGGCCTTATGGCGACGAGAATATAACCGTAGACCTTGAAAAGGGACTTCCTAAACTTCGCGAAGAATGGATTAAAAAGCGCACCGAAAAAGACGCTAAGAACGTTTGCCAAATGCATTATGCAAAGCAAGGCATCATAACTCCTGAGATGGAATACGTGGCGATACGCGAAAATATGAATTGCCACGAACTTGGAATATCCACTCACATTACCCCCGAATTTGTATGTAAAGAAGTGGCCGAAGGCAGAGCCGTCATTCCGGCAAACATCAATCACCCCGAAGCCGAACCTATGATTATAGGCCGAAACTTCCTCACTAAAATCAATGCCAACATCGGCAATTCGGCTACATCTTCAAGCATTGAAGAAGAAGTTGAAAAAGCCATCTGGAGTTGCAAATGGGGTGCTGACACAATTATGGACCTCTCGACAGGTGCTAAAATTCACGAAACCCGTGAATGGATTTTGCGCAATAGCCCTGTCCCCATTGGCACTGTGCCAATTTATCAGGCGTTGGAGAAGGTAAACGGCAAAGCCGAAGACCTAAATTGGCAAATTTATCGCGATGTGCTCATCGAACAATGCGAGCAAGGGGTAGATTATTTCACCATTCACTGCGGCATTCGCCTGAAGAACGTAAACCTTTCGGCCAAACGCCTAACCGGTGTGGTTAGCCGCGGCGGAAGCATAATTTCAAAATGGTGTCTTTTCCACCAAAAGGAAAGTTTTCTGTATGAGCATTTCGACGACATTTGCGACATTGCCGCTCAATACGACGTGGCGCTTTCGCTGGGCGACGGCCTCAGACCAGGAAGCATCTATGACGCCAACGACGAAGCCCAATTTGCCGAACTCGACACAATGGGCGAACTCGTTGAAAGAGCCTGGGCTAAAAACGTACAAGTGTTTATCGAAGGGCCCGGACACGTTCCGATGCATAAGATTAAGGAAAACATGGAGCGGCAAATCGAAAAATGCCACAACGCTCCATTCTACACATTAGGACCTCTTGTCACCGACATCGCACCCGGATACGACCACATAACTTCTGCCATCGGTGCCGCTCAAATCGGTTGGTACGGCACAGCAATGTTGTGCTATGTAACACCTAAGGAGCATCTCGCTTTGCCTAACAAAAACGATGTGCGCGAAGGTGTGGTGGCGTTTAAACTCGCAGCGCACGCAGCCGATATTGCAAAACTTCATCCCGGCGCCACTATTCGCGACAATGCGTTGAGCAAAGCTCGCTATGAATTCCGCTGGAAAGACCAGTTTAATCTCAGTTTAGACCCTGAGAAAGCTTTAGAATACTATAAGTCTTCAAATAACGTTGGCGGAAAATACTGCACAATGTGCGGCCCTAACTTTTGCGCCATGAAGATAAGTCATTCGCTTTGCGACGACAATCAACAAACCGAATAAATTTAAACTTATAAATATTAATATTATGATTGAAAAAAATGTTTCTCAAGGTATTATCAGTACCTACTTTAACAAACTCGAAAGAAACCTCAACTTAGATGTTGCCATCGTTGGCGGCGGACCATCGGGCATTGTTGCAGCCTATTACCTTGCCAAGGCTGGTTTAAAAGTGGCTTTATTCGACCGCAAACTTTCGCCAGGCGGCGGCATGTGGGGCGGTGCAATGATGTTTAATCAAATCGTTGTGCAAGAAGAGGCTATGCATATCATCAAAGATTTCGACATCAACTACAGCCACTATTCCGACAACCTTTATGTGATGGACTCGGTTGAGAGCACATCGGCATTGCTTTATAAGGCAGTGCACGCAGGTGCCACAATTTTCAATTGCTACTCGGTGGAAGACGTGATTTTCAAAAATAATGTTGTGAGCGGCGTGGTGGTAAATTGGACTCCTGTGCTTCGCGAAGGCATGCACGTTGACCCACTAAACATTTTGGCGCGCTGCGTAATCGACGGAACAGGCCACGACAGCGAAATGTGCAGCACCGTGGCACGCAAAAACGGCATTCAACTTGCCACCGACACCGGTAAGGTGATTGGTGAACGCTCTTTGGATGTTGTTGCCGGTGAGGAAGAAGTGGTTAACGGAACAAAGGAAATATATCCCGGACTCTATGTTTGCGGCATGGCGGCTTCTGCCGTGAGCGGAACTCCTCGAATGGGCCCTATTTTTGGCGGCATGTTACTTTCGGGCAAGAAAGTGGCCGACCTCGTGATTGAGCGATTGAAATAATGAAATTAATAGCCATTACATCGCCTCAGGTAATCGATAGCGATGCTCTTCTCATAAAAGGTCTTTGCGAGAAGGGCATCGACTTCGTGCACCTGCGTAAACCTGATGCCGACATCTCTCAATGCCGCAAAATATTGGCTGAACTGCCCGAATCTATTTGCAGTCGAATTATCATTCACGACTTCCCGGAACTTTACTACGAGTTTGACCTAAAAGGAATTCATGTGAATAAAAACGTTACCAGCCTTCCAAGCGATTACACAGGGTTTAAAACTCGGTCGTGCCACTCACTCGATGAGATTATAGCACACCGCAACAACTTCAACTATCTGTTTCTTAGCCCTATTTTCGACAGCATCTCAAAAGCCGGCTATTCATCGGCATTTAGCCACGATGTCCTGCTACAGGCTGCTCACGACGGCATAATAGATAAACGAGTGATTGCTTTGGGCGGTGTCTCGCTCGACAAATTGCCCTACTTAAAAAGTTTGAATTTCGGAGGTGCGGCTATGATTGGCGCCATCTACAACACACAAGCACTAAACTCAATAAACGACTTCAACTACTACCGATAACTGCTCGTTTGCAATCGATTGCCGTTTATTTTGATATTACCTAAAATAAAACTAACTTTGTCATAACTATAAATTTATCCTATCCTTACAAAACAATAGGAATTTTAAGTATGTCAAAACCACAAGTCGTAGTATCACTGACTTCATTCCCGGCAGCAATTCCCTATGCTGCCAAAGCCGTGCAATCAATATTGGACGGAAGTGTCCTGCCTGATAAGGTGGTGCTTTACCTTACCTTTTCCCAATTTGGCGACGAAGGTATCCCACAAGACCTCCAACAACTGGCTAACAGCAATCCACGTTTCGAAATTCGCGACTACCCTCTCGAAATTCGGTCATACCGCAAACTAATTCCCGCGTTGGCCGACTTTCCCGATGCTGTCATCGTAACCATCGACGACGATGTGGCTTATCATAAACATATGCTTCGCGACTTGATGAGTTTGCATCAAGAGATACCTAATGCAGTGTTGGCTCACCGCGCCAAGCGCATTAAGCACGACAAGCCCTATCGAAAATGGAGCAAGTTCCGTTGGTATCACTTCCTCACTAAACGAATTCACAGTTCTTATAAAAACATCCAAACCGGCGTAGGCGGTGTGCTATATCCTCCTCACTCTCTTAAAGCCGACATGATGGATGTTAACCTCTTTACAAAAATAGCACCCACCACCGACGACATCTGGTTTTGGGCTGCGGCTGTTGCCAACGGTGTGAAAATAATACCCGTTCCTTTTGGCCACAACAAGCCTCGTGGGTTGCAAAAACCACGCGAATTATCGCTTAAAACTGTTAATTTCAAATCAGGCGTCGACCGTAATGCTGCAGCGTTTAAAGCCATACTCGAAGCCTACCCTATTGTTAAGCAACGCGTTGAAAATGATGAGTGAACAAAAAAACTACGATATCGACTTTGTGTATCTTTGGGTTGACGGCAACGACCCTGCCTGGCAGGCAAAGCGCAATGCCGTAATTGGCAAAACCCAAGCAAGTTCGGCAGTGAACTGCGACGGACGCTATGCCGACAACGACGAACTAAAATACAGTCTTCGGTCATTAGAAGCCTATGCCCCTTGGATTCGAAACATCTACATCGTCACCGATAATCAAACTCCACGTTGGCTCAACACTTCCAACCCTAAGGTTAAGATTATCGACCACAAAGACATCATGCCTCCGCACAGCCTGCCTTGCTTTAATTCGCAAGTGATTGAGCATTTCATCTATCGCATTCCTGGCCTTGCCGAACATTTCCTTTACGGAAACGACGATATGTACTTTAACAAGCCTGTAACTCCGCTCGATTTCTTTGCCCCCGACGGACTACCTATCGTTAGGCTAAACCGACGTCCGTTTAGAAAACTGACACTTTTCCTTAAAGAAAAAGTGCAACGACGCCCCCTCAGCAGCTATGTGAAGGCCATTAAATTTGCCGCCGAGCTGGTTGAAAAAAAATACGGAATTTATTACGGTGGCAAAACCCATCACAACATCGACTCGTATCTTAAGAGCAATTGCGAACGTGTGAGAGAGGTGTTTCACGACGAAATCGAAGTTACTCTGCCAAACCATGTTCGCCAAACCAACGATGTGCAGCGAAACATCTATTCTTATGTGCCTTTGGCCGAAAAGCGCGGACATTTGCAGTACGTTAATCAGCACACTTCATTCCGTCTTCACATTCAAAACAAGAAGCACTATAGCAAACTCAGCCGCTACAACCCTATGCTGTTTTGCATGAACGACTCGGAATATGCCACCGACGACGACCGCAAATTCGCTGCCGAATATCTCGAAAACCGGTTCCCTAAAAAATCGCAATTTGAGAAATAAAGTGCCGGCCGAAGCCACACACTCTTAAACTAACGGCAAGGTGCTCTTGCAACTAAAATTTGCCTTCAGTTTCAACACCAGCAAGACAAATGATAGCACATAGCGCATAAATTGACAAAATTACCACTTATAACTATTTACACAACAAAAGGCAACTGCAAATTGCAGTTGCCTTTGCTGTTATTCTTTATTTTCCTGTAATCGAAATGCCTTCAACCGTCATCACGCCTCCTTAATGTCGTTAAGGTCATAAAGGTCGAAATATTCATTTTCAACAGTTCGTTTAGTGCCGCTGGCTCTACCACGATTCTGCTTTTCCAAAAACTCCTCGCGCGACCTCACAGCATAGTGATTAATGCGTATAACATCTTGCTGCGGTTCGCGGTCGCGAAAATGCTTAGTCACCTTGCATCCGTGCGAGTCCACAGTGTCGCCCTTAATTCTCGCCACTTCATGGCACCCTATCATGGTGTACACACGACGTGGGTCTACGATGCTTTTAACATGACGGTTCAGGCGATGCGACCCATGCGAATGACATTTAAATCGCTGCATCATTGTGCCCGGCTCTCTTTTCTCAGCGCCGCCACTGCCATATATAAGCCAATTGACCTCCACAGCCGAATGCTGTTCATGCTTCTTTAGGAAAGCAGGTATCGACTCGTCGACCATTGGCACTATAAATTCATCTAAATCGATAAACGCAATCCATCGTGCTTCGGTGCGATGATGCTCCAAGCAATGGTCGTAGGCTGCCAACTGCTTACGATAGCCCGGAAAATACACATATTCCACCACACCCGATTCTACATACGGAGCAAGCACTTCCTTGGTGCTATCGGTGCTCTCATTGTCGTAAATATAAAATTTATCCACACCTTGCTCACGATGCCAATCAATCCATTCCTTGAAATAGCGTCCTTCATCTTTGGCAATGGCACAGATGGCCAAGTAATGTTGCGGCAACGAGGAGTCGCGCCTAAGGGTTCGCTTTAGTTTAATAGCATTGCATAAGCCATAACGCAAAATCCCACGCCACTGGTTGCGTGTCATCTTGTGAGGTATCATTCCTGCTATTATTTCGGCTAAAACCTTATTCATCCCTTTTTATGCGTAGGTAGTTATTTCTCGAAACTCGACTTCTCTGGCAATATCGACTCAAAGGCGCTCTGGATGTTCTCCATCACCTGATTATAGTCGCGTATGTGTATGTTATCGTTTAAACAAATCAACTTATATGATTGTTCATAAATGGCCTTTACCGCCTTTTTAGGCTTAACCATTAGTGGGAACATCTTGGTGTCGTTATAGGTGTTATAAGGCACAAAGTTACCCTTGCAAATCTGCCATGTTCTGAAAAGTTCTGGGGTATAATCTGTCACAGTTCTGAATCGGTTGGCCGATGTTTCGGTCAATTCTTTTTCGGCAACAGCCCACACCTCTTCAAAGGTGCTCTTCAAATAGGGTTGCGCGTTGTGCGGTGTGCGTAGAGTGATAAATTTGTCATAGTGCTTCAAGATGCAATTCATGCGAGCCTTACTGCCATAGCACTCATTAAACCACTTATCATGATGCTTTGCCATCACCTCTTTCTTATCGAAATGACGGTTTATTATCTTCAAGTTGTTCTTTATGCGCTTATACCACTGCGACCACGACGGATTATACTGAAACACTGCAATATCGCAAGGCAAACCGTTCTGAAAAAAGCGGTCAACTCCCACGTTATTAATGAGATAGAAATCATCATTAAAATACACAAAACGGTCGGCCAATCCAGGAATTTTATGCAAATAACGCTCTATGACCACCGAGTTATATGTGGGCAAAAATTGCTCCGGAATGTAGTCCTTGTGATTAACCAGATTAATCTTCGGATTATTTTCGTCAAGCCATTCTGGCTTTTGGCCGCTGGTGACGAAATGTATCTTTCGCACCCATGGAGCAAACTTCTCTACACCACGAAACCAATATTTCAAAAAACCGTAATCGCGAAAACGGGCATCCGACACTCCGTTTTTCTCATTTTCTTTTCTTCCGGAGTATTTTGCAAATTCAGACTGCCATTTAGGGTCATTCATATCAACCCACGTGATTACAAAATCTATATCCATTCTGTACGGGTATAATTATTATCTACTTAAGACTCTATCTTCTCTGCGTGTTTAAACCGATTGTGGGTCCACAAATACAATTCAGGCTGTTGCCTAATCATTTGCTCCAACATTTGGTAATAAATTGCCGTAAGTTCAAAGTCGGGCAACTTCTTGGGCTCATCGTGCATCTTCACAAATTCTGCCTCATAAAATCCTCGCTTCACTCGCTTTATATGCACAAACCATGCCTCAAAGTCGTAGTGTTTTATTATCTTCTCGGTGCCAGTTAGCACTGGAGTGCTATGATGCATGAAGGGGATGAAATAGCGAGCCTCTTTTTTTCTTGGCGATTGGTCGGCAATAAATCCTATGATGCTGACCTTGTTTTGAGCCTTCAGTTCGGTGATAAAGCGTGCCGTTTTGTGCATGTCAACACACGTTGCGCCCATCCTCGACCTCATGTGCAGCATCAGGGCATCCATGTCATCGTTGCGCAGCTTGTGATAGATTTGTGCCGCTATTGCGCTCTTCTCTAACCACAACGGCATCGACGACACCCACTCCCAATTGCCATAATGGCCTAAGTATAGGCCCACCGATTTGCCAGCCCGCAGCGGAGCATTCACAGCCTCCACATTCACAAACTTCATGCGGCGGCGCATCTCTTCGGGGCTGATAGTGGCCATCTTGCACGACTCGAGCACTTGGTCGGTGAAATAGTGATAGAAATTCTTCTCTATTTGCACCAATTCTTTGCTGCTTTTTTCCGGAAAGCATTCTGTGAGATTCTTGCGCACCACATGGCGGCGATATCGAATCACATAATACAACAAATAGTATACGCAATCCGATATCACATACAGCACTCTGTAGGGCACTATCGACAGTAACTTCAAGAAAAATTTCAGCAATTTTGTCATAGAGTTGCTACAGCCTTTTCGATGCGTGCTATGGTTTCTTCTTTACCTATCAATTCTGTAATGTCGAACATGTGAGGACCTTTACACTCGCCAACTACGGCCAAACGGAAGGCATTCATCACATTGCCCATGTGATATTCGTTAGCAGTAATCCATCCAAGCACAATTTCTTCCGATGGCTTTGATGTGAAGTCTTCAATGCCGCGAAGCACTTCCACAAGTTCGGTAAGATGCTTTGGTGTATCTTCTTTCCAACGCTTCTTAACGTCTTTTTCTGAATATTCTGTAGGAGCAGCAAAGAAGAACTTCGATTGTTCCCACAAGTCTTTTACAAATGTGATGCGAGCCTTAACCAACGACACCACCTTAGCAAGGAATGCATCGCTATAGGCTGCCACATCCACACCATTGGCGGCAAGAACTGGCTTAAATTGTTGTGCCAATTTCTGGTCGTCCATATTGATTAGGTATTCGTGGTTAAACCACTTTGCCTTATCGAAGTCGAAACGAGCGCCGCTCTTCGAGCAGTGTGCAAACGAGAAGTCCTTGATTAGTTCGTCCATCGACAATATTTCGCGGTCATCGCCCGGATTCCATCCAAGAAGCGCCACAAAGTTTACCAACGCTTCTGGCAAAAAGCCCGATTCGCGGAATCCGTCCCATATTTCTTCGCCTTCTTCACCCTTGTCGCGCCATTCGAGTGGGAACACTGGGAAGCCCAACTTCTTTCCGTCGCGCTTACTTAGTTTGCCCTTTCCGGTTGGCTTAAGCAACAATGGCAAATGCACAAATTGTGGCATAGTGTCGGTCCAGCCAAATGCTTCATATAGCAACACATGCAACGGTGCACTTGGCAACCATTCTTCGCCGCGTATTACGTGGCTCACTTCCATCAAGTGGTCGTCAACAATATTAGCCAAGTGATAAGTTGGCAATTGGTCGGCACTCTTATATAGCACCTTATCGTCAAGAATCGACGAATTAATCACCACCTTGCCACGAATTTCATCATCTACCACCACATCGCGGTTAGGTTCAATCTTGAATCGAACCACATATGGAGTGCCACCGTCAATCAATGCCTTCACTTCTTCGGCTGGCATCGATAGCGAATTGCGCATCATGCCACGAGTGGATGCATCATACTGGAAGTTTTGTATTTCTTCGCGCTTGGCGTTAAGTTCCTCTGGAGTATCAAATGCAATGTAAGCCTTGCCTTCGCTAAGCAATTTTTCCACATGCTCACGATATATCTCACGGCGTTCCGATTGCTTATATGGGCCATAATTTCCGCCCTCACGCACGCCTTCATCAATGCCGATGCCCAACCATGCCAATGCTTCGTTGATATATTCTTCTGCGCCTGGCACAAAGCGGCCTGAGTCGGTGTCTTCGATACGAAGTATCATGTCGCCGCCATTCTGACGGGCATATAGATAGTTATACAATGCTGTTCGCACGCCACCTATGTGCAACGCTCCTGTTGGAGATGGGGCGAATCGTACTCTTACTCTTCTTTCCATTGATTATATATTTTGTTAATTGTTTTATTTTCAGATTACAAAGATACTACTTTTATTTGAATTCATCGTCGGTGCCCGGCGCTATAACCTCTTTTATCGCTAAAGTTAGCGCCTCATCGGGCATCAGCATGCCTCAGGCTCCTCACTTTTTTGCGTCCGCCGTTACATTGTCTGCGGCCTAATACATGTTGCACAAGCGCTCCACCCTCGAACTTTCGCCCTTGGTTTTCCACATCTCGCTATCGATGTAGGTTTTTAGGCTAACCTGCTGCCACAAAGCAAACACACTTTTTGTGACATGGAAATTTAGAGCCACTTGAAGGTCCACATACTTGTTGCGTATCACATTGGCATACACGTCGGTTCGGCTATACGCTCCGGCCTGATAATAGGGAGAGCCCATGTTAAGTTCTCCGCCAAACAAGCCATACAGCGGCATTTGGTTGCCACCGGCATAAAATGTTTCGCGCACCCCGAGCCAACGCCATTGGGCTGCCGCCTCCACCAACACGCCCAGCGGCTTTTCCCATTTGCGCAATATTCGGCAGCGCTGCATACCCATCAATGCGCCCACTCGGATGTTAAGGCTGTCGAGAGCCACCACTCGGCTCAAATCGGCGCCCACATACACATTTGCCACAAGGTCATCGTTCACGCCCTGCCCTTCTGGAGCATACTTTTGCTTGGCAAGGTGATTATAGCGTATTCTCTCGCCCACATACATCACACCGCCTTCCTTAAACGAATAACGGCTATTGAGGTCCACATTAAAGGCCTCACGCTGGGTTTCGGTCTGCAACTGGCGCCAATCGAGTATCAACTCGGCATAACCCTTCGGCTTCACATATTGCACCATAAGGCCTCGTATGTTGGGCTGACGGTAGGCTATCGAGTCGCTCCACAAAAATTTTGGGGCTTGCTCCATCATTTGAGTGCGAGGAAACATACCCATCGACATTCGCCACTCATCGCCCTTATATCGGTAATACACCGTTGGCGACAACCTATAGTCACGCCATCCGTTGCCCATAGGCTGGTCCCATACCACACCGCCACTAATGCTGTGTTTGCCATCGAGCAGCGAAATGCCTATTTCAGGGCTCAAGCGGGTGAACACTATGGTTTGGTCGTTCGACAAATCGCCCTCTCGGTTATCAAACACACCGTCAAGGCCCACGCTCCACGTCAACTCTTGAGCAGAAGCGCCAGCCAGCACAAATGCTAGCAACGCCGCCAACACCATTCTTGGCATTTCACTTAAACATGATAATTTCTTCATTCTATATTTTTTCTTTGGCCCTCTCGACGAGATTCATATTCTTCAGAGGACTCGTTTCTACAAAAAACGGCAATTTTTTCACTTGAACTTTTCACGGAGTTCTTCCATCGCTTTCAGGTCCGACTGGTCGGGGCTGCATGGAGTTATCGACGCATAGCCACGGTCGAGCCAATACATATCGGTTTCTTCATTGTCGGCATCATCGTTTTCAAGATAGCCAGTCAACCAATAATATTTCTTTCCAAACGGGTCCACCCGTTCCTCATATTCTTCCTTCCAACGGCCACTCGAAGCCTTTGTGATTTTCACACCCTTCACACCGCCGTCCAACTTAGGAATATTCACATTCAAGCCCACATTGGCAGGCAAGCCATTCTCAAGCACATATTCAATGGTGCTGCGCACCACACCCTCACAAGGCGTGAAATCGGCATGCGCCGTATATACGCTATAAGAGAACCCTATGCTCGGAATTCCCTGAAAACAACCCTCAAACACCACTCCCATAGTGCCCGAATATATCACATTAATGCCCGAATTATAGCCATGGTTAATGCCCGAAAGCACCAAGTCGGGACGACGTGGCACCAACCTGTTGAACCCCAGTTTGGCACAGTCGGCAGGTGTGCCGTTAACGTGCATCAACTTATAGCGGTCGGTTTCCTCCACCACTGTGGCCCGCAATGGGCTATCCATGGTTATCGACGACGATTTGCCGCTCTGATGAGTAGCCGGTGCTACGGCTATCACATAGCCATAATCGCATGCCACCTCTATCAGTTTCTTTATCCCTTCGGCATCGTAGCCGTCATCGTTACTTACAAATATCAATCGCTTATTGTCCATTTCCGTTTCGTTTATGTGCAAAGTTAGCATTCTCCATCGTTTTAAACGCAATCACCGACCATGTTTTTTAGTCTTTTTGACCGCCTGTGCTACATAATTCAACACAAAAATGCTAACTTTGCCAATATGGAAGAAACTAACATCATAAAACAGCCTCTTGTAGGGATGACTTTGGCACAACTTCGCGAAGTGGTGAGCCAATTAGGCATGCCTCGATTCACCGCCACCCAATTGGCACAGTGGCTCTATGTGCACCGCGCAAAAAGTTTCGACGAGATGAACAACATCTCTAAAGCAAATCGTGCCAAATTGCAGCAACACTTCACAATTGGGCTTGATGCTCCCTGCAACGAGCAACGCAGTGTTGACGGAACAGTGAAATATCTTTTCATGACCGGCAAAAACCAAGCCGTGGAAAGCGTATATATCCCCGACGACGACCGCGCCACGCTGTGCATTTCTTCTCAGATGGGATGCAAAATGAATTGCCACTTTTGCATGACCGGAAAGCAAGGTTTTCACGGAAACCTAACAGCCAACCAAATAATCAACCAAGTGCTCAGCATTCCCGAAAGCCAAACACTCACCAATGTGGTGTTTATGGGCATGGGCGAACCGATGGACAACCTTGAGGCTGTGCTTCAAACCATCGAAATTATGACTGCAGAATGGGGGTTTGCTTGGAGCCCGAAACGAATCACCGTTTCTTCAATCGGTAAACTAAAAGAACTGAAACGCTTGGCCGAAGAAACCAATGTTCACATTGCCATCAGCGTACACTCGCCATTCCACACCGAACGGCTCAACCTTATGCCAGTCGAAAAAGCCTACCCTATTGCAAAGGTTATGCAACTGCTTAGCAACTACGATTTTGCGCATCAGCGCCGTCTCTCGGTGGAATATACTATGTTCAATGGCCTTAACGACGACATAGAGCATGCCAAAGAACTTGAACGACTTTTCAACGGACAGCCCATCAGAGTGAACCTGATTCGCTATCACGCAATTCCCGGAGTTAACCTTCGCACTTCCGACGAAAAGCGAATGACTGAGTTCCGCGATTACCTCAACTCGCGAGGCATTATTTGCACAATTCGCCGTAGCAGAGGCGAAGACATTTTCGCAGCATGCGGTATGCTCGCCGGAAAAAACAACAAGCAAAACGACTGTTAACTCCTATACTACAACTATAACATATAAACCATAGCCCTGCCGGAACGCACTAAATGTTTTGAATATACTACATCATATTAATGCCGAATAACAAAAAATGAAGAATTATTCAGTTCAATAATCGTTTAAAACAATATAGGCAAATTTGTAAAAATACTTTTCATCAATATGTCTCACATAAGATTCAACTTCGGCTTTTGGCATAACTACAATCCGATTACTATAAATAGAATCCACTCCATTCGACTGCACAAAAAGGTAATTAAACTTACAACCTGGAGATATTTTAGTGACAAAAGTATAACCTATTTCAATCGATAAAGGCTCCGCAAGTTCTTCATACATCAATTCAATATACGAAAAATCACCCTTTCGCTTTTTGAAAAAATCGTATGCTATATCTTTTTTCGTCTTGTTGTCTATTGTATCTAATGATATCCAAGTATAATAGTCTTCTGAGGAGTTATTTGTAATTTCATAACAAACCATTTTATATGTGCGATTTGTAATAGCATCATAATATGACATAGGTATGCTGTCAGCGATTATTTCACATTTCGCATTTAAGTGAAAGAGCAATGCCACAAATGTTGTTAACAATCCATAATATCTATTTTTCATATTTAGCGCATATTTTTTATTGTATTTTGGAATCCGGGACAATTGCCTGAAGAATGGCCAACAGAACGACTATGGCAGAAACATTCCACTATAGCAATCAATATTATCAATACACATTTTTTCATACTCATTTATCTAAAATAAACTCTTCCGCACGGATATATTCCGTCTCGGCAAAAGTAGACGCTGTCATTATATCCGTTTTCAACATACTCATCAATATCTGTTTTTGAAAACGGAGAATAAATCTGATAACTATACGGAATATCGCCATACCACGCAAATAGCAGTTCCGAACATGTCGATTCTTTCTGAATTTCAAAACCTTGTATGTTGGCAACACTCATCATATGTATTATCGTATCAAACTTCTCTGGCGATACACCCACAAACCTAAGCAAAGAGTCTTTTGAAACATCTTTAATATGCTTCCATTGTCCTTTGTTCCCCACTGACAATCCATAGACCTTATTGTATTTGCACTTATATATAATTTCACAACTGTCGCCCAAGTTTCTCCTTATATATTCTATTAAGATATATATTTCTTGTTTATTCTTCTCATAATTCTCTGCCATGATTTTGCCGTCTATAACGGGCACGCTTGGTTTATACAAATATGAAGCTATCAAGAGTAAAATATTAACTATATGAAGAGCCCTACAAATAGCATTATATCTATTGTCTTTTCCTGCAAAACATCTAACTATCGAATATATATAAACTAATAGCACTGGGATTGCGATAAAGAAAACATAAGAAAACGCAATGAATATATATTGCAGATTATGCAACATTTCCTGTTTGTTCTCTGAAGCAATGACAATCTTGGCAATTATCACTGTAACGGCGATAATTATTAAAATTTCAATCAAACGGAGCAATTTATTTAAAAACTTACGCATCATTATATTTGAATTTAATGAGATATTATTAAAGAATTTATAAAATCTTGCAATCTCTGCATTATTACAGCCCGTTCTTGTTCATCTGATGTCCAAGGCCGTTCCTTTTCATTAATCCAAGACTCAACTAAATGGCACAAGATTAAATTTCATAATTAATATATTCCTTGCATTCGCAATCTCTTTTATTATTCGCACCGACAATATGGAGTAACTCATTAAATATGAGCACAACACAAAGCCAATGTTATGATTTGGCAAAATAACGATGTAATATGATAATACAACAGCAATGCAAGAATTTAAAAAAGTATAATAACAACTATAACGCCACAATGTAGTTAAGCTTTTGACACATAGAAATACAATTAATGCTATCAAGGAAATGCTCAACATTATAAGTGCGGGTATCACGGACATTGCTTGAGCGCTTAAAACAAACATTATGGGCAGATAGATTGCAAATACCATGACAACCGGTGTCAGACGAATATAGAAATTCTTTTTTCTGATATAATGATAAAGATTCGAGAGTAATATATAATGAAACCAGCTGCCAAATATGGGTATAAATAAGCCACCTAAAGTATCATGACATATTGGAGCAAAAATTGCTAATGAAAATGAATAATACAAATAGAAAGGGAAATATAACACAAATAATATCCTACTTGTTCTTTTATGGCTTCTGAACACTATGCTACATAATGTCAGAATTGATGTAGATATAAACAGAACGACTATCGCACTATTGAATTTTAGTACACTGGACAATAATACTAAAAACACTAATGGCAACAAAATAAAAGCCAAATCATATTTTTTCTTTCGAAATGCTATCATTTATATTTATGCCCTCCTCGGTCAAAATTATTTAAGATTATACAATTGAACAAATAACCAGGACAATAACTGATAGTGTTAGTAAAAGGGATGTTTGTTTTAATACATGCACTTTCTAATGATTTTGCCACAGCTGTTGCACAATTATTTGAAATAATTGAGTATTTTGTTTTTGCGATTTTCTTAAATGTTTTGGCAATTAATTGATCCTCTTGTTCCGAAGTATATATAATATATGCCTCCTTATACGTATTCTCAGTGTTGGACTCATCATAGAAAAAATCTTCAAATGAATCAAAAGTAATTTCACCTGCATCATTTTGCTTTTTACGACCACAAAAACTCCCGGAATCATTGCGAGAACTACCTGATACACTTCCCGATATATAAACATTATTGCCATTAACGGAATAATATGCCCATTTGTCATTTTCCTGTACTAGTAACGCGATATGCATAAATTCATGTAATACTGCAATAGTATCTCCTCTTTCATCCATAAATTTTACTGGGTTTCCAGCGCACCAGGCGTATGGACTAATGCTGTAATATTTCTCGGCTAATGGGTCCATTGTGGTGGTGCGGCCGAGCAGCGAGTCGTACCATCTTGCTTGTGTGTCATATAGGTCGAGACCGTGGGTGCGGTCGAGTTCTTTTGCTCCGTATTTATGTGGCTGCACTGAGGTGGTGGCAGCGAATATACCGCCGTAGGGATAGTATTCGTTGCTCTCTGCCACTGTGCCGTCTTGGCGCACTACACTGCGCACATTGCCTTGGTAGTCTTTAATGTAGTAGTGCAATGTGTCGCTTGCTATATAGCCGTTCAGCGTCAACACTCGCTCAAGCGAGTCATTGCGAAGCACGCAATCGCCGTGATAGTCTACAGTAGATAAATCGTAAAGTGACAACGGAGGAACGATTGGAAGAGTCGGACTGAGGGCATAATTTGCACTCGCTGTTAATGGCGTGATGTATTGGGCACGCAACTTTCGTCCTGCGGCATCGTAGGTGTAGCGTGTGATTGCGCCTGAGGTGA
>JAZLAU010000007.1:0-53324 GCA_045613305.1 Muribaculaceae bacterium
GAGGTAATCCGAGCGAACGAAGAAGCGGGTTGACTTTTGAGGAGCGCGTGCAGTCGTGGCGTGACAAGGGTTACACTACGCACTTCATGACAGGCATAGCGTGGGGCGACTATATGGATTACTTCACAGGCGACTGGGACGGCAAGTGGCACCTTGATGAAGGACAGAAAACGATGCAAGGCGACACTATATGGCACGGACATATGGTGCCGTACATTGTGCCTTCGAAGAATTTTATTGAGTATATCAAGGAGCGTCACATTAAGCGAGTTATTGATGCCGGAATTTCGTCGATACACCTTGAGGAGCCTGAGTTTTGGGCGCGTGGCGGATATAGCGAAGCCTTTAAGCGAGAATGGAAAGAATACTACGGGTTTGATTGGCGTCCGCAGCACGAAAGTGCCGAAAACACCTACCTTTCGAACAAACTTAAATATTATCTCTATTACCGAGCCCTCAATGAGGTGTTTACCTATGCGAAGGAATACGGCAAGAGTAAAGGAATGGACATTAAGTGCTATGTGCCAACTCACTCGTTGGTTAATTATTCGCAATGGCAAATAGTTAGTCCCGAAGCAAGCCTTGCCTCGTTGTCGGTGGTTGATGGCTACATAGCCCAAGTGTGGACAGGAACATCGCGCGAACCAAACTTCTATAACGGCAACTACCGTGAACGAGTGTTTGAAACAGCATTTTTGGAATATGGCTGTATGGAAAGCATGACAGCGCCAACCGGACGAAGGGTGTATTTCTTGACCGACCCTATTGAAGACCGTGCAGTTGACTGGTCGGACTATAAGCGTAACTATCAGGCCACA
The DNA here is from genome assembly GCA_045613305.1 of Muribaculaceae bacterium. Lineage (GTDB taxonomy): Bacteria > Bacteroidota > Bacteroidia > Bacteroidales > Muribaculaceae > SFTJ01. The sequence goes on from JAZLAU010000007.1 coordinate 819, forward strand.
TTTATGGCAAAGTTGCTGTATCCAAACAACAACTATTATGAAGTGATGCCATGGCCCGACCGCATATATGAGGGGCTATATAGAGAAAGTGCCAAGAGCCGTAAGCGCATACGCATTCCTCGATTCTACTCTACCCAAATGCAGGTTATGATTAATTCGCTCAACTCAATGCCGGTGAGCAAGAATAAGGTGAGCGGAAGCGACGGCATATCGGTGCTAATGGGCAATTCGCTGATGTTTCAGCGTTCGCCGCAGCCTGTTGAGGGTTATGACGACCCGCAATTGAGCAATTTCTACGGACTATCGTTGCCGCTTTTGAAGCGCGGAGTTCCGGTGAAGATAATGCACATCGAAAACACTCGCTACAAAGAGAATTGGCGCGATGTGAAGGTGTTGCTGATGACATATTCAAACATGAAGCCACTCGATAGCGAATCGCATAAACACATTGCCGGCTGGGTGAAGCGCGGAGGTGTATTGGTGTATGCATCGACCGATGCCGACCCATTCCAAAATGTGCTTGAATGGTGGAATAAGGACGGAAATAACTATGCTACGCCAAGCGCACACTTGTTTGAAATGATGGGTATGCCACAAAATCCGGGCGAGGGTAAATATGGTTACGGCATGGGCACAGTGCTTGTGCTTCGTCACGACCCTAAAGAGTTTGTGATGAAGGCCGGTGGCGATAAGCAGTTGGTTGATGCCGTACAGTCGCTTTATGAAAATGAGGCGAAAGCAGGCAAATTGCAGTTTAAGAACAATTTCCAACTCACTCGAGGCAATTATGAATTGGTGTCGGTGGTTGATGAAGGTGTTAGCAGCGAACCAGTGGTGAAGAATGGCCGTTTCATCGATTTGTTTGACCCCGAATTGCCAACAAAGTCTCAAGTGACTGTGAATCCTGGCGAGCAGGCATACTTGTTTAATGTTGACAACGTGAAGAGTAAAAACAAGCCTCAAGTGCTTGCAGCGGCAGCGCGTGTGTATGACGAAAAGAAGAGTGGCCGTGCCTATTCGTTTGTGGTGAAGAGTCCAATCGAAACCACCAATGTAATGCGTGTGATGTTGCCAAAATGTCCGTCAACTGTGACAGCAAACGGAGCATCGGTGAATTTCAATTGGGACGAAATGACACGCACCATTGTTTTAAAGCATGAAAATTCGCCCGAAGGCGTGAAGATAGACATTAAGTGGTGAAAACACTTTGCTGATGAAGAACAAAAGCGGAAACAGTTTTTATAACTGTTTCCGCTTTTTATTGTTTTTGTGTGTCGGGGCAATTTGTGCTTTTGCCCATCAGTGGAGCGTGCTTATATAAATTACTCTCGCTGAAAAAGGCTATAACATAATCGTTAGAGGATGAAATTTATGTTCTTTTAGAGCAACCTGAAGGTTAATATTCAATTTTATCGTTTTTTTTCATCCAGTCGGAAAATGCCACTTGCGCTTCGCGTCGCATAAGCGCAAGTGAAGGAATCGACCTCATGTCGGCAGTTTTGTCGATTTCGTCGTATATGAAAGAGTCGTCGAAGTCGATAACTTTGGCGTCTTGCTTTGTGTTGCCGAAGAAAATTTTGCTGATACCCGACCAGTAAATGGCACTTAGGCACATAGGGCAGGGTTCGCACGAGGTGTAGATGGTGCAACCGTTTAGTTTGAAGTCGCGAATGTCGTGGCAAGCGTTTCTGATGGCACTAACTTCGGCATGTGCTGTTGGGTCGTTGTTAGCCGTAACACGGTTTACTCCGGTTGCTGCAACTTTGCCGTCGCGAACTATTACGGCGCCAAACGGACCGCCTCCATTTGCAACATTTTCAATTGAGAGGTCGATGGCCATTTGCATGAACTTGCGGTCGTCGTCGGTGATTTGGCGAGACTGAACTATAGAGAGGCTCTCAATGTGTATGTCGGGATGTAGTTCAAGAATTCGTTCGCGGCCGTTTTGAAACTCTTTTTCAATCACAAACGCCATGTTGTGCAGATTGGCGCCTGCCTGATGGCACAGGTCGGCTATGCCTAATGCGGCATTGCCATAGGCAAGAAAATCGTCTACAAATAAGATGTTGTCGTTGTTGCTAAGATATGCTTTGTCGACCGAAATTTCATAACTGCGACCTTTTGTGAACGATGTTACTGTAGTGGTGTAGGCGTTGCTTACGGTATTCGGTTTAACCTTTTTGGCAAATACCATTGGAACATTCATTTTCAGTGCTGCCATTAAGGCTGGCGATATGCCGCTTGCTTCAATGGTGATGACTTTTGTTATGCCTTTGTTGGCAAACACTCGAGCGATTTCTTCGCCGATTTGAAGCATCAAATTTGGGTCGACTTGATGATTGATAAAACTATCAACCTTTAGGATGCCTCCAGGAAGGGTTGTTGCATCGCTGGTAATTCGTTTATCTAATATTTCCATGATACTTGATGTTAGGATTAGTATAATGCAAATATATAATAAAATGCCGAATAAAGCGATGCCAAATAATGTTAATAAGACTTATGCAGAAAGATGTTTGATTATCGTCCTGACAAAAAAGAGCGGTGAGGTAATCAGCCGTTACTTTTTGCTTGGTATGACTGTGGCTGAGCCCATACGTCCATAGTCGTCGATGGTTTCCACACGAATCATTACAGGAGTGGTGAATTGGTTGTTGAAACACTCGAAACTTGCAGCACCGTTGATGTCGGTAGGGAGGTTAGGGTTCCAATAGAGAGTGCGGCGATAGTCGGCATGACGGTCATAAAGCACTTCATCGTCGGGGTAAACTGGAGAGTATTTTTCCACAATAGGCGTATAACCCTGAATAATGGTAGCGCGAGTGCCTTGGGCTGCCGTGGTGTGAGTGTCGAGCACGCTGCGACGAGGCATTGGAATGAGGTAGAAAATAGCATAGTTTTCGATGTGAGCCACGTCGATAGAGTCGCGGTTAGAAACTCGAGAATTATGTATAACTTCTTCGGCAATGCCGTTTTTACCGTCGGCAATGATGATTGATTGCAGACCGTCGATTTCGGTAATCATCATTTTTCGCTCGGTTTCTGACAGGATTTTATTGTCCATCACGAAGGCTATCGGCTTTTGGCGATAGGAAATGTTATAAGCGTTGTCGGCATCGCTTCGGTCCCAATAGAATTGTTGGCTTACGTGCTCAAGGAATGTAGGCATGTTTTGCACAATTTTTCCTTTGTCGCGAAGCATGTCGAGTTCGTGGGGCACATTATAATAAGCGTCGATGCTTCGTTCGTTGATTTTGGTGTTGCGAGAATATTCATTTCGCTTTTTAGCCACCACTTCCAATTCACCGAGTAGCAAAGTGCCAAACTGGTGACGCAGCGAGTCGATGTAGGTTTTACTGTATTTTTCAACTGCGCGCTGAGTGCTGTCGGGGTTTGTCCAGATGGGGTGTGTTTCGCGATAACTGTAGGCTCTTGCTTCTGGGCCAAATTCGCGGCGTAGCATAATCAACGCATCTTGGTTTTTCGATTTTCCTTGTTTGCGTGTTTGGAAAAGGGCTTCGAGGTTGCCGCGGAAGTTGTCCATAGGCACGGCGAAATAGCCATTTTCGTCGGTGATGGTGTTTCCGGTGGCATACTTGCTGTCTTGACGTGCGAGCACAGTGAGTTCAATGTTTTTGAGCGGACGCTTTAGTATGGTGCTTTTAGCCACGCCCTCAATAAGCAGTTGGCTTTCGGGAGGGTTGGCAGGAGAGAACGGAGAGTTGCCGATTTGTTTCGACAGGTCGTATCGACGCCATCCGTGCACCATCATCAGCACATCGAGTTCATCAGACTTTTGAGTTATGTTAGAGAAATAATATCCGGGTTGGTGAATGTAGCCTTTGAGTTCGCTTGTGAGCAGCAAGTCGGTGTAGATGTTGTTGTCGAACTCAAAATAGTCGCTGCGAAGACGGTCGATAACGCTCACCGACACTGACCCTTGAAATGGGTTGCCGCCTGATGTGGCAGTGATGTTTCCGTTGATTTTTTCGTATGGCGCGTAAATGTCTTTTATTCCGTCCACTTTAATGCGAATTGGCGACATAGGATATGCAAACACCATACGGTCGGAAAGAGTGACGCCTTGCTTGTTGATTAACGACACTTGCAGCACGCCTGCAGGCAGTTTTCGCACGGGCAGCATAAATTCCTGAACATCCCCCTCATTCATGGCCAGGATTTGGCAATGGTAGGGCTTGCCTTGACTTGAAACAAACACTCCTACGGTGTCGGCCGGGGTGTTGGCATTGCATGCCACTTTAATGGCCAAAGCACCTCCCGAATTGTTAACGGTTAATGCATAGCCCTCGCTGAGTGCTTTTGGAAGTTTGAAAGAGTATTCTTTGCCGTTATAGTTTACTTTGGCTGTGGCTTGTCGGTTAGGGTTAGGTGTGAATTCAAACACGCCCATTCCGTCGTGCAGAGTTGAGAATTGAGTTATGGTGTTACCGTTATCGTCAATAATATTTCCTTCAATTGCAATGTTGGCCGAGTCGTTGCTTTCGGCTTTAAATGCCACTCGTGAGGTTACGTTGTCGACAAGATATCCGCCTTCGGGGAAGAAACGCACATTTATGGCCTTGTTAGTTTCGGTGGGGCGTTTTTTCATCGACGGGCTGAGTTTGAAGTTTATCAGCGAGCGGTCGGTTTTTGTTTCATCGCCTTGTATGGCATATATTGGCATAGTGCGAGAGAAATATTCGGGTTCGGCGAAACTCATCATCCATTTTGTGAAAGCGCGAATTTCGTAGTATCCAGAAAGGAAACTCTTGTCGAGAGGTATATGTCCTTCGCCAACACCGTCTTTAAGGCGAACAATCACTTTGCTGGAAACATGTCCGGCTTGGTCGATGAGTTCAACGTAAAGAGGGCGGCTAAGGGTGCTGAGTTGCTCCTTAACAGGGGTGGTGACATAAGCTTTAAACCAAATTGTGTCGCCTATGTAGTAGCTTGAATTGTCGAGGTGAAGATATGCTTTTTCGCGTGGATATGCATCGGCATATTGCACCGCTTGGGCCATGTATTCTTGAAAAAGTTGTTGCGCTGGTTTAGTGGCTGTTGTTTGTGCCAGCACGGCTAAAGTTGTTGCTACAACTGCAATTATGGTGAGGAAAATTTTATGCATCGATTCTAATTCTTTTTTGCAAAGATAACGAAAGGCTGGCAAACATAAAACATGCTTGGTTGTTGTTGCTGCGGCTTTCTGGCATCTTATGGTTGTTTTGTTCACACCTTCGGCAGGTGATTATTTTTTATTTGATGTGATAAATAGGCGAAAGTTAAGTCTGAAATGATAAAAAATCCCTCTGTGGCACGTTTTTCGGTTGCCATAGAGGGGTGTAATAATTAGCTTCGACAGCAAAATCGTGGAGCAATGAATGTTTTTTTGCTGATGAGAATGGAATTACAAAGGCTTATTGGCTCTGATTATTTCGCGCTTTCCGCCCGGAGGGCCTGGCAATCGCTCAACAACGAATCCGGCCGATTGCAGCATGCGTCGCACCACGCCCTTTGCGCAATATGTAGTTAGGATTCCGCCAGGTGCTAAAACCTCAAAAAGGTGGTCAAAAAGATGTTGATTCCACATGTCGGGCTGTTTTTCGGGCGCGAAGGCATCGAAATATATTATGTCGAATTGAGAGTTGAACCGATAAGAAGTGAAGTCGTCCTCAATTTTGTGTATGGTGAAATTGTCGGTAACTTTCACATCGGTGTTCCATTGTGCTTGATGCAAAGCAAAATAGAGGTCTTCGTGGCCTTGATTAATGATTGCCGGATAGTTTAACTTTTGCAGCACGTCGAAGCTAAGCGGATAGCGTTCGATGCCGGTGTAGTGAACCTCACGATTCAAACGAATGGCTTCGAGCAAAGTTAAGAAGCAATTGAGCCCAGTGCCTAATCCTATCTCAAGAATTCGAGGAGATTTGGCTTGCGAGTGCTTAAATGCCATGTCGATGAAAATGTGTTGCGACTCGGTGAGCGCGCCTTTAACGGAGTGATAATGCTCGTCGAGTTCTGGAACGTATAGAGTGTAACTTCCGTCGGCTGTTTGATGAAGTTTCATGCGGTGTGAAAATTTTTAGAAAAAAGAAGTAATGCCTATTGTTGTAGCACCGATAACTGCATATCTGGCCAATTTGCCTAAAAACATAAATAAGAAAGTGGTCCACTTGTTGGTTCTCAGTATACCGAGCACCACACCAATGGCTTCTCCAATGACTGGTGCAAACATGAAGAAAGCCATGTAGGCACCATATTTCTTAACGGCTTTTTCGGCCCGATTAAGTTTTTCGGCATCAATTCCGAGATATCGTTCAATCCAGTGCATGTTGCCCAGAGTGCCGAGCCAATAGCATGTGATGCCACCTATCATGTTGCCAATGGTGGCCACGATAATGCTAATGTAAGGGTCGGAGCCTGCACCTATGCATGCCATCAGCACTGCCTCCGAACTTAAAGGAATCACCGACCCTGCCACTACGGCAGAGAGGAAGATGCCTAAATAGCCCCATTCGATGAGAAATGATATGATGGATTCCATTAATTCCTATATTTTGAGGTTTGTGCAATTTGTGAGTGCAAATGTACGAAAAAACTATTATCAAGAGAAGTGTTGATATAAATGATATACACTAAAAGGTGTTGAAAGGTTGTCAAGAAACATAAGTTGATGAACTCGGTGTGCATATAGGGCGTAATTTTGTGCTACTGGCCAACAAAAGGATGTGCGGATAAGATAATTTGACGGATAATGATTAACTTTGCTAAACTCTTGAATGTGCGCGATAATAGGGTGTACAAGAAGAGAATAGGCAAACATAATAAAAACAAGAAGATATGGCAAAAGTAAACGATATAGTGCGCTTCCTTAACACCCAAGGCGGCGGCCGAATAAGCAAGATAGATGGAAACTTGGCGTATGTGGAAGATGAAGACGGATTTGAAACTCCCGTGCTGCTGCGCGAAATTGTGGTGGTAGAAGAGAGCAAGTCGCGTCCAACTGCTTACGACCGTCCGCTGACACCCGCCAAAAGTAAGGAGGTGCCAGCTCCAGGCCCAAAGCCAAAGCCTACGGCATTGCCTATTGAAGAAACCGAAACGGGTGATGTGCTGAATGTGGTGCTTGCCTATGAGCCAGAAGAAATTAAGCATCTCAACACCACCAAGTTTTATGCATATTTGGTTAACGACAGCAATTATTTTTTGCATTTCACTTATATGTCGCGTGACGATGAGAGCGGAATGTGGAAAACTCGTTTCCAGGGTATTGTAGAGCCAAACATTCAGGTGCTACTTGAGGAATTTTCGCACGATGTGCTCACCGAACTCGACCGCGTGGCGGTGCAATATATAGCATTTAAACACGATAAACCATTTAAGTTGAAAAATCCGGCTTTGGTGGAACATCGCATCGACACCACTAAGTTCTATAAGTTGCATTGTTTCCACGATAATATGTACTTCGACACGCCGGTTATAGCCTACGACATTGTGAAGAATGATGTGCCAGCCAAACAATTGATGATTGACAGCGGAGAATTGGAGCGTGCTATGCGTGAAAAGCGATTAGCCGACAAGCCAAACCGAAAGCCGGTGGAGAAGAAAGTGGCCGATGGCCCGTTGGTTGTAGATTTGCACATTACTGAACTGGTTGATACGACTGCGGGAATGAGTGCTGCCGATATGCTTGAATATCAGTTGAGTAAATTCCGTGAAACTATGGATGCTAACAAGAAATTTCACGGCAAAAAGATAGTGTTTATTCATGGCAAAGGCGAGGGAGTGTTGCGAAAGGCCATTCTCGACGATTTGAAGCGAAGATATCCGCGATGCCAAGCGCAGGATGCAAGTTTCCGTGAATACGGATTTGGCGCTACTCAAATCACCATACATTAATCACTTTTCAGATATGATATTCTACTTCAGTGGCACTGGCAATTCGGAGTATGTTGCGCGAGAACTGTCGGCTCGCTTGGGCGAGCGGCTGTATAGTATAGCCGATTGCATCAACAATGCAACATATAAGTTTGTGCTCAATCCTGGCGAAAGCGTGGGTTGGGTGCTGCCCACTTATTCGTGGGGTCCGGCTCCTATAGCGATGTCGTTTCTGAATAAGGTGGAATTTGAAGGGCTTTGCAGTTCCACTTATTGTTATATGGTTACCACATGCGGAGATGAAGTAGGGCTTACGGCAAACATGTGGCGGGCAGCAGTGGAAAAGCGAAATATGGCTTGCCACGCTGTGCTGTCGGTGCAAATGCCCAATAATTACATTTTGCTGCCGGGTTTTGACGTAGATAGTAAAGACCTTGAGGCGAAGAAGCGTAATGCCGCGGTGCAGCGCCTTGACGAGGTTACCGATTGGATTATGAGCCAAAAAAGTGGCGACAGTGTGGTGGTGGGGCCGATGCCTTCACTAAAATCGAAGTTGGTGTATCCGCTGTTTAAGAAGTTTTATATGAGCGACAAGTCGTTTTGGGTTCAGGCTGATGTGTGTAACCATTGTGGCTTGTGTGCAAAGGTTTGCCCAAATCGCAACATAACAGTTAGTAACGGCGACTTGCCGAAGTGGCACGGCAATTGTGCCATGTGCTTGAGTTGCATACACCGTTGCCCTGCAAGAGCAATTCAATATGGCAAGCAGACGGAGAAAAAAGGTCGTTACCACTTTTAATTTCCTTTTGATGCCATGAATGTGGAAAGTGTGAGAGACTATTGCTTGAGTCTGCCTCAAGTGACTGAAGATTTTCCTTTCGATGAGTCGACTTTGGCGTTTCGCATAGCCGGCAAGATATTTGCCATGATTGACTTAGATGACACAGAGTGGTTTGTGCTGAAATGCGAGCCAGTGTATGCCATAGAGTTAAGAGAGAACTACAGTGTCATAAAGGGCGCTTGGCATATGAATAAAAAGTATTGGAACCAAATAGACTTAAAAGGGATGCTTTCCGATAAGTTGATATGCCATCTCATTAATCACAGTTATAACGAGGTGGTAAAGAAATTACCCAAGAAAGTTGTAGCCGAACGAAGCATAAATAAAATAGAGGAGTGAAATGAAACTTAATGTGGGCAATATGCGCATGCGCAATCAGCAACTGGTGAATCCGGAGCATAGCAATCCTGCCGACCTGGTGTCGCACATGGGTGCCATGCAGGCTCAGGAATACAGGTTGATGCGTTGGGCTGTGGCTATGCGCACAAAAGGCACTTCGGCTGAAGCGTTCCGAAAAGCCTATGATGAAGGAGGCATAATAAGACTTCATTTATTAAGGGGCACTTGGCACATGATTTCGGCGGCCGACTATCATTGGATGTTGGCTCTTTGCGGACAGAGGGGGCTCTCGGTGCTGAAAGGATGGATGCGAGCAAGTGGAGTTAGCGTATCGGACGAGGAAGCGATAAAAGTGAGAGATGTTTTGTGCATTACAGCTGGGCATAAGCGAAGTGCAACGAAGGAAGACTTCTCGCAAGCTTTGCGTAGCAAAGGTCTGGAAATTGACGACAGAATGTTGTCTTATCACATTCAATTGGCAGAGTATGACGGGGTGCTTTGCAGCGGCAAGTTATTATCAATGAAGGCCACCTACAGCCTGGTGTCGCAGCGAATAGCACCTGCGAGCGGCCCAATCGGCAAAGATGATGCAATGTTGATGCTGGCGCGAAGGTATTTCAAGAGTCATTCGCCAGCCACGCTGGCCGACTTTGTGTGGTGGTCGGGGATGAACATAGGCGATTGCCGCAAGGCGTTGCGGGCAATGAATAACGAGATAGATGCTGTTGACATTTCGGGCGAAACCTATTATTTGCATCGTGAATCGCACACCGCTGATTGCCGCAAATCACTCATTTTGCTTCCGTCATACGATGAATATCTGTTAGGATACAAAAGTCGTTGGCATGTTATAGCCGATGAATACAGAAGTAGGGCGTTTTCAAACAAAGGGATTTTTTATCCGGTGGTGCTGAGAGGCAGTCAGGCCATAGGCACATGGAAGTGGAACACTGGCGAGGCCGAATTTTTTAAAGAAGACTACGCCAAAGACATAACTGCCTTATACGGACGGTTTTTAAAGGTTTGGAATAAATTAAAGTAAGAAAAAATAAAGAATCAGAATAATGAAAATATATGTGGCAAGCAGTTGGCGAAACGAGTATTTCCCAACGGTGGTAGAACTTTTGCGCGGTGCAGGTTATGATGTTTATGATTTTCGAAATCCCGGCGACGGAGGTGACGGATTTAGGTGGAGCGACATATCGGCCGATTGGCTTGAATGGAGTCCACGCGAATATCGTGATGAATTGATGAATAATCCTCGCTGCGACCGACAATTTGCAAACGATGTGAATGCAATGGAGAGTTGTGATGCCTGCGTATTGCTATTGCCTTCGGGCCGCTCGGCGCACACAGAGGCAGGATGGTTTGCTGGGCGAGGCAAAAAGGTGATTGTGCATATCCCGGTAAAGCAAGAGCCCGAGTTGATGTATCGCTTGTTTGATGCGGTGACCACCACAGAAAGCGAATTGCTTGAAGCGTTAAAGAAATAAATAAAACAAGTCCTGCCACACGGCAGGACTTGTTTTTGTTATGAAAAAAGTTAGAATTGTTATGTAAAAAAGAGTGTGGAACTTATATGGTGTTTTCTCCACAAATGCTGTATTCCATGTATTTTTTTACAGAAGAAGCCGGAAGTCCCATGCCAAAAAGGTGCATGAGTTTGGTTATAGCGGCTTCGCTTGTAATGTCGTGGCCGCTGATGACTCCTGCTCTTGAAAGGGTGTTGCCGGTGTCGTAGAGCGAGCTGTCGACAGCGCCGTTGATGCATTGAGTGACGTTAACAATCACTATTCCCCGTTCGATTGCTTCGGCAATGGCGTTTGTAAACCAATCGTAGGTAGGAGCGTTGCCGGCACCGAAGGTGCGAAGCACTATACCCTTCACGTTAGGGGTGTTGAGCATATGGCGCAATGTGTTTTCGGTGATGCCTGGGAAAAGGTCGATGAAAATCACGTTAGGGTCCATGTCGTAATGCACTTGCAGCGGGCGTTTTGTGTTGCTGCGGAATAGTGCATCTTCGTTGAAATGTATGTCGAGTCCTATTTTAGCAAGCGAAGGATAGTTGTGGCTTTTGAATGCGTTGAAGTTATTGGCGCTCATTTTAGAACTTCGGTTGCCTCGCCACAAGTAGTCCTCGAAAAGTATTGCCACTTCTTGCACCATTGGTTCGCCAGAGGTTGATTGTGCAGCGGCAATTTGAAGCGCAGTGATGAGGTTTTCTTCGCCGTCGGTTCGCACTTCGCCAATAGGCAATTGACTGCCAGTGATGATTACCGGTTTTTGCAAGTTTTCGAGCATGAAACTCAATGCCGATGCCGAAAATGCCATTGTGTCGGTTCCGTGAAGCACAACGAATCCGTCGAAAGCATCGTAGTTGTCTTCAATGGCGTGAGCAATGTCGCGCCAATGTTCTACCGACATGTTTGCGCTGTCGATTGGCGGGTCGAACTGTATGTTCTTGATGTCGTAGTCGAGCATCTTAATCTTTGGCACGTTGTCAATGAGGTGAGTGAAGTCGAATGGCTGAAGTCCCTTTGTGACCGGGTTTTCAATCATGCCGATAGTGCCTCCGGTGTAAATTATAAGAATTTTTGGTCTGCTTTGCGTCATAATGCTCTGACTATTTTTTTAGTGTAAATTGACAATTTGCTAAAAATATGATGCAAAGATAGTATGTATTTTTGAATAATGTGCAAGGAATATATCGAAAAATACTTAAAATTTTAGCAAAATGTTATTTTGCGCATATTATAATAATATAAATATGTGTGATTGTCGCTCGGTGTGTGTGAGTGTAAAAAAACACAGGTTGCTCTTCATCAGAGGAGCAACCTGTGTGTAGTATGTGGTGTTTTTTTATAGTTTCGCTTAAAAGAGAGTGATATTAAGTATCGATGTTTGCGTAGTTTGCGTTTTTCTCGATAAACTCTCTGCGAGGTTCCACGTCTTCGCCCATAAGCATAGAGAAGATACGGTCGGCTTCGGCTGCGTCTTCGATTTGCACTTGCTTAAGGATGCGGTTTTCAGGGTCCATGGTAGTGTCCCAAAGTTGTTCGGCATTCATTTCACCAAGACCTTTGTATCGTTGAATCTTAATGTTCTTTTCATCGCCGTGGCCGTAAGTTTCGATGAAACGTTGCTTTTGCAATTCGTCCCAGCAATATTCTTCGCGGTTGCCCTTAGTGAGTTTGTACAAAGGAGGAGTAGCGAGGTAAAGATATCCGTTATCAATAATAGGACGCATTCTGCGGAAGAAGAATGTCATAAGAAGAGTGCCGATGTGAGCGCCATCGACGTCGGCATCGGTCATGATAATGATTTTATGATAACGCAATTTGCTAAGGTTTGCTTCTTTAGGGTCGTTTTCGGTACCGATGGTAACGCCTAAAGCCTTAAACATATTAACGATTTCGTCGCTTTCAAGGATACGGTGTTCCATGGCCTTTTCAACGTTAAGAATCTTACCGCGAAGAGGCAGGATGGCTTGGAATGTGCGGTCGCGACCTTGCTTAGCAGTACCGCCCGCAGAGTCCCCTTCGACAAGGAACAATTCACTGTCTTCAGCCACACGGCTTGAGCAGTCGGCCAATTTGCCAGGCAAGCCACCTCCGAGCAGAGGAGTCTTGCGAGTGATTTTTTCGCGTGCTTGTTGAGCAGCGTGGCGAGCAGTTGCGGCCAAAATAACCTTTTCAACAACAGTTTTTGCTTGCTTAGGATGCTCTTCAAGATATGTAGAAAGAGCTTCGCGAATCGCCACTTCTACGGCGCCGATAACTTCCTTGTTGCCAAGTTTTGTTTTAGTTTGTCCTTCAAATTGAGGCTCAAGCACCTTAACAGAAATTACAGCAGTAAGACCTTCGCGGAAGTCGTCTGGGTCGATTTTCACTTTCACCTTTTCGAGCATCTTAGCATCTTCGGCATATTTACGCAAAGTTGCACCAAGACCACGACGGAAACCGGTGAGGTGAGTACCGCCTTCATAGGTGTTGATATTGTTAACGAAAGAGAAGACGTTTTCGTTGAAAGTGGTGTTGTAGGTCATAGCCACTTCCACAGGAATGCCTTGCTTTTCGGTGCTGATGTGAATCACGTCGTTGATGAGTGCTTCTTTGCTTGAGTCGATGTAACGAACGAATTCGTTAAGACCGGTTTCAGAGTAGAAGCGTTCGCTGCGAGGCACACCGTTTTCGTCGCGTTCTCTCAAGTCGGTAAGAGTTAGTTCAATACCTGCATTCAAGAAAGCCAAGTCGCGAAGGCGGTTAGCCAATCGCTTGTATTCGTATACGGTTTCGGTGAAAATTTCTGGGTCAGGCGAGAAGTATATTGTAGTACCGTGTTCGCTTGTTTCGCCAATTTCTTTAACAGGGCTTTTAGGCTTACCGTAAGCATATTCTTGCATGTAAATCTTACCTTCGCGACGCACTTCGGCACGAAGATATGTAGAAAGAGCGTTAACACAAGAAACCCCCACACCGTGAAGACCGCCCGACACTTTGTAAGAACCCTTGTCGAACTTACCCCCAGCGTGAAGCACTGTCATAACTACTTCGAGCGCCGACTTGTGCAGTTTTTCGTGTTCGTCGACTGGAATACCACGACCGTTGTCTACTACCATGATAGAGTCGTTTTCGGTGATGGTAACGTCTATGCGATTAGCGAAGCCAGCAAGAGCTTCGTCGATAGAGTTGTCAACAACTTCCGATACGAGGTGGTGAAGACCTTTAACGCTGGTGTCGCCAATGTACATGGCAGGGCGCTTTCTTACAGCTTCCAAACCTTCGAGCACTTGAATGTTCTGCGCTGAATATTCACCATTTTGGTTTTCTAATTGTTCTAATTCTTCAGTCATTTTTTTCAAATCTAAAATTATGCCCACAATCGCTGCGAAATTATGCTTTTCTGAGCCTTTTGAGGGGCTTGTTTCGCATTGGGGCGTTTTAGGGAATAAAAATCATACAAAAATAATAAAAAAGGCTCAAACGGCGAAATTTTTAGGGATATTTTGCTTTTCGGGAATGCTAATTTTTTGTTTTGAGCAGAGACGGTGTGTGGTAATGGATGTGATAGGGGATTGTGAGTGTGTTTTGCGGTGGCGGAGGTGTGTTGTGGAGGGGTAATTGGTGATGAAAGTCCAAATAAGAGCCATCTTCTTGCGTATCATTCTAATTTGCACTATCTTTGCAATGGTAATACAGTCGATTTTATGGAATTTCGGACATCAATAAAGACAAGTGAAAATAGGGGCCTAATAACGCACCAAGATGGTGTGATGATGTTGGGCTCGTGTTTTTCTGATAATGTCGGTAATCGGTTGCGCCATGCAATGTTTAATGTCGACATTAATCCGTTTGGCACTCTATACAATCCGTTTAGCATAGCGTCGTCGGTTGACCGCATTATAGAATGCCGCCCGGTGGATGGCACAAACATGTTTCAGGCCAACGGTCAGTGGAACAGTTTTTTGTTTCACTCGAAGTTCTCAAAGACAGACAAGATGCGTGCCATGGAGTTAATGAACGAACGCATAATTCAGGCGCACAACAATTTGCGAGAAGCCAAGGCTTTAGTGATAACACTTGGCACTGCGGTGGTGTATCGGTTGAAGTCGACAGGCAAGGTGGTGAGCAATTGCCATAAGGTGCCGCAGCACGAATTTGTGAAGAAAATGGAGAGTGTGGATGCGATGACCGAGGTTCTCGACCACTGCATAACCCAACTACATGAATTTAATCCCGACCTTAAGATAATTTTTACGGTCAGCCCGATACGTCACATAGCCGACGGTCTTGAAACTAACATGCTAAGCAAGGCGTCGCTTAGAGTGGCGGTTAACACGCTGGTTTCGAGATATAAAGGTTTGGTTGATTACTTCCCGGCGTTTGAGATAATGCTCGATGACTTGCGCGACTATCGCTTCTATGCAACCGATATGGTTCATCCAAGCGATGTGGCAATAGAATACATATGGCAAACCTTTCAGGCAACCTATTTCGACGACCGTACGGCGCAGGCTGTTGCGCGGTGCGAACGAGTGTGGAAGCGACTTATGCATAAGCCAATGACCGACAACCGTGAGTCGATAGAGCGATTTAATTCCGACACTCGCACGGTGGTTAATAATTTGGCAAAGGAGTATCCGTATATCACAAAAATTTCGGAGATAAGAAACCTTCTGGATTAGACAATGAAATATTCAATTAAAGATATTGCTTCGATATTGGGTGTTGGCGATGAAAATTTATCGTCGGGAGTGGGCGTGGTTAGCCATTTGCTCACCGATTCTCGTTCGCTTACCTATCCCGAAGAGACATTGTTTTTTGCGATAAAGACCAAAAACAACGACGGTCACCGCTATGTGGCCCATCTGCATTCGCTTGGTGTTAGCAACTTTGTGGTTGAGAGCACAGAGGGTTTGCCGGCTGGTGCTAACTATTTGGTTGTTAGTAATGTGGTAGAGGCGTTGCAACGGTTGGCAGCATATCATCGTAGCCGTTTTAACATACCGGTTATAGCGGTGACTGGCAGCAGAGGCAAAACCATAGTAAAGGAGTGGTTGTATCAGTTGCTGAGCCCCGATTATAACGTAGTGCGTTCGCCTCGCAGTTATAATTCGCAGATAGGCGTTCCATTGTCGTTGTGGGACATCGATAAGGCTACAAATCTTGCAATCATAGAGGCCGGCATATCTCAGCCTGACGAGATGGAGGCGTTGCAGATGATGATAAAGCCAACGGTGGGAATTTTTACAACATTAACCGATGAACATGGCGAAAATTTCGACTCACACGCTCACATCGCAGCCCAAAAGGCGGTGCTTTTCAGAGAGTGTGATGTGGTGGTGCATAGTGCCGACAATGATGGCATAGCACAAGCCCTGCAGGCATGTGATGCCAAAAAAATGATTTGGTCGGAACTTGACGAGTCGGCGCCGATATATATAGAAAATCGTACCATAGTGAACCGCCGTACGGAGGTGGTTTATAGATATAACGGACAGCAGCACAAACTTGATGTGCCGTTTATTAACGTTAATAGCGTGGGCAATGTGATGCATTGTGTGGCAGTTATGCTGCATTTGGGCATTCCTGCCGATGAGGTGGCAGCACGAGTTTTAAAACTCACACCTGTTAAAACACGCATCAATGTGGTTGAGGGAGTAAACGGGTGTATGCTAATATCAGACAGTTATGCAAGCGACTATAGCACTTTAGCCCCAGCCCTTGATTTTATGAAGCGCCGAGCAACAGCGCAGTCAAAACTCACGGTAGTGTTGAGCGATGCTGCCCACGGAGCGTACCCTACCGAAATGGCGTATGCCCAAATTGGTGAACTGCTTCGTCAAAAGGGCGTTACGCGCATCATTGGCGTGGGCGACGAAATTAGTGCCAATGCCAGTGCTTTTGTGTGCGAAAAGGCATTTTTTGCCAACACGCAGCAATTGCTAAATAATATGTCGGCTAACGATTTCGACGAAGAAACAATTTTGTTGAAAGGTTCGGCCGCGCACGACTTTAAGCCAATAGTGGAAATGCTCGAGGCAAAACAGCACGAAACGGTGATGGAGGTTAACCTCGACGCATTGTCGAATAACTATAATTTCTTCCGCTCGCTGCTCAAACCAAGCACCAAAACTGTGTGTATGCTTAAGGCGTCGGGTTATGGCGCAGGCAGTTATGAGTTGGCAAAGACTCTTCAAGACAGCGGCGTGGATTATGTGGCGGTGGCAGTTCACGACGAAGGTGTGGAACTGCGCAAGGCTGGCATCACCACTAAAATAATGGTGCTAAATCCGCGTGTCGAAAATTACAAGGCAATGTTTGCCTATAACTTAGAGCCAGAGGTTTACGGCATTGAGGAGTGTCGGCATATAATTAACGAAGCGCAGAAAAATGGCATAACTAACTATCCGGTGCATATAAAAGTTGACACCGGTATGTGCCGATTGGGTTTTGTGAAGGAGCAGTTGCCAGAATTGATTGATTTGCTCAAGTCGCAAGATTCGATAATTGTGGCAAGTGTGTTTTCGCATCTTTCGGTGGCCGACGATACCACTCAAGACGAATATACCCGCAGCCAATTTGCATATTTTGAGGAATGCTGCAAAATGCTTCAGGAATGCAGTGCGCAGCCAATACTCAAGCACATACTTAACACTACAGGCGTGGTGCGCTTTCCCGAACACCAATACGACATGGTTCGATTGGGCATTGGCTTGTATGGCATTGCCACAACCGACGACGGCAGCGAATCGGCATTAATGCCAGTTTCGTCGCTCCGGTCGGTGATAATATCAATAAAGGAGTGGGAAGCGGGAACCACAGTGGGCTATGGCCGACGAGGAGTGTTGACTCGACGTTCGCGCATTGCCACCATTCCAGTGGGCTATGCCGACGGCATTGACCGCCATTTTGGCAACGGCAACATCAGCATGTGGGTTAATGGCGCATTGTGCCCTACTGTGGGCAACATATGCATGGACCTTTGCATGATTGATGTTACTGATGTTGAATGTAACGAAGGCGATAATGTTGAGATTTTTGGTGAGCACATTGCTGTGGAACGTTTGGCCGAGGCGCGTGGCACTATACCATATGAAATTCTTACATCAATTTCCACTCGTGTGAAACGCATATATTACAGGGAATAAATCATGAATAAGCCACTCAGCGACGACGAACGATTTATGCAAATGGCTCTCAACGAGGCCAAACTTGCCTATGCTGCCGACGAGGTGCCGATAGGGGCGGTGATTGTTAGCAAAGGCCAAGTTATAGCGCGCGCACACAATTTGACCGAAACCCTCACCGATGTTACGGCGCATGCCGAAATGCAAGCCATAACTTCGGCTACCAACTATTTGGGAGGCAAGTATTTGGTCGACTGTACGCTTTACGTCACCGTTGAGCCTTGCCTGATGTGTGCCGGAGCTCTTGGTTGGAGTCAAATATCGAGAGTGGTTTATGGCGCTGCCGACGATAAGCGAGGATATCACACTTTTTGCCAGTCGCCTTTTCATAAGAAGACTATTGTGCAAGGAGGGGTGCTTGCTGACGAATGTGCCGAGTTGATGACATCATTTTTTAAGAAAAAACGATAGAAAATAAATAAAGATTATGAAAAATTTTATCAGATTACGCAGTTTAGTGGTGTTGTTGGCCATGATGTTGGTTTTGCCGGCAGTGGCTCAAAATGACCAAATTAAAGAAGTTGAAGTTAAGGCGTCGAAGATGTCAACTCCAGTAAAATGTTCTATAGTGTTGCCAGCAGAGTATACCGATGCAGAATGCCAAGAATCGCAATATCCGGTTCTATATTTGCTACACGGACACGGAGGTGACCATAAGTCATGGGTCAATACAAAGGAAGATTTGACAGATTTGGCCAATCAATATGGCGTTATCATTGTGTGCCCTGACGGCCAAAACAGTTGGTATTGGGATTCTCCGCTAAATGCAGAGTTGCAGTACGAAACCTTTATGACAAAGGACTTGATAGAATATGTAGACAACACCTATCGCACCATACCAGAAGCCGGTATGCGAGCAATCACCGGTTTGAGCATGGGCGGTCACGGTTCGCTGTTCTTGGGCTTGCGTCACCCTGAATTGTTTGCTAATTGCGGTAGCATGAGCGGCGGTGTTGACATTCGCCCATTCCCTGGCAGTTGGAATATGAAAGACTCGCTTGGTGAATATGAGTCAAACCGTGAGTTGTGGGACAAGAGCACTGTGATAGAACTTGTTAAGGGTTTGACTACAACTCAAAACATAGTGTTTGAGTGTGGTGTTGATGATTTCTTTATTCAGGTAAACCGCAACTTGCACAAGGCTATGGTTGATGCAAAAATTAAGCACGACTATACAGAACGCCCAGGCGGACACACTTGGGAATATTGGTGTAATGCTCTCGACTATCACATGCTGTTTTTCAGCAAGGCTTTTGATGCCTACCTTCAACAAGGTGCTCAATAATAATTCCGATTAAGTGAAAAGTGAACCTCATAGAAACCGCTAATGCATTGCTGCGTTTGGCGGTTTTTTTTGTTTGATGAGGTTAATAAAATGCAAAATGTGGCAAAACCTTTGGCGTATGTGCTGATGTGTTTCTATTTTTGTATGTAAAATCAAAACAAACATAAAATGGCACTTGCAGAAGAATTTATAAAGATATTACGAGACTTGTTTCCGGCCGAAGCCGATAACTTGGCGCATGCCATAGAGCACACCAATCCGAGTGTGTCGGTGAGAGTGAACCGAAGCAAAGGTGCCGACTTGCCGGCTGAATCAAGACAAGTGCCATGGTGTGCCGACGGAGCATATCTTGAAGAACGTAAGCAGTTTACCTTCGACACCGACTTTCAAAGCGGGCGATACTATGTGCAAGATGCTTCGTCGATGTTTATAGGTTACGCACTCAGCAAGTTGGTTACAGAGCCGGTGGTGTATCTTGATTTGTGTGCAGCGCCAGGCGGGAAAACCACTTCGGCCATTTCGGCGTTGCCGCAAGGATCGTTGGTGGTAGCCAACGAGATAGTGCCGTTGAGAGCGAAAATCTTGAAAGAAAATGTTTTGAAATGGGGTTCACCCAATAGTGTTGTTACACATAACAGGCCAGCCGATTTCTCAGAATTAGAGCATTTTTTTGATGTTATAGCCACCGATGTGCCATGTAGCGGCGAGGGCATGATGCGAAAAGACGAGGAGGCAGTGGAGCAGTGGAGCGAGGCGCTTGTTGCCGAGTGTGCAGCCCGTCAGAAAAGCATTATCGACGACATTTGGCCATGTTTGCGTCCTGGAGGTTTGCTAATTTACAGCACATGCACCTATAACCGAAAGGAAAACGAAGACATGGTGCAATATATTTGCGATGAATATGGCGCCGTTACAGTAGACCTTGAAGCAGATGCTTCGTGGCAAATTCATGCCGCTGTTGGCAGTGACCACCATTGCTATCGCTTTATGCCACATCGCACAGAGGGCGAAGGCTTGTTTTTGAGTGTGCTTCGCAAACCTGGCGACCAATCACGCCAAGCCGTGCCGACGAAACGCCGAAAAGCGGGCAAGGGTGCAAAGCCTGTGCCTGTGCCAGCCGAAGTTAAGTCATGGCTTAAAGAGGCCGATGCATATAACTATGAGGTGGCCGATGATGCGGTGATGGCAATCCCTAAAAGTTATGCTACAGAGATGCAACTGCTTAAAGATACACTAAAGGTGCTTAGTGCTGGCGTGGAGTTGGGCGTGGTGAAGGGCAAAAATTGTGTGCCTTCGCATTCGTTGGCTTTAAGCACGGCCTTAAATGGTGATGCATTTGTGCAGTGTGAGGTTGACTATGCTGCCGCAGTGGCCTATTTGCGTGGCGAAGCAGTGGTTCTTGCCGATGCTCCGCGCGGTTATGTGATGCTAACTCACAACGGGGCTGCTTTGGGATTTGTGAATAATTTGGGCAATAGAGCAAACAACTTGTATCCTAAAGAGTGGCGCATTCGCAGCACCCATGTGCCTGCCGAAAAGCCGAAAGTGATAGGTTGAAAAATTTTTTAGGGATTGTGTAATAAAATGAATAGATTCGGCATCTAATAAGAAAATTAGATGAAGTAATGAGCCGGCTAAAAACGTGGTTGAGCAACTGTGTTTTTGCAGGCAAGTAAATATTAGGAATAATTATGAGAATAAAATTGGTGGGCATTTTGTGCCTATTGTTTGTAGTGCTGAATGTGGTAGAGGGAAAAGCACAAACAGCAAATGTTTATGAGGTGAAGGGCGAACTTGTGGACTCGGTGAGTGGCGAAAGCGAACCTTTTGCCACGGTTAGAGTGTATGCGTCGGTTAATGTTAAAACCCCAATTGTGGTTGATGTTACCGATGAAAACGGCCGTTTTAAGTTAAAGATAGCCCAAAAGGGCAATTACCTTATAACAATGACGAGTGTCGGCAAAAAACCGGCGGCTCGAAATGTTACGCTTGACGCCGAGCATAAGATTGACTTGGGAAAAGTGGCCATTGGCTCGGCCGATAATGTGCTTAACGACCTTGTGGTGGAAGCAGCACGCCCATTGGTGAAGGCTGAGGTCGACAAACTCACCTACGACGTAGAGTCGGATCCTGATTCAAAGACTAACACCATAACAGGCATGTTGCGAAAAGTGCCGTTGGTTACCGTTGACGGAGAGGATAACATACAAGTGAACGGGTCGAGCAGTTTTAAGGTTTTGGTTGACGGAAAACCAAATACACTGATGTCGAACAACCCGAAGGAAGTGTTGCGAAGCATGCCGGCGAGTGTGGTTAAGCGCATAGAAGTGATAAGCGATCCGGGTGCAAAATATGATGCCGAAGGTGTGGGCGGTGTGCTAAACATAATCACTGCCGACGCACGCATGCAGGGTTACAATATGTCGCTAAATGCTAATGTCGACAACAAGACTATTGGCGGCGGAGTGTTCACTACCGTGCAAGTGGGCAAGTTTACTGTTTCGGCTAATTATAATTACAATTATACCGACCAGGGTGATGTGATTACCGACATGATGCGTGAAGATTTCAACAATCCGGACTTGAAATATTTGTCGACCAACACTCGAAGCAATGCTAAGGCGAAATTTCAGTTTGGTAACATTTCGGCAAGTTATGAAATCGATTCGCTTAACCATATAACCTTGTCGGGGAATATATTCGACGGCTCGGTACGCACACTGAACAATTCGTTTAGCGATATGCGCAACCATGAGCAAGGTGCAGTGTATTCTTATAATTCAATAAGCGATGCCACCATGAAGTTTGGCGGCTCAAACTTAGGCCTCGACTATCAGCGGTCGTTTCGCAAGCCGGGCGAGTATCTCACCGTGAGTTATAGGTTGGATTATTCGCCAAGCGGAGGAGAAACGAGCACCGATTACGAAAACGAATTCAATGTGCCATATAGATTGCTTAAGCAGTCGTTTGACAACGATGCACACACCGAGGAGCACACAGTGCAGTTAGATTATGTGAATCCTATCAGTAGGGTGCACTACATTGACTTAGGCGGGAAATACATATATCGTAAGAACAAGAGCGATGCCATGATGTGGCAAGAGGATGAAATGGGGAGTATGGTGGAAAATCACGACCGAAACAGCCGTTACAGCCAATTGCGAAACATAGTGGCTGCGTATGCCGACTATAAACTCACTTATGGCAAGTTTGGTGCTATGGCAGGCGCACGCTATGAGTATACTTTTATGAATGTGGATTATGCATTGCTGCCCGAGCGCAACTATACCGCCAGCATGAGCGATGTGGTTCCGTCGCTAAGGTTGTCGTATATGATAAAACCAACCACAATAGTGAAATTTAATTATGCGTTGCGCATAAACCGCCCGGGCATAAGTTTCCTAAATCCGTTTGTCGACGACAGCAATCCCACAAGCATCAGTTACGGTAATCCTGATTTGGACACAGAAAAGTCGCACAGATTGGGGCTTAACTTCAGCCGAATGTCGCAGAAGTTAATGTTAAACGCCGATTTGAGTTATAATTTTAGCAACAACGGCATAGAGCAGTATTCGTTGATTGAAAACGGTGTGATGGTAAGCACCTATGGCAATGTTGCTCGCCGCCGTGATGCCTCGTTAACATTGTGGGCAAACTGGAATCCGTGGGTGAAAACACGCTTTACGGTTAATTTCCGCGGCTCGTATGTTGATTATAAGAGCCAACAATTGGGCTTGCATAACTATGGTTACAATATGAATGTCTTTGCCAACGTGCAGCAGACTTTGCCATACGACATAGTGGCGAGCGCCAATGTGATGTATAATTCAGGCCAAAAGACATTGCAAGGCAATGTTAAGGGGTTGACCTTTATTGGGTTTAACTTGTCGAAGTCGTTCTTGAAAGACAAATCTCTCAATGTGTCGTTAAAGGCCAACAGCCCATTCAAAAAGAATGTGGAGATTGATTTTGTGAACCATACCAACGGATACAGGCAAGAAACTCATATAGTAACCCCAATCCGAACAATAGGCGTGAGCGTTTCGTGGCGATTTGGAAACTTGAAGGCAAGTGTAAAGAAAACAGCGCGTTCGATTGAAAACGACGATGTTACACCGGCAAATCAAGGCACAACTACGCCAGGCTCGGCTGCAGTGACTGGCATGTAGCCGTGATTTGGGCAAGTAGGAGGGGCATGTGAAAAGCATGAAGTGTGCCGAATAGAATAGACTTAATTTTTGTTTGGCAAAAGAAGTGGAGAGCATGCCGCAAAATATTAGTGAATTGTGAGGGGTAAACATATTGTATTAATAGAAACTTTTCATTACATTTGCATTTGTTAGATTGACATTCTATGCCCCGATGTTTTATGAAAAAAATCGTGCGGCGAGGTCATTCAAGCAAATAAAATAACTCCAAAACAAATTCAATGAAAAAGAAAGTCCTCCCCATTGTAAAAAATGACCCATGGCTAAAACCATATTCAGCAGCCATAGAGGGTAGATATGAATATGCTTTAAGAAAAGAGCAAGAATTAGTAGGCGAATCGGGTAGCTTAAATGATTTTGCAAATGCGCATCATTATTTTGGCTTGCATCGAACAACCGACGGTTGGGTGTTTCGTGAATGGGCACCCAATGCTACAGCCATCAACATGGTGGGCACATTTAATGATTGGGTGGAATGTGACGCATATAGCCTTGAAAATAAAGGCAACGGTGTGTGGGAAATAAACCTTGATGAAGACCAAATCAGTCACGGCGATTTATATAAGTTGCGAGTGCATTGGAAAGGTGGTTCGGGCGAAAGAATCCCGGCATATGCACGCCGAGTGGTGCAAGACACTAAGACAGCTATCTTTTCGGCACAGGTGTGGGATGTTGCGCCTTACCAATTCCAAGTAAAGAAGTTTAAGCCTAACGTGCAGCCATTGCTCATCTATGAATGCCACATCGGTATGGGGCAAGATGCAGAGAAGGTGGGCAGTTACGAAGAATTCAGAGTGAAGGTGTTGCCACGCGTTCATGCCGATGGATATAATGCAATACAAATCATGGCCATTCAAGAGCATCCATATTATGGCTCGTTTGGCTACCACGTGTCGAACTTCTATGCGGCATCGAGCCGATTTGGCACTCCAGAGGAATTGAAGGCATTGATTGACGATGCTCACTCGCGCGGAATAGCCGTGATTATGGACATTGTGCACAGCCATGCTGTGAAGAATGAGTCGGAAGGCATTGGCCGCTTTGATGGCACATTCGAACAATATTTCCATAAAGACGCAAGCCGTCGTGAACATCCGGCTTGGGACTCGCTTTGCTTTAACTATGGCCGAAACGAAGTGTTGCACTTCTTGCTATCGAACTGCAAATTCTGGTTGGAAGAATATCGTTTTGACGGATTCCGTTTCGACGGCGTTACCTCGATGCTATATTACAATCATGGCTTGGGCCAAGATTTTAATGGTTACGGCGATTACTATAATGGTAATCAAGACGGAGATGCAATAGCATATTTAACCCTTGCAAACAAATTGATTCACGAAGTTAATCCTCATGCAATCACCATAGCCGAAGAAATGAGCGGTATGCCAGGCTTGGCGCTGCCTGTGGCTAAGGGTGGTATGGGATTCGACTACCGTATGGCGATGGGTATTCCTGACTATTGGATTAAGACCATCAAAGAAAAACAAGACGAGTATTGGCATCCGACCTCTATATTCTGGGAATTGACTAACCGCCGAGCAGATGAAAAGACTATCAGTTATGCTGAAAGTCACGACCAGGCTCTTGTGGGCGATAAGACTCTGATATTCCGACTCATAGACAGTGCAATGTATTGGCACATGATGGTTGGCGACAACGATGCAACCGTTGACCGAGGTATGGCATTGCATAAAATGATTCGAATGGTGACAGCGTCGACTATCAACGGCGGTTATCTGAACTTTATGGGTAACGAATTTGGCCACCCAGAATGGATTGACTTCCCTCGTGAGGGCAACGGATGGTCGTATAAATATGCTCGCCGCCAATGGGAACTTGTTGATCGCGTGGACTTGAAATATAGATTCTTGAATGCTTTCGACAACGATATGATTCACCTTATAGGTGGCATCAAGAAGTTTGAATCGTTGCCAGTGGTTAAGGTTTGGGAACAAGATGCCGACCAGGTGCTTGCATATCGCCGTGGCGAATATTTGTTTGTGTTTAACTTTAGCCCAAACAAGTCGCATGCCGATTATAAGATGCTTGCTCCGATAGGCGAATATGCAGTGGTTATGGACAGCGATGCTGTGAAATATGGCGGTTATGGCAACATAGACAACAGCGTGCATCATTTCACAGAGCATGACAAACTTTATGCCGAACACGGCTTGGGATGGTTGAAGATGTATTTGCCAGCGCGCACAGTTCAGGTGCTTAAGTTGGTGAGCGAACCAGTGGTGGCTGAAAAGCCAAAGCGTAAATGTGCCACTCGCAAAACTGCAGCAAAGCCAGCCGCAAAGAAAGAGGCTAAAAAGCCTGCTGCAAAGAAGACAACTGCAGCCAAAAAGAAGACTGAAAAATAAAACGGAATTAATAATGTGAGTGCAAGTGTCGGGAGCCAAAGTTCTCGGCACTTGTTTGTTTTTTGTGCGGCACGGGGTGCGTAAATAATTGTGCAAAAGGGTGGTAAATGATGATTTATGCGTAACTTTGTGGCATTATATAATTAATGTAATAATGGGAGAAAAGTCACCAACAAAGCGAATAGACTATATCGACTTGGCAAAAGGCATCTGCATTTTGCTGGTTGTGCTGTCGCACATCATGACCTATTACAAAGTGAGTTTCCCCTACGATAGTGCATTGAAGTGTTTTAGAATGCCTTTGTATTTTTTCTTGTCGGGGGTATTCTTTAAGCAGTATGAGGGTTTTTGGGGATTCCTAAAGCGAAAAATCAACAAACTGGTAATACCGTTTGCGTTTTTCTATTTGATGTTGGGCATATTGCTCCCAATGTGCCTATATGAGTGGTGCGGCGTTAAGATGCTTAGTTATCACGCAAACTACGGATTGGTGGACCACTTGCTTCAAGTGGTGAATGATGAGAAGTTTCCGAATGCGGCGATATGGTTTTTGGTGTGTTTGTTTGAGGTGAATGTGTTGTTTTATGTGATACACCTTGTGTCGCGCAATTCAAAGGTTCTCTTGATGGCCGTTTTGGTGGCGGTGGGAGCAGTGGGGATGGTTATGAGCGCAAAAGGCATTAATCTTCCGCTGTTTCTTGACACTACGCTAACAGCAATGCCGTTTTTTGCATTGGGATATTTGTTGAGCCGTGGCAGTGATGTGCTTAGTTATGGCTGGCGGTATGAGCGATATGAGTGGCCAATAGTGCTGGTGTGCGCAGCAGTGGTATTCGTGTTGGCATATCCTATGGACTACAGGGCAAATGTGTTTGCCAACTGTTATTTTAGTGCGCACATAAGTGGCATTGCTGGCACATTGGGCGTTATATTTATAGCCAAGAAACTTCGCCGTCAGCGCATTCTGTCGTATTGGGGCCGTTATTCAATAATGATATTGTGCACCCACCAGGTGGTGTATCAGTTGCTGCACATAGTGATAAAGCAGTTTGCATTGAGCGGATGGGGAGCGCTTGCCATTAATTTGAGCATGACGATGACGTTGTATGTGGTGTTGATCCCGCTCATGCGCCGCTGGCTGCCTTCTGTGACGGCGCAAAAAGACTTGATAAGAATCGGGCGATAGTGGAGCAGCAAAAGTGGCTAAAATATAATGTTTTAGCGACAACTTCTGGTTGCAGCATCGGGGGTCTGCGGTTAGGCCAGAGTGAGATTATTTTTGATAGAGCGCGGAGCGTAATTGCAGCAAAAGTCTTAGAATAATGAATAAAAATGCGGAAAATATAATAAAAACGGCCAAAAACTGAATTTTTGTTATTAATTTTGCAGACTATTTAGAAAGATGTAAAAGCGATGAAAAATAAGCGAGCACGACTACAACTAATAAGAGACTTGATACGCCACAATGTGGTGGGTAGTCAGGACGACTTGGCCAAGTTGCTATCGGAGGAGGGCGTAGTGGTGACGCAAGCCACCTTGTCGCGTGACTTAAAGACGCTCAAAACCAGTAAGATAGCGACCGATAACGGTGGCTATATGTATATTATACCCGATGCAAATGAGTTGCAGGATTCAATGCTGAAATCGGGCAATGCGCCTTTGGCGGGCTCATCGTCGGTAGGTTTTGTGTCGCTTGCATTTTCGGGCAATTTTGCAGTAATCAAAACCCGTAATGGCTATGCCAGCGGGTTGGCATACGATATAGATATGGCGCAGCCATATGAAATAATAGGCACAATAGCAGGTGCTAACACCGTGTTTGCCGTTCTTCGCGAAGGCGTAACCCATGAGCAGGCTGCTGAAATGCTTTCAAAGTTTATTCCCAAGGCGGGAGAGAGCTAATAAAAGATGTTTTTAAAAAGCGATGCTGAAAGTTGTTCTGCGCTGCAAAGCGAACAGTAGGCGTCGAAAATTAAGGTTAACAAATAAATAATTTTTTGAATCAGAAAATGATCAATTCAGAAGAAATCAAAATTGTTGTAGCTGGTGAAGAGCACGAAAAGTACGTGCCAGAAATTCTTGAAACAATATCTGATGCAGCGAAGGTTCGCGGCACAGGTATTGCAAAGCGCACACCAGAATACGTATTGCAGAAGATGCGTGAGCATAAGGCTGTATTGGCGTTATACAATGATGAGTTTGCCGGCTTCAGTTACATTGAATGCTGGAGCGATAAGAAATTTGTGGCAAATTCAGGGCTTATCGTATCTCCAAAGTTTAGAGGTTTAGGTTTAGCCAAGCGCATAAAGCGACGTATTTTTGATTTATCGCGAGAGATGTTTCCTGAGGCAAAAATCTTCAGCCTAACCACAGGAGAGGCGGTAATGAAAATGAACAGCGAATTAGGCTATCGTCCGGTGACATTCCCATCATTGACCGATGATGTAGCTTTTTGGCGCGGTTGCGAAAACTGTGTGAACTACGACATCTTGCAACGCTATGGCGGTTCGAAGTGTTTGTGCACAGGCATGCTTTATGACCCAGCAGAGCACACCGACGATAATAAGAAGGCTTAAAAGCAAAGATATTTTATAAAAAGAAGAAATCAGAAAAAATTTCACGATATGGAAAAGAAGAAAGTTGTAGTGGCATTTTCAGGAGGTCTCGACACCTCATACACCGTTATGAAACTTGCCAACGATGGATATGAAGTGTATGCAGCATGTGCAAACACCGGAGGTTTCAGCCCTGAACAACTAAAGACAAACGAAGAAAACGCCTATAAGTTGGGCGCTGTGAAATATGTTACACTTGACGTAACAAAGGAATACTACGACAAGTCGTTGAAATATATGGTTTATGGTAATGTTTTGCGCAACAACTGCTATCCAATCAGTGTTAGTAGCGAACGCATATTCCAAGCAATAGCCATAGCACGCTATGCCAACGAAATTGGCGCGCAAGCCATAGCACACGGTTCAACAGGTGCGGGCAACGACCAAATTCGTTTCGACATGACTTTCTTGGTGATGGCTCCAGGTGTGGAAATCATCACTCTCACTCGTGATGCTAACTTGTCGCGTCAAGAAGAAATCGATTACCTTAACGAACACGGATTCTTTGCCGATTTCACAAAGTTGAAGTATTCGTATAATGTGGGAATCTGGGGCACCTCGATTTGTGGTGGCGAAATTTTGGATTCATCACAAGGCCTTCCTGAATCGGCTTATTTGAAGCATCCTACTAAGCAAGAACCAGCAGTGTTGAAACTTGGTTTTGAAAAGGGTGAACTAAGTTCGGTGAATGGCGTTAAATATGAAGACAAGATTGCTGCAATTCAAGCGGTGGAAGAAATTGGTGCAGCCTATGCCATAGGTCGCGACTGCCACGTGGGTGACACAATCATAGGCATAAAGGGCCGCGTGGGCTTTGAAGCTGCTGCGCCTATGCTGATTATCGGCGCTCACCGTTTCCTTGAAAAATACACTTTGTCGAAGTGGCAACAATATTGGAAAGACCAAGTGAGCAACTGGTATGGCATGTTCTTGCACGAAAGCCAATATTTGGAACCAGTGATGCCAGATATCGAAGCGATGCTTGAAAGTTCGCAACGTAATGTTACAGGCGAAGTGACACTTGAATTGCGTCCATACTCATTCCAAACATTGGGCGTAGACTCGCCAAATGATTTGGTTAAGAACAAACTTGGCGAATATGGCGAAACTGCAAAGGCATGGTCGTCGGAAGATGCTAAGGGCTTCATCAAGGTGTCGAGCACTGCTTTGCGCGCTTACTATTTGGCACATCCTGACGAAGAAAGATAAAATATATAGTCATTAACCGTTAAGCAATATTGCAAAGAAACATCAGTTGCAGTTTAGCGATGAGATGGTGGCGGACTGTGCGGTGAATTGGCTGAATGCTTCGCTACAAGTTAGGCGACTGATAGAACTGAGGTCTTGGCATGTTTGCAGGCTGGTGGACTTGCATTCTGGCTTCACATCATTGTGCTGGTGTTGGGTGGAATGCAAAAATAAAAACTGATAAAAAATGATAAGAGTAGGCATATTGGGAGCGGCTGGTTATACTGGCGGCGAATTGATAAGAGTGCTTTTGAATCATCCGGAAGCTGAAATCGTGTGGGCAAACTCGGAGAGCAATGCCGGCAACAAGGTGTATGATGTTCACGAAGGGCTGATAGGCGAAACTGAGATGACATTTAGCAGCGAAATGCCGTTTAATGAAGTTGATGTGGTGTTTTTCTGCTTTGGACATGGCAAGAGCGAGGCATTTTTGAAAGAACATAGCATTCCGTCGCATGTGAAGATAATCGACTTGGCGCAAGATTTCAGAATTGCGTCGCCAGAGCATGACTATGTGTATGGTTTGCCTGAAACCCATAGAGACATCACTCGAGGTTGCCAACATTTGGCCAATCCGGGTTGTTTTGCCACTTGCATTCAGTTGGCATTATTGCCAGCATTGAAAAACGGGCTTATAAGTGGCGACATTCACGTTAACGGCATAACAGGCAGCACTGGCGCCGGCCAAAAACCAGGTGCAACAACTCACTACTCTTGGCGTAACGACAACATATCGGTGTATAAGACATTCCGTCATCAGCACTTGCTTGAAATCGGTCAGACAATTGAGGAATTGCATCCGGGCTACGATGGCCGTGTGTTGTTTATTCCGCAACGTGGCTGTTTTGCACGAGGCATCTATGTTACGGCCTATGCAAAGTGTGATGCCGACATAGCCGATGTGCAAAAGATTTATGCTGACTATTATGCCGATGCGGCTTTCACTCATTTCACCACCAAGAGCCCTGACATGAAGCAGGTTGTTAACACTAACAAGGCTGTGGTGTATGTTGAAAAATATGAAGACCAGTTGCTGATGATTTGTGCTATCGACAACTTGTTGAAGGGCGCAGTTGGTCAGGCTGTTCAAAATATGAACTTGATGTTTGGCATCGATGAGGCTGCTGGTTTGCACTTGAAGGCTTCGGCGTTCTAATATAAAAAAAGTAATAATCTCGTTAAGACCGCAACATAAGCAATGAAATTATATGATGTGTATCCGTTGTTCGATGTGGAAATCGTGAAAGGCGTAGGATGCCACACATACGACAGCGAAGGCGTAGAATATCTTGACCTATATGGAGGTCATGCTGTGATATCGGTAGGTCACTCACACCCTCATTATGTGGAGGCTTTGAAGGCTCAAGCAGAGCGTTTGGTGTTCTATAGCAACTCGGTGATTAATGTTTTGCAGCAAAAATTGGCTGACAAACTTGGAAAGGCTTGTGGATATGATGACTATCAGCTGTTTTTGATTAATTCGGGTGCAGAAGCCAATGAAAACGCATTGAAACTTGCATCGTTCTATAATGGCCGAAAGCGAGTGGTGGCGTTTAACAAGGCATTTCACGGCCGTACGTCGCTGGCTGTAGAGGCTACCAATAATCCAAAAATTGTAGCGCCTATCAACGACAACGGTCATGTTACTTTCGTTGCGCTCAACGACATTGATGCAGTGAAGCAAGAATTGGCTTCAGGCGATGTTTGTGCTGTGATAATTGAAGGTATTCAGGGTGTTGGCGGTGTTCAGTTGCCTACTGAGGAATTCCTGTTGCAATTGCGTGAAGAGTGCGATAAGACCAACACGGTTTTGATACTTGATGAAATACAGTCGGGTTATGGCCGTTCGGGTAAGTTCTTTGCTCACCAATACTCAGGCGTGAAGCCCGACATGATAACCATGGCTAAGGGTATTGCCAACGGTTTCCCATTTGGCGGAGTGCTGATTAGTCCTAAGTTTGAGCCAGTGTATGGCCAATTGGGCACTACATTCGGCGGTAACCACTTGGGCTGTGCTGCAGCAATTGCCGTGCTTGAGATTTTTGAAAACGAAAACCTTGTTGCAAATGCGGCTTCAGTTGGCGAATATCTGATTGCCGAACTCAAGAAGTTGCCACAGATAAAGGAAGTGCGTGGCCGCGGCTTAATGATAGGCATTGAGTTTGAAGAGCCAATCAAGGCTTTGCGTACACGCTTGCTTAAGGAACAGCACGTGTTTACCGGAGCGTCGGGAACAAACGTGTTGCGTTTGTTGCCACCTTTGGTTATCACTAAGGCCGATGCCGATGAGTTCTTGGCTCGCCTAAAGAAGGTGTTGTAGTAGAAAAGATTTAAAAAAACGTCATACCGAAGTGCCATTGGAGATAGTTAGTGCTATTTTTTCAGTGGCACTTCGTGGTTTTTATGTGAAGGGGTTTTGAGTCAAGCGATATTGCCCCAAGTGGCGATGATGTTAGAGTGGCGATGTGGGGAACAAAATGGGCTATATGTGGCTGAAAGAGAAATGTTTTATCGCTGTCGGCGCGTGATGTAAAGATATAAGATAAATTAAGAAAATTTATGTAGTGGTAAGAGTGGCGGCATATGGGTTATTGCTAATTATTTTCTAACTTTGCGGTTGAATCAAAAAAAACTAAACTATGTCTTCGGTAAATAAGGTAATTTTAATAGGAAATGTGGGAAAAGACCCTGAAATTAGATATCCAGAACAGGGCCAGGCAATTGCACAATTTTCGTTGGCAACAACAGAGCGCGGCTATACAACAGCAGCGGGAGCGCAAGTTCCCGAGCGAACCGAGTGGCATAATATAGTGGTGTGGGGTCGCCAGGCCGAGTTTATTGAACGATATGTGAAAAAAGGTATGCAATTGTATGTGGAAGGTAAACTGCGTACTCGCATATGGGAAGACCGCAATCAGATAAAGCGCTACGTTACTGAGGTTTATGCCGATGTGGTAGAGTTGTTGGGCCGTCGCAGCGATGCATAGCCATTAAATGGGAGAATAGGTGTAGGAATTAGGTAAAAAAATTAGTTGTTTTGGAGTCTGTTAGGAAATTAATCTTTTTAATGTTGTTAATGCTGCTGCCAGTCATCACAGAGGCTGCAGTGGTAAAGGGCAGGGTGTTTGACGGCGGAGATAAATCGGCCGTTGATGGCGTGCTTGTGCGATTGTATAGAGTGAGTGCAGCCGACACTGCGTTTGTTGACGGTGCCACAAGCGACAGCATAGGAAAATTTGAGTTTAAAAACGTGCGCAACGGAAATTACTCGCTGCGTTTTGTGTGTTTGGGCTATAATGACCATGAGGTGGCCACTACGGTTAAGGGCCGCGAAGTGGTTATAGATTCTGTGAAACTAACTACCAATGCTTTGGTCTTGGAAGAAACTGTGGTGATAGGCCAAAAACCTGATGTGGTGATGAAGGAAGACACGGTGGAATATAATGCCGATGCATTTGTGAAGGGAGCAAATGCAATGGTGATTGACCTGCTGAAAAACATACCAGGCATAGAGGTTGAGGAAGATGGTACCATCAAAGCGCACGGGAAGACGGTAAAGTCGTTGCTGGTTAATGATAGAGAATTCTTTTTGAACGATAATAAGACGGCGATGGAGAACTTGCCGGCCGACATAGTCGACAAGTTGCAGGTAGTGGACCGCAAGAGCGAATTGTCGCGCCTTACCGGAGTGGACGATGGAGAGGAAGAAACCGTGATAAACCTCACGGTGAAGAAAGAGAAAAACCGAGGATGGTTTGGCCACGGCTCGGCGGCCTATGGCACCGACGACCGTTATCGTGGCAATTTGTTTTTGAATCATTTCATCGACAAGGACCAATATTCGGTGACCGCAGGAGCCGATAACACAGGTGGTCCAATAGCGAAAAATCGCCATGTGGGATTTAATGTCAACGTGGGCGATAAGAACAAGTTAATGCTTGAATCGAGCGTTTCATATCGCTATAATATGCGAGAAAACTACAGTAGGGTAAACCGAGAGTATGTGTATGCCGACTCAACAAGTTACTATCAAGGCGAAAATTCGTCGCGTAACGATGGCCATAATGTGAACGGTAGCGCACGAGTGATGTGGAAACCCGACACGTTGAACACCATTAATTTCCGTCCTCGTTTCTCGTTTTCACGGTCTACAAATGGCAGCAGCGACGTTACTGCCTCGCAAGCAGGTGATGCCGAGCATTCGCTGGTTAACACCAGTGAACGTCAGCGTATGGGCGAGGGCAACAACTATAGCGTGGCTGCCAATTTGGTGTATTCGCGTCGTTTCAAAGCCCGAAAGGGACGTAACTTCAGCATAGAGTTGAACTTTGACTACAGCAATAACGAGAGCGACAATCAGAATTATGCAAAGAATAGGTTCTTCATGGTTGACGGTAAGGATGAAGACATAGCCCAATATATCGACAATATATCGAAAAACAATTCGATGCGTGCCCGAGTGTCGTGGAGCGAGCCTATAGGCGATGTTAAAAAGGCGATGTCGGTTAATGCCTACTATAATGTGAACATGCGCTTGCGAAACAGCGATAAATATGTGTATGACTTTGACCCTAACGATGAGGGCTACATTGACCCTGAACTGCTTGAGAAGTTTGAAGAATATGGCATAGTTAACACCGACCAAAGCAGCGTGTTCAGAAACACCATACTTAACCAAAACGGTCAGGTGAGTTTCAGAAAAGAACACGAAAAATATAGCATCAACACCGGTGTTACGTTTAACTCGATGATGAATCGCAGCAAAGACCACATTAACGAAAACCGGTCGTTGGGCGAGCGCTGGACGTTTAATTATGCACCGTTTGTGCGCTTTAGATGGAAGATTGCCAAGCGTCACAACTTTACCATCAATTATCGCAACCGAACCTCAGAACCTTCGATTAACTACTTGCAGCCGGTGGCCGATAAGAGCAATACGCTTAACGTGGTGATAGGTAACCCCGACTTGAA
The DNA here is from genome assembly GCA_045613305.1 of Muribaculaceae bacterium. GTDB lineage: Bacteria > Bacteroidota > Bacteroidia > Bacteroidales > Muribaculaceae > SFTJ01. The sequence continues at coordinate 35,256 of JAZLAU010000007.1, forward strand.
AGACACCTTTACGCACACGGTGAACATGGAGTATCGCAAGAACGACACAGAAACTCAGCGCAACCTTATGGTGTCGATGTCGGGCGATGTGACAAGCAATAGCATCGTGAATAAAACTATAAGCGACCCCACAACGGGCGGAAAGGTTACGACTTATGAAAACCTTAGCGGTGTGTGGAATGCTTCGATGCGCACCGACTTGTCGCTGCCGATAGTGCAAAAATTGCTGTTTTTCGACAATGGCCTCAACCTTGGCGTAAACCGCCGATTGAGTTATATAGATGGCGAACTGAATAGCAACATGTCGTGGTCGTTCAGATTTAACCCGTCGTTGCGAATCCGTCCAGGGAATTTCAATATCTCGCTTCGTCCGTACTATAACTTGAGTGCTGCTCGCAATAGCATAAGCACTCGTAATAATAAAGATGTGCATCGTTATGGCTGTTCGCTTAATCTGCATTACGAATCGCCTATCGGAATTAAGGCAAGCACCAATGTTCGCTATGGAAACTCAAAGGGTATGTCGAAAAACTTCAATGAGGAACAGTGCTTGTGGAATGCATCGCTTGAATATGCAATGCTAAAGGGCAAAAATCTGATATTCCAACTTCAGGTTACCGACATACTTCAACAGCAAAAAGGCGTGTCGAAAAATGTGAACGCCTCGTATGAAGAAGAACGTTGGACCACAGTGATGCCCCGCTATTGTATGCTCACAATTACCTACCGATTGCAGAAATTTGGAGGAAAAATGGGTAAAAAAAAGAGTAAGTGACCAAAAAATATGGTTTTTTGGCGAGCGAATTGCATACTTTTGCAAAAAATGTGCAGTTAAGTTGATAATATTCACTATCTTTGCAGAGTCTAAACAACAGATGAGCGATGAAAGAAAATCTTATAAAAATTTACGAAAGATCGTTTCGCGAAAATGCTGAATTACCAGCGTTGACCGATTACGGCCAAAAGAATACGATTTCATATTTTGAATTGGCCAAACGAGTTGCAAAAATGCATGCAGTGTATCGCGAACTTGGACTCAAGCAAGGCGATAAGGTTGCATTGATTGGAAAGAACACAAGTGAATGGGTCACCACCTTTGTTTCGACCATCACCTATGGCGCAACCATTGTGCCAATTTTGCAAGAATTTAATCCTCTTGATGTGCAACACATCGTTAACCACTCTGAATCGTTGATTTTGTTTGCCACAAAGGCAATATGGGATAACATCGAATTCGATACGCTAAATCATGTAAAGGCAGTGGTTTCGATTGAAACCGGCGAAGTATTTGCAGAAAAAGAGGGAGAAAAAGTTTCGGAAACAATGGCTAAGGCCGATGACTTGTTTAAGGCCGCTTATCCACAAGGATTCTTTAAGGATGACATAAAATATGCAGATGTTGCCGACGATGATATGGTGATATTGAACTATACATCGGGCACAACAGGCTATAGCAAGGGCGTTATGATTACATGTGCCAATGTAACTGGTAATGCAGAATATGGTATAGCATCGAAGTTGCACTACAGAGGCACCACCAACTTGTCGTTCTTGCCATTGGCACACGCCTATGGTTGTGCATTCGACCTTCTTGTTCCACTTGCAGTGGGTACTCACATCACATTGCTTGGTAGAATTCCATCGCCAAAGATTTTGGTGAAGGCTATGCAAGAAATTAAGCCACACTTGATTGTGTCGGTTCCATTGGTGCTTGAAAAGGTTTATCGCAAGCAAATTGTGCCAATGATTAGCAAGGGCATGATGCGCTGGGCTCTAAATATTCCATTCCTTGACACAAAGATTTACGAACAAATCCGTAAGAAGTTGATTGAAGCGTTTGGTGGTGAATTCGAAGAATTGATCATTGGTGGCGCTCCACTAAACCCAGAGGTTGAAAACTTCTTGACAAAGATTAAGTTCCCATTCTCAGTGGGCTACGGTATGACCGAATGTGCTCCACTAATTAGCCACACACCATGGCGCGAATTTGTGCCTCATTCAGCAGGTCGCATTTTGCCAGGCATCATGGAAGTTAAGGTGTTGAGCGATGACCCAGAAAACGTTCCAGGCGAAATTTGCGTTCGCGGTAAGAATGTGATGAAGGGCTACTATAAGAATACTGACGCTACCGACAAGGTGCTTGCTGAAGACGGATGGTTGCACACTGGCGACATGGGTACAGTTAGCCCTGACGGCACAATCTTCATCAAGGGTCGTTGCAAGACTATGCTTCTTGGTGCAAATGGTCAAAACATCTATCCAGAAGAAATCGAAGCAAAGATCAATAACATGGTTTATGTTAACGAAAGTATTGTGGTAGACCGTGGTGGCAAGTTTGTGGCTCTTGTATATCCTGACTATGAAGTGATGGATAAGTTGGGTACAACAAGCGCGCAACTGCCAGAAATTATGGAACAAATCCGCAAGGATGTTAACAAGATTGTGGCTCCTTATGAGCAAATCTCGAAGATTGAAGTTCACCCATGTGAATTCGAAAAGACTCCTAAGCGAAGCATTAAGCGTTTCTTGTATAAGTAATACATTCTGAAAGAACGCTATTCGCGATAAAAAATTTAAAGGCGGCATCAATTTTAGGTGCCGCCTTTAAATTGTAACAAATATTAACATTGTGGGTTTTGTGATGTTTGTGTATTGATTATCAGTGATTTGGGTTGTGATTTGAGGTGAAATTGATGTGTTTATGCGAGAATATGACATACCCAAATCAAAAAAATATCCAAAAAATGTTTTGTGTGTGAAAATTTTGTTTTAAATTTGCAACGTTTTTGAAGAATAACAATATTGTTTTATTATTTTTAATTTTTACAGAAATGAAGAAGTTAGTTTTATTACTTGCTGTTGTATTTAGCGTGTCTTTGTTCTCTTGCGGTAACGCAGAAAAGGCTGCAGCTACTGACTCTGTAGCAGTAGTTGACACTCTTGCTGCTCCTGCAGACTCAGCTTGCGCTGATTCAGTATGCTGCGATTCAGTAGCATGTGACTCTGTTAAGTAAGATACAACACAGAAAGAGTTTGGAGCTGTTTTCCTGAGTAGGAGAGCAGCTTTTATTTTTTTTATATACTGCCAACTCCAGTTGCGGGGTTGGTTGTATTTGTGTTAATAGGTTAAGAATAGTGGTGCACTCGTTAGCGATGGCTCTTTATGGCCAAGATTGAGGATGCTGATGCGAACGAGTTGGATAAAATCGAGAAAATAGAATCTTAAAGATTAGGGAAAAAAGTAGTAAAATTGAACTTTAGGTATTATTTTTGTGATAAGCATATATAGCGATGCTAAATAGTCAAGTACCGAACACAGAAAAATTACGACTATGAAAGTAGGAAAGAATGCAGATTTGCTGATAGAAAAGTCGGCAACAGAGACCAAGGTATTGGAGTTTTTCAATCGAGAAAAGTCCATCCCCTATAATTATAAGCAAATATCGGCCTCGATAGGCGCCGACAGCCCATTGACACGAGCCCTTGTGGTGCAAGTGATAGAGGAGTTGGCCCTTGAAGGCATATTGAAAGAAACAACACCGGGCAAGTTTAAGTTGGCCGAGCGCAATGTTGTGTGCACAGGCACCTTTGTGCGTCGCAGCAACGGCAAGAATGGTGTGGTGCTTGATAGCGGTGGCGGCGAAGTGATATTTGTGGCCGAACGCAATTCGAAGCATGCTCTCAATGGCGACAAAGTGAAAATAAACATATGCGCAAAGCGCCCTAATGTAGAGGCCGAAGCTGAGGTGCTTGAGATTATGGAGCGCAAGGACCAAGTGTTTATCGGTACGCTGAAAGTGGATGACTATTTTGGTCATTTGATTACCGACAGTAAATTCTTGGCTACCGACATATTTATACCCAAAAACTTGCTGAAAGAAGGCCGTACGGGCGATAAAGCAGTGGTTCGCATAGTGGAATGGCCAGAAAGTGCCAATAGCCCTATGGGCGAGGTGGTAGACATTCTTGGGGTGGCTGGCGAGAATAACTCAGAGATGCATGCCATTCTTGCAGAGTTTGGGCTGCCATATGTATATCCCGAGGAAGTTGAGGCAGCGGCCGACAAGATTGATGCGGGAATCACTGCAGAGGAGATAGCGCGCCGCCGCGATATGCGTGATGCAGTGACATTTACCATCGACCCACATGACGCAAAAGACTTCGACGATGCTTTGTCGGTTGAGAAACTTGAAGACGGCTTGTGGCGAGTGGGTATTCACATTGCCGATGTGACTCACTACGTGAAACCTAACTCTATAATAGAAACCGAAGCCGAGCAGCGTGCCACATCGGTGTATTTGGTGGACCGCACCATACCTATGTTGCCCGAACGTTTGTGCAACTTTATTTGTTCGTTGCGACCAGACGAAGAAAAACTTACTTATTCGGTGATAGTAGACCTTGATGAAGAGGCCGATGTGAAGAATGTGGAGATATGCCACGCAGTGATAAAGAGCAATCGCCGCTTTACTTATGAAGAAGCGCAAAAGATAATAGAAACCGGAGAGGGCGACTTTAAGGACGAGGTGTTGTTGCTTGACCGCCTTGCCAAGAAGTTGCGTGCCGCACGTTTTGCTTATGGTTCGGTGGAATTTAACAGAAGCGAAGTGCGATTTGACATTGACCCGACAGGAAGGCCAATAGACGTGTACTTTAAGGAGTCGAAAGACTCTAACAAGTTGATTGAAGAGTTTATGTTGCTGGCCAACCGCAAGGTGGCCGAAGCGATAGGCATAGTACCGAAGAAGCGCACACCAAAGGCGTTTGTATATCGCATTCACGAAGCGCCCGACCCAGAACGCATGAAGAACCTTGCAGAGATAGCGCAGCGATTTGGCCACAAGTTGAAGATAACCGGGTCGATGCACGATGTAAACACCTCGCTCAATAAGCTGCTTGCCGATATAAAGGGCCGTCCGGAAGAAGAACTGATAGCAACCCTTGCCATGCGCTCAATGTCGAAGGCCGTGTATAGCACGCTTAATGTGGGCCACTATGGCTTGGCATTTGAGCACTACACGCATTTCACGTCGCCAATACGCCGTTACCCCGACATGATGGTTCACCGCTTGCTCGATAAGTATTTGTCGGGTGGCCGTAGCGTGAACCTTGATGGTTTGGAAGCAGAATGTAAGCATTCGAGCGATATGGAACAATTGGCAGCCAATGCAGAGCGCGCCTCGATAAAATATAAGCAAGTGGAATATCTTGGCGAACGATTGGGGCAAGTGTTTACGGGCAAGATTTCGGGCGTTACCGAATGGGGCTTGTATGTGGAATTGGACGAGAACAAGTGCGAAGGTCTTGTCCCAATCAGAGACTTGGAAGACGATTACTATGAACTCGATGAAAAGAGTTATTGCTTAATAGGTCGTCGTCGCAACCGTCGTTACACGCTTGGCGATGCGGTAACGGTGCAGGTGGCACGTGCCGACTTGCCTAACAAGCAGTTGGATTTTGCTCTGATTGACGAAGCGCATCCTTTTGGCTCGCATCATATCGATAAGGCTCCAATTTTGGTGTCGAAATCACGATTGCAACAGGCGGCCGATAAATCGAAGAAACGTCATGAGCATAAAGAGTTGAAAGAACGAAAGCGCAAAAAGACTACAACCGCAAAGCGCCGCACGGCAGTGGCTGCTGGCAAGAAAAAAGGCGGTAAAAAACAAGCCAAACAGCGCAGACGATAATTATTGAAATATAACACAATATGTGGCAGTGGGGTCAGGTGAATATCCTGACCCCACTGTTTTTTTGTAATAATTAAGTTAATAGAAAATAAATTTTAAATAAAACGATTTTTTTGCGTATAAATTCATTATCTTTGTAGAAATAGTGTACAATAACATATTGCATTCAAAAACAAACCGATAAAAACTTAAATACATTATGAGATTAATCATTCAACCTGATTACGCACGAGTATCAGAATGGGCTGCATATTATGTGGCTTCACGCATCAATGCTGCTAACCCAACACCAGAAAAGCCTTTTGTGCTTGGTTGTCCAACCGGTAGTTCACCTCTTGGTATGTACAAGAAGTTGATTGAACTAAACAAGGCAGGCAAGGTGTCGTTTGCAAACGTTATAACTTTCAACATGGATGAATATTGCAATCTTCCAGAAGAACATCCAGAAAGCTATCACTCATTCATGTGGAACAATTTCTTCAGCCACATCGACATCAAGAAGGAAAATGTAAACATCCTTAACGGTAATGCAGAAGACTTGGAAGCAGAATGTGCAAATTATGAAGCACGCATAGCTGCAGTGGGCGGCATCGACTTGTTTATGGGCGGTATCGGTCCTGATGGCCACATCGCTTTCAATGAACCAGGTTCATCGCTAACTTCACTAACTCGTCAGAAATCATTGACATCCGACACTATCATTGCAAACTCTCGTTTCTTTGATAACGACGTAAATAAAGTTCCAAAGACTGCTCTAACAGTGGGCGTAGGTACAATCATGAACGCAAAGAGTGTGATGATTATCGTAAACGGCCACAACAAGGCGCGTGCTCTTCAAGCAGGTGTTGAAGGTGCGGTGACTCAAATGTGGACAATCAGCGCTCTTCAATTGCACCGTAAGGCTATCATCGTAGCCGACGAAGCTGCTACTGAAGAATTGAAGGTTGGCACTTACAGATACTTCAAGGATATTGAAGGCGATAACCTAAATCCAGAATCATTGCTTAAGTAATAATTTTTACTGATGCAGTAACGATATGGCGTCTGTCCGAGTTGGACAGCCTTTTTTCGGCGGTGAATTTATTTTCATCGCCGAATTTGTTTATTTACACATAGGTTATGTTAAACGATTGTGAAACGAGCTTCTGCGCAAAAACCTTAAACTCTAATTTTGCTCTTTGAGTGTAGTCTCCGATGTAGTCCTAATAATACCACCAAGTAAAACAATATATATTGCCTATTTTTTATTTTCTGCCGAAAATATTTCAATTTTCTCTTGACTCGTACCCAAGGTCATACACTAACTTTGCCGCATATTTCGAAATCAGACAAAAAATCGTGCGATTATGAGAGAAAAAACAAGGTTAAAAATCGGAGAGTTTTCTCAGATGATGCAAGTGACCGTGAAGACCCTGCGCCACTACGAACAAAAAGGTTTATTATTACCCTGCAAAGTGGACGAATGGACTGGCTATCGTTATTATAGCGTTGAACAGATGCAAAGGCTCAACACTATCCGCCAATTGCAAAGTCTCGGTTTCTCGCTTGACGAAATCAAGGAGTTGTACGAAGAAGGGGCACACGCCCCAAGTGTAGAGCAACTGAACGAGAAGATAGAAAAGACGGAGCGACAGCTGCAATTATTGGCGGCACGACGCAGTCAGTTGGTCAACTGGGTGAACGCTCACAAAAAAATTAAAACAATGGATAAATCTAAATTCAGTATTCAATCTTTGCCCGAAATTATCGTGGCAACCCATCGCGAAGTAATCCCTAATTATGTCGCTCTGGGTTCGTTATGTGTAGAGAAAATTGGTCCCGAGATGCAACGCCTCGGTTGCAAGTGCCTGGCTCCAGGCTATTGTTTCACCATTGAGCACAATAAGGAGTATCGACCCACCGACATTGACATCGAGTATTGCGAACAAGTAGAAGAGATGGGCACAGACAATGCCATCATACAATTCAAGCATCTTGATGCTGTACCCAAAGCTCTCTGCATGAAACACGTCGGTCCTTATGAACGCTTCCATGAATCATTTGCCGAAGCATTTGCTTATATGGAGGAGCGTGGCTACAAGATGGCAGGAGCTCTCCGCACTTGCTACATTGACGGTGCATGGAATCAGGAGGACCCGGAAAAGTGGCTATCGGTAATTCAGATTCCTATTGAGGCATAAATTGAGAGGTGTATGTAGTTTAGTGTGTGTGGAATGTATGGCAAGCGGAGTGTTTTTTTCATGGATGCGAGAAAGGATTTGGCTGTGTCGCGGCTGCTTTGTTGTTGGGTGCTTATTATGTGGCGATGGAGTTTAGGCCAAAGATGAGTGTAAATATCGGAGTAAGGCTGCACACCGCTGAAGCATGCTTAATCAAAAGAAGTGCGTTAAGCACATCAACAGGGCAAAAAAATAAAGGTTGCTTCATTACGAAGCAACCTTTATAACTGATTATGATTGTGATGATTATCTTTTTCTTCTTTTGCGACGGAAGAAGCCTTTCTTTTCGTTTTCTTCTGAATCATCGCCGTAGCCATAACCGTAGCCATAGCCGTATCCGTAACCATAACCGTAGCCATAGCCGTAGCCGTAACCGTATCCATAACCGTAGGCGTAGCGCTTAGAGTCGGCCTTGACGTCGCCCATTAGGATGGTCATGTTCTTAATCTTGTTAGAACGATACATCTTTTCGAGATCTTCAAGATAGTGCTTATCAATCATGCCGTCGCGAACAACGTAAATTGTAAGGTCTACGTAGCGATTGATTAGAGAAGCGTCGGCAATTAGAGAATAAGGCACGGTGTCGAGAATCACATAGTCGTATTTTTCCTTAGCAAAGTTTAGCAACTCAGCCATTTTATCGTTCATCAAAAGGCTTGTTGGGTTAGGTGGAATAGCACCTAAAGGAAGGAGGTCGAGATTTTCGTGCAATACTTCGTGCTGAATGATGCTGTCGATGTTGTTAGCGCGTCCGGCTAAGAATGCGCTCAAACCGGTGGCAATATCGTGCACGTTGAAGTAGTTAGAGAACGTACCCTTTCGAAGGTCGCAGTCGATGGCAAGCACCTTTTTGCCGTTGATGGCGCAGGTTAGGGCCAAGTTGGCAGTGTTGAAACTCTTGCCTTCGCCAGGCACGGTTGAAGTCATTTGAATGATGTAGCCTTCGCCCGATTTTTTAGGAAGCACATAGTCGAGGTTGCCTCGAATAATGCGGAATGCTTCTGAAATGCGGTCAGTGCCGGTTTCGGTAACCAAAATCTCGTCGTCATCGTCTTTGCGGCGCTTGTTAGGAATTTCGCCCAAAAGAGGAATCGCGCAATTGTTTTCGATGTCGTAACGGTTGTGAATAGTGTTGTCGAGCGAGAATATCCAGAAGATAAGGAATATTATGATTGCCGGGATTAAGAATCCCACAAGAATACCCATCATTATAATTTGTCGTTCGAGCGGTGAAATTAACCAACCACCTTCGGCATATTCGATAACAGTGGCGTTAGGTTCGGTGATGGCCACTTGAAGAGCATTTTCTTCGCGCTTGTTAAGAAGATATAGGTAAAGTTGCTCTTTAATCTTCTGTTGGCGAGTGATGTCGGTGATTTCTTTTTCTTGAGTAGGCACAGTTGACATCATGCTGCTTGCACGGCGTTCTTGAGTTCTAACGGTGCTTTGCTTTTGGCGAAGCGTGTTGATGTAGTTGTCGAGCGAGTTGATGATGTTAGGCTTAATAGAAGATATTTGCTTTTCAAGGTCTTTCATCACGGGGTTTTCAGAGCCCGATGTTGCCGACAGTTGTTCGTGATTTAAGCAAAGTTGGTTATATTGTTCAATGTAATTGTTAATGCCAATGTCGTTGATTCCGGCATTAGCAGGAATCAATTCGTAGCTTGATGTGTTCTGAATGTTGTCGCGCACATAACCGGCAAGCGACAATTGCATTTCCAAGTTGGCCAACTCATTAGATGAAGCGTTGCTGCGTTCGGTGTAAACTTGCGCAGCCGATTCGATGGTAGGATACTTGTTAAGAATTTTCAAGCGTTCAATTTGAGAGTCGATGCCACCAAGGTCTTTCGACAAAGCAGCAATACGATCGACGATAAATGCTTCGGTATTGCGAGCGATGCGGTTTTTGTCGTCAATAGAATGTTGGTTGTATGCCGCGATAAGAGCATTAAGTGTTGATGCCGACAAATAAGGGTTTGCCGAAGAAAGTGAGAGTCGAAGCACGTTGGCGTCTTTTTGGTCTTTAACGATGTGTAGGCCACCGATTAGACGTTTAGCCATGCTGCGCACAGGAACAACGTTAACGAAAATTTCTTCGCCAATGAAACCTTTGTCGAAATTGTCGCTTTTGCTAATGCGTACAGGTCCGTATGCTGTTTTTACGGTTTTTCCGTATTTGGTTCGTTTCCAGTGTGTGTCGCCTGGGCATCTGAAGTCGACGTCGGTTTCGCTATGAGGGCGAATGTGTATAGTGTATGAAGATTTAACCTCTTCGAAAGGTGTGACGGTTACCGGACGGTCGTTAAACAACATCACATCACGAAGATATTTGTGGTAGTAGTAGTTAACGTTTAGGTTAAGTTTGCTCACTACCTGACTCATAAGTTCAGTCGACTTTAGGACGTAGATTTCGTTGCTGAGCGAGCGATATTTGCGGCTTGTTGACAAGTCGGCGAGTATTTGCTCTTCGCCCGAGCGTTCGTTCATGTTAGTCTTAATCAGAATCAACGCCGATGAAGAGTAGGTTTGAGGGCGCGATTTGCCGTAAAGGTATGCCAAGCAACCTACAAAAATGATAGATAGCAAAAACCAATACCAATTGCGTAGACATGCAAAAAGGTAGTTCCTGATAGATATTCCGCCTGACGGTTTTTCTTTTTCAGTGATAACTTTTTCTTCAGTTTGGTCTGTCATGATTTCTTTGTTTTATGTTTGTTGCCAACAGCAATGATGGCAAAAAAAGTATTAATAAAATATTTAATCGAGCAGTTTGAGCGCGTCGCTGCATTCTCAAATAACTTGTTCTAAAATATTAATTATGCAAATATAAGGAAATATTGGTTATTTGAGGGCTTTTATGGCGCATAAATTGCTCCAAAAATTAATAATGATATATATTCAGGTGACCCAATGTAGTGTTTTGCCGAATTTTGAGTGCGAAAATTAAACCAACGATAAGGGTATGAGTCAAAAGTGAAGTAAAACAAAAATATAAAGGGAAAAAATGATGAATTTTGTAAAGCGATTTTTGAAAGGCAAGTGGCTTAGATTAGCGGCTGCGTATTTGACGAATCCGGCAAAGATGCGTATGCTTGTAGACCAAGTGAGCAAGTACGTTAGCAAAAAGGGTTTACAAGATGTTAAGTCGGAGTTGAACGAGTTGGTCAACTTTGTGAAGAATGTGGTAAAGGGCGAGTATAAGGGTTATTCGAAAAGCAATATGCTGCTTGCTGTTGCGGCGTTGATTTATGTTGTTTCGCCGCTCGACATAGTTCCAGACTTGCTCGTGGGGCTTGGTTTCCTTGATGATGTTGCAATCGTGGCATGGGCCATCAATAAGCTTGGCGAAGAAATAGAAAAATATAAGCAATGGTCGGCAGCGAGCAAGGTTGCCGCGGCTGACGTACGCACTGAAGAGGTTGTTGAAGATGAAGAGTTGGGCGTGATGGCGTGAGACGATTGCGTCCCTAATTTGTTGCAGTCGGGAGGTGTGTCATGTGTTGGGAAATCGGCAAAAAATTTGTAACTTAGCAAAATATTTAGTATTTGGTGCAGTTTGCGCTGTTGTGAAGCGGTATTTCCAACGAGCGTCTGCATGTGTAACATATTGACAATTAATGACAAACGACAAGTTGATACGCGTTGGTATTACCCAAGGGGACACCAACGGAATTGGTTATGAAGTTATCTTGAAAACACTTCAAAATCCACAAATTACAGAGTTGTTTACACCGGTTATTTATGGCTCGGCCAAAACAGCAAGTTATCATCGTAAGGCCTTAGATTTGCAGCCTGTGGCGATGAATGTGATAAAGAACAGTTCGGGAATTAAAGACGGTGCATGCAATTTGATAGAAGTTGCAACCGAAGAGATAAAGATAGACCTTGGCATGCCAAGCGAACATGCCGGCAAGGCGGCCTTCGATGCATTGGAACGCGCAGTGGCCGATTTGAAGCAAGGCGAAATAGATGTTTTGGTAACAGCGCCAATCAATAAGAAAGTGATACAGTGTGAGGGATTCACATTCCCAGGCCACACCGAATATTTGGAGGCAAGTCTTGGCGAGGACACAAGTGCGCTGATGATACTATTCAGCGAAAAGGTGCGAGTGGCTCTCGTAACTACCCACGTGCCAGTGTCGGGCATCAGCAAGGCAATCACAAAGGAAAACATTTTAGAAAAGTTATATGCGTTTAACGATTCGTTGAAGCGCGACTTTGGTGTTGTGAGACCACGCATTGCAGTGCTTGGCTTGAATCCACATTCGGGCGACGGCGGCCTTCTTGGCAAGGAAGAACAAGAAATCATCATTCCGGCCATTGAAGAGGCGGTGAGCAATAAGGTGGTGGCATTTGGCCCATATTCGGCCGACGGATTTTTCGGGAACGAACAATATCGTCATTTCGATGGCGTGCTTGCCATGTATCACGACCAAGGTTTGGCACCATTTAAGGTGCTTTCGATGGAAAGCGGGGTGAACTTCACTGCCGGCTTGCCATATGTGCGCACCAGCCCAGACCACGGCACAGGCTACGACATAGCCGGCAAGAACGAGGCTAACGAGCAATCGATGCGTCAAGCCATATATGCGGCTATCGACATTTTCCGCAATCGAGATGCGTATGCTGAGATGACACAACATCCGTTGCGCCGCATGTATTTTGACAAGAGCGGCGACAAGGAAGTGCTCGACCTTACTAAGGTGGAAGATGTGGATTAAAAAAATTTTTTCTTTGACATAAAAAAAAGATTTCAAAAAACATAGTGTTATGAATTATGCAATAATAGCCGCAGGCGAGGGCAGCCGTTTGGCACAAGAGGGCGTTAAAAAGCCAAAGCCACTTGTGGAATTGTGCGGAGAGCCTATGATAGGTCGTTTGATAAACATCTTTGTGCGTTGCAACGCCGAAAGTGTGAGCGTGATTGTGAATCAGGAAATGACTGAGGTGCAAGAATATCTTCAGGAATTGAAGAAAACATTGCCAGTTCCGTTGAACATTGTGGTTAAGTCAACCCCAAGTTCGATGCATAGTTTCTATGAACTGACTCAGGTGATGAAGCCGGGCAAATTTTGCTTGACAACGGTCGACACCATCTTCAAGGAGCCAGATTTTGCAAAATATATAGCAGCCTTTGAGGCCGACAGCACCCACGACGGCATGATGGCCGTAACACCATACATTGAGGACGAAAAGCCTTTGTATGTGGATGTTGACGAAAACATGGAAATCAACACCTTCCGTGATGAAGCCTACGAAGGAGCAAAGTATATCTCGGGCGGCATTTATTCGCTCACCGACAAGTCGTGGAAGGTGCTAAAGGACTGCATCGACGGTGGTGTGGCACGCATGCGCAACTTTCAACGAGCATTGGTGGCAAGCGGCTTGAGCCTAAAGGCATATTCAATCGATAAGATTATCGATGTTGACCATGCCGGGGATATAGAGGTTGCCGAACGCTTCATCCAAGAAAAATAAAAAAACAACAGAAAACAATATAGCACTATCCTAAGAAAAAATTATGGCAGATATAGTAATAGCAGGTGTTATGCGCGCAGGCGCTTACTCGCCCAATCACATAGGCAACGACACAGCAATATTTAATGCCGTAGCCGACCACTTGCGCAAGCGTGGTTGCATAGTTAACGTATATAACGAGGACCAATTTAACAAAAACGGGGTTGAGGAACGTGTGATATTGAACATGTGCCGAGAGCAAGCCTCGATAGCACGCCTTCAGCAATATGAAGACGAAGGCCGATTGGTAATCAACTCGGGTTATGGCATAGAGAATTGCACCCGTGAGCGCATGACACGCATTCTCATGGGCAACAACATTCCATATCCCGAAAGCCTTATCGTGAACACCGATGAGGTGGTTAAGCCCTTGCTGAAAGAAGCAGGATTTCAGAGTTGCTGGATTAAGCGCGGCGACTTTCACGCCATGCACAAAGAAGACGTGAGTTATGTGCGCCATGCCGAAGAAGCCCAAGAGGTGCTGCAAGAATACTTTTATCGCGGCATTAAGCGTGCGGTGATTAATAAGCACTTGCCTGGCGATTTGGTTAAGTTCTACGGAGTGAAAGACCAGCCATTCTTCTATTGGTTCTATCCGTTTGACGAAGGTCACAGCAAATATGGTGCAGAAGCCATCAATGGCAAGTCGAAGGGCTTCAGTTTCGATGTCGACGAAATGAAGCGCATATGCCAACAAGCGGCCGAAGAACTCAATGTGGTGGTTTACGGCGGTGACTGCATAGTGGATTCCGACGGCAAGATGCAAATCATCGACTTTAACGACTGGCCAAGTTTTGCGCCATGCCGAGTGGAAGCCGCACCATACATTGCCAAGGCTGTGATAGCCGCAGTGAAGAAACACGAAGAAAACCGCCGTCGCTAATATCTCGCCGGTGGCAAGTGAGTGGGCATGAATCCGCTCAAATCAAAGAGACAAAAAAAGTCGTGGCTTGCCGGCCATGCGCAGCGCAATAAGTGGTGTTGCGGCAGTTGCCGCGGCAAGGCGATTAAATGATTTGGAAACTGAAATAAACTTTAACGACAATTTAGATATGCGAAGCTTTAAGGAATTTAAGGAAGCATATAAGGGCTCATTGAAGTCGATGGACACCGAAGAAACAATCGACTTGATGTTTTATCGCCCGATAGGTTTTGCATGGGCATTGCTTGCGGCAAAACTTGGCGTTACCCCAAATATGATAACCATAGCCTCTATATTTTTGGGTGTTGCCGGAGGTGTATTATTCTATTATTACGAACCTGAATTAATGTGGCTCAATGTGGTGGGAATGCTGCTGCTTGTGTGGGCCAACTCATTTGATAGTGCCGACGGACAGTTGGCGCGAATGACCAAGCAATATTCACGTCTTGGCCGCATTTTAGACGGAGTTAGCGGCGACTTGTGGTTTATTGCCATCTACTTTTCGCTTGTGTTCAGAGAATTGCATTCGAGTGCCTTTTTCATGGAGCACAACTGGGTGATTTGGGCACTTGCCATCACCGCCGGTGCTTGCCATGCCAAGCAGGCTGCTTCGGCCGACTATTATCGCCAGTTCCACCTTTATTTCCTAAAGGGTGAGGAAGGCAGCGAACTCGATAGCGTGGAGCAGTTAGACAAGGACAACGCCGGATTAACTTGGAAAAATCCGATGAAGAAAATAGTGGCGCTGTTTTATCGCAACTACACTGCTCAGCAGGAAGCCGTTACGCCAAACATGCAGCGTTTGCGTAGCGCCTTGAAGGCTTATTATGGACAAAAGCCTATAGCGCAATCGTTCCGCGATGCTTTCCGCGAAAAGAGCAAGCCGCTCATGAAATACACCAATATGCTGTCGTTCAACACTCGTGTCATAGCATTGTTTGTGTCGATATTGGTGCGCATGCCATGGCTATATTTTGTGTTTGAACTGGTGGTGCTCAATGCGATGCTTGTGTATATGATTTGCCGTCACGAGCACTTCTGCAAGAAGTTTGTTAAGCAAATTGAGAACGGTGAATATCCTGCCGAATGATATTAAAATATAAATAAACAGCAAATATACGTATATATGATAAAGGGAGTGATTTTTGACTACGGCGGCACTATCGACAGCCGTGGTGTTCACTGGAGCGAGGTTATTTGGGACGGATATCAGTCGGTTAACGTACCAGTAAGCAAAGAAGAGTTTCGCCAAAGTTATGTGATGGCCGAACGCGAACTTGCTAAGGTTCGTCACATCTATCCAGAGCATAATTTCTACGACCTGCTACTGATAAAGATGCGCATTGAACTTGGCGATCTGGTAGAGCGCGGAGTGCTGCCTACCGATTTTGCCCTTGAGGAAAATGCGTTGGCGATAGCAAAATATTGCTATGAGGCAGCTCGTGGCAGCATTGAGGAGGCACGCCCTACGCTTGAGGCTCTGTATGCCAAATATCCTATGGTGCTTGTGAGCAACTTCTATGGCAATGTGGAAAGCGTGCTAAAGGATTTTGATGTGCGCAAATATTTTCAAACCATAGTGGAAAGTGCTGTGGTGGGAGTTCGCAAACCCGACCCAAAGATTTTTGCTTTGGGCGTAGAGGCATTGGGAATGAATGCTGCCGATGTGCTTGTGATTGGCGACAGCTATAAAAAGGACATTGTGCCGGCAGAATCGCTTGGATGCAAGGTGCTTTGGATTAAGGGTAAAGGTTGGACGGCTGAAGAAGATGCTCAAACCCACCCAAACATTATCAAGAAACTTTCAGAAGTGTTAACGTGGGAGTTTGAATAAAAAAACAGACGTCTTTTTTTGTACTATAGACAATAAGCGAAGATTTGAGACTTTAATGTTTACGAATCTTCGCTTATTTTCGTTATGGGGGATTTTAAGAGAATTTTGTGTAGAAAAATTGGGATAAATATGATGTAAGGAAATGGTATTGTTATGTAGTTGTTGTGGCCTAACAATTAACGGTTTACAAAAATGATGTAAGATTGCAAAAATTTGAGTTGCCATGTGCGATTTTTTCAAATAATATTGTATATTTGAAGAGCAATAAATCTGCAGGAGATTATGCGATTCTTGAGAATATATAATTGTGCAGTGGCAGAGAGCAACGAATACTATCCCTACGGCGGTATATTCGCTGCCACCACCTCAGTGCAGCCACATAAATACGGAGCAAAAGAACTCGACCGCACCCATGGTCTCGACCTATATGACTCACAAGCAAGATGGTACGATTCCCTATTGGGAAGAACCTCCACAATGGACCCATTAGCCGAGAAATACTACAGCATAAGCCCCTACCTTTGGTGCGCCGGAAATCCGGTGATATTTGTTGATCTGGATGGAAAAGAAGTGAAAGATTATGTCATTGGAGCGTTTTCAGCCATAATGGATAATTTTACAGGAGGAGCTACAAATCTACGTAGAAGCCTTGTAGAACAATCTAATAATATTGATGATTTTTACTCTGGAGTTCAAATTGGGAATGGTGCAAGTGCAGTAATTGGTGCTTCAGAAATTATAATCGGATGTTCGATGTTGGTTGGAGGTGATGCAACTGCTTATGCAGGTGCTGCCGCGGTAGTCCCTAGTGGTGGTATGACAGTTATTTTAGTGGCCGGTGGCAGTGCTATATCAGCAGAGGGTGCAATAATAACATCTCATGGTTCCGTGATGTTAGCTTCGTCTATCAAAAACTATGGCAAACAATCTTTAAAATCAAAAAGTATAGATTCGGCAAATAGTTCAAATAGCAAATATACCAACGATGAAGCTGAACATAAAAAGAATGCCCGTAATTCAACAAAAGAAAAACATCAAAATGGACAAACAAGGAAATATAAAGATAAGGGTAATGAAAAAGGTGATGCAAAAAGAAAACGTTATAAATAACATGAAAATTATAAGATTTAAAATTAGACGATATAAGAATGGCTATTCGCAAGGTGTGCTTGTTGAGAGTGGAAATAAATGGAATCTCATAAATATAAATGAAGTTGATTATGTATTAAATGGATATCAATTTACCAATAAGAGTTTTATAGAAGATGAGAGCCAAATATCCGAATCAACACTTTTGTATAAGATACTATCACATAAAGCAGATATTAGCAACAATTTATATCATATTGCTCCTCATATACTTGATAATACAGAACAGCTATGTGAGTATTTGCTTGATTGCGGTGTATTAATTGGTGTGGGGTTACATAAGTCGGATGTTATCTATGTAGGTAAAATTAGAGAGATAACCGCTACAAGTTTTTTGCTTAACTCTTATGATACCGAACTATCAGAAAGTGGTATTAAGAGGATTGATTTTGAAAAGATTCGCTATATTCAAATACATACAGATTATTTAGACTCACTGTCTATGATATTGTGAAACGATATTGTAAATCTACTCACTGATGAAACGATACCTTTGCATATTATTCTTGTTGTTCGGTTGCTTCATATTTCGGGGTGACTATGTGTCGGCATCTGGCGTCGACCGCCTTGTGGAGGCGGTTTATACCGGCGCAGGCGATTTCTCAGCTGCTTATACCTACGATGCCAATGGCAATATGACAACGGACCTTAACCGCGGCATCGAAAGCATCACCTACGATTGGAACAATATGCCGAGGGAAATCACATTCACCTCAGGCGCAATCACACGCTACACCT
>JAZLAU010000008.1:0-3702 GCA_045613305.1 Muribaculaceae bacterium
AATTCGGCCCATTAGCTCAACTGAATAGAGTGTTTGACTACGGATCAAAAGGTTACAGGTTTGAATCCTGTATGGGTCACTTAGGGATGACGAAAGTCATCCCTTTTGTATTTATCCAACTTTTTTTGCAAATATTTTTTGCGGTTTCGGAAATTATTCTTACCTTTGCACTCGCAATTCGGCCCATTAGCTCAACTGAATAGAGTGTTTGACTACGGATCAAAAGGTTACAGGTTTGAATCCTGTATGGGTCACTTAGGGATGACGAAAGTCATCCCTTTTTTATTCTTAATCCTTTTTTATTTTTGCCATCAACTCATCAACCCATATCATGACCGACATTTGCTGCATTGGACATATTACACTCGATAAAATAATAACACCCCACAGAACTTCATACCTTAATGGAGGAACTGCATTCTACATGTCCTACGCCATCAACTGCCTTCCTAACATTGACTACAAACTGATAACCTCACTCGCCCATTCCGAAATGGGCGCAATCGAAAAGATGCGCAATTGCGGAATAAATGTTGAAGTGATACCCAACTGCTGCACTGTGTACTTCGAAAACAAATATGGCAAAAACATGAACAATAGAACTCAACGTTTGCTCGCCAAGGCCAACCCTTTCAAAACCGAAGACCTTAACAACGTGAATGCTCGTTACATACACCTTGGCAGCCTACTCGCCGACGACTTTTCTTTAGACGTCATGAAGCAATTGCACGGACGAGGCATCTTATCAGTGGATGCACAAGGCTTTCTGCGACGAGTAGAAGGCGACAAAGTTTTTGCATGCAGTTGGAAAGACAAATTAATGGCATTTAAATACATCGACATACTTAAAGTCAACGAACACGAAATAGAATCATTAACCGGCTACTCCGACTTAAAAACAGCCGCAACGCAATTAAATGAATGGGGAGTAAACGAAGTGCTCATTACCTTAGGAAGCTACGGCTCCGTGATTTTTCATGGCGGTGACTTTTACGAAATTCCCGCCTACAAACCTCAACGAATAGAAGACGCCACCGGATGCGGCGACACTTATGCCGCAGGATACCTTTACTCTAAAGCAAAAGGTGCATCAATAATCGATGCCGGAAAATTTGCAGCGGCCATGTGTACGCTTAAAATTGAACATACTGGGCCATTTGACCGTACTGAAACTGATATACTTCATATCCTAAACAAATAAATCAGAAAAATTTTCTAATTTTGTAACAATCCAAGCATGAAACTTGGACAATGCATTAAATTAATTCTTACAATTGCCCCATATGATGAAACGCATTTTTTTAAGCATATACATATTGATAACCGCTTTTATTTGCTGTAACGCACAAGAAAACATCAGCATCTTCACAAATTGGGAAAGCATAATCTATAACCAACCCGACACTGTAGTGCAAGATGTTCATCTGCAAGTGCATAGCCCTTTTGCGGTAAGCATCACACCCCATAACAGCAAAGACAAAGCATTTAACAAACTATTAAAAGACCAAGCCGTAGCAATCGGAGTCAACGACAGCGTTTGGTTTGTAAACACTCGTTATTTAAAGAAGAATTTTAATGGCGACGACATCAAATATCTTTCTGACTACACACCGCTTTATTTTAATGATAAAATAATCTATACACAATATTCTCACGAAAACGACTCGGAATTTCTGCACGAAATGTCCGATTTCCTAAGCAACGGCATGAGCGTTGCTCAAGTGCTCAAATTAATGACAAGTTATGGATTTAACTTTCAAAATGCATTTATTTTCTTAATCAACCCTAAAGAAAAAGAAGTAGAGACACTAACTTCCGATAAAATGACGGAACTTTTAACTCCATACCTCGACATACGACGACGCTATGAGGCCATGTATTTCTACCAAGAACCATTTGTCATCAACTTCTATTTTATGGAATACATCGACCGCATAAGTTCCGACCCTTCTATGGAATTTTTGTTCGATTAATCAGAGTACATTATTCATCACTCATCGCCAACACATTCTGACATTTTTAACTTTGGCATAATTGTTGCGTGTAAAACATCTCGTAAAGCAATTAATTTAAAAAAACACGAAAACATGATTTACATCCTTTTCTTAGTAATTGCCGCACTATCTTATTATGTGCAACACTCTTTTCAAAGCAAATTCAAAAAATATTCACAAATGCCGTTAGGCATGAATATGACCGGCAAAGATGTAGCCGAAAAGATGCTTCATGACTTTGGCATAACCGACGTAACCGTCAACTTCACTTCAGGTTCTCTTTCCGATCACTATAACCCAACCAACAAAACCGTAAACCTAAGCAAAGGCGTGTATGCGACAAATAGCATAGCCGCTGCTGCCGTTGCCGCACACGAATGCGGACACGCCATACAGCACGCCACTCAATACGGACCTCTAACATTGCGTTCAAAACTCGTTCCGGTAGTGAGCTTTGCATCTAATTGGGTGCAATGGATTTTGCTGGTAGGTATCCTAACCGTGCAATCCTTTCCTCAACTCCTTGCTGTGGGTGTAGCCCTATTTGCAATGACAACAATTTTCTCTATAGTAACCCTGCCTGTAGAAATCAACGCAAGCCAACGCGCCATTAGCTGGCTCACCGCATCTGGCTTAACTTATGGAAAAACTACAGATTATGCTAAAGATGCACTAAAATCGGCAGCCTACACTTATGTTATCGCTGCTCTTAGTTCTTTGGCAACATTATTCTATTATGTTACCATTTTAATTGGCAGAGATAGAGATTAATCGTAACTTTGTAAAAATTTTATCAAAGCATATGGCACAAAAAGCATCAATCCCTAAGGGAACAAGAGATTTTTCGCCTATTGAAATGGCGAAACGTAACTATATCTTCAACACCATCAAAGACGTATTTTTGCTTTACGGATTCCAGCAGATTGAAACACCTGCTATGGAAAACCTTTCTACCCTAATGGGCAAATACGGCGAAGAAGGCGACAAACTACTTTTTAAAATACTTAACAGCGGCGACTTCCTTAAAGATGCCACCGACGAACAACTCAGCAACCGCGATTGCTTGCACTTAACATCAAGAATTTGCGAAAAAGGTTTGCGTTACGACCTAACTGTGCCTTTCGCTCGCTATGTAGTTCAACACCGAAACGAACTTCAATTCCCATTTAAACGCTACCAAATTCAACCTGTGTGGCGTGCCGACCGTCCTCAAAAAGGCCGTTATCGCGAATTCTACCAATGCGACGCCGATGTGGTTGGCTCTGATTCACTAATAAATGAAGTAGAACTTGTTTCTCTTATCGACGAAGTATTCGCTCGATTCAAGATTAACATCACAATAAAAATCAACAACCGAAAAATTCTTAGCGGCATCGCTGAAATGATTGGCGAGCCAGAGAAAATCATCGATATCACTGTCGCAATCGACAAAATCGACAAAATCGGTTTAGAAAATGTTAACGCCGAATTAATATCTAAGGGAATTAGCCAAGAAGCTGTAGAAAAGTTACAACCTCTTCTTACCCTTTCAGGCGACAACGAATCAAAACTTGCCATCCTTGCCGATATGCTACAAAACAGCGAAATTGGCATGAAAGGCATTGAAGAACTTCGATTCGTTCTCGACAACGTAAAGGAATTAAGCCCTCGCGGAACTGTAGAACTCGATGTTTCTTTAGCACGAGGATTAAACTACTATACTGGCACA
>JAZLAU010000009.1:0-85703 GCA_045613305.1 Muribaculaceae bacterium
TATTGGCAATTGTGTCGGGTTCGCTGCTGGTGACTGATTCTATTTGAGAGTAAAGCAGTTGGTATTTTTCTGCTTTTGAGCCTTGGGCTATTTCAAGATGTTCGGCCATTGTGGGTTATGTTTTTATTATTATCAAAAAAATGGAACGAGTAGGTTGCAAAGATAGACAAAAAATGGGTAGAATCTCAAGAATGCCGCTAAAAATCATGAATGTGGTGGGTGAAGTTATGGGTGTGTAATTGGGGCTTTAAATTTCATGATTAGAGGTTTGCAGCGTGTGCGAGAAAAACGAAAAGGGACCTTGGAATTCCAAGGTCCCCAGTATGTTAGTTTGAGAATTAATCGTGAGTTATCACACAGTAGAAGTCATGAATGTAGCCTTACCTTCAGCCTTTAGGCTTGTGATAACGGCAGGCACCAATATTGATTCGCCCTTTTTCACTTCAGTCACGCCACCAAGGTTGTCGGTGATAGTAGCGTTGCCTTCAAGACACATGATAATCATGAAAGAATCGGCACTTGCGTCGATGTTGCTCACGCCGTCCACGATTTCGCGTTTCACGTCGAAGTATTCGCATTTCACAAGAGGAGTTGCGCTCACGCCGTTGCGGTCGTAGTTGCTCTTGTATTCAGGATATACTGTGTAGTCGATAGCGTCTTTTGCTTGCACAGTGTGAAGTTCGCGAGGGTTTCCGTTGGCGTCAAGACGGCCGAAGTCATACACGCGATAAGTGATGTCGCTTGTTTGTTGAATTTCGGCAAGAAGGTTTCCGGCGCCAATAGCGTGAATGCGTCCTGCAGGCAAGAAGAACAAGTCGCCGGCATGCGAGTCGTGGCGAGCCACAACGTCCATAATTGCATTTTCAGCCACAAGTTTTTCGTATTCGTCTGGGCCGATTTGCTTGTTTAGACCGGCATATATAGGAGCACCTTCTTCAGCGTCGATGATATACCACATTTCGGTCTTGCCGTAACTGTTGTGGCGAGCCTTTGCCAAAGTGTCGTCGGGGTGAACTTGAACAGAAAGGTCGCCCTTGGCGTCGATAATCTTCACAAGAAGAGGGAAGGTGTCGCCATATTTTTCATAAACGGCGTTGCCCACAAGTTCGCCTTTATATTTTTCGATGATTTGACGCAAGTTAAGTCCCTTGTCGTCACCTTCGGCTACTACTGATTCGTGGCCTTCAACGCCCGAGATTTCCCAACTTTCGCCGATGTTGTGTTGGTCGGTGGTTATGCCTTTGTATTCAGCAATCTTTTCGCCTCCCCAAAGCACTGACTTTAGGTATGGCTCAAACTTAAAAGGTTTCAATGTTGCCATAATAGTTGTTGTGTATATAGTATGTTTTGTTAATAAATTATTTTCTGATGCATTTTGAGCAATATGCTCAGGCGGAGCATTGCCGTCGACACACAACGGCCCCAATTTACATTATTACCCACAAAGATAACATTTTCGCCGAAAAAAAGCAAGATTTAGTGCGTACAATCATAAGCGGGATAATAGATTATAAACTGTTGCAGTTGTTGTGCTTGAATTAAACCATTAAAGCATTGAGATGTCGAATGAAAAAAGGCGGTACTATAGATGAGAGCGTATTTTCTCGGTCTTTTTGACTTAAATAAGTTTAATAATTAAGCGGAATGATTTTTAATTTGTACATTTGTGAAGAAAATAAGTGTAAAAAAGCAATGAAACAAATATCGATAATATTTATGATGGTGTTGATGAGTGTCATCAGTGCGTCGGCCAAGGATAAAACCGATGATGGCCGTGCAGAGGTAATGTTCTACACCACAACTCACGATTTTGGGTACATAAAGGAGTCGAAAGGACCGGTGACGTGTGTTTTTGAGTTTGAAAACACAGGCAACGCGCCGTTGCTTATAATCACAGCCTCGGCCACGTGCGGATGCACCCGTCCGGAGTATCCCACCAAGCCCATTAAGCCGGGCAAAAAGGGCAAGATAAAGGTGACCTTTAACCCAATTGGCCGTCCTGGTCCGTTTAGAAAAAACGTGAAGGTTAAGACCAATGCAAAGCAGAAAACCGTTAACCTCTTTGTTGACGGTTCGGTAATACCAAAGGAAGAAGAAAAGTAGAACGATGAAGCGCACAGTGTTAATAGTGGCATTATGCATGTGTTGCAGCTTGGGAGTTGCAGCGCAGGGTGTGCTTCGTTGGTTGGACACCGAACACGACTTCGGCACATTTAACGAAGACCTTAAGCGTGTGGAATGCGAGATGAGGGCTGTTAATGTGGGCGATTCGGCTGTGGTGATAGTGAATGTGAACACCACTTGCGGATGCACTACGAGTGACTACACCCGCGAGCCGATAGCGCCAGGCGATACTGCCGTGGTGCGATTGACCTATTTGGCTACAGGCCGTGTGGGGGCGTTCGAAAAGTCGGCCTTTGTCTTCACCAACACTGCGCAGCGAAAGATGCGCCTAAAGATTAGTGGCAACGTGCTGGCTTCGGAAAACACCCTAAAGAGTGTTTATCCGGAGAACATTGGCGCGCTCTTCATGGATTCACGAATTATCCCGTTTGGAGATGTTAAAAAAGGGTCGTCGAAAATGGCCTATATAGGAGCCTACAACAATAGCCCCGACACGTTGTTGGTGCAGTTTAGCGGAGTGCCGTCGCATGTGGCAATGGAGGCATTTCCGCCTGAGGTGCCACCGTTCGGGCTATGTACGATTTCGGCGTTTTTCAACACCTACGACACCGAGGAGTGGGGTATGCTCAGCAACGATGTCACTATCATCGCCGAGCCGCTCAGAGAGCCAAGCGAAGTGGTGAGCGGAGCTGGCAAAGTGTCGGTGATTGGCACCGTAAACGAGGATTTCACAAAGTGGACCAATGAGCAGATGCAGCAAGCGCCGATAGCAACGTTGAGCGAAGAAACGCTCGACTTCGGCAACATAAGTTTGCAGGATGCTGAGGTGGAGCAAAAGGTGAAACTCACTAACACCGGCAGCAGTGTTTTGCCCATACGTCGCATCTATAGCAATGTGCCTAAGATGCTTAAAATAGATTGTGAGGCACAGGAGTTGAAGCCAGGCGAAAGTGCCGAAATAACATTTATTGTGGTCACAGGGCAAATAGAGGGAATGTATCTGAACGCTCGTGTTACGGTAATGACTGGCGACCCTATTCACCCCAAGCAATACATGCGTCTTGTGGGTATAGTGAAGAAAGAGAATAAGTAATCTACACCATAAAAAACAATACAGGCAAAGAATAATATGGAACATCCAGAAAATAGCGAAGAATATGCAGGCTTAACGGTAAACAAAGGAGTGCCTCAACCACCAATGACCAATCCATACCTTAAGTTTAAGGCTCGTCCACGCCGTCGCAATATCACAGCGGCGGAGTATGTTGAAGGCATCCGCAAGGGCGATGTGTCGATGCTTGGTCAGGCAGTGACATTGGTTGAAAGCCAATTGCCCGAACATCAAGCCATAGCGCAAGAAGTGATTGAAAAGTGCTTGCCCTACACGGGTAATTCTAAGCGCATAGGCATCACTGGCGTGCCAGGTGCCGGCAAGAGCACATCTATTGATGTGTTTGGCTTGCATGTGCTGAAGAATGGCGGCAAACTTGCCGTTCTTGCCATTGACCCAAGTAGCGAACTCACTAAAGGCTCAATTCTTGGCGACAAGACACGAATGGAGAAACTTTCGGTACAGCAAGATGCATTCATTCGCCCTAGCCCGTCGGCAGGTTCGCTGGGTGGAGTGGCCCGAAAAACCCGTGAAACGATTGTGCTTTGTGAGGCCGCTGGCTACGACACAGTGTTCGTTGAAACTGTGGGCGTTGGTCAGAGCGAAACTGCTGTGCATTCAATGGTTGACTTCTTTTTGCTGATACAACTTGCAGGAACTGGCGACGAATTGCAAGGCATTAAGCGCGGCATCATGGAAATGGCCGATGGTATTGTGATTAACAAGTGCGACGGCGATAACGTGGAGCGTGCAAAGTTGGCTGCTGCTCAATTCCGTAGTGCACTGCACTTGTTCCCAACACCACCAAGCGGCTGGAATCCAAAGGTGTTAACCTATTCGGGCTACTATGAACTCGGAATAGATGAGGTGTGGGCAATGATTGACGAATATTTCGATTTTGTGCGCAAGTCGGGCTACTTCGAAGAACGTCGTCGTCAGCAAGAGCAATATTGGATGTATGAAACAATCGACGAACAGTTGAAACGTCATTTCTACACCGACCCGGTGATTGAAGAAATGCTTGCTGCAAAGAAGCAAATGGTGCTTTCTTCGCGTCAAAGTTCGTTTGTGGCTGCGTCGGATGTGCTCGACTATTATTTTAAGAATGTGAAGAAATAACGCTTCGTAGAGTGATAGATATTTGCGATTGGACTGCCTAAGGGCGGTCCAATCTTTTTTTTCGGGTGAGGTGGGTGTGACTTGTTTTTAGGAAGGAAATGGAAAAGAGAGTGTGATTCATTATTGTGATGATAACAGTAAGAGGTTTGCGGCCGTAGCAAAGTAGTCGGTTTTGCGTCAAGAGTGGTTGAAACGAGCAATGTTTGGGTTTGTTAACAAATAGATGAACTTAATTGGTCGCACGATGGTTTAATTTTGTGTTACGGTTAATATTATGAAACATACAAGACTAATGATTTGTGTGCTATTGGCGGGATTATGTGCGTCGGCAACAGCGAGCAATTTGACCGCAACGGCACTTCAAGAACAAACAGACACGGCAAAAGAGCAAAGCCGCTCATTCATACAAAACGTAATACGCTATTTCAGTGAGAGCAACAAGGCTAAAGAGCGAAAGGGCTTCGATATAAGTTTTATCGGAGGGCCTTCCTACACCAATAGCACAAAGTTGAGTATAGGATTGATGGGCAGTGGGCAATATTGGATGAATGGCAGCGAAAACCTCAAGCAGCCATCGAATGTTACGCTTTATTCTAACATTTCGGTGGTTGGGATGGTGATGGTGGGAGTTGAAGGCAATAACTTTTTCCCTGGGGATAAATATCGCCTTAATTATGATGTCCGGTTCAGATATTTCCCTTCAAATTATTGGGGCATAGGCTATGATGAGTGCAATAACGATGCAAACGAAACCGAGATGAAACGCTTGATGGGGAAGCTCGATGCGGAGTTTTTAGTGCGCATGGCCAACGGCTTTTACATAGGCCCTCGAGTGTCGGCTATGGTGCAGAAAGCCTACGACATAGCCCCCGAGAAAATGCATCTGTATCATGGTCAAGACCTAACGCTTCACAACATTGGAGTGGGATTGTCGGTGCAGTATGACTCGCGCGACAATGTCACTAATCCGCACAGAGGAGTGTATGTGAATGCCACCCAAATGTTTAGGCCGTCTGTTTTGGGGAATAAATATGATTTCAACACCACCGATTTCACCATCAATGCCTATCAGCGATTGTGGAAAGACGCCGTTTTGGCCGAACAGGTTAAGTGCCAGTTTAATTTCGGCAATCCGTCGTGGGAGATGATGTCTACCCTTGGCGGGTCGTATGTTATGCGCGGATATTATGAGTCGCGCTATCGCGATAAGCACATGGGTGCCATGCAGGTGGAATTGCGTCAGCGCGTGTGGAAACGATGCGGATTTACGGTGTGGGGCGGTGTAGGCTCGGTGTTTCACGACGAGGAATCGTTTAAGAATCTGTTGCCAAACTATGGCATTGGCTTTCGGTGGGAATTTAAGAAGAATGTGAATGTGCGACTTGATTATGGTTTTGGCCGCGGCGGCCAAAGCGGATTTGTATTTAATGTGAATGAAGCATTTTAAAAAAATAGCAATGGCATTACGAAAAGTAAAGTGCAGTCAGCGCTTGCTTTTTGTGTTGTGTGTGGCGGCATTGTCGTTGCCTAACTTCTTGTTGTTTTTCACAGAGCCGTCGCCACTGATGTCGAGGGTGTGCAATGTGGTGTTTCCAGTGAGTGTTTGGTGGTTTGTGATGACACTCACGAAACGTCCAGGCAAGATGTTTCTAACCTTGTTTTTGTTTGTATTTTTCAATGCTTTTCAGATTGTGTTGCTCGACATGTATGGCGAAGCAATTTTGGCCGTGGATATGTTTTTGAACGTTGCCACCACCAACATGGTAGAAGCCGGAGAACAGTTGAGCGGCATATTGCCGGCGGTGATTTTTGTAGTGGTAGTGTATGTGCCGTTGCTGTTGTGGAGTGTTGTCTCGATTTACCATAAACCCTTGAGTGATGCATTCTTGAGCCGTAATCGCAAGTATTCGTTATATGGGCTAATGATAGGTGCACTGATGCTTGTGTCGTGTTATTTCCGGTTGAATAATTTCACTTTTATAGGTGACATATATCCGGCAAATGTGCTCGAAAATCTTGATATAGCAGTGCGTCGCACCGTGCGCACCAATATGTATGCAAGCACGTCGGCTCACTTTAAGTTTGATGCTGTGCCTACGCATGAACCACTTGAACAAGAAACCTATATTTTGGTGATTGGCGAAACGGCTCGCGCCGATAATTTTGGCATCTATGGCTATGACCGACAAACTACGCCATTGCTGTCGGAAACTGACCGACTTATTGTGTTTAGTGATGTCGTAACGCAAGCCAATGTGACGCATAAAAGTGTGCCAATGATTATGACTTCGGTGTCGGCCGAAAATTTCGATGATATCTATTATCAAAAGAGCATCATAACGGCTTTCAAAGAGGCTGGTTTTCACACGGCATTTTTCTCAAATCAGCGCCCTAACCGTTCGTTTATCGACCACTTTGGACAGGAGGCCCACAATAGTGTGTTTGTGAAAGCCGAGTTGCCTCACGACGCCAATTTGAGCGATGATGTGCTGCTGGGATATCTGCAAAAAGAATTGCAGAACGATGAAAACATCAAGCAGTTTGTAGTGCTGCACACCTATGGCTCGCATTTCAATTATAGCGACCGCTATCCTGCCGATTGTAGTTATTATAAGCCCGACCGAATTACTACCATAGGCCAGCGAAATCGTGAAGTTATGGTAAACGCCTACGATAATTCGATTCGCTACACCGACAGGTTGCTTCACTCAATAATAGAGATGGCCGACTCTTTGTGCGATAAGGCATGCGTGATGTATGTTTCGGACCATGGCGAGGACCTTTATGACGACAAGCGACATCGCTATATGCACGCGTCGCCAGTGCCTTCTTATTATCAGTTGCGAGTGCCCTTGTTGGTGTGGACCTCGCAAGAATATGGGCATGCGCATGCTGCCGAAGTAGATGCGATGGTGCTAAATTCTGGCAAGCCGATTGCCGCCAATCAGGTGGTTTTTCACACATTGCTCGGGTTGTCGGGCATTGAAACGCCATACGGCAGAGATGATTATTCGTTGTGCTCGCCGCTCTTCGCCTCGCCCAAAAGATATTATCTGAACGACCATAACGAGCCCATGATGCTCAATGAGATAGGTTTGAAAACCGAAGATGTGGCAATGATGCACAAAAACGGATTGCTCTATCCGTGACATTTAACCTTGTGGCATAAGTGACTATGGCGATTGTTGAGATGGCAAGCGTTATGGCGCAGTGGGGGTGGAAAAACAATAAAATCGGTGCAACTTTTCGTCAAGTGAAAGCGTCAAATTAATGACTTTAAATTGAAACTTTTTGTCGGCAAAGCGAAAGTTTTGATGAAAGTAGGCTATAAAACAAAAATCTTTGATTTTTTTAGGTTTATTTTGTCTAAAACTGGGGGTGAAAATGACTGATAATTAGTATATTTGTAAGTTGTAAAAACGCGTTTTTTTGAGATGAAGTTGATATTGAGCAAAACAAAGATATTTTTAGCATTGGCGATGGCAGTCGTATTGATGCCGACCTTGGTGGGCTGCAGTGGCCAATCGCTTGAAAAAGAAGTTAAGCAGACATTACTAAAGGGCGATACCACAGAAGCACGATTTGCCGAATTGTGTGAATTTGTTGAGCGAAGTGGCGAGCGTTCGTTGCTTGATGCAAATGGCGAAGCCGATGTGGCATTGTTGGGAGAGTATATTAATGGCGTAGGCGCACGCCTTCGTCCGGCGCGGCAATGGAATGTTGGTGCTTACGGCATAAAGCAGTTGTTGTTGAGCGTATACTTGGAGCGAAGCGGCTCGATGACTCCCTACGACACCCAAGGCGGTGGCGGTGAGTTGAAAAAAGCCGTTAATGACCTGATAAATTTCTTTCCGAGTGATGGTGCGGAACCATCGATTTTCATAGTTAACGATGGGGTGTATGCCTATGATGGTCAGGTGACCGAATTCCTGAAAGACAAAAACATCTATGCCAGCACAGCCAATGTTGGCAATGCTTCGCACACCGATTTCGGTGAAATATTCAGCACCATTTTGGAAAAGCAGCAGCCAAATGAAGTGAGTGTGCTCATTACCGACATGATTTATTCGCCAAAGAACACCAAGAATGTTAGCGCCGAAAAGATTTTCAATGAGGAAAATAGTTTGGCAACAAGTGTGTTTAAGCAATATCCCGAAAAGTCGGTTTTAGTGAGCAAACTCAGCGGAACCTATCAAGGAAAATATTACCCTTACAATCAAACCTCCTTTGTCTATAATGGCAGCCGACCATTCTACATCTTTGTGATAGCCGACAAGAAGGTGGTTGACAAGATGACCAGCGATGCCGCGTATGGCCGATTTGTGAATGTGGCTAATGCCGAGCACTTCTACAGATTTAATCAGCCTGAAATGCCGGTCGATGTGTCGATATTGCCAAATTGGGAGGGAAGTAAGGGCCGTTACCGCATAGCCCGCGAAGAAGGCTTGATGGTAGAAAAATGCGAGGGCGACCGAGTTACCGGCATGTTGCAATTTAGCATTGCTGCCAACCTGAGCGTTTTAGATAAAGATGAAGACTTTTTGTGCGACGCGTCAAACTATGAGGTGGCATCGGCAGGCGGCTACCAAGTGAGTGTGGCGCCGATTGCGGCCTCGCAGGTGAGTGGCAATAATAAAAGTTACCTTGAGGGTAAAACTCACATCATCACCATTAGCGGCATGCCTGAAGTGAGAAAAGATGAGGTAGTGATAAAAATTAAGAACGATTTTCCGCAGTGGATTTGTCAAAGCAATGCCACCGACGATACTGATGCCGGTGCTGCAGGTTTTGAAAACACCACATTTGGCATTGAGCCATTTTTGAAGGGCATATATGACGCTTACGTTAATGTGGGCGACGCTTATGCTACTATCAGAATTAAAATTGAAAAGTGATTTGTGAAAATTGACGTATAAAGATTAAAAAAATAAAGATACAGACTATTATGAACCGTAACGTAGGCTATTTGGTGTTTTTAGCGGCAGGTGTGGTGTTGACACTTGTGTTTTTGCTTTTCCCAACTCAGATATATGAATCAATAAGATATTTTGATGGCGGTTACAGCAACGAGTTGTATAATCACGGTATCTACGACACGTTTGCCCTCATAACAGTGCTATTGGCGTGGGGCTTGGCAGTGGTTTATTACTATGTGATTAATTCGGTTAAATTCGACCGTTGGCCTCATTGGCTCATAATGCTCATGGTGGCGCTGATAATTTCGCCAAGTGCGTGCTTTGGTTACAACAAATATGTGTTTAACGAGTACGGCTTGACCTATCTTGGCGAATCGTTGCAGATGGCCATATGCCATGTGCTGTTTGCGTTGATAATGTTTGTGGTGGCATCGTTCTCGATACGCTGGTGGAGCAGCAACTGTCGTCACTCGCCATTTTAATTTAACAACCGAAAAAGAGATACATACAAGATATGAGATTGTTTATTTTTGGAATTGGGGGAACAGGTTCACGAGTGCTCAAATCGCTTGTGATGCTTTCGGCCGCAGGAGTAAAGCCTCTTGATAAAGATGGCAAACCACTGAAAGATTTTGAGATTGTGCCGGTAATAATCGACCCTCATAAGGCAAACGAAGACTTGAAACGCACCGAGCGTCTGCTTGCCGACTATAAGTTGATACGTCGCCGTCTGTATGGCGAAGCAACCTATGCCGAAGGCTTTTTCGGCACCAAGATTTCGTTGCTCAATGACTTAATCAGCGATTCAACAATACAATTAACCGACACACCTGTGTGTAACCTTGCGGCTGTGGAGCAGAGCAAGTTTAGAGACTATATAAGTTACAACACAATGAATGAGCCTAATCAGGCCCTGACATCGTTGCTTTTTGCTGACTATCAACTTGAGAACAAGATGCGAATAGGCTTTGTGGGCTCGCCAAACATTGGTAGCGTTGCGCTTAATCAGATAAAGGACAGCGATGAATTTAAGGCGTTTGCCAATGTGTTTTCGCGTGGCGACAGAATCTTCTTTGTGAGTTCTATATTTGGGGGTACAGGTGCTGCCGGATTCCCGATTTTGGTGAAGAACATCCGCCATGCCGAAAAGCTTGAAATCAGCAATAAGGACATTTTGCGCCGAGCACCTATAGGCGCGCTCACGGTGTTGCCATATTTCAACATTGAGCACAATGAGGACTCGCGCATCAATAAGGCCGACTTCGTGGTAAAAACCCAGTCGGCATTGCACTACTATAATAAAACACTCACAAACGACAGCCGCTATGCAATTAATGCGTTGTTTTATGTGGGCGACCAGGTGATATCGAAGCCCTATAGTTACGACCCTGGAGAAAAAGGTCAGCGAAATCGCGCGCACTTGGTGGAATTGGTGGGAGCAATGGCACCTCTGCGCTTTGCCGGAATTGCCGACGACCGCTTGACCGATGCGCAGGGCTATCCGTTGCCAACAATGGCATTTGAGTATGGTCTCGACAAAGATGTTCAAGACCTCGACTTTAGTGCATTTGGGGCTGAAACACGCCGATTGGTGTACAAACCGCTATTGAAGTTCCACTTGTTTTTCTTGTTTTTGAGAACAGGGTTAAAGGGTGCTTTGGGCCGCGGTTTCACCGAAGATGCTCCAAAAATCACCACCGACTTTATGGCTACAGAGTTTTATAGAGTGCTCGATGGCCAGTTTTTGCGTGCCTACAGCGAGTGGCTGATAGAGATGTATGACAACCGCAGGAGTGTGCATGTGTTTAACATTGGCGACTTGAATATGAATACCGTGGTTGCGGGCGTGCAAACCAAGAAACGCAGTTGGCCATTGGGCCGCGCCACAGTGTCGGTCGACACGTTCATTGCACAAATGAACAAGTTGAGCCGCGATGCGGCAAAGTATGTTAAGGGAGGTGAGGAGTATAAACTCTTTGACCTTTTCAACAAGGCTGCCGACTCGATAGTGGACGAAAAATATGAAAACATCAATTAACGGAAATTTCATTGACAATGAGCAATATACTATCATATAGCAACAAGACTACAAAGACCAGTGTAGACGACTGGGTAGCAGTGGAGCCATATAGCGACGACGACATCAGGGCAATCCGTGACCCAAACGGGGGATTGTCGGAGAGTCCGCGCACGGCTATACCAAGCCCCTTTGCCCAACTCGACCTCGTGAAAAACGCTTTCGACAATTTGTCGGCTTGCCGTTTGCGCGGGTCAATGATGGATGAGCGATTGGTGTCGGACGCTCTCGATGTGGCGCAACTGTTTTTTAACTACGAAAACCACAAGAATTATTTGCGCATAGTGCGCTGGAATTGCAGCGAACAAATTGAGGTGCTAAAAAATAGCGAAGAACATCGTTTGTATGGCGAAACTTTGCAGCTCTTTTTGGAAAGCGACGCGGTGTATAATTTTGACATTTTTACCGATTGGTACATCTTGGTATGGGACAATATTGCCATAGGTGGCACATCGCCAGCATCGCTCACAATGGCATCGCCCGGATTGAGCAATGTGGAACAGATTAAGGTTGAGCAGGGTGTGTCGCTCTATTCGAGTGTGCGCCAATTGTGGGAGCGTGACGAGGATTTTGTCTACTACATGTATTTGCTTTTCAATGCTTATCCGGTGTTGAGAGAGCGATTGGGCAGTGTGTATGCCTATATGCTCGTGTGCCTCGACTTGATTCGCAGTAAGCGACAGGCGTTGTATCAGCGCATAATTTCGGCTGTGCCTAACCCTTCGGCGTTGGTCAGAGAGAATGCGTCGGCTGTGAAGGAGCGTTTGGACTTGAGTTTTAACGCTTTTAGTGGCGACTACACGGTGTCGGTGATAGGTGCGCAATTCTATAAAAAACGCGCCGATAACATAATCATGAATGTGGCAGAAAGCGACTTCGTGATAGCGCCTACGCGTAAGCAACCCGATGACGAAAAGATGCCGCTTGTGTTGCGCAGCAACTTCAACGGTCAGATAGAAAATTACCGATATGTGGATAAAGTGTGGGACAGTGCCACAGAGGTGTTTGCAGCCGGAGTGCCTTTGGCTGAGCGAAAACTTCCTGACACTGCCATTCAATATCCATTCCTCACTACTGCCGATTTTCTTGCCGATTCGATAATTCAATTGAGCAACGAAATAGATGGAGTGCACTTCTTTGATGGTAATTTGGTGAGCAAAAACGAAAATGCCAAAAAGGGCTACTTGTTGCCGCTTACATCTACGTTCTTTAAATATTTCGAAGCAGCCGATGTGTCGAAGCGCGTATTGGGCCGCAATATGGTGGACATAGAGGAGAATGGCGACGGAAGTGTTACGGTGAGCCTAAGAGTGCCGGTAAAGAAAAAATATATAGAATTAACTCGCACCTACATGCCAATAGCCGACGCCGGATGGCAGTTTGATGAGCGTCGTGGCACGGGCCGAATAATTGCCAATAAGGTGATGTCGACATCGGTGTTCCCATTTGTGAGAACTGACTATCGCGACACCTACACTGTGCAATTGTTTACCCAATTGCGCGATGGCGAATGCTCTTTGCGTTTCTTGCGTAACGGAATGACCAGCGATGGCTTGTTGAGCGATAACGGAGTGAGAACATCAAATAATTTCTGCCAAACTTCATACTACAACGTGGATGGTGCTTTCGATATGGTGGAGGCAACCTTGAAGTGTGAACAAGGCGAAATAAAGGGCATGATAGTGCCTTTGTGGCAGCCATATGAATCGTCGAACAAGCAACTGATATTTGCGGTGGACTTTGGTACCACAAACTCGCATGTTGAATATGCCGAGCGAGGTCGCGAATCGCGTCCGTTAGAATTTGAAGAGGGCGAAGAAATGACTCTTGTGGCGTCGCTGATAAAGAAGGGTACGCTCGATTCGGCCGAAACTTTGCAAAATGTGGAATTCTTGCCGCGAAGCATAAGCACCCTCTACGGTTTCCCGCTACGCACCGCATTGTCGGCCAACGAAAATTCAATGGGCACAAGTTTATTCCGCAATGTGAATATTCCGTTCATGTATGAACGTAAATATTTCAAAGGATACACGGTGAAAACCGGATTGAAGTGGAGTGGCGACACTACGCTTTCGCAAGAATTCTTGCGCGAAATAATGATGCTGATAAAGGCAAAGGCCTTGCTCGAAAGAGCCGATTTGGCAAGTACAGAGGTGGTTTATTTCTATCCTGTGGCAATGGGCGGCGCCGACCGTAGGAAGTTGAACGACGTTTGGTCGATGCTTTATAACACTTACATAGGTGGTCATGAGTCGAACTTGCGAGTGTATCCTGAATCGATAGCCCCTGCATTCTATTACACTGGCGCTCAGGTGGCTGGCAGCAGTTATGTGTCGATTGATATAGGTGGCGGCACAAGCGATGTGGTGGTGTATCAGCCTACCGACGACGGCATGCGTACCATCCCAACAATAGTGTCGTCGTTTAGATTTGCCGGCGATGCCGTGTTTGGTGATGGCTTTGCCAATAATGATGCCGATAATAATCCTTTGTTGGCACACTACACCGAATATTTCAAGAAACTGATAGCAAAGAACGACGATTTGGCATATCTGAACAGCATTCTTGCCGACATAATGAAGGACAAGCGAAGCGAAGACATCAATGCGTTCTTGTTCTCGATAGAAAATGTTGAGGAGTTGAGATTGCGCAGAGAAATCGACCGCAAGTTGTTCTCATATAATAACTTGTTGCGAAACGATGAGCATCGCCGTTTGATATTCATGTATTTCTATGCGGCAATGATTTATTACATAGCCAGCATGATTAAGGCACGAGGCCAAAAGATGCCAAAGCAAGTGTATTTTAGTGGAACAGGTTCAAAAATACTGAATATACTTGGGTCGCATAGCCAAGTTGAGGAGTTTACGCAACTGATAATCGAAAAAGTGTCGGGCGAACCATATAGCGAGCGTTTTGAAGTTAAGATAGAGAAAGACCAACCAAAGCAGATAACATGCCGCGGCGGTGTGCGCTTGGAAAACAAGAGGCTCGAGGGTTTGGAAAACACCGAAATGTATGCAGCGCGTAACATTAACAAGCTGAAATACTGCTATTCGATGCTCGGAGTGGAAGAAATTACGTTTGGATGTGTAAATAAAGCAGAAACTCGTGCAACAATTGTCGATAAAGTGATGCAATTCAACCAATTCTTCTTATCTTTGTTGTCGTTAGACGTTTGTGACGAATTCGGCATCGACAAAAAGGTTCAGGATTTGTTTGCATCGGTGGTTAACGACGATGCGGCAAACTACCTAACAGCGGGCATAAACAGTTATCTTGCCGGCCGATATGGCGACGACGATGTGGTGGAAGATGTGCCATTCTTCTATCCGATTGTGGGAATTATTCGCCATAATTTGCTGAAGAACTTATGCCACGATGTTATTAGTCGCTACGGAATAAATTAATAAAAGAAAACAGGGTAAAATCAATAGAAATTCAATAAACAAAAAATAAAGTATATGAAGCGTGCAGTTTTATTTTTGATGACTTTTGCGGTATGCATTTTGACCAGTGTAAATATGATGGCGCAAACCGACGAAACCACACCATTAACAGCACAGCAATGGAAGCGAGGAATTGCGATTGTTGGCCAACACGCTGCCCTTGATGGCAGATATGGTCACCCGGAAAGTGAATTCCCCGAAAATTATTCGCTCGATGACCTAAACACTGTTTACAAGAGCCAGAAGTGGAAAGCTGTGTACAGTGCACTTAAGGAAAAGGAAAACGAAGGCGGTAATATAGAAAAACTTAAAGAAATAGCCAAAGAATACACTCAGCCTTATGGCGTGGTGAGAAAACTTAACGACTATATTGCTGCAAATCCACAACCTGCTGCTAAGCCTGCAGCAACAGAAGAAAACTTGGCTACTGTGCCAGTGGATGCCGACGGTGAAACGGTTGAGGCTAATGATGCCGACTCGATTGCCGTAATCAATGCTTCGGCTGGTGGCGAAGAATCGGGCGAAAGCAACACGATGTTGATTATCATTAACATAATTCTTCTTTTGGTTTCGGCTGCAGCGCTTTATCTTGCTTGGATTGCAAAGAAGGAAAATGCTGAGTTGAAGAAGGAACTCGACTACAAGGTTGATAAACTTACTTCTCAATTCGAAAAGTTCTCGAAGAACATAACTACCGACTTAAATAGAGTGACTTATATGGTTAACAAGCGCCGCCCAACTGAGGCAGATGCTGCTGTAGTTGAAGAAGTGTCGGCCGATTCGGAAAAACTTTTGAAGGAGCCAAAGCGTTTGTTCTTAACCAAGCCTGATGCTAACGACTATTTTATCCGTTCTACTGAAGTGGTAGAAATTGGTAATTCAATATACGAATTGTATACTAAAGATGGTGTTACCGGAACATTTAAAGTAATTGATAATCCAGAAGTTCATCAGTTTGCACTTCTGATGCCAACCGAAAACCTTGTTAGAGCATGTACAGGTAATGGCATTCAGATTTCAAACGGCAAGACTCGCATCGTAACAGACCGTGAAGGTACTGCACGATTTGAAAATGGCCGTTGGCATGTTGCGGTTAAGGCCGTTATTCATTACGAAGCATAAAGCATGGATTTTAAGTGCCCGCAATGTGGCAAAGTAATAGTATTGTCGTCGGAGGAACTCATGGCACAAGGTAATCTTGTGGTGTGTCCTCAATGTCTGTCGGAATTTGTTGGCGATGCAAGTGCACCTGTGTCAAGACCTGATGCGGAGAGTTATAACTATGGCCGTAAGGACGATGTGCAATCGCCAGCAGCGAGCGCTGCTGTGGATAGTAAGGTGCGTTGCCGTTATTGTGGGGCATACATAGATAGAGACTGTAACTTCTGCCCAAATTGCGGCGGCAAACAAATTGCTCAGCAATATCATAGAGCGCCATCTAATCAGCCGCCCACCGTTGTAAAACCTCCAGTGGTGGGACCAAAGAAGAACGGTGTGCAACCTCAAGCGCCCAACGTGCCCTTTGTGCCACGTTATAGATATGGATACAAAAACAACACAAGACATAAGGTGAAGCGTAGGGCTTCGTTTTGGGCATATGTAATAATGCTTGCTATTACATCGCTTTTCTTAGTGTTTGTAATGAACCGATAGGACGAACCATTGACTGAATTTTTGTGCTGTTTCGACCAATAGAAGTTTGCTTTTTAGTTAAACAACGATTATGAAAATCGTGTTTTTATTTGTATATTAGCAAAAGAATTAAAAACCATATGACTGAAATGAACAATAGATATTGCGTTATAATGTGCGGTGGAGTGGGCAGCCGTTTTTGGCCTTTTAGCCGTACTAACCGTCCGAAACAATTCATCGACTTTTTTGGCACCGGGAAATCGTTACTGCAAATGACCTACGATAGAATTAAAGGCATAGTGCCAGAAGAGAATATCGTGTTGGTTACCAATCGCATTTATGCCGACCTGATTAAAGAGCAATTGCCTAACCTTGTAGATTCCCAGATTTTATATGAGCCAGCCCGTCGCAACACTGCTCCATGCATTGCGTGGGCCGCATATCACATTAATGCCATAAACCCTAACGCTAAGATAATGGTTGCGCCAAGCGATCACCTTATTCTCAAGGAACAAGAATATCGCGAAAGCATTCTCAAGGGATTTGAATTTATTGAAAATCGCGATGTGCTTCTCACTTTGGGCATCAACCCAAACCGTCCGGAAACGGGTTACGGTTATATTCAAGTGGGCGAAAAGTTCAACGGCTCGGTGATGAAGGTGAAGACCTTTACAGAGAAACCCAATTTGGAACTTGCCAAGGTGTTTGTTGCTACTGGTGAGTTTTTGTGGAACTCCGGCATGTTCTTGTGGTCTACTAAAAGCATCATAGACGCATTGCACGCATATGCAAGCAATATTACCGATAACTTTGATAAAGGCCTTGAATATTTTGGCACCGATAAGGAGGAAGAATTTATTAACGAAGCATTTCCGGCTTGTCCAAGCATTTCGATTGACTTTGCGGTGATGGAAAAAGCGCCAAATGTGTATGTCGAACGAGTTGACTTCGGGTGGAGCGACTTGGGAACCTGGGGCGCACTTTATGACCATTCCCCAAAGAGCATAGAGGGAAATGTGACTCAAAACTGCAAGTCGCTGACCATTAATTGCGCTGACAATATAATTGCCACAAGAGAGGATAAATTGGTTGTGGCATCGGGATTGAAAGGCTTTATTGTAGCCGACACCGATGATGTGTTGCTTATTGTGCCTCAAGACGAGGAGCAGCGTGTGCGTCTTTATGTAAATGAGGTAAAATCGAAATACGGCGACAAATACTTATAACTGATTAAAGAAAGGTAGAGTGCAACGGCACAGACACATCTGTAGATATTACGTCAAACTCTGAGTATAGCAGTCGCAAGTGCTGACTAATCGCCGCACAAAATATATAGCCCTATTGCCAATTGGCAATAGGGCTTGTTGGTTAAATAAGGGTGAGATGTGGTTTTGCAATAAAAAATAAATAGTGGCTTTTGGCTTTTTTGTGAACGACAGTTGTGTGCATAGGTTACAAAAAGAGCAAACGCAATTTGCGTTTGCTCTTAGAAGTCGGGGTGAGAAGGTTCGAACTTCCGACCTCTACGTCCCGAACGTAGCGCGCTACCAACTGCGCTACACCCCGATTTTTTGTGTATGCAAATATACTGAAATAGTTTTAATCACGAAAGGATATTCTTATTTTCCCGTTTTCGTCAACTTTTATCAGGTCTTTTTGAGCGGTGAAGTGCGGCAGATATTTTGTGAGTACCCAAATCAGTAATGGCGCGGTGGCAATGATAAGCGCAAACTTCATATAGGGGTCAGAAATAAAGAACACGTGTCGACAAAGGTATAGCATGATGGCATGTGTGCAAAGCAACACGATAGAATATCGGCCCAAATATGAAATGAATGGGATTCGCTTTATTAGATAGCAGAAGTAGAAAAACACATATAGTCCGCCTGCTTGGGCAATGATAAAGCGCAAATAGTTTGTGCCGCAGTTGCCCACTTTAAAAAATGAATCCATATTGCTTTGACTGGCAAAGTACCAAGCGGCAAATGCAAAAGGAAGTGCTATGGTGAGGTGTTTTATGTTGTGATTACGTAGAATGTAGTCTTTAAATAGATAAGGAAGGTAATAGGTGGGAAATGCTACTAAAGCCGAAGGGATGTTAGTGTTGAAGTAAAGAGTGGTTAAATTATTTATCCCGCCGTGATAATTGTCGTGAATTGTTTGGTTGAAGTAGAAATATGAGCAAGAAATAGCAAATGCCAATATTATTTTAACGGTTTTAGAACACTTGCGGGTGATGAATTCAAAACAATAGCAAAGCAAAAACAACATCATCAGATATCGTAGAAACCATAGAGGAGAGTTTGCTCGCATTTGACTCTGATAGACGAAAAACGAAACAATTTCACCTTTTAGGAGGGGAATGCTGAAGTATGATATTGTGCAATTGAAAATCAGTGCATATATGAAACTGAAAAGTAAAAGAGGTAAAATATAACGGTTTATTTTTTTAACGAACTGCACTTTAAATGAAGGCATTGTGGAAAAGAACAATCCTGCCAAAAATGTGTAAAGTGGCATTCTTGTGTGAAACAACATAGCGTCGATTTTGGGCGTGTAGGTGATGAGACAATGAAGAGCAATAACAAGAATAATTGTTACGCCTTTCATTAAGTCGACAAAATCGTAGCGTTGTTTTGTTGTTGTGTCAGCCATTATATATAATAATGTGTGTTTATAATGCAAATAATTCCATTCTTACTTACGAGAATGGAATTATTACATATAATTTAGAGTTCAATTTATGTTATCTTATTACTAAGAATTTTGCAACTATAGCGCTGCTTGTTTCATCTTCATTTTCAGAAGCGAGCACAAAGTAAACACCGCTCTTAACACGGTCGCCATTAAAGTTGCAACCGTCCCAAGTGGCCATGCCGCCAGTTGATTGAAGTGTTGCCACCACGTTGCCTGCTGCATCAGAAATCTTCACCAATGAGTTGTCCATAAGTCCCTTTATGGTTATTAGTCCTGTGTATTCAGGGCGAACAGGGTTAGGATAAACGATTACGTTATCGTAAGTTTCGGCTGGAGCGGTTGATGTGCTTTCGTATTCAAGCAAACCGTTTTCGGTACCTACATACACCACATTGTTGTTAGGGTTGCATCGCAAAGAAATGATTTTGTCGGAAGGAAGGATGCTGTTAGCGGTTGTGAAGTGTTCAATAATTTCGCTTCCGTCGGGGCTAACGAGCAACAGACCTGAAGTGTTTGTTCCAATCCATTTGCGGTTTGACCCGTCGACGGCGATAGCATTCACTTGCAATCCGTCGAGAAGATAATCGGCGTTGTTTGTGCCGTCGTTGCGTGGCACTTTAATGCGGTTAACTCGGAAATCGGTGTCGAAGACCTTTGTAAGGTCCCAT
Source organism: Muribaculaceae bacterium (assembly GCA_045613305.1). Lineage (GTDB taxonomy): Bacteria > Bacteroidota > Bacteroidia > Bacteroidales > Muribaculaceae > SFTJ01. Next base: position 19,794 of record JAZLAU010000009.1, read on the forward strand.
TCGGTAACACCGTTGCTACTGCCCACCCAAACTTTGCCGTTTAGGTCTTCTGTAAAGCAGAAAATGTCGGTCCAAGTGTAGTTTTTATTGTCTTGGTCCAGGGTGTTGAGGTATCGGTGTTCCACATATTGTATGTTTCCTGCAGGATTGCCGTTGTCGTTAAAGAATATCATTCTACTTGCCCAACTACCAGCGCTATAAACCTTCATGTTGTGTTTCTTTGTTATAAGGAACATTTGTCGCCAATTGGTTGTAAGGCTTGAACCGTCGGGCTTTATGGTTGGAGTAATCCAATCTTCGGCGGTTAATTCTGTTGAGTTAAGTTTTTCCTTAGGAAGCACAAAAACCGATGGCTTAGATTCTGCTTGAATAGCCCAAAGGTTACCGTAGTTGTCAAATTGCAAGCCGCTAATGGCACAGTTGTAACTGCCTTGGTTAATTAGAGGGCTATTGGTCCAGTCGTAGTGTGCAACTTGTTCGAAGTTTGTGAATTTGAAGATGCCTTCGTATTCAGTGCCGATGTAGAACGTGTTGCTATCGTTAGGGTCAACCACAGGAGCGTAGGTGTTATAGAGAGTGGTGGTTGCCGGGCGTCGAGTGTTTGTGACGGTAGGAGTGTGAGTTGTCCAATTTGAGCCGGCTAAAGTGCTGAATGTGGTGGCTTGACCAGTGCTGAACAAGCGGTTTTTACCTGTGTTGAGCACATAAAGGAAGTCTTGCTCTTGGTTATATACCAAGTGAGCAGGTCGGCTAACCGATGATGCATTAATCTTTTGGTAGTCGATAATAGTGGTTGCAGTGGTGCCTTCGATTGAAATCTTGCGGATGCCGTTAGCGCCCACAGCCCACCATGAGCCGTCAGATTCCTGTGAAGTGATTATTTCATTTTTAACGGTTGTTGGCAGTGTTACGCTTGTTTTCGAACTGCCGTCGGCAGCAACGACATAGTAAACTCCGCGTGTTGTGAACAAAACCATCATTTCGCCAGTGGCTTTGATTGGCTGAACGATGTTAGGCGACGAGTTGTCGACTGTTAGGCTATGAGCGATTCCTGTTGGCACGCCGTTTTCGTCGAAATTGACGTTATAAATCGTAGCGTTAGTGCCGCATGTCAGGAAGCGTGATTCGGTAAGAGGGTAGAATTTTGCTTTTGTAAGAGCCGTGGTGTAGACATAAGTGTCTAAAGTGCTATGAGGCTTAGAACGTTCGCCAACGTATGTGCCCGCGTCGGCCGATAGCAGAATGGCATTGCCCACTATTGCCACCGAAGTGATGTTTTTGTTGTAGATTCGAGATTCGGCGATTTCGTATTTCTCGTCGTTAATGGCAACATAGCCGAAAGCAGTGGCTACATATGCTCGGTTGCCATGGAATGTGACGTGGTTGATGGTTTTCGCCGAGGTAAGTAGTGCGTTGCTGATGTCAGGAATGTTGATTACCTTGCCATTTTCAAGAATGATGTCGATGTTGGCATTGACATAGGCAACAAGCAGATATTTTTTTTCGTAGTTATAGTATATGTTTTGTATTTGAGTGTCGTTTAGGTAGTTGCTTTTGTCGTAAACGATGTTTTCTGATGTTTCTTTGTCGTAGCAATATAGGTTTTGCGACACCAAATAATACAAATTGTTGCCAGTATCGATTGCGTTAGTGGGAGTAGCGCCAAACACAGGGTGTATTTTCCAAGTGCCAACTGCAGCCGATGCTGAAAGGCATGTGATAATGGCGAAAAGTGTAAATAATAGTTTCTTTATCATTGTGTGAATAATTTTCGTTAAACGCATTTTAATAATAACGCAAAAAAGGTGCAAACTATTGTGTTGCAGCCGTTAAATTTAAAATCTGAGTTCTGTTTCGTTGGCAAAACCGTCAACGGCAAGTATTGTCATGGTGCCCCAAGTGCCAGTTACTTCGCTTTCGTAGCGAATAGTGTAGTGGCCTTTGCGAAAGCAGTTTAGTTGAGCCACTCCGCGCAGCGGTGAGCATTGAGGAGAGATAGTCGCTGATTTGGAGGCTCTTTTTTCAACTATTTTCACCTTGTCGCCAATCACTTCGGCCACTAAGTTTATGCCTTCGGTTGGGTCGCCCATCAGCCCGGTTCGCGACAGAATGGCACTTCCGTCGGGTGCGATGCTGACTCTGATGGTTTCGGCGCCGGGACTATTAGCCGCGTCCAGTAAAAGCCGCGCAATGTATGTCTCGGCGGGCTTTTGGGGAGGTTGGTGCATAAGCAATCCCAAGAGTGCCACTGCTGCTATAACAGCCAGGCAATAAAACTCTATAGAGGTGAAAAATTCCATCAATTCAAAGGTAGAAATTTATTTTCATATAATAATCAGAAATTGAGCACTTCTCTACAAATTAAAAAGAATTAAGGGTTATTTTAACGATCATAATTTTAAAATCTAATGAATGTTGCTAACTTTGCGGAGTTATAAAATGTCATTTAATGAAAGTAAGAGAATCACAATTTGAATTATTAAGAATCATAGCGATGGCTATGATAATTATGGTACATTTTAACGGAGTGGCCGTTGAAAAATTTTTACCATTAAGCAATTGCGAGTTTTCACAAGTTTGGGGAGCAGAGCTGCTTGAATCGGTAGCGATTATTGGTGTAAATTTGTTTGTGCTCATATCGGGCTATTTTGGTATACGAATCACAGCCAAAGGGATGCTAAAATATGTGGGTTGGTGCCTGTGGTATTCGGTGCTACTCTATTTGATAGTATGTGCATATTATCCGCAATTGTTCTTGCCCCAGTACACTCAATATGCTGTGAATGGCATTTCTCATAGTTCGCAGTGGTTTGTCACAAGTTATTTCTATCTGATGGCCTTGAGTCCAATCATCAATGGCGTGTTGCAGCGAACCACATTCCGTGAGCATTTGTGGATAGTGTTGGCTTTGATTGTAATTAATTGTGTGGGTGGATGGTGGTTTGAGATGGTGTTTAACGAAACTGGTTACACCGTTTATCACATGATATTCATCTATTGCTTGGGATATGTGTTGCGTGAGTGTCTTGACCGCAAAAAGCAGTTCCCATGGTTGCCGGTAGCGATAGTTACCTTTGTGTGTTCGGTGGCAGGTGTGATGCTGATGATGCAACACATGAAGTACTTTAAAGTTATAGCCTATAATAATCCGGTTATTGTGCTCGAATCGTTGGCATTCTTTGTGATTTTCACCACTTTCAAATTCAAGAATCGATTTGTCAATTGGGTGGCTTCGACCTCGTTTGCAGTGTATTTGATACATATGCATTTCAGCGTATGGCCACATGTGTTGCGCCCAATATTGAGCGACATCTACGACACCTATTCAGGCGATGGATATGCATTGATAGGAACGGGCATTGGAGTGGCTTTGTTTGTGGTGTGCACTCTAATCGACAAGCCAAGAGAATGGTTATTTAACAAGATTTTATCATCGAAAAAGCAATAATAAATTTTTAGATTAAGCATTATATGCAACCAGGATTCAAACTTAGCAGCAAGTATCAAGGACATTTGGCATTGTTGGTGGCTAATGTGTCGTGGGGTTTGATGGCTCCGTTTTTGAAAGACTTGCTCAATGAAGGTGTTATAACACCAATGGCCTTGTCGGGATATAGAATTGTGGGCGGAGCATTGCTGTTTTGGTTAATCAGCATGTTCATAAAGCCTGCAAATGGAGAAGCCGAAAAAGTAGACCGCAAGGACATATTGCCAATGATATTTGCGTCGTTGTTAGTGATTGGTTTAAACCAGGCGCTCATCATCATCGGAATGAGTTATGCCAGCCCTGTTGATGCCTCGGTGGTGTGTAGTCTGACTCCGATATTTACGCTCATATTTGGCGCCGTGCTCATGGGTTTTGCGTTTACTTGGATTAAGGCGCTTGGTGTGCTGGTAGGATTGGCAGGTGCATTGCTGTTTGTGTTTACCGGCGAAGCCGACACCTCAATCAACGTTAGCAATCCGGTGTTGGGCAATTTGCTTTGCTTGATGGCACAGGTGTGCGGTGCACTTTATTTGGTGTGTTTTGGCAAGTTGATTGCAAAATATTCCATTTTGACGCTAATGAAGTGGATGTTTTTGATATCGGCAATCGCAATTCTGCCCTTGTCGATAGGCGATATGTTGGCAGTGAAGTGGGCCGACTTGTCGGCTATGGGATATTTCAATTTGGCATTTATTATCCTATTCGGCACATGCTTGGCTTATATGCTTATTCCGGTGGCGCAACGTCGCGTGGAGCCTACGGTGATAGCCATGTATAACTATTTGCAACCAATAGTGGCAGTAGTGTTTTCGGTAGTTGCCGGATTGGCTGTTATTACTGGACAGAATTTGCTCGCAACTGTGCTCGTGTTTTTGGGCGTATGGCTTGTGAACCGTGAAAAGAAGGCTTAAATGCAGATTTGATATTTATGTAAATGTATATTTCAAAGAGAGGGCGCATTAATATGTGCCCTCTCTTGATATAATGAACAATTAAAAAAAATTTTTTAGAGTGATAATTGGCTACAGTTAAGCGCTGATGCTGTTTTATCGGCTTTCCACTTCGTGTCGCAGGTTATAGTGGTTGCGTTGCGATTCGAAAGTTTCAGGTGAGTTTTTGAGCGCTATGGTGTCGTCAAGAGGGTTGTAACTTTCGGCTATTCGCTGTAGTGTCACATTGTTAGCACCCTTAGTTGGGGTAATGCAGTTGACTGCTTGAGGTGTAATGTTCCAATTGAAGTGCTTGTTGATTTGCTTAATAATCATTGCAGTAGCGCGCATTTTTCCTTCGGCCGAATAACCGGCAATGTGAGGCGTGGCCACAAATGCTTTTTTTAGCAATTCGGGATTGAGTTCGGGTTCGCCCTCCCAGCAGTCGATAGCTACAGCCAAGTTGCTGTGCTTCAGGTATTCGGCAAGGTCGTTGTTGCTGATCACGGCACCGCGAGCGCTATTTATCATTAGTTTGCATTTAGCCAACCTGTTAAGAAAGTCTTGGTCGCAAAGGTGCATAGTTTTATGCTCGCCATGCTTTGTGAGTGGAGTATGGAAAGTGATAATGTCGGCCTGTTGGGCAATTTGGTTGAGGTCTACAAATTTGCCGTTGCCTTCAGCAATGGCTCTTGGTGGGTCGCAAAGTAGAGTCTTAAATCCGCATTCTTTGGCAAAACGTTCAACGATGGACCCCACATGTCCCACGCCAACAATTCCTATGGTTATGTCGGCAGGTGATGCCGATTTGTCGGCGTCCAAGAAATGAGCAATGGTGGCAAGCACATATTGTGCCACTGCTGGAGCGTTGCATCCGGCTGCGTTACACACTTTTATGCCTTTGTCGCGACAATATTGCAAATCGATGTGGTCGGTGCCGATGGTTGCAGTGCCTATGAACTGGCATTTGCTGTTGTCGAGCAGATTTGCGTTGCATGTGGTGCGAGTGCGTATTATTATTGCATCGGCATCGGCCACCGTTTGTGGGGTGAATTCCTCAGGTTCAAGATATTGCACCTCGGCAAATGGCTCAATCAGCCCTTTAATGTAAGGGATATGGCTTTCGATTAAGAATTTCATGTTTGGTTGCTAAATTAGTGTGGTGTTGCGAAAGTGCTTAAAGAGCAATGTGCAGAATGTGTGTGGCAATTACGGCGAGTATCAAGAATACCACAATCAGATATCGGCGGAGTCGGTTGTTGAATGCAAAGAAATGTCCGAATTGCACAGCAAAACAAAGGTTGATAACAGGCAGATACACCATGGCATTTCGGTAGTCGATAGCGAGCATCAAGATGCTGGCTGCTGCCAAATACACAAAAAATCCGTTGTAGGCGCGAGCCTGCTGCTTATAGTTGATGATTTGAATGAGATTGACACATGTGAGCACTATTGTGGCTGTGGCAATAAACACTATGCATATGATGTTGACACGCAATTGTGAAATGTCGAGTTCGGCCCATAAATTGCCGTATGGGTGTATTATAAAGTCGGAAAAACTTGCAAGGTCAAGCCCTAAAACAATCCAGAAAGGAGTGACTATGCCCATTCCCATGGCTAACAGGCTGCGCATGTTCATAGATTGCATCAGCATAAAGCCGAGCAAAAGCACCGGAATTAGGTATATGAAAGCAACATGAAATAGAGAGAACGCTGTCACAACGGCAAAAGCCGAATAGATGCTCCTTTGCGAACGGCGAGCCTGAAATGATGCAAACAGTGCAAAAGTTATAATCACCACCGTAAGGCTAAGCAGAGTGCCGGTGAAAAAGTTGGTGCAAATCAGAGGACTGCTTAGGGTAATCAGGTAGAACATCGACACGAATACCCAAGTAACTGTCTTTATGAAACTAAACAACTTGTTGAGCACCAGCAGCAATAGCCCTATGCCTATAATGCACAGCACATTTAAACTTACCGACAATAGGGGGTTGGTGATGTAGTTGCAGATAGAAGGATACAGGATGCCGTGCCCGTTGTTGGAGTGTAGCATAGCGGCACCCTGTGTTATGTAGAAGCACGCAACAACGACCAAGACAATCGCCATTATGATGGCGAAAATCTTTCCGTTGATAAAGTCATTGATGCTGCTTTCCTTAAACTTCATAATCTGCCAGAAGAGACATGTGTTTTTACTTTAGGTCAAAACCGATGTCGCGGCGGAAATACTTGCCTTCGAAGTCGATTTTAGCAATGTTTTCCCACGATTGGCGAAGGGCTTCATCCTTGCTGTTGCCGTAACTGCTCACAGCAAGCACACGTCCGCCAGAAGTGACAAGAGTGTCGCCATCGAGTTTTGTGCCGGCGTGGAACACGATGCTGCCTTCAACGTTGTTTAGGCCAGTGATTACCTTACCCTTTTCGTAGTTGCCAGGGTAGCCGCCCGAAACCATCATAATGGTAACGGCATATCGAGGGTCGATTTCTACCGACTTGCTGTCGAGTTGTTGGTTGGCTGTCGCTTCAAGAAGGTCCACCAAATCGCTATTGATGCGAAGCATAACGGCTTCGGTTTCAGGGTCGCCCATACGCACATTGTATTCGATAACCATAGGGTTGCCTTCAACATTGATAAGACCTAAGAATATGAAACCGCGATAGGTGATGTTTTCTTCTTGAAGGCCCTTGATGGTAGGCACGATTATGCGGTCGTTAACCTTTTGCATATATTCCTCGTCGGCAAAACTTACAGGAGAAATAGCACCCATGCCGCCGGTGTTAAGTCCGGTATCGCCTTCGCCTATGCGCTTGTAGTCTTTAGCCACAGGCAACACGTGATAGTTGGTTCCGTCGGTGAGCACAAACACCGAGCATTCAATTCCAGAAAGGAATTCCTCGATGACCACTGTTGCGCTTGATGCGCCAAACATGCCATTAAGCATTTCGCCCAATTCCTTTTTTGCTTCGTCGAGAGTAGGAAGAATTAGCACGCCCTTGCCGGCAGCCAATCCGTCGGCTTTAAGCACATAAGGCGCCTTTAGAGATTCAAGGAAGCGGTAGCCTTCCTCGATGTTATCTTTGGTTACGCTCAAATAGCCGGCAGTAGGGATGTTGTGGCGTTGCATAAATCCCTTGGCAAAATCTTTGCTGCCTTCGAGTTGAGCTCCGGTCTTGCTTGGTCCGATAACCATAACGTTGGCCAATTGTTCGTCGGCCTTGAAGTAGTCGTAAATTCCGGCCACAAGAGGGTCTTCGTTGCCCACTACCACCATTTGGATGTCGTTAGCCAACACGAAAGCCTTCACTGCGTCGAAATCAAGAGGAGAAAGAGCCACATTGGTGCCGTAGCAGTTGGTGCCGCCGTTACCTGGGGCGATAAACAATTTGTTTAACTTTTCACTTTGGCTCATTTTCCATGCAAGGGCGCATTCGCGGCCGCCTGAACCTAAAAGCAAGATGTTGAGTTTTTCCATATCGTAATTTGTGAATTGAGTTGCTGGTTATAAATTATGGTTATTTGCTAAATTTAATCTTCAGAGTTGTTTTCGGAGTTTTTCTTTCTCCATCCTCGGCGTTGAAGTTTGTTTGACAGCACTTCTTGGTCTTTCGACAATTGAGGTTCTCTAAATTTCACCACGCGCTTAGAGAATTCTTCGTTATGAACAAAAGAGCGTTCAGGCTTTTCGTCGCCTTCGTTTTTCTCTTCACGTTTGAAGCGAGCCGGACGGCTGCTCTTTTCGTCGAAGTTTCTGCGAGGTTTGCGTTCAAACTTGCCGAAGTTGCGTTGTTCGTCGTTATTGTTTTCGCCAAAACGGAAGTGGCGAGGTTCGCGTTTGCCCGATTCTTTGTTGTCGAAAGAAGGCTTGTTTGGCTTTTCGTCACCGAATTTGCGACGAGGCTTGCGGTCGTCTTTGAAAGTTTCTTCAAACTTGCGTTTTTTGTAAGGCTTGTCTTCGCCGCGACGCTTCTTGAAGTCGTCGTCCTTAATGTGACCGCCATCGCGACGCAAGTCGTCGTATTTGCCTTCAAAAATCACATATTCACGAAGTTCGCATTCAAGGTCCCCGTTTAGCATAGGCATTTTTGCCGATGGCTTAAGACCGATGCAGTCAAATAGTTCGTTCTTGTATCCAATAATCCAAGCCTTGTAGCCAACAAACACACGTTTTAGTCGTTCGCCGAGGTCATGGTAAAGACCTTCCATGTCTTCCACGGCAATACGTTCGCCATAAGGAGGGTTTGTGACAAGCATTCCGCCTCCGGCTTCCACTTCGCTAATGCTTTGCAGCGATTTGCATTCTATTTCGATGTGCTTGTTTACGCCAGCGCTTTTGATGTTGCGTTTTGCTATTTCTACGGCTTTAGGTGAAATGTCGGAGCCGAAAATCTTGAAGTTGAAATCGCGTTCGTTAGAGTCGTCGTTATATATCGATTCAAACAATTCGGCATCAAAGTCTTCCCAGTTTTCAAAGGCAAAACCGTTTCTGTACACACCAGGATTGATGTTGGCTGCCATTAGAGCTGCCTCAACAAGGAAAGTTCCTGAACCGCACATAGGGTCAATTAGGTTGCATTGGCCGTCCCAACCTGCCAATTTGAGGATGCCGGCAGCAAGCACTTCGTTGATAGGGGCTTCGGTTTGCGCCACGCGGTAGCCTCTCTTGTGAAGCGATTCGCCTGAAGAGTCGAGCGACAGGGTTACTTCCTTGCCCGAGATGTGCACGTTAAATTGCACGTCAGGGTTGTTGATGCGTATAGAAGGGCGGCGGTTGTATTTTTCGTTAAAGAAATCGGCAATGGCGTCTTTCACTCTGTAGGTTGCGAAGCGTGAATGGCGAAATTCTTCGCTGTAGACGGTGGCGTCGATAGAGAAAGTTTGGTCAACTTTCAAAACGCTTTCCCAATCATATTGCTTCACGGCTTCGTAAAGTTCGTCGGCATTGCTTGCAAGGAATTTGTAGATTGGCTTAAGTATGCGCAGCGCAGTGCGGCAGCAGAAATTGGCCTTGTAGAGCACGGCTTTGTCGCCAGTGAACGACACCATGCGGCGACCTTCTTCAACATTGTTAGCGCCTAAGTTGCGCAATTCTTCTGCCAGTACACCTTCTAACCCTTGGAAGGTTTTGGCAATCATTTCAAATTCCATACGATGAAAGTTTTCTTGTTGCTAAATGTTTTTTGTTTGTTGCCTGTGGGCGTTAGTGCAGTTGCAGCCTTGCCTGCCGCTATGTTGTGAGGCAGTTATGAGAATGCTTTGCCAAGATGCCCTAAGTGCATGCAAATTCCTCCGAATTTACGAGTGCAAAGGTACGATTATTAATTTGAAATTGAAAGCAAAAGCGATGCTATTAACCCTTGAAAAATTAAGAAAATCAAGCGGTTTGAGTTTAGTGAGGTTTGCTAAAGCAAAATAGGTGTCTTTTTGGGGTAATAAATGGCATAGAAAATGGGTATGTGGGCGTCGTAAAAATGTAAAAAGTGTGAAAGCGTGCACTATAATTTTGATAATGCGTGCTTTTGCACTAATTTTGTGAGTTGTAACTACGCAATTTGTGAAAAATAAATACATCAATCGATGAAAAGATATAATTTAATCAACAATGCCTTGGGTTGGCTGATGTTTGTAGTGGCATCGGTAACCTATTTGCTCACACTTGAGCCAACGGCAAGTTTCTGGGACTGCCCAGAATTTATTTCACAGGGATATAAGTTGGAAATCGGTCACCCGCCCGGCAACCCGATATTCATGCTTGCAGCCCGATTTGCAATCAACTTTGTAAGTGACCCATCGCATGTTTCGGTGGCAGTGAATGTGATGAGTGCCATCTTGTCGGCGCTAACCATCTTGCTGCTGTTCTGGACTGTTACCCACTTGGTGAAGCGCCTTGTGGTGTCCGATGGCGATGTTGAAAAGATGACGCTTACACAATACCTCGTGGTGTTTGGCAGTGGTATAGCAGGAGCTTTGGCCTTTACGTGGAGCGATACGTTCTGGTATTCGGCAGTTGAGGCTGAAGTTTATGCTTTCTCGTCATTCTGCACGGCGTTGGTTTTCTGGTTGATATTGAAATGGGAAAATCGTGCCGATGAGCCAAATAGCGACCGCTATCTGATTTTGATAGCCTATGTGATAGGGGTGTCGATAGCGGTGCACTTGCTTAACTTGCTATGTATTCCTGCCATTGTGCTTGTGTTTTACTATCGCAAGTGGAAGGAAACCTCAGTTAAGGGCTCACTTATAGCATTAGGCTTGTCGTTTGTGATTATCGCACTAATCCTTTACGGATTGGTTCCGGGCTTTGTTAAGGCAGCGCAAATGTTTGAGTTGTTCTGTGTTAACACTCTTGGCATGCCATATAACACAGGTGTGCTTGTGTACACAGTTCTCGACTTTTTGGTGTTTGGCTGGTGCTTGTTTGAGTTGTACCGCCAACAAAATCCTACCGCCATTAAGATATCGTTCTTTGCAGCAATAGTGCTTTCGGGCATGTTGTTCTTTGGTAACGGATGGATAATTGCTACAGCGCTTGTTGCAGGCTTGGCATTCTATTTGTTTAAGGTTGTTAAGCAAATTCCTATCCGAGTGTTCACCATTGTAGCGTTGAGCATTTTGGTAATTTTCATTGGTTATTCTTCGTATGCATTGATTTTGATTCGTTCGAATTCGCATACTCCAATTAACCAAAACACCCCCGACAATGTATTCTCACTATCTACTTACCTAAATCGTGAGCAATATGGCGACCGTCCGTTGTTCTATGGCCAAACATTCAATGCCGGCCTGGTATATAAGGATAATGGTTCGGGAGTGTATAATCCGGTGGTTACAGAAGGCAAAAACTTGTATGCAAAGACCGTTAGTGACGACCGCAATGCACCTACAGAATATAAACTTAAGGGCCGTTCAGAAAAATATAAGACCAACCCTGAATTAGATATGCTTTTCCCACGCATGTACAGCGGCAGTCATGCTCGCGAGTATAAAGAGTGGACTGGCATGCAGGGCCGCGTGGTAGATGCCACTACACGTCTTGACCGCAACGGAAATCCTGCTGCAACCGAGCAAAAGGTTAAGCCAACCTTCCTCGAAAACTTGCAGTTCTTTATAGATTACCAACTTAACTATATGTATTGGCGTTACTTCATGTGGAACTTTGCCGGCCGTCAGAATGATGTGCAAGGTTCGGGCGAAATCACCAATGGCAACTGGTTGAGTGGTATACCATTTATCGACAACATGCGCTTGGGCGACCAAAGCCTAATGCCAGATGACCTTGGCAGCGGTAACAAGGCAAGAAACGTGTTCTATATGTTGCCGTTGTTGCTTGGTATCATAGGCTTGTTGTGGCAAGCATATGCCGGTAAGCGAGGAATTGAGCAATTTTGGGTAATATTCTTCTTGTTCTTCATGACAGGTATTGCCATTGTAATCTACTTGAATCAAACTCCAAGCCAACCACGTGAACGCGATTATGCATTTGCTGGTTCGTTCTATGCCTATGCCATTTGGATAGGTATGGGTGTGGCCGGCTTGTGGCAATTGATATTAACTGCAATCAGTAAGGTTAAGAAGCAATCGGCAGGCAATGAATCGGCTAAGCAGCAACTTGCATGTGCTGTTGTGGCAGTGCTATTCGGCTTGTTTGTTCCGTTGCAAATGGTGAGCCAAACCTGGGACGACCACGACCGCAGCGGACGTTATCCGGCTCGTGATTTCGGTATGAACTATTTGTCGAGTCTTGACCCGAATGCCATTATCTTCACCAATGGTGACAACGACACATTCCCATTGTGGTATTGCCAAGAAGTGGAAGGCTATCGCACTGATGTGCGTGTAATCAACTTGTCGTACTTGTCGACCGACTGGTATATCGACCAGATGCGATTCCCAACCTACGAATCGGCACCGGTGCCAATGTTGGCCGAAGAGTTGACCTACGCTTACGACAAGCGTCAGTTTAACTACTTCATACAGCCCGACACTACACCAACTCCTGTATTGAAGGCATTGGAATATCTATATTCTCCTGAGAGTGACAAGAACCAATGGAACTTAAGCGAATTTAAGTATCCGGTGATGTACATTCCAGTGAATGCCGACGATGCTATAAAGCAAGGTGTTGTGAGCGAAGAAAAGCGTGACTTGATTGAAGACTACATAAAAGTTGACATCTTGAACGACACTTATGTGGGTTCGGAACAGGCTATCAGTTGCAGCGGCACTATGACGCTCGACATTTTGGCGTCGTCGGTGGCAGAGGGCTGGAAGCGTCCGGTGTATTTCGCTATGACAGTGCCTGAACGCTATTATCTTGGCCTTAAGCCGTACATGCAATGCACTGGTATGGCTTACGAAATCACTCCATTGTGCCGTTTGTCGTCGGATGGTGAAATTACGTCGAATAGCGATAAGATGTATGAAAACATCACCACTAAGTTCCGTTGGGCTGGCATCGACCAGGCTGAGCCAGGCAGTTTGTATCTTGACGAAACAATTCGCCGCATGGTAACAACTACCCGCAGCACCATGAATGATTTGGCATATATGCTAATATATGAAGGTGCAGAGGCATCACTAAAAATCGACAGCGATGAATCGTTGACTGACGACGATAAAAACAAGTTGAAGGCTTATGTAGAAGACCGTTTCACCAAGGCACGCAACATTCTTAACCTAATGGAAGAAAAATTGCCGGCTGAGGCTTGTCCGTATGCTGTGCAACTTGGCTTCAGCATTGCGCAAAATTGGGATTTCTTGGCTCAATATTCAAATAATGAGCAAGACAAGATTAAGGCTATCCACTTGGTTGAAGACGAAATTATGCACTTCGGTCAATATGCACGTTTCTATCAATCGCTCGACTTGTCGAAGTACAATCGCTTGACAAACAACGACCGCTACATTGACCAACGTTATTTCCCAACATTGATTTATTTCTTGAAACAAGAATCGGAAGATCGTTTCGAGGTGGTGATGAATCGTTTGACGGCTATGGGAGTTAACGTGGAACGCTCGCTTAAGTTCTTGGTATCGGAAGAGTCGGAAGGTCAAGAAGGCTAACAAAGGGGGTAACTGATAGAAGTTTAAAAGAGAAAAAAGACAATAATTTTAGATAAGATGCGGTTACCCGGGACAATTTCCCAGGTAACCGTGTTTTTTTGAATAGATCCCAAAATTTAATATAGATATATGTTGACAAAGTTTGTAGTACAGCCACCATTGTTATACCGAATGTTTTTCCCGGAATGTGTTTGGCGCATTCAAAATAATCAAAAGACGGTGTACTTAACTTTTGACGATGGGCCAATACCAGAGGTTACGCCATGGGTGCTCGATGTGCTCGATGAGTATGACGTTAAGGCAACTTTCTTTATGGTTGGCGATAATGCGCAGCGCAATCCCGAGTTGCTTCAAGAGGTAATAAGGCGCGGCCACGGTGTGGGCAATCACACTATGAATCACATTCAGGGTTGTAAGTCTTCGACCGCCGACTATGTGAAAAACACCGAAGTGGCTAATGAGATGCTAAAGACCAACCTTTTCAGGCCACCTCATGGACTGATGCGATTTGCGCAGTTGAGGGTGTTGAAAAAAGACTATTTGGTGGTGATGTATGATGTTGTGACACGAGATTATGCTCGAAACACCGATGGCGAAGAGGTGCTGAATAATGTGAAGCGTTACACGCGCAACGGTTCGATTATTGTGTTTCACGACTCGCTCAAGGCAATTGATAAACTGAAATATGCGTTACCGCGAGCCATAGAATGGCTACTTGCAAATGGATATACAATCGAAAAAATACCAGTGCAACCTTAAAGTTCTTATAAAGCAGAAAGCCAGCGAATTGGGTTTTGCAGCATGTGGCATGGCCGAGGCTAAGCCGGTGAACGATGTGGCTATAGCGCAATATGAAAATTGGCTTAAGAAAGGCCATCACGATTGTATGGCCTACGCCGAACGCTATTGCGATGTGCGCAGCAATCCGTGCCTGCTGATGCCCGGTGCAAAAACTGTTATTTCGTTGGCAATGAATTACTATCAGCCTGTGCAACAGGCCGCTGATGCTCCGCAGTTTGCCTGTTATGCCTATGGCGATGATTATCATGAGGTGTTGCGCAGCAAGTTGACGCAGTTGGCCGAATATATCGCAACGCTTGCCAACGCCCAGTGCCGAGTGTGTGTAGACACGGCTCCAATACGCGAAAAATATTGGGCACAACAAGCCGGTGTGGGATTTGTGGGCAGGAATAATTTGCTTATAGTGCCAGGAGTGGGGTCGTACTGCTTTTTGGGTGAAGTGGTTACCGATTTGGAGTTGGAACCCGATGCGCCGCTTAATATTAGTTGTGGCGCTTGCACAAAATGTGTGGATGCCTGTCCGGGAGGAGCCTTGCACCGCGATGGGGCGGCAGCCGATGCCGGCCGATGCTTGTCGTGCCAATTGATAGAGCGGCGCGGCAACTTGCCGGAATGGGTAGACACGGTGAAAGGCTGCAAAGTGTATGGCTGCGATGATTGTCAGCGATGTTGTCCGCACAATATTAATGTGAAGCCAACCTCGGTAGCCGAGTTTAGCCCTCGTGAGGAGATTCTCAACTTAACGATTGACGATGTGGCTGTGATGAATCAGGCGCAATTTAGCAAAACCTTTGCTCATAGTGCCATAAAACGCATAAAACTTGAGGGTTTGAAAAGAAATTTTGGAATAAAAGAAAAATAATTTTTTTCGGTTGCAACTTTTTATACACTTGTTGCGTCTAATGTATAGAAAAAGGAAATAAATAACTAAAAAAAAGTATAATCTATGACAACAAAAACTTTTATTCAAATAGTGGCCATCTGTTTGGCGGGAGCCGTTTCGGGTACACTACAAGCAACAACAATCACAGCAAGCGGAAAAGTTGAAAGAAAACAAATGGCAATAGGCTCATTTAAGGGTATAATTAACAAGAGCGTTGCCGATGTGGAATATCATCAGTCGAACAAGTCGAAAATAGAAATCATAGCCCCTACAAATATAATCCCTCACATCCAATTGGTGGTTAGCAAGGGCGAATTGGTAGTGAAGCACAAAGATAATGTTAATCTACGCCTACGCGACCGCGACGTGACAGTTAAAGTATGGGGTCCAAAGGTTGACCGTTTGCAAGTTGAGGGTTCGGGCGACATCGATTTGATGGGAGCAGTAACAGCAGGCAACTTGGTTCTTGGAGTTAAGGGCTCGGGCAGCATAGAAAGCGACCGCAGTATTTTGGCAACCACTATTTCGTTAGGAGTTACAGGCTCAGGCGATGTGTCGCTTCAGAAGGTTGACGCAAATTCGTTGCAATGTGCAGTGACAGGAAGTGGCGACATTGAAATCGACAGAGCGATAGTTGACGCAGTGGAAATTGGTGTTACAGGCACAGGCGATGTTGACATTAATGGTCAAGCAGCGAGCGCAACCTATGCCATTAGTGGCACTGGTGAAATAGATGCCGAAGAAATGAAGGTTAAAAAGGTGGAAGCATCGGTGACTGGTACGGGCTCGGTGAAATGTTTCGTAACTGAAGAATTGACAGGTGCTTCAACCGGCACAGGCAGTGTGATTTACTACGGAAATCCACATAAGGTTGCCGATGGCAAGCGAGTTTATAAAGGACGATAGTTCAATAGTTAGTAAATATACATAGAAGTGTTAAAACTATTAAGGCTCATAGCAATAATGCTGTGAGCCTTAATTATAATGTGATATTATAAACTCTTTGCCAATGCGGCGAGTTATAGAGCCTTCTTGAAAGCGCGGCGGCGCTTGTGTTGCACAGTTTCGAAATATTGCCATTGCGACATAACCTTGTGGTTAAGTTCCAATTCTGGATTGCTTTCGGCATATTGGTAACCATTTTTGCGGAAGCAAGGAATAAGGTCGTTAAACAAAAGTGAGTTTACGCCCTTGCTTTGATATTCAGGCTTCACGGCAACCAGCATAAGGTCAACGGTATCGTTTTTGCCACGAAGTGCTTTAATTAAGTGATACCAACCGAAAGGCAGCATTTTGCCTCTCGATTTGATAAGCGCCTTCGACAACGAAGGTATGGCGATGCCCACACCAACCAAAGTTCCGGCTTCGTCAACAATCAGCGATATGTCGGTGAGTCGAAGCACAGGCAGATACATGTTAATGTAGTGGTCGATTTGTCGAGGGGTTAGAGGCGAGTAGCCATAAAGTTGGCTGTAAGCCTCGTTGATAAGAGCAAAGATTGCTTGTCCGTAGTCGGCAATAAGTTTCTTTGCGCTGGTGTATTTAATGTTTCGAACGCCGTATTTCTTCTTAACGATTTCGCAAATGCGCACCATCTTTTCAGGAATTTCGTCAGGAATAGTGATGCGGAATTCTACCCAGTCGCATTCCTTTTCAAATCCCATGCGTTCAATGTGCTTAAGGTAGTAAGGGTGGTTGTAGATGGTAGCCATGGTGCCTTCTTTGTCGAATCCTTCAATGAGCATACCTTCAGGGTCCATGTCGGTGAATCCGAGCGGACCAACAATGTTGGTGAATCCCTTGCTGCGTCCCCAATCTTCAACGGCCTTGAAAAGTGCGTCACACACCTCTTCGTCGTCGATGAAGTCAACGAAGCCGAAACGCACATTGTTTTCGTTCCACTTTTCGTTCACCACGTTGTTAACGATACCTGCAATGCGTCCCACGGGCTTTCCGTCGCGGTAGGCCATAAACAACACACTTTCGCAGAATTCATATGCAGGGTTCTTCTTAGGGTCGAAGGTTGAGATATCGTCCATAAGAAGTGCTGGCACGTAATAAGGACTGTCCTTATATAGTTTGGTGCTGAATTCTGAGAATTTCTTTAATTCTTTGTAGGTAGGGTTTATTTGTTTTATTTCTACTGCCATATTACAAAAAATTTATAGTAAAGGGAATTAGTTTATTCAAATATGTCGACAGCCGAGGCTGCGCAGTTGCGAGGGTTAAACACAAAGTCGATATCCGACGTTTTCACTCGCACCGAACCGTCGAGGATGAATTCAAGAAGCGGAGTTTCGTTGAGTGTTGTCGATGGGGCATACACAACAAAATAGCGTCGCTTGGTTTTGCTGAATCCGTACACGTTGCCGTTAGTGTCGGCGGTGACGATTAGGTTTTCGTTCTCAATGGTAGAGTCGGTGTCGGTGTTCTCGAGTGAGAAGATGGGTTGGTTGTATACGGTTATGTTGAGTCGTATGTCGACCTCTCCATTGCGAACGGAGTCGATTTTTTCAGAGTTATCGGCCAGCCATTTTTTTGCGGCGTTTTCGGCTTTTTCAAGTTCAAGTTCTTCGGGCGTAGGTCGGTAAATCATAGCCATCGATTCGGCTTCGGCGATGAGAAATTCGGTTTCGTATGAGCGAAACACATTCTCAGCCACGCCCTTAATGAGGGTTTTCTCGTCGCGATTCATCACTTCGCCGGCAAAGTCCACAGTAGTGAGCCTGTGGCTATTAGTGTCGAACAGTGCCATAACCACTTCGCCAAGGTTGCTATTGTCGGTCGGCAGGGCGGCATAAGCAAAATGCACGTAGCAGGTTTCGCCAATAGATGTTATGAGTTTTGGCAATTGTTTATGTTCGCCAGCCACGATGTTTTGGTCGAAAATGAGTTTTCGGTATGCAATGTCGTGGTGCAAGGTGTTTGTGATTTTCCAATTATCGCCCAGGCTGTCGGCCTCAAGGGTGTAGATTTGATAAGATGACTTGCCTTCGTTTCGTGAATTGTATGTTACACCCACAATTTGCTTAAGCCCGTCGGTGTTGCGGTTAACCTCTAAGGCGAAAGCTGTTTTCGATGCCGAAATGTTGCTGTTCTTTAGGGCTTTAATCAAAATGTCTTTGGCTTCGTCGGGAGTTAAAGGCACGTCTACCACTTGCATAGGCACGTCGGTGGCTGTTTTTGCCGGAGCAAACTCCATCATGTAATAAATGTATCCGGCTACACCTAAAATTATTGCTGTCAGCAGGGCAGCCACGAAAGGCCTTGCGCTACGCTTGCGTTTGGGGGCTTGTTCGGCCGCATAGGCTGGTGCCGGTGTTGGCATATCGTGGTCTTCGTTTTCGTCGTTGAAGTTCCACCCCAGCGAGTCGTTGTTGTGGGCAAGGGCATTGATTGGCGCCGATGCTTGAACCTCGTTGAATGAGTGTCCGCATTGAGTGCAAAAGCGAGAGCCTGAGGGCGCTTCATGCCCACAGTTCTTGCAGATTATGTTATGCTCTATCTTTGTGCCGCAATGATTGCAGAAGTTTGAATTTTCTGGCAATGCGTTACCGCAGTTTGAACATTTAAGGATACTCATTATGCTAATTTGTTTATTTCTATGCAAAAATACTAAATTTCTTTTAATTATAAGGTGTTGGCCACAATATAAACAACAATAGGGCAAAACAAGCGGCCTGCAGAAAATAAAGGCAGGTGTAATTATGGCGGCCTTTATCGTTAAGAATTATTAACATTATAACGAAACTCAATTAATTGTCCACTATTATATATATGTACAATACTAATAGTATTGTGTTGAAAAAGCGCATACTGAAATTATTAGCGGCGTTGTGAGTTGAGGGTTTTGTGACGGTAAAAAATTGTGATATTGAGGTTTGAAAAATCACTTTTTTATATAATTTTGCAAGCGTTTTTGACGGCGATGCTTAATGAAAAAGAGTGAGCGTTGCCAAATTTTACATTAAAAACAGTACTAAAAAAGCGATAAAAATGGCAAAGAATTTAGTAATAGTTGAGTCCCCTTCCAAGGCTACTACAATCGGCAAGTTTTTGGGCCCCGACTTCAAGGTTTTGTCGAGCAAAGGCCACATCAGAGATTTGCTGAAAAAAGATTTTAGCATAGACGTAGAAAACGGCTTTGCCCCAATATATGAGATACCATCCGATAAGAAAGAATTGGTGAAAACTCTAAAGAAGGAAGCCGAAGCATCAGAAATGGTGTGGTTGGCATCCGATGAGGACCGCGAGGGAGAAGCCATAGCATGGCACTTGTATGAAGCCCTTGGCTTGACACCAGAGAATTCGAAGCGAATAGTGTTTCACGAAATCACTAAGCAAGCCATACTTAACGCAATAGAAAATCCACGTGCTATCGACATCAACCTTGTGGATGCACAGCAGGCACGACGAGTGCTCGACCGTATAGTGGGCTTTGAGTTGTCGCCAGTGTTGTGGAAAAAGATTAAGCCGGCATTGTCGGCAGGCCGTGTGCAGAGTGTAGCCGTGCGCTTGATTGTGGAGCGCGAACGCGAAATACAAAACTTCAAGAGCGAAACATATTATCGCGTAGTGGCGCAATTTAAGCCAGAGGGCTCGAATGTGATTGTTAGCGCCGAATTGAACAAGCGATTAAACTCGCGCGACGAGGCCGAAGAATGCTTGCAAGCATTTAAGGATGCAGTGTTCACGGTGAAAGATGTGGCAGTGAAGCCGCTAAAGAAGTGTCCTGCGCCACCATTCACCACCTCGACACTCCAACAGGAGGCGTCGCGAAAGTTAGGCTTCTCGGTGTCGCAAACCATGCGTGTGGCTCAGATGCTTTATGAATCGGGACACATTACCTACATGCGTACCGACTCTGTTAACCTATCGTCGCTTGCCATTGGAACCATTAAGAAAGAAATTGAAGATACTCTTGGCAAGGAGTATTTGAAGGTGCGAAAATACAGCACATCGTCGAAGGGCGCGCAAGAGGCTCACGAAGCAATTCGCCCTACATTCATAAGCAATCACGACATCAACGCTTCGGCTCAAGAAAAGAAGTTATATAACTTGATTTGGAAACGCACCATTGCATCGCAGATGGCCGATGCCGAAGTTGAAAAGACCACAATAAACATTGAGGTGTCGAACCGTAATGAGTGGTTTGTGGCTACAGGCGAAGTGCTTAAGTTCGACGGTTTCTTGAGAGTGTATATGGAGTCGACCGATGACGAAAACGCCGCCGACGATGAAATGAATGTGTTGCCACCTTTGCGTGTCGACCAGCAGTTGCATGCCGAAGCCATTACGGCCACACAGCGATTCACTCAACAGCCTTATCGCTACAACGAAGCATCGCTGGTGAAGAAACTTGAAGAATTGGGCATTGGCCGCCCATCTACATATGCTCCAACCATTTCCACCATTCAGCAACGTGAATATGTGGTGAAGGGCGAGAAGAAAGGCGAGGAGCGCACCTACGACATCGTGGAATTGAAGAAGGGCAAAATCAGCGTCAAGACTAAGAGCGAACTTAGTGGAGCCGAAAAAGGCAAGTTGCTCCCAACCGACACTGGCATTGTGGTAAACGATTTCTTGATGGAGTATTTCGGCTCGATTATGGACTATAACTTCACTGCAAAAGTTGAAGGCGAATTCGATAATATTGCCGAAGGTAAAGTGCAGTGGAATAAGGAAATAGCAAGTTTTTACAAATCGTTCCACCCAACCATTGAAGAGGCTTCGAAATTGCGATTGGAGCACAAGGTTGGCGAGCGCATATTGGGTAGCGAGCCTGAAACGGGCAAGCCGGTGTCGGTGAAGATTGGCCGTTACGGACCAGTGGTGCAAATCGGTAAAGCCGACGATAATGAGCGTCCTCGATTTGCCTCTTTGCAAAAGAATCAGTCAATCGACTCGATAACACTCGAAGAAGCATTGAAGTTGTTTGATTTGCCTCGCACATTGGGCCAACATGACGGCGAAGATGTGGTGGTGGCAGTGGGACGTTTCGGACCATATTTGAAGCACGGAAAATCGTTTGTGTCGATTCCAAAAACCTATCAACCACAGGCTATTTCGCTCGAAGAGGCAGTGGAACTGATTGTGGCAAAGCAGCAAGAAGATGCAAATAAGGTGCTCAAGACATTTGACGAAGACCCCGACATGCAGGTTCTTAATGGCCGATACGGAGTGTATATCTGCTACAAGGGTGCAAACTATAAGATACCTAAGGGCACCGATACCTCTAACATGACGCTTGAGCAATGCAGAGAAATTGTGGCCGACGAGGCGAATGTGCCAAAGAAAAAAGTGGCTCGCAAGAAGTCGACAGTTAAGAAATAATATGTGATGAATAATATTCGCAGGGTGGAACACAAAAGTGTAAAAACCCTGCGATTTTTTTTGTGATTAATAGGGTATTTTGGTCCATCTGATTGGGTATTTGGGCCCTTTTTGTTAAATTTGTAGATTGAAACAAGCGCGTAAAAATATTATGGACATAAAGAACACTTTGCGTAATATCTTTGTAGATGAGGGCGAAACCACCGCCTGGCAATGCATAAAGTCGTGGTTATTGATTTTGGCCGGCTGTTTGTGTGTGGCAATAGGCTTTGCTGTGTTTATTAACCCCTACAACATAGTTCCGGGTGGGGTGTTCGGCATGAGCATCGTTTTGCATAATTTGTTTCCATCAATACAAGTAGGGTATTTTGGGTATATGCTCGACATACCGCTAATGATATTGTCGTTTTTGCTGTTGGGTAGCACTTTTGGCTTCCGCACTATTATGGCGGTAATCATCACTCCATTCTTGATGAACATGATTGAGGTTATGGCATATCCCAATGTAGAGGCCTTGCAAGAATTAAACCCCTCGATAATGTTTGGTGGCGCTTTGGACTTGAGCGAGCACCTTATGCTTACGTCAATTATAGGCGGCGGCATGGTTGGCTTGGGTTGCGGTTTGGTGGTGCGCGGTGGAGCCACATCGGGCGGCACAGATGTGCTGGGCATGATTATGCAGAAATATTTGCACATACCGTTTTCTAACGCAGTTTTGATATGCGATGCCACAGTGGTGCTAATGGGATTGGTGGTGATTGGTTTCGGCGTAGGTTTGGAGTCAGACACAGAGTCAACATCGTGGTTGCTGTCGTTTTATTCGCTAATAGCGGCCATAGTATTGTCGCGAACAATAGCCTTTGTAATTAGCGGTTCGGCGCGTGAGAAGTTGATATTTGTCATCAGCGACGGAAATCTGGAATCGCTTCACGATTATGTCCTCAATAAGATAGACCGAGGCGGCACAGTGATTAAAACGCGAGGCCTCTATTCGGGCAAAGAACGTGATATGCTGTTTTTGGTTGTCGACCGACGTCAGGTTATGGGCGTGAAGCAAAACATTAAGTTTGCCGACCCAAATGCCTTTGTCGTGATAACCGATGCCTACGACATATATGGTGAAGGATTTAAAAATTTGCCTTCGGCCCACGACATTAATCCAGAATGATGCTAAAAGTCTAAAAAATAAGAGTAGAAGAGATAGTTATGCGTAGCATAAATATTTGCGTGACCATTTTTTATTGACTACCTTTGTAGCAAAACTCAAATCAAATAAATTATATTATCAAGAATGAAGAAAACTGTATTATTTACCGTTGTTATGCTTGCTTTTATGGCGAGCAAATTAGTGGCTGCGGAGAAAAGTGAATTGCGCGCGCCAGCATATCCGTTGGTGACAATTGACCCTTACACAAGTGCGTGGTCAATGTCGGACAATTTGTATGACACAACCATTAAGCACTGGACCGGTTCGGAGTTTCCGCTTATTGGTGTTGTGAAGGTTGACGGCAAAAGTTATCGTTTCCTTGGAGAGGAAGAACTAGAATTGAACACAATTGTAGTGGGAAGCGAAGGCGGTGGTTGGACTGCAAAATACACAACCAAGCAACCTTCAGATGAATGGATAGTTCCAAGCTTCGACGATAGCAAGTGGAAGACCGGCGTGGGCGCATTTGGCACACAAGAAAACGAGCCAACAGCTCGCACTCAATGGAGCGAGCCAAAGATTTGGGTTCGTCGCGTGATTGAAATCAATGAAGATTTAACAAATAAGCGAGTGTATTTCGACTATTCGCACGACGACGATGCCATTTATTACATCAATGGTCATCGCATTGTGTCGACAGGTAACACTTGCGACAAGCACAAACTAAAGGAACTGTCGGCTGAAGAAAAGGCACTTTTGAAGCCAGGCAAGAATATCGTGGCTGCTTACTGCTGGAACCGTGGCGGTAATGCGCTTCTCGACTTCCAAATATCGGTGGAACGCGATAGCCGCCGCTATTTCGAAAACACTGCAGTGCAAACTAATGCCGATGTGCAAGCAACACAAACTCACTACACTTTCACTTGCGGCAATGTTGACTTGAAGGTTACATTCACTGCTCCAATGTTTATGGAAAACCTTGACCTGCTTACTCGCCCAGTTAACTACATCACTTACGAAGTGAAGAGCAACGACGGCAAGAAGCACAATGTGGAATTGTATTTGGAAGCAAGCCCATTGTGGGCAATCAACGAGCCTTCACAAAAGACTGTGCAAGAAAAGTTTGAAAAGAACGGTATCTCATACATCAAATGCGGTTCGGTGGAACAACCTGTTTTGGCCAAGAAGGGCGACAACATCCGCATCGACTGGGGATATTTCTATATGGCAACACCAGAAACCTCTGACAAGACAATGGTGGGCAATGGCCGCCAAATGCGTCAAGAGTTTGTTGACGGAAAGGTTACAAATGCTGTAGACGGCAACACCAAGATGGTGATTACACGCAACCATGGCTCGGTGAAGAAGGCTAATGGTTACTTCATGCTTGGCTATGACGACATTTATTCTATCCAATATTTCCACACCAACCTTCGCCCATATTGGAACCGCAAGGGTGACCAAACCATTACAGGCCAATTCGAAAAGGCAAAGAAGGAATATAAGTCGCTAATGAAGGCTTGCGAAAAGTTTGATGCAAAACTTATGTCTGACGCAAAGGCAGTGGGTGGCAAGAAGTATGCCGAACTATGTGCACTTGCATATCGTCAAGCAATTTCGGCTCACAAGTTGGTAGAAGCACCTAACGGCGATTTGTTGTGGTTGTCGAAAGAAAACTTTAGCAACGGCTCAATCGGTACAGTTGACGTAACATATCCATCAGCACCATTGTTCTTACTTTACAATGTAGACCTATGCAAAGGTTTGCTAAACCATATCTTCTATTACAGCGAAAGCGGCAAGTGGACTAAAGACTTCCCTGCTCACGACGTAGGCACATATCCTATTGCTAACGGTCAAACCTACGGTGGCGACATGCCAGTGGAAGAAGGCGGTAACATGCTTGTATTGACGGCTGCTATTGCTGCAGTTGAAGGCAATGCCGACTATGCTGCTAAGCATTGGGATGTATTGACAACTTGGACAAAATATCTTGTAAAATATGGTCTTGACCCAGAAAACCAATTGTGTACCGACGACTTTGCTGGTCACTTTGCACATAACACCAACTTGGCTGTTAAGGCAATTGTGGGTGTAGCATCTTATGGCTATTTGGCAGAAATGCTTGGTAAAACCGATGTTGCTAAGGAATATATGGACAAGGCACGTTGGATGGCAGGCGAATGGAAGAAAAATGCATTTGATGGCGACCACTATCGTTTAACATTCGATAAGCCAGGAACTTGGAGCCAAAAGTATAACATGGTATGGGACAAACTTCTTGGATTTAATGTGTTTGATGTCGATATTATCGACACCGAAATTGCTTACTATAAGAAGGTGCAACGCAAATACGGCTTGCCTCTTGACAACCGTGAAGACTACACCAAGAGCGACTGGATTATGTGGACTGCAACAATGGCAAATAACCGTGCCGATTTCGAAGCCTTTATTGACCCACTATACTTGGGTTACCAAGAATCGGAATCACGCGTTCCTATGAGCGACTGGGTGTTCACCAGCCGTCCTGCACAACGCGGTTTCCAAGCACGCTCGGTGGTGGGTGGTTATTTCATCAAGATGCTTGAAAAAGTTCTCGATAAATAATAACAACAAAATATTTTAGAAAATAACACTATTATGAACAAAATCAGGATAATCGTAATTTTAGCCGTTGTGGCTATGGCAAGTGCCATAGGAGCGAGTGCTATAACTCGCTTAGATGTTGGCACCTACAACATCCGCAACAATAACCAGGGCGATGCCAGAGAAGGAAATGGTTGGGACGTTCGTAAGGGCGTTGTGGCGCAATTGTTGCGTTATCACGAGTTCGACATCTTTGGCATTCAAGAAGGATTCTATGGACAGTTGCAAGACCTAAAAGAATTGTTGCCGGGCTATGATTATGTAGGCGTGGGCCGCGACGACGGAAAGCAGGCTGGAGAGTATTCGGCAGTGTTTTATTGCACTGAAAAATATGAAGTGCTCGATAGCGGAAACTTCTGGTTGTCGGAAACTCCTGAAAAACCCGGATTGGGATGGGATGCTGCTTGTGTGCGCATCTGCACTTGGGCGCATTTCCGTAGCCGTGAAACAGGTTTTGAATTTTTGTTCTTCAACCTTCATATGGACCACGTTGGTACGGTGGCTCGCGTAGAGAGTGCCAAGTTGGTGCAAAAGAAAATGAAGGAATTTGGCTCAAAGTTGCCTGCAATCTTAACTGGTGACTTCAATATTGACCAGAATCACCCTTCATTTAAGGAAATCATTGAATCGGGTATGCTTAAAGACAGTTATGAATATGCTGAATTAAAGTATGCGCTCAATGGTACGTTCAACGCATTCCGACCAAACAATTTCACCGAAAGTCGCATTGACCATGTGCTGGTGTCGCCTTCGTTTGAAGTTAAGAAGTATGGTGTGCTTACCGACACCTATCGTTCGGAAGTGAAGAACGCTGAAGAGGTTACTGAAAGTGCAGCACCACAAGAAATTAAGTTTAAGCACTTTGTGGCACGCACTCCAAGTGACCACTTCCCAGTGAAAGTGGTGCTATATCACAAGTAACGCCTCGACAATTGTCTGTGATTTTTCTTCGTTGTTTTTGCAAACGAAGAAACAGATATACTAATCTGCAGTGCTATGGAGGGTGCCCTTGGGTGTCCTCCATCGGCAGATTAAAAATGGGAATACAAAACAGAAACGAAATAAACCTAAACAAATACCAAATAAAGCACATAAATTCCTTTTAAATGCTTATGAAATACCCAGTTGCACTACTCTTGGCGCTGATGCTATGCATGCCTGTAGCCCTACATGCGTCGGATGTAAAAAATAGTCAGGAATCATCATCTATCGATTTTCGCTATAAAGATGCCACGTTGCCCATAGGTGAACGTGTGGAAATCTTGTTGTCGCAGATGACCTTAAACGAAAAGGTTGGGCAGTTGTTGTGTCCTCTTGGCTGGCCAATGTATGAAAAGGTGGGCAATAAGGTGGAAGTTTCGCAGCACTTTAAGGACCGAATGAGCAAGCAGCCGTTGGGCTCATTGTGGGCAGTGCTTCGTGCTGACCCATGGACACGAAAAACTCTCGTTACGGGTTTGAACCCAAAATTATCGGCTGAGGCGCTTAATAAGATACAAAAATATGCAATCGAGAATACACGCTTGGGCATACCGTTAATCATAGCCGAAGAGTGTGCCCACGGCCACATGGCCATAGGCACAACCGTTTTCCCTACGGCGTTGGGGCAAGCCAGCACATTCAACGAGGCACTAATGCAACGCATGGGCGAGGCAATAGCCCTCGAAACACGCTTGCAGGGTGCACAGATAGGCTACGGACCGGTTATTGATATAGCTCGAGAGCCACGTTGGAGCCGCATGGAAGAAACCTTTGGCGAGGACCCATATTTGTCGGGGGTGCTTGGTGCTGCCGTGGTGCGTGGCATGCAGGGCGACAACATTGCCGATGGCAAGCATGTGTATTCTACATTAAAGCACTTTGCTGCTTATGGCATTCCTGAAGGCGGATTAAATGGTGAGTGTGCAAACATAGGCATGCGTTCGCTATTGAGTGAATATGTGCCTCAGTTTAAGCGTGCCGTTGAAGCCGGTGCCGGAACCATAATGACTTCATATAACTCTGTAGACGGCATACCGTGCACAGGGCATAAATATCTTATCACCGATGTGCTTCGCAACCAATGGGGATTCAAGGGCTTTGTGTTCTCTGATTTGCAAAGCATAGAGGGCATAGCACAAACACATCATTGTGCGGCAAACTTTGAGGATGCAGCGGTGATAGCCATCAAGGCAGGTGTTGACGTAGACCTTGAGGGCCGTTCGTATCAGAATCTTGCAAATGCAGTGGCAAAGGGAAAACTAACCGAAGCCGACATAGATCGCGCAGTGCGCAATGTGCTTCGCACCAA
Organism: Muribaculaceae bacterium; assembly: GCA_045613305.1. GTDB lineage: Bacteria > Bacteroidota > Bacteroidia > Bacteroidales > Muribaculaceae > SFTJ01. Next base: position 47,371 of record JAZLAU010000009.1, read on the forward strand.
ATTTGAAATGGGATTGTTTGAAAACCCATATGTTGACCCCAAGAAGGCCGACAAGCAAGTGCGCAGCAAGGAGCATCGCCAGTTGGCGCGACAAGTGGCTCGTGAGGGCATAGTGTTGCTCAAGAACGACGGTCTTTTGCCATTGGATAAAAACTTGAAACGAGTGGCTGTTATTGGGCCTAATGCCGATGTGGCATATAATCAATTGGGCGACTACACCGCACCGCAGGCGCGCGAAGAAATTCGCACCGTGCTCGATGGAGTGCGCAGCCATGTGTCGAAACACACTGAGGTGGTGTATGTTAAGGGTTGTGCTATTCGCGACACTACAAATTCCGACATAGCGGCTGCTGTGGAGGCTGCTAAGAAGTCGGATGTTACGATACTTGTTGTGGGCGGTTCGTCGGCTCGCGACTTTAAGACTGAATATATCTCAACCGGAGCGGCAAAGGTTGATGAAAATGCCACCCTTGCCGATATGGACTCGGGTGAAGGCTACGACCGTGCAAGCCTAAATCTGCTTGGCGACCAAGAACGCTTGATGCAAGCCTTGATAGATGCCGGCGTGAAGTTGGCTGTAGTTTACATTGAAGGCCGTCCGCTAAATATGAATTTGGCATCGGAAAAGGCTAATGGCTTGCTCACAGCATGGTATCCTGGCGAACAAGGCGGAGAAGCAATTGCCGATGTGCTTTTTGGCGAATATAATCCGGCTGGTCGCATTCCGGTGGGAATTCCTCGCAATGTGGGCCAAATTCCTGTGTTCTATTCAAAGCGTCCGTCGCACGATTATATCGATAGCAAGGCGGCTCCGTTATATTCTTTCGGCTACGGCCTAAGTTATACTAAATTTGAATACGGCGATTTGGTTATGGAGCCAGGCCGTGAACCGGGTGTGTATCAAACCGTGAAATGCAAGGTGACCAATGTGGGCGATTGCGATGGTGATGAAGTGGTGCAACTATATTTGCGAGATGTGGTTAGCACTGTTGAAACTCCGCACATGCAGTTGCGTGGCTTTAAGCGCATATCGCTAAAGAAAGGCGAAAGCAAGGTGGTGGAATTCGCGTTGCACTTCGACGACTTGGCACTATACGACATTGAGATGAAGCACGTGGTAGAGCCAGGTGAATTTAAGGTGATGGTGGGAGCAGCAAGCACCGACATTCGATTAACAGGAAAATTTGAAATAAAATAAACCTATAAATACGCAAAATCATGAAGAGAATATTATTCTTACTGACAATCGTTGCAACAGCAATCGCAGGCGTTAACGCTAAGTCGATAACTGAGAAGTATGCACGCTTTTTGACTATGCCAAACAACTATGTGTGCTATAAAGTTGATGGCAAGATAAAAATTGACGGCAAGATAAATGAAAAGTCTTGGCAAAATGCTGAAGCCATAACCGGATTTGTTGACATCAGCGGTGAAGGATTCCCAGAACCACGATTCAAAACCACCGCAAAGATGCTTTGGGATGATGAATACTTGTATGTGGCAGCCGATTTGAAGGACCCTCATGTGTGGGCCGACATTAAGAATCACGACGAAGTGGTGTACTACAACAACGACTTTGAAATCTTTATTGACCCAGATGGCGACGCTCACAATTATTTTGAGATTGAAGTTAATGCTATCGGCACACTTTTTGAACTTGCAATCGAAAAGCCTTATAGAGCCACAACCCCAACATTTGTGCAATTTCAATGGGACTGCCCAGGTTTGAAGGTGGCAACTAAGGTTCACGGCACTCTAAACAACCCAAAAGACACCGATGAGGGCTGGAGCGTGGAGTTTGCAATTCCTCGCAAGGCTATTGCGCAAAGTTTTGACAACTACCTAAAGGCAGGCAATTATTTGCGTTTGGGATTCTCGCGCGTGGAATGGCAACACGATGTAATCGATGGTAAATATTCTCGCAAGAAGAACGCAGAAGGCAATTATTTGCCAGAAGACAACTGGACATGGGGCCCAACAGGCATGATTGCAATGCATATGCCAGAGCGTTGGAGTTTCTTGTATTTGTCAGACAAGAAGGTGGGCGAAGGTAAAGAAGCATTCAAGTATCCGGTGGAATTTGAGGCTGAACGCTTGTTGTGGGCAATGTTTTATGCGCAAGAAGAACAATTCTCAAAGAATAAGTGCTATTTCAACAAGGTTGAAGACTTCAACTTGACAAAAGATGAAATGGCCATGCTTCCACAAGGAGCAACCTTGAGAATCGAGACTATGAGCCACCACTATGAAATAGCAATAGTTAAGGCCGACGGCAGCGAAATCTACATTGACGAAGACGGTTATTTGCGTCGCCGTGGCAAGTGATTTTTCATTTGAAATAAAAATATTAACAAAATAATATCAAACAAAAGAACACTATTATGAAGAAATTAATGTTTGCGTTTTTGGCAATGTTTGCATTGGTAGCATGCCAAACAACAGAAAAAGAAGTTAAGGTGCCAGTGTATGCATGGGAAGGTTATTCATGTGCCGACACATTGCGCGCACACTTTGCAAAGTATCAAGAACATGGCGTTACAGGTGTTTGTATCAATGTAGGTATGGATGCTGCTAAGGCCGACACAGCAGCCAAGGTTGCTAAGGAATTTGGCATGGAATTCCACGCATGGTGCCCAATCATGGTTCAAAGCACTACTCAAGAAGGTGTTGACTCTACTATGTTCACAGTTAACCGTTTAGGTGAATCGTCATACGACAAGCCAGTGTATGTAGATTACTACACAACATTCGACCCACGCAACGAAAAGGTTGAGAAGTTCTTGATTGAAAAACTTGAAAAGATTGCTGAAATTCCAGAAGTTGACTATGTTCAACTTGACTACATCCGCTATGCCGACGTAATCTTGGCCCGCGGCCTATGGGACAAGTATGGCTTGGTGATGGATAAGGAATATCCAAAGGCCGACTATTGCTACTGCGACAGCTGTGTGGCAGCGTTTAAGGCCGAAACAGGCATCGACATCCGTGCAACAGAAGAGCCTGATACCGTTAAGGCATGGGCAGAATGGCGTTGCGACAACGTGACCAACTTGGTTAACGCACTTTGCGATGCTATCCACGCTAAGGGCAAGAAGGTTAGTGCTGACGTATTCCCAGGTCCTGACAGTTATGCTGTTTGGATGGTTCGTCAACAATGGAACGAGTGGAATGTGGATGCATATTTCCCAATGAACTACAACGACTTCTACATGGAGCCAGCTTCATGGGTAGGTAAGGTTACTGAAGAAGCAGTTAAGAGTGTAGCCGACAAGGGCACTCCAGTGTATAGCGGTTTGTTTATTTGCCACGATTGGCGTAACAAGGATAAGGTTATCGACCCAGAAAACTCAGGCTTGATACCTACAGAAATTCCTGAAGCAGTTACAACTTCAATGCAAGCAGGCGCTAAGGGTATTTGCTTGTTCACAGCATCGGGCATGACTCAAGAACACTGGGACGAACTTGCTAAGGCCATCGACGCTTGGGGTAAGTAAAAAATAATGCTTTAACATTGGCAAAATCGGTGGCTCTGATGCCCTGATGCTGATGTCGGCAAAATGATTTAACGGCGGAAAGATAATCACATTGCGATTGTCTTTCCGCTTGGTTTTTTATTTGCACCTGCTTGGGAGGCTGCTGCCGCAGAATGCCTTATTGAAACTAAAAATCGGATTGTGGCATTCACCCTTTTTGATGAGGCAAGCGCATAAATGACAATGATGAGAGAAATAGCCCTAAGCCCTAAGTAATATTTTTTGAAAGGTCGCAATAAATCATTATTTTTGTAATCAAAAGTAATACACACTATGTTTGAACAAACCGACCGACAATGCATCATCGACTTGATAAAGCGCGAGGTGGTGCCAGCCATAGGCTGTACGGAGCCAATAGCGGTGGCTCTATGTGTGGCAAAAGCAACAGAGTTGCTTGGTTGCCAACCATCGCACATCGAAGCACGCCTGAGTGCTAATATCTTAAAAAATGCCATGGGCGTGGGCATTCCAGGCACAGGCATGGTGGGATTGCCTATTGCTATTGCTTTAGGTGCGATAATTGGCAAGTCGCAATATCAACTTGAGGTGCTCAGAGATTGCACCCCCGAGGCTGTAGAACTGGGCCGTAAGTATATTGGCAAGGGTGCTATCGACATAAAACTGAAATCAGACATCGAGGAAAAACTATATATAGAAGTAGAGGTGACCGATGCCGAAGGTCGTAGCGCAACTGCAATTATTTCGGGAGGTCACACCACATTTGTGTATTTGAAAAAGCATGGCAAGGTGTTGTTTGACCAGCAGAACGGAATTGAAGAAGAATGCGAATGCAATGACCCAAAACTAACGCTGCGCATGGTTTACGATTTCGCAATGACAGCGCCTGTTGAGGAGATATCGTTCATACTTGCCACACGCGACCTCAATAAGGCAGCGGCCGAACGTTCGTTTGAGGGCCACTATGGCCACGAATTGGGCAGGGTGATGCGTAGCAGCCAAAATAAGCGTAATGTGCTTGGCGATAACACTTTCTCACGCATCATATCTTACACCTCGGCGGCATGCGATGCGCGCATGGCGGGTGCTATGATTCCGGTGATGAGCAATTCAGGTAGTGGCAATCAGGGCATCACAGCCACCATGCCTGTGGTGGTTTATGCCGAAGACAATAATAAGAGTGAGGAGGAATTGATACGTGCATTGGTATTGAGCCACCTTACTGTGATATACATCAAGCAAAGTTTAGGCCGATTGTCGGCGTTGTGTGGCTGCGTGGTGGCTGCAAGCGGGTCAAGTTGTGGCATCACCTATCTGATGGGCGGCAATTATGAGCAGATTTCGTTTGCCGTGAAGAATATGGTGGCTAACCTCACCGGTATGGTGTGCGACGGCGCAAAGCCAAGTTGTGCGTTAAAGGTTACGAGTGGCGTGTCGACAGCAGTGTTCTCGGCTATTTTGGCTATGGAAAATCATGGCGTTTCGTCGGTTGAGGGTATTGTTGACGACGATGTGGACGTAACCATACGCAATCTCACAAGCATTGGTCGCGAGGCGATGAATGAAACCGACCGAATGGTGCTCGACATCATGACTCATAAAGGCAAACCTTGCCAATAAACAGTTTGTGGCAATGTTACATCCCAAGTTTGTTATCACGGCAGGCGGAATGCTTCGCTTAGGAATGGTCAACATGCATAAAGATTTGTTGCAGCATGGTGATGTGTGCCTTGGAGGCGGATTTTGGGAAATTGATTATGTTGCTAACAGACTTCTGCTCGATGGTAGGAGTTTCGACTATGGCGAGCCGCGTTGGAGCAGAGTTAAAGAATTGGTAGTGCCAAAGTCCTATGAGGGGATGCGAATTTACTATCGTGGAGGCGCAATGGCCGATGATTTCGATGTGTCGGGACAATTGAAGGTTACATATTTGTAAAAGCATATAAGAGCCGCTGTTTCGCAATTTGTGTGGATAGCGGTTTTTCGTTTTCATTAAATTATACCGCGGTAAAGCGAAAGTCGGTGTTCAGTGGTGTTGCCTTCGATTTGCCGTTACGATTTGCAAACAAACTGCGTAGGAGTGGCATGTGTTAAGATGAAATTTGGATACAGAAGTTATTAAACATAAAGCAGCGAGACTTTTTTAAGTCCCGCTGCAGTTTTTTTATAGAGTTTTTTCAGTGAAAAATCAGTTTTCGGCATTAGCAGCCTTTTCTGCTTCAATAACGTCGAATAGAGTCTTGAAAGAGTAGCCTTTTTCCTTCAATTTGTCGATGATTTCGCCAAGGTAAGTATATGGGCGGTCTTCATCGGTGCGGTCAGGATAGTTCATGGCATGAATCAAAAGGATTTGGCCATTAAATGTGTTTTCTTCCTCGTTTTTCCACAAGTTTTCAAGAATCATTTCAGTAGAATGATAGTTGTCAGCGCCAGGGCTTGTCCAGTCCATACCGGTTTTTAGGCCAGGAGTAGGGTTGAGCAATCGGTAACCTAATTCCTTCATAGCATTAGCAGTTTCTTGGTTATAGGCTTCGTAAGGAGGGATAAGCCAGTTATATTGCTCTTTAGTAAGGCCAAAGCGTTCCAATTCTTGTTCCATGCGAGCGAAATCGGCGCGGATAGAGTCGGCCGAAATCAGAGTGCTGTCTTTTTCGTCCACAAGGTTAAGGTGTGCAAAAGAGTGTGAAGAAAGATAGTGACCTTCGTTGATGATTCGCTTAATAGGTTCTTGGTAGCGGTCTACAGTAAAGCAAACGCCAGTAGGGAAGAACGAACCCTTAACGCCCTTTTCCTTCAAAGTGTTGAGCACAGGCACCAATCCGTCGAAGTTTTCGAAGTAGCCAGAGTCGTTTTCGCTATAGTGGGCAGTGAACACCAGATACACAGTTTTTTCTTCAGGATTGAAGCGTGACACTACACCGCAGTCGTCGGTAACGTAAACGGGTTTTGTGCATTCTTTTTTACTGCTTTGGCAAGACCAAAGGATGCTGGCTGCCGCAATGATTGCGATACAAATTAAAATCTTGTTCATAGTTGTGAGTTTAGATTTAGTGTTATTATGGTTTTTTGTAGTTTTCAGCAGTTTTTATGTTAGTTAAAGGCGAGCGCAGCCGAGTCCAAATAGGTTTGAGCAATGGATACCGAGCCGCCTCCTACATTCTACAAATGTAGTGAAAGGCGAGCGAAAATGAAAGTAAAAAAAGCGAAAAGGAATGCCAACGGGCATTCCTTTTTCTATAAAATGGGTTTTATAAACAGTTTTTGGGGGGAGTTTATCTCACAATAATCTTTTTGCCGCCAACAATGTAGATGCCTTGAGGCAGGTCGTTAGTGGCGTTTTCGATGTTCACTCCGTGGCGCACGCAGTGACCGTGCAAGTCATACACGTCGACAAGTTCATTAGAGTCGAAATCAGCGATTATGCCATCAATTCCCGAGTAGAAATTTTTCTTTCTGAAACGTTTCCACACATTAGCGGCTGCATACAGGTCGGCAATTTCGTTGCGTTTGGCTTCCTCAAAGTCAGAGAGGTAAAGCGTGCCGTAGAGGTATGTTGTGGCATTAAAACCGCCAGCAGTAGGAGGTTCAGGATTGCGAACATACACCGATGTTAGTTGGCTATTTGTTAGAGCGGGCACAGATGTGAGTTTTTTGCCGCAAGTTAGCGAGGTGAGCAAATTGGTGCCGATGTTTGAGGTCAAGTCTACACTGCTTCCGTCGCTAAGGGTTAGCGACAGCGACTCTATGTTGTCGCCGTAGGTGAGGTCGGTAAGTTTCGCGTCGCGCAACATCAAGTCGCCCAAACTCTCGGTGTGAATTGTTATGTCGCGGTCAATGATTAGTTTATTGCAGTTCACGTGAGCAAACGAGCCGCTTTGATACACATCGTCAGAACTTCCGTAAATGGTGATAGGCGATGTGCTGTGCAAGAAGTTAAGGGTTTGAGCGCCGCAATAAGAGAAGGCCTGCTCGTGAATTAATGTCACCGAGCCCGGAATTGCCACTTCCTTGATGTTGAATGTGTTGCAGAAAGCGTTTTTGCCTATTGATGTTATGCCGTTGCCCAATGTTAGTGTTTCCATGTTAGAGCATCCGTAGAACGTTGATTGAGCGATACTTCCCACAGAGCCCGGAACGTGGAATTCTAAAAGATTTTCGCAGCAGAAGAACGCCGATTCTCCAAGTTTTGATGCACCATTGGCAAGAGCCACGTCAAATATTGCCGAGTATGCGAATGCCCAATCGTCGATAATGGTTAACGCATTCGACATTGTAGATTCGAGCAGCGACTGTGTGTTATAGAATGCGCCATATCCGATTTCGGTAACGGAATTAGGCACAGTGAGGTTGTTAAGTTTTGTGCAGTTGAAAAATGCTTCGTCGGGAATTGCCTTAATGCCGTTAGGCAGGTTTACGCTTTCGAGCGCCGAGCAGCCGTAGAAGCAGTAAGAGTTAAGGGTGTTGACCGAAGCAGGCAGCGTTATCGTCGTCACATTTACCGAAGCGCGAAAAGCGTGCTTGCCGATTGCTGTCACGCTATAGGTTTTGCCGTTGTGTTCCACGGTACTTGGCACCGTAACGTTTTGCGAGGTATAAGATGCAAAGTTCGATGTCTCGTAGGTTACTTCGGCAGTTAGTGCGCTTTCGCTGGTGATGTTGTAGAAGATGTTATTGCTGTCTTTTATGTCGTATGCAAATGCATTTACGCACATTGCCAAGGCAAAAATGCTTGCCGAGATGCGCTTGATATTGAAAAATCGTGTCATTGTTATTGTGGTTGCTTCTATTCAAAAAAACGTGTTAGCCGCTTTTTGCGCTATTACGTTTTCAAAGTTAATGAAAATATGTAGGATGCTGATTACTTTTTCGAAAAAAAAGCGAAAATTTAGGCTTTAACTATTGTGTGCCGTAGGTCAGAAAAACAACAAATCTTCCGACATCTCGTCGGAAGATTTGAAATAAACAAACACGTAAAAATATCTAAATTATATCCTAAGAATTCATTTTACAATGATTATGAAAATAAAATGCAAATAAGCAAATTATTAGGCACTATTGCATGAAATGTAAAATGATAATGCAAATATACACCATAAATTTTAAAATGCAAGAAAAATGGATATAAAAAATTAAAAATGTAATAAAAAATCAGTATAAAATTAAGGAATGTTATAAAAAGTCGCAAAAAACGAAATGTTTAAAATTGGATGCCGACGGGAAGAAAAAAGAAAATGAGCACGAATTGTCAGTAAAAATGCAAATAAGCCTACAACTTTTATATGCTTTTGTGAGATTTTAAGTATTTAAACGAAAATGTTTTGCTAACTTTGCACAAATTATGGCAGTTCGCTTTTTGCTTTAATGCAGAAAGTGGGAATGCCGTGATTTTGTGTGTATAAAAACGAAAACTTACCTCATAATTGAGAAAAGACGAAAATATGATTTTGCAAAGAATAAAATTGTTTTTAGTAATAGCGTTGCTTGGTCTGGTCACAGTGTCATGTAAGGACAAAGAAGAAGATGACCCAACAACCGAAGTCTTCTATTACAATATGCTGCTCGACGCAGGTCAGCCAAGCGATTCAGAAGCTGCTATTACAAAAGACATGACTTGGAAAGTTGGCGACCAATTGGCAGCCTTGAATTTGCTATATGACCGCAATGTTGCCGTGCTTAACTACGACGGTAGCAAGTTTGGCGGCAAGGTCCCTTCGATTTCAAGTGGCGGTACAATAGGTTATTTTTATCCAGTTTCGGCAGTTCCACAAACCACATCCGACACTACTCACGTACGCATCAATTTGATGTTGCAAGACGGTGTGTATGCTGAGCCTTATCTTGCTGGCTCGGCAGGTTCAAAAACCGAAGGCGATAACGCAACTGCTACTGTGAAGATGTCGCCAGTGAATGCAATTGCCAACTTGGTGTTTGAGCACGAAGGTCAGCCAATCGACGACATCACTCACGTTGAAATATCGGCTTATAAGGGCTCACTTTATGGTCAAGCCGACTATGAATTGAAGACCTTGTCGTATACTACAAAAAAGACGGCTAACATTTCGGTAGTGAATGCCGACCTTGATGGGGGCGCTCGCATCATTATGCTTCCAACCAACGGAGTTGCTTTGGCGGTGACAGTGATTACCACCGACGGCCGCGCATTTGTGGGCCGACACACAAAAACTGCTGCTGTAGAGGCTGGTCAAGAATACACCTATAAGTTTGAATGCAAGGCCGAAGAGGGAACAGCAAAGATTGGCGACTATTTCTATAGCGACTTCACCCGCTCGTCGGAATACGATGAAACAAAGACTTGTGTGGGCATAGTGTTTGCGTTGACTGAAAAGGAAGGCGGCGAAATCAACAATTCGCTAACAAGCAGCAACCACGGTCGCGTAGTGGCACTAAAGGATGTTGGCAAAGCAATGTGGGCTAACTCGTCGGCGCAAGTTTACGATGTGGCAGGTTTGACCAACTACGAAAAGGTTGACGGCACAAACGAATCGGGCTATTTGCCATTCCATAAGGATAATGAAGGCAATGTGGGTTATCATGCCGAAGCCAATGTGAAATTGATGGTCGACCTTAATGAAAACGGCAGCATCAAGCAATGGTATACAACCGGCGCTTTGAGCGACTTCAGAGGTGACCGTAACACTGAGTTGACCGACACTTCGCTAACTAAACTGCCAGCATCATACAAAGCAGCAAACTTTAATCTTGGCGGCCTTAACGGTTGGTATTTGCCTTCAATGGGCGAAATGGCATTAATCTATGCTCAATGTGGTGCCGGAATTATCGGTAGCCAAGAAGGTTTTGTGGAGTTAGATAACTTCAGTTATTGGACTTCAACAGAATGCTCGAAGAGCCATGCTTGGGTAATTCAAGCCTTTAACGGACGTGTGTTCCCTAACTTTAAGACTTCGCTTTATTCGGTGCGTCCGGTGCTGAAGTTCTAAAAAAAGACGTTTTGTTTACATAATATAAGAGAAAACCACAGGCTTTGGCCTGTGGTTTTTTTTATGCTGTTGCTATTTGATTTCGCAAGAATGATTGGCAAGTAGAGAGGGGTGTCGAAGCATTATGCGTGCAGCGGTTAGTCCAAATTGGTCCTTTTGAAATGTGTGGCGTGAGCCGGAGAGTTGTGCGTGCAGCGGTTGGCCCAAATTGGTCCTTTTTGAAACGTGTGGCGTTAGCCGGGGCGTTGTTCTTGGTGGCGGTTGGTGCCGAAACTCTTCTGCCCGAAAATTGCACCCAAATGGCATGATTGGGGCATTTCCTTGCAGGGACAGTTTTATAGAAACGGATTAAATGATTGAAGTGTTAATTAACGGATGTTGCGGCTAAATCAGCGCACAATAGGCTTATTCTTGTCCATCCAGTCAATTATGCCGCCGTCGAGTTCTATCACCTTAAATCCGTTTTTGTAGAGCATTTCGGCAGCCATTTTGCTGCGGCGGCCACTGCGGCAATACACTGCCACGGTTTTTGTTCGGTCTAATGAATTTAGGGCATTAACTTCAAACGATGAGTCTTTAACATCGATGTTTATGGCTTTCAGAAGGTGTCCTTCGGCATATTCTTCGGGAGTGCGTGAGTCAAGAATTTGCACGTCTGGGTTTTTGATTACTTCTTCAAATTCTTGCACCGATACAGATTGGAAATGTTTGTCCGATTTTGTGCAAGAAAATAAGCAAACGCCGCCCAATATGAGCGCTGCTAAAGCGAGGATTGAAAGTTTCATGGTTTTGGATATAATAATGTTAGAATAGTGTTTGTTTTTTTAATGTTTTTTGAGGTGCTTTTTTAGTCTTTTCCAGCCTTCAACGCCTAATATGGCCAATCCGGCATACTGAAAAGTTTTTGCAAGGCCAAAAAATATAACCCAAAGCACAGCCTTGGCCGAAGCGGAGATGGGTAAAGCAAATTGAGCAAAAGAGAAGATGTAGCAAGGAATGCACAAAGCCAAAACTATCACTCCGGTGCGAAACGATAGTTTCGATAGCCACATCTTCACTTTGCTCAGAATATTGTTCATGCCCACTTTTTATTCTGGAGGGAATAAAAGCATAAGAGCCGGAATGCCTGAAGCCGAATAAGAGTCGATGTCGGCGCCTTCGGTAACAGGTTCTCCATATTTGCCGCTGCAAATGTCGCGAGTGCGGTCACGGTTTTCCCATCCGCAGAATATGTTGTTGCGAATTTGTTCCAAGTAGGTTGTTTCGCCACAGTCATAAATCAACTCGGCCATGTATTGCGACAGGATGGTGGTGTAGATGCCTTGTTCTATTCCGCTTTCCCAAGGCAACAGATAGTTGGTGCTGGCATTGCTCATGCGGGTGAACACATATTTTGCAGCACGCTTAGCGTTGTCGAGGTATGTGGCCTTTCCTGTAATCTTATAAAGTTTCACGCTTGCGCCAATCATTGTGGCTTGGTTATAGACGTGCGCTTTAGAGTCGTAGCTATAGTTGTTAGGGAATCCGCGGCAACTGTCATACACCAAACCCATAGCGCGGCTGAAAAGGTTTTTAGCCGCGAAATCATAGATTTCGATAGCCATTTCGAGGTAGCGTTGCTTGGTTTCGTAGTTAGGGCGCACAAAATCGCCATAACTGTTGCTCCAAGTTTTTGGATTAGTGTCGGCAGTGGTATTTTCGTCCATTGCTTCATATAGTTCAAGTGCAGCAATCACAGTAGGGAAGTTGATGCACGCCATACGAGCATGGTCGTCGACATTCTTTTCAGGGTTTTCGATAGGTTGCCATTGCCAGAACATGCCGCCCGACATACCCTTGGCAGGGTCGGCATACGAGCCGTTGTCGCCAACGCGGTCAGAGCCATACCATACGCGAGCGTAGGCTTTTTGAGCATATGTTAAAGCATTAGCGTCGTCAAACAACTTAGCATAACGCGCCAAGGTGATAGTCCACCATTGTATGTCGTCGTATATAAACCAACCGGTGTTGGTGTTGGCGTCGTCGAAGTTGAAGTTAACGTAATGCATTTTGTTGTAGCGAAGAATTTGCGAAGCCTGGCTTTTGTATTTTGTAGCGCGGGTTTCGTCGCCTTCAGCCAAAGCACGCTTGTAGGCGTTCATGGCCATGTCGAGATACATAGGTTGACACCAAATAGCGGCGCAGCCGTTCCAACGGTCGATTGCATAGGCTGTGTTGGTGCTTTGTTTGTAAAGTTTAGTTCTGGTGTCGAAGCACACTTTGTGGAAAGCGTCGTAGGCAGTCCAGGTGTCTTCGAGGGTGTATGGCAGATATTTAAACACCACGCTGTCAACATCAAGAGCGTTAAACTGGGTGCCTTCTTCGCCTTGGTAGATGGTTTGAGTCATGGCGTTATTAGCCACTTCGGTGACGATTTTTGTCACGTTAGCCGAGTTGATTCGGGTGATGGTGCCGTCTTTTTTGTGCACTTTGATTTGGTTCACTTCGTCGGCGTTGACAATCAAGGCACATGCTATGATTGCGATTAAGAATAGATATGCCTTTTTCATCGTTTCAATATTTTAATGGTTTCGTTTCCAATTTTTAAGATATATGTTCCGCTTGGCAAGCCTTGAAGGTCTACTTGAGCCGAGCCGTTGGCATATAAAGTTGGGGCGATAACGGCAGCACCGTTAAGGCCTATCACTTCAATCTTGGCATTGGTGTCGCCAAAGGTCACGGTTAGCACATCGGCCACAGGGTTTGGATATGCGGTAACGGTAGTGGCATTAGGCTTCACTGCGGTGATGCCGCTGCTGCCTTCAAAGGTGTACTTCTTGATGTCGTTAAAGGCATAGGTTACATTGGCTGATTCGATGGTGAATTTGCCGTCGGCTACATTGATGGTTAATTGGTCGGTAACGGGATAAGAAACTTTGTTACCCGATGTCAGAGTGATAATTAGAGCATTGCTTTCGGCATGTGCCAAACTGCCCATAATGCACACCAACATGCACGCTAAACAGAATCTGAGTTTCATATTATTATTCATAAAATTACGTAATGTGCAAAATTAGTAATTTATCTGCTAAAAGTCAATAAATTGCAGTTGGAAAATGGGCGTTTTGAGGAAGGTGGTTGGCATTTGTGCTTCATAAGTCGGCGGTGTGAGTTGGTGGCGGCGCGGCGTTATTTCAGGGCGGGCATTTCTCTTTTTTTATTAAACAGTTTGCCTTGGGTGTAGCGTTGTTTAAGAGCGGGGCATATAAGAACAAAAAAAGGAGGCTTTCCCGATTGAGAAAGCCTCCTTGTGATTATTGAGGGTAAGTTAATTACTTAACAATGAACTTTTGACCGTTCTTGATATAGATGCCAGGAATAGTTGCTTCCTTAACTTCGATACCTTGTAGGTTGTAAACCTTGTTGTTGCCCTTAACTTCGTTCTTTTCAACAGAGTTGATGCCAGAAGTTTCGCCAGTGTAAGTTAGGCGAACGTTGTCAAGAACTACCCAGCTACCGTCAGCTTCCATTCCATCCTTGTAAATCATGATGCCAAGGTAACCATCTTCGCCAACTTCTACTTCTATAGAGTTCTTGTAAAGACCAAGTTCGAAGAATTTACCAGCGTCATTGCAACCGTCAGGAAGGTAACCTATAGCAGTGTTCTTACCGATAGTAGAAGCCTTGCTTGCTTCGGTGTGTAGTTGAGCCAATTCAGTGGCTTCACCGTTCACTTCAAGAACAGCAAGTGATTGAACTTCTTCGCCGTTAACAAGTTTATTAACGTAGTTGTCTACGCCACCGTCACGGAAGTAACCTTGAATGCTAACAGTGTAGAAACCTGCAGGAAGGCCTACGATGTCTTGAGCAAGACCCATTGAAGTTTGGTTCCAGCTTTCGTATAGACCATAAGCATAGTCAGGACCCCAATCACTGTTGTAGTGGCGGCCGATACCGTGGTTACCGTCGCTGTTATCTACCCATGCGTCGTTAGCGTCTTGAGGGTCGAAACTTGGACGTTTAACCATGAATGTAGCGTCAACTGGGTTTTGAGCCGATGCGTCAGCAAGAAGAGCATAGCGGTCAGCAACAGTGACAAGTTTCCATTGGTTGTAAGGGTTAGAACCGTCGTTCATGTCGGTGTCAACAGTAGCATATGTGCCATCGCGATAGCCAAGAAGCATAGAGTTGTCGGCAGCGCGAGCAATGTTGTAGATGCCGTCGCCGCTGCTTGTAGGAACGAATGTCCATACGTCGCCATCAGGACAGTCCATGTAACCGTTGTAGTTCATGAAGTCGTTAACGCCTTCTTGGCCGTTTGGAAGGTGAGTGTTAATCTTGTAACCACCTCCACCTTCTACAGCGTGAAGAGTAACAGGCTTAGCAGTGAAACCAACACCACAGTGAGTAATGTGGTTCATAGCACCCTTAAGGAATTGCTTTCTACCAACATTGTATAGATAGAAGTCGCCTTCAGCAGGAGCTTGGCCTGCAAATTTGTCTTCGTGAGTGCCGATAGCGTTGATACGACGAGGAAGAAGAAGGTTGTTCATTGCATTCTTCATGTCTTCAGCGTTTAGGCTTTCCTTTTCAACAAGTTCAGCAGCTTCGATAGCAGCAGTTAGAGTAGCAAGACCGTTAACATTTTCAGCCTTAGCAGCAGCAATGTTGATAGGAAGGGCCTTGATAACGCCTTGGTTGTTTTCAACTACGTTAAGGATAGAGTTCAATGCGTTAGTAGCATCGCCAATAACTTCTTCGCTTGTAGAAGAAAGAGCAGCCTTAGCAGCAGTTAGAGCAGCGTCGAATGCAGCCTTAGTTGCTGTAGTGTGAGCGCCAGTGAATGCTTCAGCTCTGTCGATAGCGGCTTGAAGGTTTTCTTTGAATGCTGATACGTCAGCAGCGCCAAGATATGTAACCTTGAAGTTGTCGAAGTTAATCCAGTCGTCTTCAACACCGTCGTTTGATTCCTTGATGATACCAATCTTAAGGATACCGTCAGTAACGTTAACTTCGATAGGGTCATTAACGTAACCGCAATATCTGTTAAATGCGCGAGATGCAGCTTGCATGTTGTCTGGATACCAAAGTGAGCCATATTCGCTATGACCGAAGTGGTTTGGAATTTGCTCGTCGCTTGCGCCGTCAAGAATTGACATAAGAGGAGCCTTAGCGTCGTTAGCATAGTAGAATGCGCGGATAGTTTCAGTGCCATCGGTGCGCTTAGATTCTACAGTTGCAGCATTGCCGTGGTGATCGTGAGGAGCAGAGCAACCGTCGCGATAGAAACCTTGAACTTGCAAGCTGTAGCGACCATTAGGAACTTCTACTTCTTGCCACATGTGGAACTTTGAAGAGTTCCAACTTTCGATGTGCATGTTACCGCGAGAGATGTCGTTGCCTTCGTCACCACCACGAACGCAGTGAGGGCTGTCAATCTTCCAAGCGCCATAGCGACGGTCGTTGTTAGAGAAGTCAGGAGAGCTTACAAGCCAAGTAGCGTCAACAGGTTCTGTAGAAGCAAGCATCTTAGCAAGGCGTTCTTCCTTAGTTACCAATTGCCATACATCGCCAAGGTCATTACCAGTGGTTTGCTCGAATGGAGTTGTGCAAATGTAAGTTTGAGGACCTGTTACGTTTTGATAGAATAGGTTGTTGGCTTGATATGGGTTAGTTTCATATTGCTTAGCCATAAGAACATAAGTCACACCATCGCGCATGCTTAGGATTTGATAACCTGCAGCAGGGTTTGACTCGTCAACAGGGAAGAATACCCAGTCGCTGTTAGCGTCGGTGTCAAGATACAATGGTTGAGCGTCAAGATTTGGAATGTCAGATTCTGGAGTTTGACCTGATGCCATTGAACGGTTTGAAAGGAAGTTAAGGTCGATTTTGTAAGAACCTTCGCCACCACTTTCAGCGTCAAGACGAAGAAGAACGTCAAGACCACGAGTACCAAGTTCTGCACGAGTTTGCCAAGCATTAGTTAAGCGGTCGTTGTTTTGCAACCACATGCCTGTTTCAACATTGTACAAATAGAATGTTCCACCTTCTGCAGGAAGTTCAGCACCTGTGTAAGGGCTTTGTGCAAATGCACTTGCTGCACCAAGAAGAATGGAACCTAAAAATAGTAAATGTTTCTTCATTGTGAAAAAATTTTAAGTGAATATTAAGTTTAGTTTTTTAAATTATAATTGCTTGATTCTATTGATTTTGGCTTGAGGATAACTACAGATTCTGCGACTGAGGCATGCACTCAGCCAAAATTAACACGACAAATATATGAATAATATTTTTATTGGCAAAAAAATGAGTTGAAATTTTGTCTTTTAGCCATGAGAAAGAGGCGGAAGATGGTGATGTTTTTAGGGAGTGAAAAGGGTGACTGGCGCGGTTAACTTTGCAGCCCGCCGACATTTCTTGGTCGACGGGTGTGCGGAGGTGGGTGTGGCATGAAAAACGTTGGGTGAGCCAATCATGATTGGCTCACCCAACGTAGGTGTGTATGTGTAAGAAAAATCGTATTATACTGTAAGAATTTCTTTTTCCTTAGCAGCAAATAGTTCGTCGATTTTCTTAACAAACTTGTCGTGAAGTTTTTGCACGTCGTTTTCGGCGTCTTTTTGCACGTCTTCAGGCATGCCGTCGTTTTTCACGGCTTTCTTAAGACCTTCGATAGCGTCGCGACGAGCGTTACGCACCGATATTTTAGCGTTTTCGGCTTCGCCCTTCGACTGCTTAACCAATTGCTTGCGGCGTTCTTCGGTTAGTGGAGGTATGCAAAGACGAATCACTTCGCCGTTGTTTTCAGGAGTGATACCCACAGGCGAGTCGATGATTGCTTTTTCGATAACTCTGAACATTGATTTTTCCCAAGGAGTGATGGTGATGGTGCGAGCATCAGGCACAGAGATGTTAGCCACATTGCTGATAGGGCAAAGTGTGCCGTAGTAGTCAACACGAACACCGTCAAGAATCTTAGGGTTTGCCTTACCGGCACGAATGTGAGCAAGTGCTTCATCAAGGAAATCGATGGCAAGTTGCATGCTTTCCTCTGCTTCGTTTAGATAGTGTTTAGGATCGTTCATAGTGATGTATATGTTTTTTATTTTTTTGATTCGTAAACGTAGGTGCCGATAGGTTCACCGTTAAGCACCTTAACCAGGTTGCCCTTAGTGTCCATGTCGAACACAATAATAGGCAAGTTATTAACCTTGCAAAGGGTGGTGGCAGTAAGGTCCATCACCTTAAGTCCGCGGTTGTAGATTTCGTCGTAAGTTATTTCGTCGAATTTGGTAGCAGTAGGGTCTTTTTCGGGGTCGGCGGTGTAAATGCCGTCCACGCGAGTGCCCTTAAGCATCACGTCGGCTTCCACTTCAATGCCACGAAGGGCCGAGCCGGTGTCGGTGGTGAAGAAAGGGTTGCCAGTTCCGCCGGCCAATATGGCTACCTTACCGGCATTCATGGCTTCGATAGCCTTCCATTTGCTGTAATATTCGCCGATTGGGAACATGTTGATGGCTGTGAACACTTGCGCAGGTTGCCCTATGGCTTCCAATCCGCTGCTGAGCGCAAGCGAGTTGATGACGGTTGCAAGCATACCCATTTGGTCGCCTTTCACACGGTCAACACCCTGTGCAGCACCCGAGAGGCCGCGGAAAATGTTGCCGCCGCCAATCACGATTGCCACTTGTGTGCCACCTGCCACTACTTCTTTAATTTGTTCGGCATAGTCGGCTATGCGTTGAGGGTCAATGCCGTAGCCTTGGTTGCCTTCAAGCGATTCTCCGCTGAGTTTCAGAAGAATTCGGTTATATCGTTCTCTCATTATTATATTCGATTAAGTTTAAAGATAGATTTTTCACAAAAATAATACTTCGTTACGAGATTGCAAGCATTTTACCACAAATTTTCGTTAAAGGGTCCTTGTGACAATGCAAGAAAAGGTGTGGCTATTGCAGTGTGAGAATGGAGCACTTGTCGGGTGTAATGAGTTGCGCGGCGTTGAGCAAATCTTGCGGAGTGAGTGCGTTGATGTGCTCAATTGTTTCTTTCGACGGCACCACATAACCGCGGTAGAGCATGCTTTTGGCAGCGCTCAGAGCGAGGGCCTCGCTGCTGTCGCTTGCCACGAGCAATTGGCCTTTGTATTGCTTTTTGGCTGCATCGAGTGCTCGAGCGCTGATGGGCTTGGTGGCCAATTGGTTGAGTGCTCTCATGATGAGTTTAATGCTTGGGTCGACGTGCTCTGCATCGCAGCCGAAATATATTTGCATCATGCCGCAGTCGGTGAGTAGCGACATGTTTGATTCAACTGTGTAAACCATACCACGGCGTTCGCGCAGTTGCACGTTGAGCATGGAGTTCATTCCCGGGCCTCCTAAAATGTTGTTGATGATGGCCATTGCATAACGGCGCGGGTCGTCGAGTGCAAACAGCCGTGCTCCTATAAGGGTGTGGCTTTGGTGCGAATCGATGGCGATGGTTTTGCGGAAAGGGTCTACCACGGGCGGCGCTATGCGTTCGGGGCGGTTGGTTTTGTGCTTCATTGTGCCGAAGTGGTGTTCGGCGAGTCGCATCACGGTGCTGAATCGCTGGTTGCCGTAAACGAAAAACACCATATTGTCGGGCACATAAAGGTTGTCGAGATATTCACGGCAGTCGTGTGAAGTGATGTTTCGCAGGTCGGCTTCAGTGCCGAGTATGTTATGCGCCAAAGGGCTGCCGGCAAAAAACAGTTCTTCGAAATCGTCGTAAATTGCTTCGCTTGGCGTGTCGCGGTAACTGTCGGCTTCGTCCATCACCACTTCGCGCTCGCGTTCGAGTTCGGCTTGCGGAAACACCGAGTTGATTACCAGGTCGGCAATAAGTTCGGTGGCACGCTTAAGGTGCTCGTTAGGGAAGATGGAATATAGCATAGTGCCTTCTTTTGTGGTGTAGGCATTAAGTTCGCCGCCAACGGTTTCCATGCGGTTGATGATGTGCCAAGAGCGGCGACGAGATGTTCCTTTGAAAATGGTGTGTTCCACAAAGTGCGCTAATCCCCATTTGCCGGCCACTTCGTCGCGGCTTCCGGCGTTGATTGCCAGTCCGCAGTATCCCACAGCGCCCTTGCTGGGCACGTGCACCACTCGCAGCCCGTTGCTGATGGTGCCGTAGAGTATGTTTTCGTCAGATGTGCTCATGTTGGGTTATTGTTGATTAAGGTTTGCCACCACGGCTTCGGCCACCATCCAGTCGATAGGGGTGTCGAGGTCGAGCGAACGTTCGCGGCTCATTTCCACCATTCGGCGTCGAGTGAACTTGCTAAGAGGCATTTTTCTAAGGCTTTCGATGTTAATGACATACACTGCGCCATTATATTCCCACACTTTAGGGGCGTCTTGTCGGCGCACAAAAGAGCCGTCGCCTTTAGAGATTTTCAAGAATCCGTTTTCGTCGGTTTCGTAAGAGTTGTAGTATGGGTTTGTGGCTGCTTCCATCACGGTCACCACCATGTCGATGTCGGGAGAGTAGCATTGCAATGCTCGCTTCACGTCGTCGGCGGTGCGAAATGGCGAAGTGGGTTGCAGAAGCACCATGGTGTCGTATTCAATGCCTTTTTGGGCATAAAATTCAACGGCATGCAACAGCACTTCGTAGGTTCCGCTTTTGTCGGTAGCCAAATGGTCGGGACGCAAGAAAGGGACTTTAAGGCCCATGCTTTCGGCCACGTCGGCAATGTCTTGCGAGTCGGTGCTGACGCAAATGTCGGCGTCGTCGGCCAATTGGCGTGCCACCTCTATGGAGTATGCAATAAGCGGCTTGCCGTTAAGCGGTTTTATGTTTTTGCCCGGAATGCCTTTGCTGCCACCACGGGCGGGAATCACATATAATGTTTTCATTTCAAGTCGTGGAATGGTTTAATGATGATGTTGTCGAGAGGGGTGTTGCACACAATGTCGACAATCTTCTGCAGTGTGTCGGGTTGCTCGTAAGGGTTCTTGGTGTTTCGGCAGCGCGATTGCACGTCGGGGCTAAGCACGTAGTCGAGTCCGCGGCTTATTTCTTCGGTGGTTACGCCACAATTAACAACAGAGTCGGCCGCCAAACGTCCGTCTTGACGAATGCCGATGTTGAGAGTTGGGATGCCCATCGAAGGCACTTCAACGATGCCGCTCGACGAGTTGCCTATAACAGCGGCCACGCAGTGCAGAGCCGAAAGGTATCGGCGCATTCCCAACGAAGGGAACACTGCCACGCGGTCGGGGTGCTCGTCGGCATAGGCGTTGATGAGTTCTATGATAATGGCTCCGTTGGTGTCGTTGTTAGGATAGGTGAAAATCACCTTGTTGTTGGGGTGCATGTCGAGCGCTCGGAGCAAGTTTTCGCATTGAGTGCGAGGGTCAATTTTTTCGAGCGTAGCGGGATGGAATGTGCAAAGCAATGTGCCTTGCGGAATCGAAGTTCCCAATTCTTGTTCCAACTGCTCGCGGCTGATGTGCTCCAGATGGTTGATGTTGTATACTCCCATTGCGCCCACGTTGTGCACATTTTCGGGGTTTTCGCCCAATTGTATCACACGCTGGCGGTATTCTTCGGTTTCGGTTAGGTGAATGTGGCTCATCTTTGAGATGCTGTGGCGAATGCTTTCGTCGTAAGCGCCACGGCTCACAGCGCCACCGGCAATGTGGGCTATTGGAATTCGGAATATTAGCGCAGTGCTTGCCACGGCAAGCATCTCGTAGCGGTCGCCGAGAATTAGCAGAAGGTCGGGCTGCAGGTCGCAGAAGGTGCGAGCCATGCCGTCCATGCATTGGCTCATGGCCACTACGGTGTCGGCCGCTCCATCGTTGTCGACGTCCATAGGCACCATTCGGTCGATGAATAGTCCGTCGCGTTCTATTTCGTGCCAAGTGCTGCCGTACTTTTCACTGAGGTGCATATTGGTGGCCACAATTTGCAGAGTCACATCGTTGCGCTCTTTGAGTGCGCAGGCCACTTTGCTGAGTAGTCCCCAGTCGGCGCGAGTGCTTGTAACGATGCATATTTTGCGTTTCATATAATGCTGTGCTGATTGATTGCTATGTGCAAATTTACTAAAGAAAAGCAAATTGTGAAATTTTTTGGCGAAAGCCGTTGCATAAGAAGTGCTATAAGTTAGGCTTGAGGATGCCGAAACCTGTGTTTTGTGGAGTTGTCGTTGTGGCTAAAGGCATCTTTAGAACACTATTGATGTTGTGGCTAAAGGTATTGATGTGGGCCTTTTTAGAGCACTATTGATGTCGTGAGGGTGAAGATATCGGTGGTCTTTATTAGAACACTATGGCCACGGCAGCGCCCATGGAGCGTGTGTTGGGCTCGTAGAAGGGCACAGCGGCAAATCCGCTTTGGGCTTGTTTTTTGTCGAGGCCAAACAGT
Organism: Muribaculaceae bacterium; assembly: GCA_045613305.1. Taxonomy (GTDB): domain Bacteria; phylum Bacteroidota; class Bacteroidia; order Bacteroidales; family Muribaculaceae; genus SFTJ01. The sequence goes on from JAZLAU010000009.1 coordinate 69,200, forward strand.
TTTTTCTCAAGAGGCACGAGCCAATATCCTAATCGTGCGCTCAAGATGCCGATTCCCATGCCGGCAACAATGTCGCTTGCCCAATGCTTGCCGTTACGTAGTCGAAAGTATGCTACCGAAGTGGCCAAAGCATAACTGCCAAGTCCCCACCAATTGCCATATTGAATGCGGGTTAGTTCGGCCGAGCGGAAAGCGCGAGCCACGTGTCCCGACGGGAAACTGTTTTTGATGTCGGGGTTGTAGGGGCGGGGTTCTCTTGTGGTGACTTTCAGCAATCCGGTGAGTGCATACATGGTTGCTATGGATGTTGCAGAAGCCAAAAGGTTGTCGACGGTGCTGTATTTTGACTCGGCTTTGGCAAGAGTCATTCCTATGTTGAGCGCAAACGGGGCAAACTGCAGATAGTCTTCGATGTTGCCCACTGGTTTGGTGAAGTTGTTGTAGGTGTGTCGGTTGAATTGCTTCAGTTTGTCGTCGCATAAAGCCAAAGCGCCTACTGCCACCAATGCCGTTGGCAAAATGGCCTGTTTTATGCTAAAGCGAGGTGTTGGCTCTCCTTCGTATAGCAGTTTGTGCTTGGCCTCTTCTTGCAGTTCGCGCACATGTGCTTCGTAGAGCAACTTCTCGATTTCCATAGTTTGCTGTGCAATGTATGCGCTGTCTTGAATCAGCACCGATGTGGAGTCGGCTGCTGTTTGCGCTTTGGCACCGATTGCGGCAACTGTGGTGGCTATGAGAAATAATATTTTGATTACAACGTGTTTCACGGTTGCAAAAATAGTCTTTAGTAATGTAACCACCAAATTTTGCGTTTGCTACTGTGCGCCGGCCGTGCAAAATGGAATAAAAATAATTTTTTTAAAAAATTTTTCGTGAAATGTTTGGTGATTAGAAAAACAGGCTCTATATTTGTGCTATCAAAATGATATTACAGAAATAGTAATAGAATATTGATAAGATACTTTAATAATACCAAAATGAATTAGTATGGAAACGAAGGAATTTAATTTTTCGGGAACAAGGATAAACGGCATTTTGGCCATCTTCCTGGAATTGGCTTTATTGGCGGTTTCTGTGGTGTTGTTGGTTTATGGAATTGAATATGAAAATGCGTTGTTAGGCATTTTGGCTGCTGTGGCGTTTGTTGCAACGCTTGTGGGGCTTGGCGGATTTGTGATGCTTGAGCCAAACGAAATGTCGGCATTGTTGTTTTTCGGAAAATATAGAGGCTCGTTATATACAAACGGTTTGCATTGGGTGAATCCGTTTTTGACAAGTAAAAAGATGACTTTCAGGGCTCGTAACCTTGATGGCAAGCCCATAAAGGTGAACGATAAAGAAGGTAACCCGATATTGATAGGCCTTGTGGTGGTGTGGCGCATGAAAGACGCTTATAAGGCCTTGTTTGAGGTAGACTTGCAAGAAGATGCAGCAACCAAAAACGTAAACACCCGTATGAATGCTCTTGAAAAGTTTGTGTCGATACAGTGCGACGCAGCATTGCGCCAAGTGGCGGGGCAATATGCCTACGACAACATCGATACCGATGTGAAGAGCGAAGAGATAACCTTGCGTTCGGGCGGAGATGAAATCAACGAAGAATTGGTGACCAAACTCAGCGAACGCTTAATGATGGCAGGCATCGAGGTGGTTGAAGCACGCATCAACAACTTGAATTACGCTCCAGAAATTGCAGCAGCAATGTTGCGCCGTCAGCAGGCAACTGCGGTGGTTTCGGCTCGCGAAAAGATTGTGGAAGGTGCTGTTTCGATGGTGAGACTGGCTCTCGACAAATTGAAGGACGAGCGAATAGAACTCGATGAGGACAAGCAAGCCGCTATGGTGAGCAACCTGCTTGTGGTGCTTTGCTCAGATGAGAGCGCCACTCCAGTGGTGAATGCTGGAACTTTGCATAATTGACAAGAAAAATTTTAAGGTCATATAAAAAACTCAAAGCGAATAAAGATTTGATTCTGCATGGCTCAGGAAAAAGAACAAAAAACGAAGAGTTTTGTGCTGCGAATCGACACAAGAACTATGGATGCCATTGAGAAATGGGCAGCCGATGAGTTTCGGTCGGTAAACGGTCAACTGCAATGGATTATTGCGGAGGCTCTTCGAAAGAGCGGCAGATTAAAAAAATGAAAAAGTTTAAGATTAGTATATAGATTGAAATTTAAGTGTAGATTTTTCATGGCGTTTAAGTGAGGCAAGGTCTTGTAGGTATACAATGCCTTGCTTTTTTTTTGCGCAGATATTTTGCCTATGATTTTGCAAATTTCTTGGGAAGCTCACGGTGGAGAGCCTCGCAAAGTTTGTCTTTTGTCATAAATCATTGATTTTGATACGGCAACAAAATTAAAACCCCTCTCTGTCATGATGTGGCAGAGAGGGGTGGAAAACCAAAATAATAACAGCTAATCTCGCCACTCGTTGTTAACATAACTAGCCATAGAGACAGCTTGATCTTTCAACAACTGTTCAAACACAGCGTTGTTACAATCCACTTGTACACCCTCGTAGATACCACAGGCGGACTTTTGATGCTCATACATGTAGTAAAGTCGCGCCAATGTCAGCCAGGCATAGCGTTGGTCGTAGGTGGATATAGTAGATCGATAGACGCTGATTCTACCTACGCCTTGACCATACACGCACAATGGCTCTACGAGCAAGAAGCTGAAACGAACACCACCGTTTTCCTTCAAGATATCTGTAGCAACAAATCGCTCTAAATCTGCTTGAAATTCTGCACCTTCTACTACTCGAGGTTGCTCATTACAGTCATATTCGTATTTGACCTCTTTAACAACACCATTGTCGTTTTGCTCAAAGACGACCCAACCTTTGGCTAAAAACGCGCCCACATAACCTTGACCTCCGGTTTGATAAGCGAAGACCAAATCATTCGATTTGATGCGTTTAATTGCATTTGTACGCTGCGTTTCACCGTTATACTCACACAATACTAAAGCATTTACTTTATTTTCAAACAACTGTTTTTGCCAATTGTCAAACTTAAAAATAGCGAAATGGTGACAACGCTTTGTCACGCGTCCAACGATCGAGTTCACTTCTATTGATTCCGCTTGCGGATCGGAGATTACTGCAGCTGAAGTTGCCGTATTGGCAAGGCGATCAACAACGACAACGGCATCGTACAGCGTGCTACAGGTCGACCATAGCGATGAAGCAGCAGCTATCTTATGCTCCTCATAGGCTGTATTGTTGATGTCGCAACGCAATATTTCGGTAATTTTTGTAAACGATTTACGGCAATCATCGCTATTTAACTCCTTGTCGGAAATCAACTCTTTCAATGCGCTGTCAATTTGCTCTATCTGATGATTATCCAGAAAGAACAACAACCCATTAAACATTTCCGAGCGAAGAGTCTTTATCTCCTCAGCATTGATATTGTCGTCGGAAAGTATATCCCACATTTTATAGGTAAATTTGATGTATACTTCAAGCTTCCGTTCGTGTAGTTTAATATTTTTGTCGCGTCTTTCCTCGCCTTCGCTTTGTCCTTTCAAGAGCAGAAAAGTTACAGCAGCAGTCAGCACAACCGACAAGACGGCTGCCACCGTTTCATACCATAAATCGTGAATGGAAAATAGCCTCAGTGACACCACAACAACACACATTGCAATGCAAATTACAACTGTGTACCAAAAAGATTTACTTTTCATATCGCTAACTTATAGTGCCGGTGAATGTTTGCCTTTGTTCGAACCATTGGGATGACGAGGACAGCTGCATGCCGTCAACGATCTCAAATTCGAAAACTTAATCCCGCAATACTTGCAAGTGTATTGAGCCTTTTCGCTCCCCTCATAAAGTTTGTGTTTCCCCCTATTGGCTCCATCGGGATGACGAGGGCAGCTACACGCTGTTAATGTGCGGACGCTTTGAAACACTGTTCCGCAGTATTCACAATAAAATTTTTCAGCCATAATGTGATTTGTTTTATAGTTATTGATTTACTTATTCATATGCTATGGTGTAACTATTTTACTCCATCGAAACGATCTATATCACGCTTAAAACTCGCCCATCATAAAATCGATGATTTTGTGTTTCCTTTTCAGGATCTTCTCCTTATCCCACATGTTTGAATTGCCCACCATCTCTACGACCTCGATTTGCTGTTTCAGTTGAGTGTATCCTTTCAGTTTATAACTCAATGAATTATTCGAAGCCGAACAATTGTGAGATTTTGAAAGCAGCAGATAGTTGCCTAAACAATCCAAATACTCTCTACAGAATTCATCATCGTACTCGCAATATCCACAATCAGGCGTGTCGGGGCGTGTTTGAGGGGCAATATGCTCTAACTCGGGATTTATGATATCCGAATAACGCATCGGATGGTAGCCAGCAAAGCCCTGTTTCATGAGATGGATTTCGTATTTCCAAAGAATAAATTTAGCAATCGTGCGATCAATACCGCCCATTATAGCACCCTTAAATTGGTCGTTGTTCCAATATGCCCACCACCAATCCGCGGAGTCGGCTGTGCATAGTTTTTCGATTCGCTGCTCGAGCGGTGCTATGTTACCATCGAAATTACGATACACATCAGCCAAGCGGGAGGCAAGAGCTGCCCTTGTACCAATCAACTTATCTCTCAATGTTATACGCTCCAACATTCGACACATTCGACACAACGATTCTTTGGAAACATTGCATCTATACGATTTAATAATGAAAGGAAGCAGATCGGATTTCGCTCCTAAAACAACCAAAGAGTGAACATCTGGCAACTCTCGTTGATCATTGACAAAGAATATCATTAGAGATTGTGCGCACTCCTGCAAAAGGATGACAAAATGCTCAACAAAATCGTTTGATGCTTGTTTTCCTTGTGCCAACTCCTTTGTCATTACCACATCTACATCTACCCACTCTAAGGTATTGCGATGGAGGCGAAAAACATATTGCAACAAGTTATTTTCATCTACATAAGGCTCCAAACGGCTCAAGCAAGCATATATTTTCCCGAATCTTTGCTGAATATCATCTAACATGCTCCTTGCATCATCAGGCGTGTTATTCAGCAAGATGTGATACATCAGATGAGCCTTAACCACCTCTAATCGAGAGGGGCTTTTTCCTCTGTCATTCTGAAAAATAAACATCTGCACAGCCTCCGCCTCGTCATTCACCACATGAGTGGTGCATGACGACCTAAGCACCGTATCAAGCAACAGCGTCAGTTTGGGCTCATCACACGCTGCAAAATAGGCTGCAAAATAGTCATAGGCGCACACAATGCGTTTTTGAGAAAGGGTTTCCAATTCGGCAAGGTGTGTTATGTTTCGATTGATGGCATAATCACGCATCAGGCAATTGTCGTCAGCAACCGTTGAGAATCCGTATCTTGTTCCGTCCTTGATGATACGATAGTTGCGTAACTCCACCTCGGACAGTTCTCTTCTATTGCGCAATTCATGATAAAGGGCAGAGAGAAACAAGACAATCGTAGTTAAACGCTGCTGTCCATCAACAACACCAAACTTCTCATCATCAAGTTTTTCAAACAGGAAGTGGCCAAAATAATACGGAATCGATGTTTCGCTGGTAATATACGCCTCAATATCCTTTATAAAAACATCTACCTGGGTTCTTTTATCCGAGCTCTTTTGAGGGGTGTCCCATGAGTAGGCACGCTGATAAGCAGGAACAATAATCTCTTTGTTCTGCAACATTTCGCGAATGGTTGATTTCTCTTTCATCTGAAATCGTTTTATTTACAAATTTACCTTTTTTGGCAGATTATTCAAAACACAGCCAGAAAATTTGCTAAATCCTGTTACTTTTTATACACTTTAAAATGGTACTCCGAGCCCATCCCTGCCGAGGCGTGTTGCTTGAGGTCGCTGTGATGGCCGTTTGAAAGCAGAGTTGCTCGTTATTATATATTCAGCATGATGCCTGTGAATATTCTGCCGGAATTAATACCCAACCGGCGTGCAGAGAAATAGCGTTGGTGGTTGCATCGGGTGCATCCTTGCGAGGGGGCGATGTGTGAGGGGTTGATGCCGCTTTCGGCGAGAGCCATGCAGTTTGCCCGTATAAGGTCGATATGGGCCTTTCCGGTGATGTGGTTGCACATGGTGATGGCATCGGTGTTGAAGCCTGCTTCGGCAAATTGTGCTACTACTTCGTCGCCCACTTCGAAGCACTGTTGGCATATTGATGGCCCGAATGCGGCAAATATGTTGTTAGCGTTGGCACCTAATTCAATCATGGCCTCCACGGTGCGACTTGCAATGCGCATTTTTGTTCCTTTCCATCCGGCGTGGGCGGCTCCGATAATACCTGCTACCGGGTCGACAAGCACAATGGGCACACAATCGGCGGTGTTGACGCCTATAACGGTGCCTGGCAGTGTGGTTACGAGTGCGTCAAATCCCTCAAGGTTTGGTATTGAGGAGTTGTTATTGTTGATTATTGCCACGCGCTGAGAGTGAGTTTGCCGAGGCATTATAAGTTGGTGAGGCTCAATGCCGAGCCTATGGCATAAATCACGGCGACAACCCTCAATGTGCTGAGGGCTGTCGCCGGTATAGTTGCAGATGTTGAAGTCGGAATAAGTGTCGAGGGGTGAAGCGTTGCCGCGTAGCGTGTTGAACGCGGTAACATTATCGATTTCCTCAGTCCACTTAATTGTTTCAATCATCGTTTTCTTCAAATTTGTCAGGCCAGTATTCGTCGTCCCATTCTTCGTCTTCGTCGAGCATCACGCCGTCGTTGTATTCTTCGTCATCGTCGGTTTCAAACACGAAGTCGTCTTCTTCTTGCACGCGGTGGCTGCGGTCGAGGTCGCGGTGGGTGAGTGCTTCAGGAATTCTGTTACGCTCGTCGTTTATGGTTCTCCAAAGCAAGTCTTTGAGTTCGGTAAGTCCCATAGAAGCCACTGCCGAGATGAAAACTGTTTCGATTGTTTCGGGCACTTCGTTGCGCATTTCGGCCATTAGTTCTTCGTCGAGCATGTCGCATTTGGTGATGGCCAAAACACGAGGTTTGTCAACGAGGTCGGGGTTGAATTGCGCCAATTCGTTGCAAAGCACTTCATAGTCTTTCTTGATGTCGTCGGAGTCGGCAGGAATCATGAAAAGAAGCACGGCGTTGCGTTCGATGTGTCGCAAGAAACGAAGCCCCAGTCCTTTACCTTCGCTAGCCCCCTCAATGATGCCTGGAATGTCGGCCATGACAAACGATTGCGAATCGCGGTAGCTCACAATGCCGAGGTTTGGCTCAAGAGTGGTGAAAGGATAGTTGGCGATTTTAGGCTTAGCAGCCGAAATCGATGAAAGAAGAGTAGACTTTCCGGCATTAGGGAAGCCTACCAACCCTACGTCGGCGAGCAACTTAAGTTCCATGATTATTTCGCGTTCTTGGCGAGGTTCGCCAGGTTGTGCGTAGCGAGGAGTGCGGTTAGTGGCACTTTTGAAATTCCAGTTTCCCAAGCCGCCGCGGCCGCCTTTAAGCAGCACCACCTCTTGACCGTCGTCGGTAACGTCGCAAATGAATTTGCCGGTGTTGGCGTCAAAAACAGCAGTGCCGCAAGGCACTTCAATGATTCGGTCTTCTCCCTTTTTGCCAAAACTGCGACATTCGCCTCCAGGCATACCGTCGGTGGCGAAAATGTGACGTTGAAATTTTAGGTGGAGCAGAGTCCAAAGGTTGCGGTTGCCGCGCAGAATGATGCTTCCGCCGTTGCCGCCGTCACCGCCGTCGGGACCACCCTTGGGCACATATTTGGCACGGTGAAGGTGCGCTGAGCCGGCTCCACCCTTGCCTGAGCGGCATAATATCTTTACGTAATCGATAAAATTAGATTCTGCCATATCGTTATTTGTTGCTTGTTAAGTGTTGTTTAGTAATGTGAGCATCTCCAAAATTGTTGAAAAGTGGAGGCTTCTCATCACTAATGTTGTGATGCATAATTAAATAGACATGCAAAGTTACGTAAAAACAAATGCATTACAAAATTGCATAACGCGAAAAATTTTAAGGCCTATGGGCGTGTGGCAAATATCGTGTTGCTCATTTGCAGATGTGAGGTGTGTGATGTATATTTGCATTGCTATTTGGCACGACTTTTGTAATATAATATTGTAAATTGTTGGTATTCAAAAGAAAGTGCTCTAAAAATTGAGGTACTTTTTCGATTGAAAAAAGTAGGAAAATTTAAATAGTAAGAAAAATATGGCAAGAAAAAACAGTCAAGGATTTATTCAGAAGCAAGTTCAAGAGCAGCGTATGGTTACGTTGCCCTCTACCATCTTGGTGGGGCAGATGCTTGAACGCTCATATGAAGAGGCGTTGCAATACGTAAACGATGAACTTGAGAAAAATCCGGCCCTTGAACGCCTGGACGAAAACGGAGGCGACACCTATGGCGAAACGCCTTCAGATGGGGGTTATGACAGTTTGCAGGGCGAGTCGTTGGATTATGACCCACGCCGCGACTATGCCAATCAGGACGATATTCCGAGTTACTTGATGCGTCAGGGCCCTCAGCGTGGTGCTGACGATGAGGTGTATGTGCCCGAAGTGGTGGAAGAAGAGAGCCTTTTTGAGCATCTCTATGAGCAATTGCAGCAATATCATCTCACCGAGTTGCAGTTGCTGATAGGTGAATATGTGATTGGCAACATCGACAGCCATGGCTATTTAACTCGCAGCGCCTACGACATTTCTTACGACATCCTCACCAAGGAAAGCCTCGATGTTAGCGAAGAGGCTGTGCAGGAGGTGGTAGATATGGTGAAGAAACTTGAGCCTATAGGCATAGGAGCTTCAGATTTGAGAGAGTGCCTGCTGCTGCAGTTAAAGCCCAAATGCCGCACCCATCATCTTGCCGAAGTGGCTTATAAGGCTGTGGAGCGATATATGGACGACATTGCCAACAAAAGATATGAAAAACTGTGCCGTGCGTTGAAAATCGACGATGCTACGTTGTCGCAAGTGATGCACATCATTAAGTCGCTCAATTCTAAACCTGGAGCTTGCTTTGTGCAAGACCGCACTGTGCAGCATGCAGTGACCATAAATCCCGATTTTCATGTGGAGTATGATGATGAGTCGGGCGAGATAGAGATTTATTCGCTTAACCGATTGCCAGATTTGCAGGTGTCGGAAAGTTATAAGTTGGTTACCGACATGAGAGTGCCTAAGGTGGGCCTGAGGAGCCAAAAAGACGAATTGCGTCTTGCTAAAAATCATGTGTCGAAGGCCGAAGAACTGATTACGTTGCTCAAAATTCGCCAAGACACCTTGTTGCGAGTGGTTAGAGCCATTGTGCAAAAGCAGAGCGAATATTTTAAGACACTCGACGAGGCCGATTTGCGTCCGCTAACGCTGTCGACAATTGCACCAATCGTGGGCTCGGATGTGTCGGTGATTTCGAGAGCCACAAAGGGCAAGTATATCGAAACTCGCAATGGCTGCTTGCCGTTTAAGTTCTTTTTCACCGAGGGAATGGTGGTGAATAAAGGCAACAGCGAAGATGAAGAGGTGTCGACTCGCGAAATCATAAAGGCTCTGAAGCAATTGATTGATGCGGAAGATAAGAGCAAGCCTCTCACCGACCAGGCTCTCACCGACGAACTTAACCGTCGTGGCTATCCGATTAAGCGCCGCACGGTGGCAAAATATCGTGAAGAACGGCTAAACATTCCTGTGGCGCGTCAGCGCAAGGAACATCTGGTGAAATGATTGTGGCATATGATATGGCGGGGTTGAACTCAGTTCAATCCCGTTTTTTGTGGGTTGCAAGCCAATTAGCCGACATTTTTGTTGCAGTTTTGGGCAAAGAGAGTTAACTTTGCTTTGATGCATATGGCCGGAGGGCTGCTATGCATTCTCGTTAACAAAACATCATTCAATTCAAGTAAGTAGATGAATAAGATTTTAGACGCCTTTTGGCGATTTGTTTCGGTCGTGATGACGCCCCTATTGATGCCCACCTATGGCGTGTTTTTGGCGCTATGGGCAACAGTGCTTTGCTACATTGAAGTAGGCACGCGATTAATGGTGCTAATAATGGTGGCGGCTATCACTTGTTTGTTGCCTATGATTTTTATTGCCGTGTTGCATAATGCCAAGGTGATAACCGATAAGCGATTGGTTAACCGCAAGGAGAGGTGGCTGCCTTATATCTGTATGATAGTGTGCTACATAGCGGCGGCGTTTTATTTGCAGTATGTGCATAGCCCAAGTTGGGTGGTGGCTATTGTGTGGGGCGCACTGGCTTCGGCGGTAGTGGCCACTGTGGTGACGTTGTGGTGGAAGATAAGCGCCCATGCCACAGGAGCAGGCGGATTGTTGGCGGTAACGCTATGCATTCACGATTTTGGTCTATCGGTGTTTAATATGCTGGGGGTGGTGATAGTGGTTATCTTGCTGTGTGGCCTTGTGTGCACATCTCGATTAGTGCTTAAACGACACACTCCTATGCAGTTGTTGGCCGGTTTCTTTAACGGCTATTTGTGCGTGGATTTAATGATGAGAATTTTAGGATAAAAACCATTATAGACATTTAAACAGACAAAATATTTATGAAACCATTGGTGAGCGTAATAATGGGTAGCACAAGCGACCTTCCTGTAATGGAAAAGGCGTTGAATCTGCTCGAAGAGATGGAAATACCGTTTGAGGTGTTGGCTTTGAGTGCGCACCGCACTCCTGCAGAAGTAGAGGAATTTGCTCGCGGAGCAAAGGACCGTGGCGTGAAGGTGATAATAGCTGCAGCCGGCATGGCAGCGCATTTGCCTGGCGTGATTGCTGCGATGACTCCACTGCCAGTCATCGGGGTGCCTATCAAGAGCACTTTAGAGGGAATGGATGCTTTGCTTGCCATTGTGCAAATGCCTCCTGGAATTCCTGTGGCTACTGTGGGCATTAATGCTGCTCTTAATGCTGCAATTCTTGCAACTCAAATGCTGTCGCTTGGCGATGCTGAAATTGCAAAGAAGGTTGAGGATTATAAGGCTGGTTTGTCGGCAAAGATTGTGAAGGCAAACAACGACCTTGCAAACCTGCAATATAAGTTTAAGACTAACTAAAATAGTTAAGATAAAAATTGTTGTATCAATCGGCGGGCTGTGCAAACGTGTGGCAGTCGGCTGATTGGTGGTATAAAATAAGGTGGTTTTATGATTAATTACAAACGCAGAAATACGGTAGCCGTAAAGATAAAGGACCTTATAATGGGTTCCGACTACGGTGTGAGGGTGCAGTCGATGACGTCGACCAACACCAACGACATAACTGCGAGCGTTGAACAATGCAAGCGCATTGCCGATGCTGGTGCCCACTTGGTGCGTCTCACTGCTCAGGGTGTGCGCGAGGCCGAAAGCATAGGCGTGATTCGCGAGAAATTAATTGATGAGGGGTGTGAGGTGCCTTTGGTGGCCGATATTCACTTCAATCCTAAGGCTGCGTTTGCGGCGGCAAAGACTACCGACAAGGTGCGCATAAATCCCGGAAATTTTGTGGATGTGGCGCGCACATTTAAGAAATTGTCGTTTACCGACGAGGAATATGCCCAAGAAATTAAGAAGATTCGCGACACGTTGGTGCCATTCATTAACCTTTGCAAGGAGCATGGCACAGCTGTGCGCTTGGGCGTAAACCACGGTTCGCTGAGCGACCGCATCATGAGCCGCTATGGCGACACACCGGCCGGAATGGTTGAAAGTGTGATGGAGTTTTTGCGCGTGATGGTGGATGAAGACTTCAAGGATGTGGTAATCTCCATTAAGGCGTCGAACACAGTAGTCATGGTGGAAACTGTTCGCCGTTTGGTGGTGGCTATGGATGCCGAAGATATGCATTTCCCGCTTCATTTGGGCGTGACCGAAGCTGGCGACGGCGAAGATGGCCGAATTAAAAGTGCTGTGGGTATTGGCACCTTGCTTGCCGAAGGCGTTGGCGACACCATCAGAGTGTCGTTGAGCGAGGAGCCTGAACTTGAGGTGCCTGTGGCTAAAAAACTGGTCGATTATATCACTTCTCGCGAAGGACATGCTCACATTGAGGGGCAGTTGTGCGACTCTTATAATCGTTTGCAACCCGAGCGCCGCCACTCTGTTGCTGTGGCTCAATTGGTGGGCGGAAAGCATGCCCCTATTGCTGTGGCAGCGTGTGCTCCTGCTGAAGTGAAGGGCAAAATGAAGCCCGATTTCTACTATGTGGCAGGCGGTGTGGATGATGTGGCCGACGGGGTGCGATGCATAGTGCCGGCTGAGCAATATAAAGGACTGGCCGGAACTTATCCGTTGTTCGATATTTCCCAACTAGGAGAAGTGGCTAACTGCGATGCTGAAATATGCTGGGTGAGTGTTAAGGCCGATGTTGATGTAGCAATGCTTGAACCACTACGCTCGGCGAAGAGTGTGGTGCTGGTGGTGGATGCTGCAAATGTGAACGTTCCGGGAAGTATTCAAGCCTTTTTGCATAAGTTGATGGCCGCTGGCATAGATGTGCCTGTGGTGGCTCGTTGCTCGTATGCCGATGCTGACAAAGAATGGCTTCAGGTGAAGTCGGGTGCCGACTTGGGTGCGTTGTTGCTCAACGGATTTCGTGATGGTATTTGGCTGGAAGTCCCTAATTATGCTAATGTTGACGACGTGGTGCGTTGCCAATTCGGCATTTTGCAAGCTGCGCGTTTGAGGATGAGCAAGACGGAGTTTATTTCATGCCCAGGTTGTGGACGCACGTTGTTTGACCTTCAGGCAACGGTGCAGCAAGTAAAGTCAGCTACCGAACATCTAAGCCATTTGAAGATAGGCATCATGGGGTGCATCGTGAACGGTCCGGGCGAAATGGCCGATGCTGATTATGGATATGTGGGTGCAGCTCCAGGCAAAATCAGCCTATATAAAAACAAAGAATGCATAGAGAAAAACATACCTCAAGAAGAAGCCATTCCGCGCTTGATAGCTCTAATTAAGGAAAACGGCGATTGGGTGGATCCAGAATAATATAATTAATGTAAATAAGAATAAGAATATGAAGAAATTGTTATTTGCGCTTGTTTGCGTCTTGGCAGTGGCTTTTGCTGCCGAAGCAGTTGACTTTAATCGCGATTGGGCACGCTTTGGCCGTTATGCTAAGGCTAATGCCGAACTCACCAAGAACCCCGATGTGGTGTTTATGGGCAACAGCATCACCGACCACTGGCCAGGCATGATGCCCGAGTTTTGGGCTGCACACCCTAATTTTGCAGCGCGTGGCATTGGTGGGCAGACTTCAAGTGAGATGCTTGTGCGTTTCCGTCAGGATGTGCTTGATTTGCACCCAAAGGTGGTGGTGATTCTTGCCGGCATCAACGACATTGCCCACAACAATGGTGCTATTTCGCTGGAGCATGTGATGGGCAATATTCAATCGATGGTGGAACTGGCGCGTGCCAATAAGATTAAGGTGGCTTTGTGCTCGGTAGTGCCTTGCGACCGCCTTGGTTGGCGTCCAGAGGTGCAACCTGCCGACGAGGTGCGCAAACTCAATGCTCTCATTCAAGAATATGTGAAAGCCAAGAAGGATAAGAACGTAATCTATGTAGACTACTATTCTGCAATGGCCAACGAAAACGGAGGTTTGGATAAAGAATTGTCGGAAGACGGTTGCCATCCGGTGCAAGCAGGCTATTTGATTATGCAAGACGTTGTAGCCGATGCGTTAAAGCGTTGGGTGAAATAATGCGGTGAACATTCTCACGGGCAATTTGCTTCGGCGTGAGGTTGAATTACCAGAAAATAAAAAAACAATGCGTCATTTGTGGCTCAGCCGCCAATGACGCATTGTTTCTATTTGAGCATTGTCGCAAATATTTCCTTATACATATAATATATACATGGAAGGGTTGTTTAAGCAGCCACCGGCCTATGGGAGCGCTATCTTGCAAAGAGATAAAACTGCTATAAACACTAATAATTCACATATATTTTATCTTTAAAAAAGACATATCTGCTAATATTTAGTTTGTCAATCAACCAAGCTGTAGAGAGGCATCCTAAAATAACGAAAGTTAGAGCAAAGAAAAGAAAACATATTGCAGTTGGGTCAAAATTAAAATAAGGTACTGCGATTTTTGATAAAATCGTAAATGCAGGAGAGAAAACAACTATTGCCAATGAGTTTTTTCCTAAATAACACAAAAACCGCTTAGGTCTGATTGAAATATGGTTGTAGGTATACAACATTAGACTTATCATCAACACCGTAATCGCAATGCCAGCCAATGACCCTCTGTGAAAATTATCGCTTGAGGAAAAAAGAATAATTAAAGGTAATATTGCCATAGAAGAAGGAGGAATGGTGTTGATGAAATCCATGTTACTTCGCTGAATGCATAAACCAATAACGAAAAACAAGACATTACGCCAGTCTAAACCACTTATTACATTCGAAATTACATAAAGCGCCACTCCTGTTAATATAAGACATGCAGCCCCTTCCTTCTTGCAGAGTTTGTGTATAAAATAAGATGTTGCGCTACAAATTATAAGTGTGTGAATATACCAATAGGGACCTATTGGAGAACATGTAATTTTTGAGATAAATCCCCATAAATCCATGTTTTCAATCTGATTAGACGTCCCCATGGCCTTACCCATGAAAAAAATTAGAAGTAGATATAATGCTTCAAACACTAAATACGGAACAACCAGACGAAGCATGCTTTTTCCAAAACCCGCGATGTCTTTATTAAGGCTAACCAAATAACCAGATATAATCAGAAATAGGGGCATGTGGAAAGTATAGATAGCGCTGCTTAGTAGGGGATATGTTTCATTAATAAGTTGTAAATGAAAAACAACCATGAGTAAAATTCCCACCCCCTTCAAATAGTCAAGTTGTAGAATTCTCTGTTTCATAAAAAGTTAGTATCTGTGTATTAAAATTACCTCTTTGGTCCTGTGGCAGTACTATAATTCTTTAATTATAGTGCAAAAGAAAATTGAAACCAACATTTTGTTAATTCAACTGCGTAGGTTTGGAATCACTATAATAAAATGAATTAAAAGAAAGGATGCACTGCGTAGACTGCATTGTTATTAATGCAAATCCCAACCAAACTGGCCTCCTCCACATTATTCCGTTCATTATTTGCAAAGTGTCCGGTTTTTTTCAGTCGGAATAAAGCGAAAATGCGCTTTCTAAAACTTGTACTTACGCATAAGCACAAATTATGCGCAAGTTGCAAAGATATCAAATTTCCATGTAAAACGTAATAGATGAGATTGATTTTTTGTGTATTCGTACATTATTTAAAAATTAGCAGCATCGAGCTTGCCGTCTGTGTAATATGCATTTTGCAAAAAGAACGCAACTTTTTCTCGGAGGGATTTATTTAAGTTGTTGAAAAAGTGTGGCAGCAAAATCATATGTTAATCGCATCAATGTCAAGAGCGCAAAATTTGCACAGGCCGAGATTGAGGGTTATTTTTGCAATCCTGAATTATTTAAAGTTGCAAGCATGTGTCGTAACTGTGCGTTGTGCTTAGTGACTGACGTAAATGGAAGGTAAAGTCGCATGGGCGAGAGTGTGTGTTAGAGAAGTTGCGCGAAACTCATTCGACAGAATTGTAAACACTCAAAAAACTAATCAATATACAAGATGACAAACGAAGCACCTATATTAAACGAGCACAACAAACAAGAGTATCCACCAATGCATACCGCCGAGCATATTCTTAACGGAACTATGGTGAAGATGTTTGGCTGCCGAAGGGCAAAGTCGGCACATGTGGAGAGAAAGAAGTCAAAGCTCGATTATGATTTTCCGCGTGCGTTAACTCCTGAAGAGGTGGCGGCAATTGAGAATAAGGTTAATGAGGTTATCGATGCCGATATGCCCATCACTATGGAGTATGTCAACCAAAACGATGTGGCGCAACGTTTCGACCTTGACCGTCTTCCCGATGGAGCGACGCAAACAGTGAGAATTGTGTATGTGGGCGATTATGATGAGTGTCTTTGTTCGGGAGCGCATGTAGAGCATACGGCACAAATTGGTCGGTTCAGAATATCAAGCACCCGATTTCAAGACGGGACTTTAAGATTGGTGTTCCGCTTAGATTCGGCAGTCTGATTTTTTTTGAACTTTTCCAGAACCTGCGCAAAAAGTAGGTTTTTGTATTTGTGCTATAAAATTATGTTGTAAAACATAGAATTAACATATTTTAACTCTAAAATAAAGTGCAATAAATCAATAAGTTAAAGAAATTGGTGTCAAAATGGGCTGAAAATTAGTCGCAAAAGTTTTGTCAGTTTCAAGAAAAGCACTAACTTTGCACTCGCTTTCGGAAATCAACTGAAGTGCTGATGAAACGAAAGCAGAAACAGATCTTTGAAATTATTGCGAAAGGAAACAACAACAGTGAGAGACAAGGAAAAGGTGAAGACCTGAGAACATTGTCCTCGTCACAATTTCCTAAAACGACAGGTAAACGAATAAATCAGGCGTCACCGGGCAGACACGGAG
>JAZLAU010000010.1:0-47151 GCA_045613305.1 Muribaculaceae bacterium
TACACTTAAAAAACACCATCACATCACGCCCCCTGCATAGCAACGAAATAGCCTTCAATAACAGCATGCATCGCCGCACATTTACATTTACAAACGCAAATCTACACCCCATCTCAGAACACCTCCAATTAGGGTGTTAATAACTTTTTTCGCACTTGCGTAAAAAATCGTGATTTGATTTTGTAAATCACGGATTTTTTTGCGTACCTTTACAACGATATTGGCCTTTTAGCATTTCTAAAATAACCATTTATCATTTAAAAAATTGTTTAAAATGTGGTGCTCAAAGCATAGTTAACAGGTTTCATTTCGTAAACTCGCATATGGAAAAACAGAAATATCACACACCGGCTTTACTCAACGAATGCATTGAAGGCCTCAACATCAATCCCGACGGGACTTATGTTGATGTCACCTTCGGTGGCGGCGGTCATTCGCGCGCCATCGTTTCTCATTTGAGCAACAATGGTCACCTATATAGTTTCGACCAAGACCTTGAGGCTTATGCCAACCGCATCGACGACAGCCGATTTACTTTTGTACACAGCAATTTCGCCTATCTTTCTAACTTTATGCGCTTTTATGGAGTGGAGGCCGTTGACGGAATTTTGGCCGACCTCGGGGTTTCGTTTCACCACTTCGACGACGAAAAGCGAGGCTTCTCGTTCCGTTTCGAAGGCGACCTCGACATGCGAATGAATCAAAGCAGCCAACGCGACGCTCGAAACATAATTGCCGAATATAGCGAAGAGCAGTTGGCTAACATGTTCTACCTTTACGGCGAACTGAAAAACTCACGCAAACTGGCCAGCGCAATAGTGAAAGCACGCGATAAAGAAAGCATCACCTCGGTGCAACAATTGCTAAACATCATTCGCCCATTCATCAAGCCTGCACAAGAAAAGAAAGAATTGGCGCAAGTGTTCCAAGCATTGAGAATTGAGGTCAACAACGAAATCGATGTGCTGAAATCGCTGCTCACTCAAAGCCTGAAAGTGCTTCGCCCTGGTGGCCGAATTGCGGTCATCACCTATCACTCGCTCGAAGACCGATTGGTGAAAAACTTCTTCAAGAGCGGCAACGTGGAAGGCAAAATCGAAAAAGACTTTTTCGGAAAAGTTAACACGCCATTCCAACTTGTGAACAACAAAGTGATAGTGCCCTCTGACGAAGAAGTGGAACGCAACCCACGCTCTCGCTCCGCAAAACTGCGCATTGCGCAAAAACTATAAGCAAAACACCGTAAAAGAAAACAGAAATTATGCGTAAAGACAAGCAAAATACCGAACCCAAAGAGGCCACCGACAACCTTTTGGTGAAACTTTGGAAAGGCCAGATGATTCCAGTGCACTTCTTCAAAAAGCACTGGATTGGCACTCTGGCCATCACCGGAATGCTGCTTATGTCAATCGCTAACAAATATAGTTGCCAACAAAAAATCACCGAAATCAAGCAACTCGAAAATCAACTTCAAATCGAACAAGCCAACCGAATCGTCACCAGTGCCACTTACAATTCACTGATTAGAGAAAGCAGCATGATTCAGCTTGTCGACACAATGCACATCAACCTGATGTCGCCCGAAAGACCACCTTATAATTTGTCACAGTATGAATAAAAAATCGAGAAACAAAAGAAACATCTTATTTCGGTATGAGGTAGTGATAGCCGTGCTGCTGATTTTTGCGGCCCTAATCCTCGCCGAATTGGTACGCACCACCGTGGTGCAAGCCGACTTATGGAACAAAAAGGCCGAAGACCTTGTTCGCGCCGAAATACCCATCATTCCAAGCCGCGGAAAAATTCTTGCCGACAACGGCTCTATACTGGCGGCCGACGTTACCTTCTACAACGCTTGCATCGACTTCAAGTCGGAAGGATTCAAAGAAAAAAGTTTTCGCGACTCTCTGCCTAAACTCAGCGAGGCTTTAGCAAAGTTCAAGCCAGGCAAGACCGCACAGGAATGGGCCGACGCATTAAACAAACAATTGAAAACACGGCACAACCGCGCGTTCACTCTATTCACAAAACTATCAGACAACGAGGTGAAGGAGTTGAGAAAATTGCCATTCCTCAACCTACGCCGCAACCATAGCGGATTCTACACCACATCGGTGAAAGTCCGCACCAAGCCATACGGCTCGATGGCCTCGCGAAGCATAGGCAACGTGGGCGAAAACAGCAACCGCGAAATACATGGCCGTTCTGGTTTGGAAATGGCGCTCGACACTTTCCTTTATGGTAAGGCCGGAATTGCTGAAAGCGTGCAAATTACCACCGGCATGACTCGAATGGTGAGAGAAGCAGCCGTGCCAGGTTACGACATAACCACAACCATCAACGTAGAGTTGCAGGACATTGTGGAAGAACAACTCGAAAAAATGTGCATCGAAACCGACGCCAAATGGGGCACTTGCGTGCTCATGGAAGTGGCTACGGGCGAAATAAAAGCCATCTCTAACCTTGAGTGGAACGATAAAGCCAAAGGCTATGTGGAAGGCGTGAACCATGCCGTGCTTGGATATGAACCCGGTTCGGTGGTAAAACCAATTTCTATGATGGTGGCCCTTGAAGACGGTTTGGTGAGCGACATCGACAAACCAATTGCCACCGGCTACGAAGTGATTTATGAAGGCCGAAAAATTAAAGACCCTCACGGCGGCAAAGCCCTAACTCCTCGACAAATCATCGAAACCTCTTCAAACATTGGCATGTCGAAAATCATCACCTCGGGCTTCGCAACCGACAAAGGCTACGCCAAAGAGCCCGGACGCTTCCGCGACCGCTTGGAAGAAATGGGATTTTTCGAGCCATTTAACAGCGGTATCAGCGGCGAGCAAGTGCCCACCGTGCGACGCTTGGGCAACCGCAAAGCCGACCGTGTGGCTCTAACACGAATGTGCTACGGCTACACCACTCTCATTCCGCCTTTGCGCACGTTGGCCATGTATAACGCAATTGCTAACGACGGAAAATATGTGCGTCCGCACTTGGTGAAGAAATTCTCTCGCGATGGAAAAACCGATTCGATAGTGCCAGTTACATACATTCGCCAGCAAGTGTGCGACTCGGTTAACGCTGCCAAGCTGCGCATAATGCTGCGCGACGTGGTGTGGGGCGAACACGGCACAGCACGCCATTTTGTGCAAGACCCTTATGTGGAAATTGCCGGCAAAACCGGCACTTGCTTCACCAACGAAGGCGGAGCTTACACCAACACTCGAAGACTTTCGTTCTGCGGATTTTTCCCTTACGACAAGCCTAAATACTCTTGCATTGTGGTAATGCTTCGTGCAAATCGCGGTGCTGCGGCCAGCAGCGGCATGGTGCTGCGCAATGTGGCTCGCAAAATGTATGCCAACGGATTCCTTGGCACCGAAGCTAAAAGCGAGCCCGAAAAGAACCCGCAGTCGGCTGTGTTCTATGCCACAAACAACAACGAAAGCAGCAAGCAAATATCTTCAAACTTCAACATAACAGGCGCTCGCACATTTGCAAACCCTAAACAACCACAAAACGGAGGTGTGCCTAATGTGAAAGGCATGAACATTCGCGAAGCCATCAATATGCTTGAGCGTGCCGGGCTTTCGGTGGTTATCGACGGCAACGGATATGTGGCATCGCAAAGCATAGAACCCGGAGCAAGTTTCAAACGCGGACAGCAAATAAAACTACAACTCCGCAACTAATTACAAACACCATTTTTTTAGTTATGAGCAAGTCAATTAAAGAAATAACTGCAGGACTAAAAATCACAAATGTGATTGGCAGCCTCAACACCACTATCAGCAACGTAATTTGCGACAGCCGAAAGGCATGTCCGGGAGCAATGTTTGTTGCCATCAACGGCTTTGCCGTAGACGCACACAAGTTTATCCCCGACGTGGTTAGCAACGGTGCGGCGGCTATTGTGTGCGAGCATCTGCCAAGCACTATCAACGAAGGCACCACCTACATAGTGGTCGAAAACACCACCAAAGCGCTGCCTTTAATTGCCGCTAACTGGTTTGACCACCCGTCGAAGAAACTGAAATTGGTGGGTGTGACAGGCACCAACGGCAAAACCACCACAGCAACTCTGCTTTATGAGATGGCCGAAATGATGGGCTATCAGGCCGGCTTGCTTTCAACTGTGCGAAACATTATCCACACAACCATCATCGAAGCCAAACAAACCACTCCCGACCCTCTGTCGCTGCAACAATTGCTGCACGACATGGTGGAAGCCGGTTGCGAATATGCTTTTATGGAAGTCAGCAGCCACTCAAGCGTGCAGCACCGAATCGACGGCCTGCACTTTGAAGGTGCGATTTTCACAAATCTCACTCGCGACCACCTCGACTTTCACAAAACGGTGGACAACTACATAAATGCGAAAAAGGCATTTTTCGATATGCTCCCAAGCACTGCCTTCGCCATTACTAACATCGACGACAAGCAAGGACTGGCAATGGTGCAACACACCAAGGCAAAAACCTTAACCTACTCGCTACGCGCTCTTGCCGACTTTAAGTGCCGCATCGAAGAAAGCCGTCTTAACGGAACTTCGCTAAACATCAACGGTCGCGACCTGGAAGTGCTGTTTACCGGCAAATTCAATGCCTATAACCTAACAGCAGTGTATGGCGCATGCGTGATGTTGGGCTGGGACATCGACGAAATATTAACCAAGATGAGCATGCTTGTGCCTGTGGCCGGACGTTTCCAAACCTTCTTGTCGCCAAAGGGCTATACAGCAGTTGTAGACTATGCTCACACCCCCGACGCCCTCGAAAATGTGCTTAGCAGCATTCGCGAAGTGCTCAACAACAAGGGCGAAATAATCACTGTGGTGGGATGTGGCGGCAACCGTGACGCCGGTAAACGCCCTATCATGGCCCGCGACGCTGCCAACGGCAGCAACCGAGTGATTCTCACCAGCGACAACCCTCGATTTGAGGATCCTGAAGAAATTTTGCAGCAAATGCTCGCAGGACTAACGCCTGAAGATTTGCGCCGAACACTAAAAATCACCGACCGACGCGAAGCCATTAAAGTGGCTTGCCAATTGGCAAACCCTGGCGACGTGGTGCTGGTGGCAGGAAAAGGACACGAAAACTACCAAGAAGTGAAAGGTGTGAAGCACCACTTCGACGACACCGAAGTGATTCGCGACATTTTTGCCGACGAAATAGCATTCTGACACCTAATTCACCTTTTTAAAACGATAACAACAATTACACTATATAACATAATATGCTGTATTACATCTACGAACTATTGCAAGGATATGACATTCCGGGAGCGCGATTGATGACTTACATCACATTTCGCTCGGGTGTGGCCCTTGCCCTATCATTATTTATAGCCATAGTGTTTGGCCGTAAAATCATCGACCGCTTGCAACTAATGCAAGTAGGCGAAATAGTGCGCGATTTAGGTCTTGAAGGACAATTGAGCAAAAAGGGTACTCCAACCATGGGGGGTATCATCATTATCATCTCTATTTTGGTGCCTTGCCTGCTCATCGGACGACTCGACAATGTGTATATGCTCCTAATGATTTTCTCTACTGTGTGGTTAGGATGTTTGGGATTTGCCGACGACTACCTAAAACTCAAACGCCACAACAAAGATGGTCTAAAGGGCAAGTTTAAAATTGTTGGGCAAGTGGGCCTCGGCATTGTGGTTGGCCTCACCATGTATCTCAGTCCCGACATTGTGATGCGCCAAAACGTGGAAGTGGAAAACACCACCAACCACGAAATAGTGGTGGAACATCAAGCCGAAAACATCAAATCGGCACAGACCACCATCCCTTTTGTTAAGAACAACAACTTCGACTATGCATCGTGCACACGCTGGATGGGCGAGCATGCCGAAACAGGCGGATGGATTCTGTTTATCCTCATCACCATTTTTGTCATCACTGCCGTGAGCAACGGAGCAAACCTTACCGACGGGCTCGACGGGCTCTGCACCGGAACATCGGCCGTGATTGGCGTGGCGCTGGCCATTATGTGCTACCTCGGCGGACACATAATGTACTCAAGTTACCTCAACATCATGTACATCCCCGACAGTTCGGAACTTGTGGTGTTTGCAGCAGC
Source organism: Muribaculaceae bacterium (assembly GCA_045613305.1). Classification (GTDB taxonomy): domain Bacteria; phylum Bacteroidota; class Bacteroidia; order Bacteroidales; family Muribaculaceae; genus SFTJ01. The sequence continues at coordinate 6,090 of JAZLAU010000010.1, forward strand.
ATTTATCGGCGCCACAATCGGATTCTTGTGGTATAACTCGTTCCCGGCTCAAGTGTTTATGGGCGACACCGGCAGCCTCACTCTCGGTGGCATTATTGCCGTGTTTGCAATCCTAATTCGCAAGGAACTTCTCATTCCTGTGCTTTGCGCAGTGTTCTTCATCGAGGACCTTTCGGTAATGCTACAAGTGGGCTACTTCAAATACACCAAAAAGCGCTACGGTGAAGGCCGACGAATATTCAAGATGACGCCGTTGCACCATCACTTCCAAAAACCCGGAAATGCCGGCATCGACGCTATAATTCAGCGCCCTATCCAGGCAATCCCCGAACCGAAAATCGTTATCAGGTTCACTCTTATCGCCATACTTTTGGCTGTGGTGACTTTTGTTACCTTAAAAATCAGATAATTTTGAAAAAAACAACTATATAGCATTTTCCCACAATAAACATATGAGCAAACAACGAATAGTAGTGTTAGGCGGCGGAGAAAGCGGCACAGGTGCAGCAATTCTCGCCAAAGCAAAAGGCTTCGACGTGTGGTTGAGCGACATGGGCGCAATTAGCGACAAATACAAGCAACTCCTCGATGCAAACGAAATTGCATGGGAAGAAAAGGCCCACACCGAGAGCAAAATTTTGGCGGCCGATGAGGTGATTAAAAGCCCCGGCATTCCCGACTCTGCCCCTATTATGAAAAAAATATTGGCTCTTCATATACCGGTGATTTCAGAAATTGAATTTGCCGGACGCTACACCGATGCCAAAATGGTGTGCATCACCGGTAGTAACGGAAAAACCACTACCACCCTGCTCACCTATCACATTTTGCAAAGCGCAGGCCTAAATGTGGGATTGGCCGGAAATGTGGGCAAAAGCCTTGCTCTGCAAGTAGCTACCGAGCATCACGACGTGTATGTGATTGAGTTAAGCAGTTTCCACCTCGACAACATGTATGAGTTTAAGGCCAATGTGGCTGTGATTATGAACATCACCCCCGACCACCTCGACCGATACGACTACAAGATGGAAAACTATGTGGCAGCCAAGTTCCGCATTACGCAAAACCAAACCAGCGAAGACTCATTTATCTTCTGGCAAGACGACCCAATCATCGCTGCCCAACTTAAGAACCTAAAAACCGAGGCTCGCTTGTTGCCTTTCAGCGAATTTAGCACCGACGACGCTGCAGCCTACACCGTTAACGACATGCTCGAAATTGCATGCGGTGACGAAAAGTGGCAAATCGACCGCAGTGCGCTGGCTTTGCAAGGATTGCACAACCTCTACAACTCAATGGCAGCAGCCCTTTCGGCTTCAATTCTTGACATAAAAAAGGACACCATCAGAAAGGCTTTGGCCGACTTCCAGGCTGTGGAACACCGCTTGGAGTTTGTGGCAAACATCAACGGTGTGAAATATATCAACGACTCTAAAGCCACTAACGTAAACAGTTGCTGGTATGCCCTCGAAAGCATGAAGCAGCCCACTGTGCTAATTCTTGGCGGCAAAGACAAAGGCAACGACTACTCTGAAATAGAAAAATTTGTTTGCGAAAAGGTGAAAGCAATAGTGTGCCTTGGCGTCGACAACACCAAACTCCACTCGTTCTTCGACGGCAAAGTGCCTACCGTGGTCGATGCCGGCAGCATGGAAGAAGCAGTGGCAAAATGTGCTCAATTGGCAGCACCCGGCGATGCCGTGCTGCTCTCGCCTTGCTGCGCCAGCTTCGACCTTTTCAAGAGTTACGAAGACCGTGGCACTCAATTCAAGAATTGTGTTAACAGAATGAAGTAATCCCTCATTGTGAGGTAATAGTATGAATAAAAATGTAACTAACAAAAAACACAGAAAATTATGACACAGAAAAAACGACAACTCGAAGAAGAAACCGTAAAAAGCGGTGACCGATGGATTTGGGGCATTTACATCGCTTTGTGTCTGATATCAATCGTTGAATCGTATGCAGCATTGAGTCAGATTGTTGGTAAGCAAGGGCTTTACTACCCGCTTATCAAGCACTGCCTATTGCTCGGAACCGGATTCTTGATACTTTGGGCGCTGCAACGCTTGCACTACACCAAATACATTCGATACATAAAACTTTTTGCCTTTCTCACGTTCATAAGCGTCATAGCGGTGCAGTTTATCGGGCAAAACGTAAACGGAGCACTTCGCGCAATTCCCGTTCCCGGCCTCGGCACCATACAGCCGGCCGAGTTGAGCAAATTGGCCATTGCCACCGTCATACCGCTAATAGTGTCGCGCAACCAAGTGGAAAACGGCGTTACAAGCCGCGGCGCTTGGTATGCCGTTACCGTAGTATGCGCTTTTGCTGTGTTCCTGTTAGGGCAAGGCCTCACCAACACCTTGCTGCTAATGGTTATTAGCGTGAGCATCATGTGGATTGGCGGCATTAAAGTGCACCAACTAATAATGGTGTTTGCTGTGTATGGAGTGATAGGCGGCGGCCTGTATGCTTGCGACAAATTTAACGAAGAAAAAGCAGAAGAAGCACGACAATATTCCGAACAATTGAGCAGCGGCACTCCAAGCGCCAGCATCGAAGAAACCCAAAACATTAACGCCGCCGACCGACGCGGAAACACTTGGGTGAACCGAATCAATCGCTGGAAAGTGAATCACGACTCGCTCGTGTACATGCCTATCACGCAAAAAAACATGCAGGAAATGTATGCACACATGGCTCAAGCCCACGGCGGAATATATGGCGTAGGCCCTGGCAACTCGCGCGAATGTAGCCGCTTGCCTTTGGCTTTCTCCGACTATATTTATTCTATCATTGTTGAAGAACAGGGCTTGATAGGTGGCGCCATAATCATAATTCTCTACCTATGGCTGCTAATTCGCGCCGGACTCATAGCAAGCCGTTGCGCTCGGGCTCTTCCGGCCTTGCTCATTATGGGTATGGCTGTGATGATATCATTCCAGGCCTTGGTGCACATGGCCATCAACACTGGTCTGTTCCCCGTTTCGGGACAGTCGTTGCCTTTAATATCCGAAGGCGGAACCTCGGTGTGGGTTATCAGCGCCGGCTTTGGCATCATGCTTAGCGTGAGCCGACACGCCAGCCAAAACACACTGTCGAAAATGAAGAAAAAAGATGAAGAAAACTTGCCTCTCGAAGAGCAAGCCCCTAACCCAATGCAAATAATTCTTGAAAATGACAAATAATATGAATTTCCTAATAAGCGGAGGTGGCACCGGTGGCCACATTTTCCCAGCCCTTTCAATTGCCGGCGAAATCAAGCGCCGTTATCCTCAAGCCAACATTCTTTTCGTGGGAGCTTTAGGACGTATGGAAATGGAAAAAGTGCCTGCTGCAGGTTATGAAATTATAGGGTTACCTGTGTACGGACTTGACCGTAAAAACCTGCTTAAAAACTTCAAGGTGCTTTACCAATTATTTAAAAGTATGCGCATGGCAAAAAACATATTGCGCGACTTTAAGCCAGCCGTAGCAATCGGCGTGGGCGGTTATGCCAGCGGACCTATGCTAAAGCAAGCCCAAAAAGCCGGCATTCCCACTCTGCTTCAAGAGCAAAACTCTTATGCCGGAGTGACCAACAAACTATTGGCAAAAGATGCCACAAGCATTTGCGTGGCTTATGACGGTATGGAACGCTTTTTCCCCGCTGAAAAAATCGTAATGACCGGAAATCCTGTTCGTGCCAATCTGCTTAACTGCACCGCATCGCGCGAAGATGCCGTAAAATCGTTTGGCTTAGACCCTAACAAGAAAACCATCTTGATTATTGGCGGCAGCCTCGGCGCTCGCACCATCAACAATAGCATCATGGCCGGCCTGAAAGATATAGAAAGCAAGGAAAACGAAGTGCAAGTGATTTGGCAAACCGGCAAAATCTACGACGAAGAATGCCGCAAAGCGCTTGCCGACTCGGGGGTGAAAAACGTGATTCAAAGCCCATTCATCTCAAACATGGACATGGCTTATCGCGCTGCCGACCTTGTGGTGTCGAGAGCCGGAGCAAGCAGCATCAGCGAATTGCAACTACTTGGCAAGGCATCGATTCTTGTGCCTTCGCCTAACGTGGCCGAAGACCATCAAACAAAAAACGCCCTCGCTCTGGTAAACCACAACGCAGCCATAATGGTGAGCGATGCCAGCGCTAATGCTCAGTTGGTTAGCACTATGCTAAACACTGTTGCTCAAGAAGAGTTACTTAACGGCATATCTGCTAATGTGAAAGCAATGGCCCTAAATGATGCGGCCGAAATGATTGTCGACAAGGTGATTGAGATAATGAAGAAATAACTAACCACTTCTAACCCTCCACAGCAGTTTTTTTAACAAGATGAACAGTTACAAATCAATATATTTTGTAGGCGCAGGAGGCATAGGCATGGCCAACCTCGAACGCTATTTTCTCGCCAATGGCTACAAAGTGGCAGGCTACGACCGCACACCAAGCGAATTGACCAATGCACTTGAAAGCGAAGGCGTGGAAATTGTTTTCGACGAAAATCCACAACTAATCCCCGACTATTGCCGCAATTCAGAGGATACGCTTGTGGTATACACCCCTGCGGTTCCTAACACGCATGCCGGATTGACATGGTTCAGAGACAACGAATTTAATGTGGTGAAACGCGCACAAGTGCTTGGCCTAATCACCAACGACACCTTGGCACTATGCTTTGCCGGCACTCACGGCAAAACCACCACGTCGAGCATGGCGGCGCACATTTTGCACCAATCGCCCATTGGCTGCAACGCATTTTTGGGTGGCATATTAAAGAACTATAACAGCAACCTCATTCTTTCAGAACACAGCAAATATTCTGTTATTGAGGCCGACGAATTCGACCGCTCTTTTCACCACCTTAAGCCATACATCGCGGTAATCACCTCAACCGACCCCGACCACCTCGACATTTATGGCACCGAAGAAGCATATCTCGAAAGTTTTGCTCACTTCACCGAACTCATTCGCCCAAACGGCACTCTGATTGTTCACACCGGGCTAAAACTTAAGCCTCGCCAGCACGAAAGCGTGAAAGTATACACCTATGCCCGCAACGAGGGCGACTTCCATGCTCAAAACATCAGAAAAGGCAACGGACAGATTGTTTTCGACTTCGTCACTCCAAACGGTGTTATCAGCAACATTAGCCTTGGCGTGCCTGTCGACATAAATATTGAAAACGCCATCGCTTCGATGGCTGCTTGCTGGCTGGTGGGAACACCCGAAGAATGCCTACGCGACGCCATGGCATCGTTTGGCGGTGCTAAACGCCGCTTCGACTTCTGGATTAAGGAAGATGGCGAAAACGGAAAGGTGCTAATCGACGATTATGCTCACCATCCCGACGAACTCAATGCAAGCATTCAATCGGTTAAAGACCTGTATCCTAACCGCAAGGTTACGGCCGTGTTCCAACCTCACCTCTACTCGCGAACACGCGATTTTGCGCCGCAATTTGCCGAAGCGTTATCTAAAGCCGACAGCGTGATTTTGCTCGACATTTACCCTGCACGCGAATTGCCGATTCCTGGAGTGTCTTCGCAAATAATTTTCGACAACATCACCTGCCCTCAAAAGGTGCTCATCGAAAAAAGCGAATTGCTCCAAACCATCGAAAATTCGTCATTCGACATTCTGCTAACCGTTGGGGCTGGCGACGTGGTAAACTTCTTGCCTCAGATTAGCGAAATTATTAAGAAACGATAACTCATCATCTTTTCTAACAGCGTGAAAATTAAAAAAAGCATCATACAAGGCGCCTACATTTTAGGAGTAGTGCTACTGTTGTCGCTGCTAATTGTGGCCGGCTATTGGGCTAAAGGCCAAGCGCGCAACGAGGTGTGCAAACGCATTGACATAACGGTGGTTAATGCCGACAGTTCGTCGTTTGTTACGTCCAAAAGCATACTTCGCGAATTAGAACGCCTGCAAATTAACCCTGTGGGGCTTAAGTTATCGCACATCAACACTAAAGACATCGAAGCGGCTCTTAACGACATCGACTTTCTGGAAAATGCCGAATGTGTGATAACCAGCCAGCAAGCCCTACAAGTGCGAGTTACTCAACTCGTGCCCGTGATGCGTGTTTACGACGGCGAAAACGCCTACTACGTTAACCGACACGGTAAGCGAATCAACGCCCTTAACCCTCAGTTCCGCTCCGATGTGCCTATTGTTTCTGCTCATTTCGATGCAAAATATTCGCCTTCGAAGTTAATACCACTTATAAATTACGTGGAAAATAATTCCGAACTGCGTAACTTTGTATCTATGATTAGCGTGCGCGACTCTAACAATGTGTTTATAATCCCATCAATTGCAGGGCATGTTATAAACATCGGGTCGCCCGACGGTCTTGACAACAAATTTGCCAAACTAAAGGAGTTCTACACCAAGGTGATGCCCGATAAGGGTTGGAACTTCTACGACACCATTTCGGTGAAATACAATCATCAAGTGGTGGCTACCCGAAGAGTGAAAAATGTGAAAAAAGAGGTTGACTGGAAACTGCTTAGCGACGAAGAAAGTGCCGATGTGCAGACCATGACAGTGAGCGACAATCAAGCCAGCGCCACCAATCAATCACACGCCAGCAACCCAAAACCCGAGGCGGCAAATCCCGACAATGGCAAAAAAGAGGCAGCAACTCAAAAAAAGGCTTCTACAACCGACAACAAAGTGAAAAAAGCCTTTAAAACTACATAAACATTAAAACCGATAATTATAACTCAAAAAAAAATATTTTCATCATTATGAACACCACTCAATATATCGTAGCAATTGAGATTAGCAGTTCGAAAACTGTTGGCGCAATAGCCGAATTAACGCCTTCTGGCGACATCGTCATCAGAGGCACCGAAATCGAACCAACCATCAACTGCGTTCGTTACGGCTGCATTCAGAATGTGGAAAGCACCAAAGCCACCGTTAACCGCATTATCACAAAACTAAAAGACTATGTAGATGGAGATATCACAAGTGTATATGTTAGTGTAGCAGGCCGCACTTTGCACAGCCTACAAAGCGAGGTTACCTACAAACTCCAAAACGAACAAGTCATCACCGACAATATCATCAACACCATCCTAAAGAAATCACGCGAAAAGCACTTTGAAGGTTACGAAGTAATCGACGTGGTGCCTCGCAGTTTTGTTATCGACAAGCGCGAGATGAAGAATCCTGTGGGAAGTTTCGGCACTGAAATTAAAGTGCGACTAACCACCCTTGTGGCTAAGCCTAACTTGGTCATCAACCTTAAGCGCGTGTTTAATTCACAAATGGTTAAAGCCTACATCACTGCCCCATTGGCACTTGCCAATGCCGTGCTAACCGAAGACGAGCGCAACTTGGGTTGTATGCTCATCGACTTCGGCGCCGAAACCACCACCGTGATGATTTATCGCAACGATGCCCTTGAATATATCAACACCCTGCCTTTAGGCGGACGAAACCTCACTCGCGACATCACCGCTCTTGGCGTTCGCGAAGAATCGGCCGAAAAAATCAAGAAAAATATTGCCAGCCCATTAAAGCCCGATTCTGATACCGTTACAATCGACGGCATCAAATCGAACGACGCGGCAAACTATATCGCGGCTCGCAATGGCGAAATACTTGCAAACATCATTGCACAAGTCGACAACGCCGGACTTTCGCTTAGCGAACTACGCTCAATAGTGATTACTGGCGGCGGAGCCAACCTAAAAGGCCTCGACAAAGAAATAAGCATCAATATGGCCAACCTACCTGTGCGCAAAGTGTCGGCTGTGCCAAGCCCTATCTCATGCGCAAACTACAGCACCGAAAACATTGGCATATATAGCCTCCTAATTGAGGCTTCGAAACAAATAGGCCTAGATTCTTGCGTAGTTAAGCGCACCTACAGCCGCCCTCCTGTGTCGGAACCTGAACCTGTGGAGCCTGTTAAGCCAGAACCTCCTGTAACACCTCCTGCTCCTAAAAAGGGAGGTTTCTTCTCGAAACTTAAAGACCGTGCTATTAATCTAATCTCCGACGACAAGGACACGTCAGACGACTCGTTTGCATAACCGAATTCTTTTTTATCAACGTAAAATCATTTAACCCAAAGCAATATGGATGAATCAACAAAATATCAAGATGTAATGGAAGACCCAGGCTTCAAAAACAACATTACAGCTAACCCTACTATCATTAAAGTGATTGGTGTGGGTGGCGGTGGTAACAACGCCGTTAACCACATGTACCTTCAAGGCATCAAAGGTGTGTCGTTTGTAGTTTGCAACACCGACCGCCAAGCACTCCTCAACTCTCCTGTGCCCGACAAACTGCTAATCGGGCCAACCACTACCGAGGGTTTAGGGGCAGGCAACGACCCCGTTGTGGCTAAGGCTGCTGCCGAAGAAAGCGAAAGCGATATCGCTCAACTTTTCGACGACGAAACAAAGATGGTGTTTATCACTGCCGGTATGGGTGGCGGCACCGGTACTGGTGCGGCTCCAGTGGTGGCTCGCATTGCGCGCGAAAAGGGGGTTCTTACCATTGGCATCGTCACTATTCCTTTCCTTTTTGAAGGCAACAAGAAAATCCTTAAAGCCATTAAGGGTGCCGACGAAATGAGCAAATACGTAGACGCCATTCTTATCATCAACAATGAGCGTCTAACCGAAATATATCCCGAACTCGACTTCCTAACCGCATTCGGCAAAGCCGACGACACCTTGTCGACTGCTGCTCGAAGCATCTCCGACCTAATCAATGTTAAGGGTATGATTAACCTCGACTTTAAAGATGTTAACACCACCCTTCGCGACGGTGGCGTGGCTATCATCAGCAGCGGATATGGAGAAGGCGAACGCCGCGTGACAAAGGCTATTGAAGACGCTCTCAACTCTCCGCTTTTGAAAAACCGCGACGTGTACGGATCGAAGAAGATTCTTATGAACTTCTACTTTAACCCTAAGAGCAGCAAGCCTTTCGTGATGGAAGAAGTGAACGAAATGCGTGAATTCATGTGCAACTTCGACCCCGACGTAGACGTGATTTGGGGTACTGCTTTCGACGAGTCGCTCGAGGACAAGATTAAAATCACAATTCTTGCTTCTGGCTTTAATGTCACTCTATCGAACGAAGAGTCGAACCCAACTCCACAAAAGCCTGCTACCACCATTGCAACCACCATCGAGGAACCCGAGTCGTCGGTACAAAGCGATTCCGACCGTATCGCCGCCGAATATGGCACTGCAAAATTGCAACTTCACGAACTCGACATGGCTCGTGCTCGCTACTTGGTGCTTTCGAACGAAGACTTTGAAAACGACGAACTGCTTGAAATGATTGAAAGCACTCCAACTTTCCGTCGCGACCCTAAGTTTAAGACCACCATTAAGTCGATGCAAAGCGGAACCAACCCGGCAACAATAACCAGCGAACGAGCAGCGGCTCAAAAGCCTAACAAAACAATCTCGTTCGAATAATCAGCACGATTATTTCACGCCTTTGCCTTACGAAGGTCTGGCCCGAAAAACTTTCACGAGCCGCAAAATTCCATCAAGGCAAGGCTTCATTAAACCATATTGCCACATGCAGCACCTCATGCCCCATCATCTTGGGCACGAGGTGCTCGCTTTTTTATCACCCGCCAAACTGCTCAATAGTTAGAATGCTTCTTCGATAATGACGCAACACTTTTTCTGATATTCTCACCGAATTGTTGAGATAAGCACTTTACTACCCATTATGCCCTCGCATTGAGCCCTCTTGGCTCAAAATCACACTCCTCAAGCAATATTCGCATAGTATTTTTTCGCTTCTGCATCCAATTTTACACCTAAGCATCAGTCTATGTGGATTTTTATTGCTAAATTTGTAAGATTTTTAATAGATAGGCACGTAGTGCCCGTAAAACAAGAAACCGAAACAAACATAAAACTTTATGAATATATCATATAAATGGTTGAAACGCTACCTTGATTTCGACCTTACTCCAGAAGAAGTGTCTGCTGCACTTACTTCACTCGGTTTGGAAACCGATTGCGTAGAAAAAGTAGAAACAATCAAAGGCGGATTGGCAGGATTGGTGGTAGGCAAAGTGCTCACTTGCGTAGACCACCCCGATAGCGACCACCTACACATCACCACAGTGGACCTTGGCGATGGCGAACCAACACAAATCGTGTGTGGCGCGCCTAACGTGGCTGCCGGACAAAAAGTGATTGTTGCCACCATCGGCGCAAAACTTTACGACGGCGACCAAGAATTTGCCATCAAGAAATCGAAGATTCGCGGCGTAGAATCTCGCGGCATGATTTGTGCCGAAGACGAAATTGGCGTAGGCACCGACCACAACGGAATCATCGTGCTTCCTGACGATGTTGAAGTTGGCACACCAGCACGCGACTACTACGGCATTGAAGACGACTACGTGATTGAAGTGGACCTTACTCCTAACCGCATCGACGGTGCTTCGCACTATGGCGTGGCTCGCGACTTGGCTGCTTGGCTTAAGCAAAACGGCAAAAAGGGCATCCTTTCAAAGCCTTCGGTTGACGACTACAAGGCCGACCGCGAAGACGGCGCCGTTGCTGTTACTGTAGAAAACGCTGAGGCTTGCCCTCGATACTGCGGTGTTACCATTCGCAATGTGAAAGTTACCGAAAGTCCTAAGTGGCTTAAGGACCTTCTTCTTACAATTGGCCAACGCCCTATCAACAACATTGTCGACATCACCAACTTCATACTTCTTGGCCTTAACCAACCTTTGCACTGCTTTGACCTTGCAAAAGTGAAAGGCGAAAAGGTGATAGTGAAAACATGCCCTGAAGGCACCAAGTTTGTCACACTCGACGGTGTTGAACGCACACTAACCGAACGCGACCTAATGATTTGCAACGCCGAAGAGCCAATGTGCATCGGCGGCGTGTTTGGCGGTCTTGACAGCGGCGTTACCGAAAGCACTACCGACATTTTCCTTGAATCGGCTTACTTCCACCCAACTTGGATTCGCAAGTCGGCTCGCCGATTCGCTCTTAATACCGACGCTTCGTTCCGTTTCGAACGCGGCATCGACCCTAACAACGTGGTCTACAACCTTAAGGTGGCTGCCATGCTCATTAAGGAAGTTGCCGGCGGTGAAATTTGCGGCGACATTGTCGACATTAAGGCTCAAGAATTCCCTGCATTCCCTGTGGAATTGGCCTACGACTACGTTAACGGCCTTATAGGCAAGGAAATCGGCAAAGACACCATCAAGAGCATTCTTGAAAGCCTTGAAATGGAAATCGTGAGCGAAACCGACGAAAAACTCAACATTCTTGTTCCTACCTATCGCGTAGATGTGCAACGCCCTTGCGACGTGGTTGAAGACATTCTTCGCGTGTATGGCTACAACAATGTGGAATTTACCAGCGCTGTTCGCAGCAACCTTTCTTCAAAGTCGGCTACCGACTTCAAAAACGACATGCAAGAGCTGATTTCGCAACAACTCACTGCAATCGGCTTTAACGAAATACTCAACAACTCGCTTACTTCGGTTTCTTACTATGCTGAATGCGAAACCTATCCTGAAGCTTGTGGCGTGCGACTTATGAACCCTCTAAGCAACGACTTGATGCTTATGCGTCAAACTTTGCTTTTCGGTGGTCTTGAAAGCATAGCACACAACGTTAACCGTCGCAGCAGCAACCTTAAGATGTATGAATTCGGCAACTGCTACCACTTCGACGCATCGGCCGACAACTCTGAAAAGGTGCTTGCTCAATATAGCGAAAACACCGAATTGGGCATCTGGATTACAGGTAAAACTCACGACGGAAACTGGGCTGAAGCGGCTCGCGAAACTTCGGTGTTTGACCTTAAGAAGATTGTTGAAGACATTTTTGCTCGTCTTGGCATCACCGAAAAGGAACTTGTGGCTAAGCAAATCAAAAACGATGTGTATGCTCCATGCCTTGTTTACGAAAACCGCGGCGGCAAGTTGATTGCCGAAATGGGAGTTGTGGCAAGCAAGCAACTTAAGAAATTCGACATCGAACAACCAGTATACTTCGCTCACATCAATTGGGACGCCCTAATGAAGATGTGCGCTAAGAAGAAAGTCACATTTGCCGACCTTCCTAAGAGCCAGCCAGTGAAGCGCGACCTTGCTTTGCTTATCGGCAAAGAAGTGTCGTTCGACGACATTAAGCGCGTGGTGACTCAATCAGAAAAGCGATTGTTGAAAGACGTTATGCTATTTGACGTTTACGAAGGCAAGTCGCTTGAAGCAGGCAAGAAGTCTTATGCAATCAGCATCACCCTTCAAGACGACCAAAACACCCTACAAGATAAGCAAATCGACGCTGTGATGAACAAAATCATCACTAACCTCGAAAAGCAAGTGGGCGCAAAACTTCGCTAATCATTTTCTTAAACAACGAATAAACAAAAAATTAAAACCAACATAAAAAAACTATAATCTATGGGAAGAGCGTTTGAATATCGCAAAGCAAGAAAAATGAAACGCTGGGGCAGCATGTCTCGCACATTCACCAAAATCGGTAAAGAAATCACCATCGCCGTTAAGGCTGGTGGCGACGACCCACAAGCAAACTCTCGCCTTCGCGCACTACTTGCCAACGCTAAGGCTGCAAACATGCCTAAGGACACTGTAGAACGCGCCATCAAGAAGGCAACTGATAAAGATTCAAGCGACTACAAGGAAATCGTTTACGAAGGATATGGTCCTTTTGGTATCGCTATCGTTGTAGAAACTGCAACCGACAACAACACTCGCACTGTGGCTAACGTGCGTAGCTACTTCAACAAATTTGGAGGTAGCCTTGGCACTACTGGTAGCCTTTCTTTCTTGTTTGAACACAAGTGTGTGTTCCACATTAAGCCTGTGGAAGGTGTTTCTATCGAAGACCTTGAACTTGAACTTATCGACTACGGTGTAGACGAAGTTGAACAAGACGAAGAAGAAATCATCATCTCTGGTGCTTTTGAAGAAAACTCTAACATTCAAAAGTATCTTGAAGATAACGGCTACGAAATCTCAAGCTGCGAATTCGTTAGAATCCCTAACGACCTTAAGGAAGTTACTGCCGAACAACGCGAAACTCTTGACAAACTTCTTGAAAAGTTTGAAGACGACGAAGACGTGCAAAACGTATTCCACAACATCAAGGAAGATGAAGAATAATAAACCGACCTTCAGTTAACGAAGTCTTTTTATTATCAAAATACACCAGGGGATGCATCAACATTTTTGATGCATCCCTTTTTTGTGCACTTGCCTAATGCGACATTTCGCCGGCAATGAAATTAACTCATGACCAACTCGCTTTGCCCATTCACCGACAGCAGAAGATTGGCTCACAACTCGCTTTGCGATATTTTGTCTCTGGTGAGAAAGATTGACTATGCCTTTCATTTCTATAGTTGCTGCCTTTGCAAACACCTCTCTCTACCGCTCTTCGGCATATTCTTCGGAGGAGTGGCTTGAGCCAAGTATTTGCAACATTATACCTTCAAGCCTCACACCCACAAAAAAACCGGGAGCCAGCCGTTATAATGGCCGCTCCCGGTAATATTATGTTACATGCACTTAAAAGTGTGCGTGCTATTAGTCGATGATATCGAAACCAGTGTACTTTTGCAAGCACTTAGGCACCTTGATGCCTTCTGGAGTTTGATTGTTTTCAAGCAATGCAGCCAAAATGCGAGGCAATGCCAAAGCCGAACCGTTAAGAGTGTGACACAAGTGAGTCTTCTTGTCGTCGCCACGATAACGGCACTTCAAGCGGTTTGCTTGATAAGTGTCGAAGTTCGATACAGAACTTACTTCAAGCCAACGGTGTTGTGCTTCGCTATACACTTCAAAGTCGTAGCAAAGTGCTGCAGTGAAACTCATATCGCCGCCGCAAAGACGAAGAATGCGATAAGGCAATTCCAACTTCACAAGAAGGCTTTCGACATGTTGCAACATTTCCTTGTGCGATTCATCGCTATGCTCTGGAGTGTCGATACGCACAATTTCAATCTTAGAGAATTCGTGCAAACGGTTCAAGCCACGCACATCTTTACCATAACTGCCTGCTTCGCGACGGAAACACTCAGTGTAAGCACAGTTCTTGATAGGCAACTGTTGTTGGTCAAGAATCACATCGCGATAAATGTTAGTTACAGGCACTTCAGCAGTAGGGATAAGATAAAGATTATCTAAACCGCAGTGATACATTTGGCCTTCCTTGTCAGGCAATTGGCCTGTGCCATAACCCGAAGCCTCGTTAACCATTGTAGGAGGCATGATTTCGGTGTAACCTGCTTCGTTAGCCTCGTCGAGGAAGAACTGAATCAAAGCGCGTTGCAAGCGAGCGCCCTTACCGATATACACAGGGAAACCGGCGCCAGTAATCTTCACACCAAGGTCAAAGTCTATTAGGTTATATTTCTTAGCAAGTTCCCAGTGAGGCACCTTTGCATCGTCGTTCACAGGATTGTGATTCCATTCGCCCACGGTAGCCACTTCGTCGCTAAGATTACTCTTAACCACAAGGTTGTCTTCAGCCACACGGCCTTCTGGAACCAAGTCGTAAGGCATGTTAGGGATTGTGAGCAAAATGCTGCGAATTTCGTCTTCGGCTGCCTTAAGGTTCTCGTCGATTTGCTTGTTGCTTTCTTTGATTTCAGCCACTTGAGCCTTAATGGCTTCGGCTTCTTCTTTCTTGCCTTGCTTCATTAGGCCACCGATTTCGGCTGCCAACTTATTAAGCTGCGCGGCTTGATTATCGCGTGCGGCTTGCGCTGCTCGGCGTTCTTTATCTAATTCTATTACTCGGTTGATTGGCTCTTCGGCATTGAAATGCTTTTTAGCCAACTTTGCAATAACCTCTTCTGGGTTAGCATTGATAACTTGTAGAGTTAACATAGTGTGTTATTATATCTGTAACTTTTATATTATTCTTTTTCTAAAAAAAATCGCGTTGATTGCAATCACTTAGGCAAGCAGTTCCTTAACCTTAGCGCTTATTGCACGGCCTTCGGCCTTGCCGGCCAATGCCTTTGTGGCCACGCCCATAACCTTGCCCATATCTTTTGCAGAGGTAGCACCCACTTGGGCAATGATGGCCTTTAGGGCTTCGGTAAGTTCGGCATCGCTCAATTGCTTTGGCAAATACTCTTCCATAATCGCAGCTTCGGCCAATTCGTTTTCGGCCAATTCCGGACGATTATTTTCTTGATATATGATGGCTGTGTCCTTGCGTTGCTTCACAAGTTTAGCAATAATCTTCAAGGCTGCTTCGTCGCTCAACTCTCCATTGGCGCCCGGTGCAGTTTTTGCTTCGATAAAATCTTTCTTGATGGCTCTCAATGTTTCTAAGCGCACCTTGTCGCGTGACTTCATCGCCGCCACTATTCCACTGCTTATTTCATCGAATAAACTCATAATTGTTCCTCCGTTTATATGATTAATTTGTTTCTATTACTCTTAAAAGCACAAAATTACACTAAAATCGGTAATTAACGAAATTACGGCTTGCAAATTTGCCGTTGAATATCACAATAAGCACAATTATTTCACCTCAACGAAAGGCACCGACGCATCGGCATCGAACCGATACATCTTCACCACAGCAAAATTGCCGTCCTGCCTGCGCTCACCGTGAGCCACATAATAGTAGCCTCCGCCAAGCGATATGATGCCCATCGTACCCAGTTGAGTGTGCCAGCCCCTCACTGCTCCATCGGCGCTGGCATTGCCCTTTGCTGCAAGCGATAGGACTTTGCCTTTTTCGTTATTTGCCACACCCTTGAGTACCTGTCGTTTAGGAGTTTTTGCCCCATCGATGGCAAACAAACCAAAGTTCGGATAGTGCTTCTTTTTGCCCTTATAGGCTGCCGCCAACCATAAGCCAGAGTGTGCATCATATTCCAAATTCTGCAATCCGTAGGTAGTGTTGCCGGTGAAAACGAAATACCGGCCTTGGCAATGCTTGGGACCTATGGTGTGAGTGGTGCTGAACGGTTGCTCGTAGCGTTTCAGAGCGTCAATGTCAAATTGCAGCAATACCTGATAATCGTTGTCGGTGCGAGTAGTGTCAGAAAACACGCCATAAGCCACTGTGAGATATTGCTTGCCTTGCTTTTTGCCAAAACGCGGCCCAATGCTCACGCCGTCAATTCCGCTACAACCATAGCGATGCTTCACCACCCTACGGCCCGGCAAAGTCACTGTTGCATCGTAGTCGCGCGCCACCTCAGGCAGACACACCGAGGTAACCGCCCCGCTTGCGGTGGCATCGAGTCCCACACTATCAATCTTCTCAACGTCGAAAATAGCCACATAAAATCGGTTGGTGCTCTCCGTAGCAATGCCCTCGGCAGCAGCGATGCCTCGTCCTATAGCATCGTTTTTATACTCCAACGACCCATACACCCTGCCATCGGCCGGATTATAGGCCAAGCATCCCAAATGCCCCTTCAATCCGCTCACCGTGCCTATCACTCGGCCTTTCATATCGGTTTTTACCAATAGCGTAGTGAAAGAAAAATACATATGCTGATGCTCCTTATCGATGGCTATGCCCTGCACGTGGCCCGTAGCGAAACCTCCACACTCCACCCTTAGCGGCAAATGCGCAGGAACGATGGAATTAGCGCTCAACACGCCACTCAAAACCATCAACACTACGGCAAAAAGTGTTTTTTTCATATCATTTGCAATTTACACATTATCATCACTTCAAAAATACTCAAAAGTTCGATAAATTACGTAACTTTGCATACCATTTCATTCCAAACACGATATGCGACACTCAAGAAAAAACAACAAAGGGCACAATCCACGCCGTGCCGATAACATACGCGATTTTATTGTTAACGAAAACGACACCCTGCTATCGGCAGTGTCGAAAATTTTGCACGACCACACCCCCACTAAGGTTAAGTCGATGCTTAAGCACAACCAATTTGCCGTTAACGGCACTCCCACTTCGCAATTCGACCGTCTTGTTAACGAAGGCGACACAATTTCAATCAACTTCGACCAGGCTTTTGTTACCTTTAAGCATCAACGCATAGAATTGGTGTACGAAGACGACGACATTATAGTAATCAACAAGGGCTATGGCATGCTGTCGATGGGCACCGATAAAGTGAAGGAAGGCACCGTATACAGCGATATGCGTCGTTATGTAAAGTCGCACAATCACAAGTCGCAACTATTTATCATTCACCGCCTCGACCGCGACACATCGGGGCTAATGATGCTTGCCAAGAGCATTGAGGCGAAAGACAACATTCAGCACAATTGGAATAACATGGTAATAGCCCGAAAATATGTGGCTGTGGTTGAAGGCGAACTCGAAAACAACGAAGGCGTAGTGAAGAGTTACCTTGCCGAAAACTCTAAGTTTGAGGTATATTCTACCAACAACCCCGAAGAAGGACAATTAGCAATCACTCGCTACAAAGTGCTTCGCCGTGGCCATGGCATGACCATGATTGAAGTGGAACTCGACACCAGCCGAAAGAACCAAATCAGAGTGCACATGAAAGATTTGGGACACCCAATTGTGGGCGACCGAAAATATGGTGCAAAGGCAAGTCCTATTCACCGTTTGGCGCTACACGCTTTCACTCTGCGCTTTGTGCATCCTATAACTAAGCAACTGATGGATTTCGAAACTCCAATACCATCTAAATTCCGCGCATTGGTGTAACCTGCCGAAACCTATTAGCAACACCCCCTCCGCCAAATGGATAACACGAAACCTATGTTTGCCGAAGTGA
The DNA here is from genome assembly GCA_045613305.1 of Muribaculaceae bacterium. Classification (GTDB taxonomy): domain Bacteria; phylum Bacteroidota; class Bacteroidia; order Bacteroidales; family Muribaculaceae; genus SFTJ01. The sequence continues at coordinate 23,848 of JAZLAU010000010.1, forward strand.
TTGTGCCTCTTGCCCTGCAAGGCTCGTTCACCTACAGAGTGCCACAGGAAATGGAAAACAGCCTGTGCATAGGGTGTCGTGTGCTTGTGCAGTTTGGTAGAAAGAAAACCTACACTGCCATTGTTACTCACATTCACTATCACGAACCGAAAGGCTATGATGTGAAAGAGATAACAGCCATGCTCGACGACACACCCATTGTGCGTCACCCGCAACTGAAATTCTGGCAATGGATTGCCGACTACTATATCTGCAACATCGGCGAGGTGTATAAAGCCGCTATTCCATCGGGACTGAAAGTTGAAAGCGAAACATTCATCAGCATAAATCCCGATTGGGAAGAAACCAGCGACGACCGCCTCAACCAACGAGAACAGGTGGTGCTCGACTTTACTGCCCAACGCGGTCGCGTGCAACTCGACGAGATAGCCCGCGCCACAGGATTCCGTAACATTGTGCCATTGGTGAGCCGAATGCTCGACCGCGGCGCCATTCATGTGTCGGAACGTGTGATTGACAACTATCGCCCAAAAACCGAAACCTGCGTTACGCTCACCATCGAGCAAGGCGACGATGAAGGCCTGCACCGACTGTTTGACCTCGTGGGACGCGCAAAAAAACAAGAAACCCTATTGCTGGCTTTCTTAGACATGTCGCACTGGATGCAGCACACCGAAACCAAAGAAGTGACCAAAGCCGACCTTCTGAAACGCGCCGATGCCACCCAACCCGTGCTCAAAGCGGCTATCGATAAGGGTATTTTCAAAATCTATAAAAAAGAAATAAATCGTTTTGCCGACATCAGTTATGGTGTTAACAATGCCCCTACTCTCACCGAGGAGCAAAACCGTGCCTACAAAGAAATTCACGCTTCGTGGAAAGCCCAAAACATCACACTTCTGCACGGCGTTACCTCGAGCGGCAAAACATCCATATACATTCATCTCATAAACGACGCACTCGAAAAAGGCCGCCAAGCGCTTTATTTAGTGCCCGAAATTGCTCTCACCACCCAGTTAACGCAACGCTTGCAAAAGGTGTTTGGCGACAAACTCCTAATCTATCACAGCAAGTTCAGCGACAACGAACGAGTTGACATCTGGAAAAAGTTGCTCACCAGCAACGAGCCGATGGTGGTAATTGGCGTACGCTCATCGGTGTTCTTGCCGTTTTCAAACCTGGGAGTGGTGATTGTAGACGAAGAGCACGACTCCAGCTACAAACAGCAAGACCCGGCCCCCCGCTACAATGGTCGCGATGCTGCCATAATGGTGGCAGCCATGCATGGCGCAAAAACTCTTTTGGGCTCGGCAACGCCTTCAATCGAAACATTCTATAAGGCCAAATCCGGACGATTTGGGCTGGTGTCGCTATTGATGCGCTACGAAGGCCTCGAACTGCCATCGGTGAAGGTTATCGACACCAAATTGGCTCGCAAGCGTCGCGAAATGAACGGAATGTTCTCCAACGAACTCGTTCGCGAATGCCGACACGCTCTGCAAGAAGGCCAACAAGTGATTTTGTTCCAAAACCGACGTGGATATGCCCCTATGGTTAGGTGCAAAGAATGCGCCTGGGTGCCTAAATGCGAAAACTGCGACGTGTCGCTCACTTATCACAAGCATATTCACAACCTCAGTTGTCACTACTGCGGCCACACCATATCTCTGCCCGAAATATGCCCCGTGTGCGGACAACCCACCATTGAAATTGTGGGATATGGCACCGAAAGAATTGAAGACGAAATCGACAAGGTTTTCCCCGACGAAAAGATTGCTCGCATGGACCTCGACACCACGCGAAACAAAAATAGTTACGAACGAATCATCACCGATTTCTCTCAACGCAAAGCCAACATTCTTGTGGGGACTCAAATGGTGACTAAAGGCCTTGACTTCGACGGAGTGAGCATTGTGGGCATTCTTAACGCCGACACTATGATTTCATTCCCCGACTTCCGCAGCGACGAACGTGCATTCAACATGATGGAACAAGTGGCCGGACGTGCAGGCCGAAAAAACCAACAAGGCAAAGTGGTGATGCAAACCAGCGAGCCCGAGCACCCGGTGGTGAAATTTGTGCAAAAGCACGACTTCTTCGGTTTCTACGAATATGAAATTGCCGAACGCCAACGATTCCTTTACCCTCCGTTTACACGAATCATCAACATATATATGAAACATCGCGACAATTATGTGGTCGACGACTTGGCTGTGCGATTCAGCCAAAAGTTGCGAACCATATTCGGCAGCCGAATACTCGGGCCAGAGAAACCTATGGTGTCGCGCGTGCAACAATTCCACATTCGCCAAATAGTGCTCAAAATGGAGGTTGAGGCTTCGATGCAAAAGGTGAAAGGCTATTTGCGTCAGGTGTACGAAGAAATGATTACCGACGATTCTCGAATGAAAAACTGCATCCTATATTATGATGTAGACCCCGCATAGCAGTAGCCGAGTCTTTGCAAACAAAGGCACACCAGCCGCCTCCGCACTTCGTTTTGTTTCAACCGCCATCACAGTTGTCGTTCCCATGAGTTATTTCAGCAAATATGCACCCCATTATAGCACCATCCTGAAACTCGGCATTCCATTATTGCTGGGCCAGTTTGGCGTTATTGTCACCGGTTATGTCGACACCATAATGGTAGGCAACTACAATACCGAGGCATTGGCATCGGCATCGTTTGTAAACAGCATTATGGGATTTGTCATGATGCTTAGCATGGGATTTTCGTATGGCATGACACCGCTTGTGGGTTCGTTCTATTCAAGCAACGACACACCAAATCTGGGGCAAACTGTTCGCAACGGCATCTTTGCCAATGTAGCCTATGTGGGCTTGTGGTGTCTGCTTTTAGTCGCGCTCTACCTCAACCTGCATAACATAGGGCTTCCCGAACACCTCATCCCGGTCATAAAACCCTATTTCGCACTACTCGGCGCATCAATGCTGCCAATGGCGGCAGTTAACGCCCTGCGACAGTTTACCGATGCCATCAACAACACCAAAGTGTCGATGTCGATTCTCGTGTGCGGAAACTTGCTCAACATTGTTCTCAACTACCTCCTCATTTATGGCAAGTGCGGCTTGCCCGAACTCGGTCTGACTGGTGCCGGCGTTGCCACATTGATAGCGCGAATGGCCATGCTGGCGGGATATGTGGCTTACATTTTCTGCAACTCTAATTACCGCCACTACCGTAAGCACATCGGGCAAAACACCATCAACCGTCAAAACCTGATGCTCATAACCCGCACCTCTCTTCCCATTTCAATACAAATGGGCATGGAAACTGCCACCTTCACCATGTCGTCGGTGTTTGCCGGATGGCTCGGTGCCAACTCTATGGCAGCCGTGCAAGTGCTTTCCACCATTGGGCAACTCGGATTTATGGTATACTACAGCCTTGGTGCCGCCACGTCAATAAAGATTTCAAACTATATGGGGCTTGGCAATACACAAAAAATCAAAGAAGTGGCGCATGCCGGTTATGCAATAACACTTATGAGTGCCGTTTTGGCAAGCATTATATTCTTCTTTGCCGGCGTTGACATGGCTCGAATGTTTACCAACGACGATGCAGTGGTAGCAATCGTGGCTTCGCAAATAATTCCATTAATACTTTACCAATTTGGCGACGCCACTCAGATTGCTTTCGCCAACAACCTTCGCGGAATTGCTTATGTGAAGCCCATCATTGGTTGCGCTTTTGTTTCCTACATCCTCATTGGCATTCCGGCAATGTATGCCTTCTGCTTCCCTCTCGGATTTGGCATCTACGGAATATACATGTCGCACTTCGTTTCACTTCTCACTGCCGGCTTACTTTTCCAACGCCAGTTTGCAAAAAGAATGCAACGGTTGACCGCTGCCTGACGCAACGCCGAGTCGGCGCTTCCAGGTTGCTGCAGGCACAGCACCAATGATGACTTGGATTTAGATAAATGAAAACACCATGGTTTTACACAACCACCCATTATTGCCACACCGTGTGGCAGTTGAAAAAAACACTTTTCTCGCACACCTAAACAATCACCAACCGTGACATTGCTTCATCTTTTGGCCGCACCTGTCGTCACTCTTTGCCTACATGCCGTTAGCACATGGTTTATTCACTTTATTTAGGGTTTTGCGGTTCTCAATTTGCAAGTATTTTTACTATCTTTGTATTTGGTATAATATGCACGAGTGCACCTCGTTTGTTACATAAAAGCAAACACTCTGTCACTCAACTACTTAACTTATTACCGCAAACACTTTTTTGATAATAAAAACATAGCAGATGAGCCTATTGCCATCTACTAAAAAATAAAAGAACATGAAATTTTACGGAAACCTTCTTTTGGGCCTATGCCTACTGACATCAGGCATCAGTCAAGCCGACATCAAAAATAGCAATGCCGAAAGTTATCTGTCGCGAGGTGTGGCCATGTATAAAGCCGGCAACTACACTGGCGCCATCGACCAACTCACCCACGCTTGCAGAAAGCCTGCAGAAAGCAATGTGGTTGACTGCGCCGAATTCTACATTGCCCTTTGCAAATACGAAAAAAACAGTCACGAAAACGTGAACACTCTTCACCAATATATCCTAAACCACCCAAGTTCGCCCAACGTCAACAAAGCCTGGGCCACTATTGGCGACCACTTCTTCTTTGATGGCAAATATGGTGAAGCCATCACCAACTACGACAAGGTGCGTGTGTCGGGCCTCAACAACGACGAGCAAGAAGACCTCTACTACCGCCGTGCATACTCTCTTTTGAGACTTGGCGAATATAATCAGGCTCGTGCCGACATCAACAACCTTGCCGGCACAAAGCGCTACGGCAACGCCTACACCTTCTATCAGGCTTACCTTGACTACGCTGCCGGAAAATATAACGACGCACTAACCAAATTCCGTCGCGTGAGCCGCAACGGTGAATTGGGGTATAACGCTCAATACTACATTTGCCAAATAATGTTTGCTCAAGGCGAATACGAAAAAACCTCAAGTTTGGCCAAGTCGTTGCTTGCCGACAACAACAACCCATCGTTTAAACACGAACTTAACCGCCTTATCGGTGAATGCGCTTACCACAATGGCGATGACGAAGAAGCAGAAACATATTTGGCAAACTACTTCAACTCGGTTGACGGTGCTCCTCTTCGCTCGACATCTTATGCCTACGGGGTGTTGCAATTCCGTAACGCCAATTTCCAACAGGCCATAAGCCACCTTGCTAACGCCACCAGCGAAAACGACGAATTGTCGCAAAGTTCTTACCTTTACATCGGTCAAAGTTACATCCAACTAAAGGACCTTAACAAGGCTTCGATGGCGTTTGAAAAGGCCATACAACTCGACTTCAATTCCGACATCACCGAAACTGCCTACTACAACTATGCGGTGGCTCAAAACGAAGGCGGAAGAACTCCTTTCAACAAATCAATCGACATTTTCGAAAAGTTTATCAACAACTACCCTAACTCGCGATACACCGACAAGGTAGAAGAATATCTCATCAATGCTTACGTTACCACCAACGACTACCAACGAGCATTGCAAAGCATCAACAACATTAAGCGCCCATCTAACAAGGTGCTAAGCGCTAAGCAATATGTGCTTTACCAACTTGGCGTGGAGGCTTTGTCGAACAACGACAGCAAGACTGCCAAGAAGATGTTCACCGAATCGCTTAACCTCGAAAACCACAACAAATCGCTCGCTGCCGACACCCGATTGTGGCTTGGCGAATGCGCTTACCGCGACGGCGACTTCAGCAGCGCTCAAAAATACCAAGCAGGATTCTTGAAAAACGCCAAGAGTGGCAACGCTAACTTTGACCTCGGCAACTATAACCTTGGATACTCGCTTTTCCAACAAAAGAAATATGCCGAAGCACTAAGTAGTTTCGAAAAAGCAGCCAATGGCAAACAACTTAACACTTCACTAAAGGCCGACGCCCTTAACCGTGCCGGAGACTGCCTTTACTACACTAAAAAGTATGCCTCGGCCGAACAATTCTACGACAAGGCATTCGCTACAAACGCCGAAACGGCTGGCGACTATGCTTTATACCAAAAGTCGATTATGAAGGGCTTGGAACGTAACCACGATGCCAAAATAACCGTGATAAACGACCTTCTTAAGCAATTCCCTAACTCGAATTTGGCACCAAGCGCTTTACTCGAAAAAGCCAACACCTACGCGCTTATCAACAACAACTCTGAAGCCAACAAGGCTTACAACGAATTGCTCGACAAATATCCGGCAACAATGGAAGCACGCAAGGGCTTGTTGCAATTGGCTATCAACGAGCACAATATGGGCAACCAAACTCAAGCCATCACCACCTACAAGCAAGTCATCTCAAAATACCCTACCAGCGAGGAAGCGACTGTGGCGGCCGAAGACTTGAAACTAATTTACGCCGAATTGGGCAGCCTAAACGAATATTCCGACTTCTTGAGCAATGTGCCTAACGCTCCTCAACTCGACGTGCAAGAAGTGGAAAAACTCACATTCAACGCTGCCGAAAAAGATGCACTTGCCATTGAAAGCAACCTCACCAAGATGAGAAAATATCTTGAAAAGTATCCTGACGGAGCATATGTGGCTAACGCTAACTACTACATAGGCCGCGAAGCGTTCCAAAACAAGAACTACGACGAAGCAATGGCTAACATCGAAAAGGCTTTGGAAGCAACTGACGCCTCTTTTGCCGAAGATGCACTCGCCATTAAGAGCGAAATACTTATGAAGCAAGGCAAAAACACCGAAGCAATCGACACCTATCGCACTCTTGAGGCTAAATCGTCGTCGCAAGACAACAAAATAATTGCCAACCTTGGCATTATGCGCGCTTCAAAAGAAATGAAAGATTGGAAAGAAGTGAAAGCAAGCGCTGCCACTCTTATTTCTCTCGGCGGCCTTACCGACTCTGGAGAAAAAGAAACTATTCTTAACCGCGCCATCGCTAACGCCGAACTCGGTTACTCAAAAGAGGCTTTGGCCGACTATAACACTTTGGCTAAAGATGTTCGCAACGAAGTGGGTGCACAGGCTGCCTACCAAATTGCCGTGCTTCAATTCAACGACGGAAAACTTAAAGATTGCGAAAAGTCGCTCAACAAGTTTATTGACGAAGGCACTCCTCACCAATATTGGATGGCAAAAGCATTCATCCTTTTGGCCGACGTATACCACAAGCAAGGACAAAACTTTGAAGCCCGCGAATATCTGCAAAGCCTTAAGAGCAACTATCCGGGCTCGGAAGAAGATATATTTAACGAAATTGAGCAACGTCTAACCGACTGGAAATAACGCTCTCTCTCATTTTTTCATTATCCTAATTAGCAAATTATGCATAACTACAATACAATGAAACGATATGCTCTACTTGCAGCCGCATGCATCGCTACCCTCGGTGCTGCTGCGCAAACCAACCTATCGAAGGAAATAACTGTTGAAAAAGACTATGTGCCTGTTGAACGCAAGGCCACAAAGCAAAATGTGCTGCCAAGCGTGCAGAAAAACGCTGCCGACCTCAACGCTACTCTTTCATACAGCGACTGGGCTATGCCTTCGCCTGTGCCTACTAAAATACCTACTATGGCTCCTTATGGATACCAAACCACGAAGAACTATAACCTCAAAAAGGGTTATGCCTCTTTAGGTGTTGGCTCTCAACTCAACATCATGGGTAACGCCGGCTATAGCCTGCTTAACGACGAAAGCCACGAATTGGGCATCTGGTTGCAGCACAACAGCACATGGATGGGCAAAAACCGCGCGCTTCCCGGAATGCATTATATCGACTCCGACCCTGTGAAGCAAAAATTCAACGACAACACTCTCGGAATCGACTACACAAGCCATTTCTACGAAGGTGTGCTAACCATTAACGGAATGGCCAACATCGATGCATTCAACTACTTCAGCCTATATCCTGCGACAAACGATATTAGTTATCGCAACCCTGAATTTACCGACCAAACTTTCACTCAATTTGCCATTAAAAGCGGTTGGCAAAGCCGTCAGCACGACAGAAAATACACCTATGGCGTGAACTTCGCATTTAGCCATGGCGGATTTAGCAAAAACGTGTTTGAAGACTTTGGCGCACTTAAGGAAAACAATTTCCGCGTGAAACTTAATGCCGACTATTTGCTCAAAGACAACCTAAAAGCCGGTGCAATTATCGACTTCGAATTTGCCAACTACAACAAATCGGCTGAATTAGACATCGACACATGGAAGATTGCTCAACGCAAAGACAACAACATAGGTCTGCTCAAACTCACTCCGTTCATTCGCTACCAACGCGAAGACGTGCTATTGCAAATAGGTCTTAATGCCGATGTTTCAATCAACTCGGGCACTGCGTTCCGCATCTCGCCTAACGTGAAGGCTGAATATGAATTTGCTTCAGGATTTGGTCTGTTTATCGACCTACAAGGCGGAAAATTCATGAACAACCTTTGGAGAATGAAAGCCCTCGACCGCTACGTAAACCCATCGTTTGTCTACAATAGTTCATTCATTCCACTCGACCTTGAAGCCGGATTCAACATTGGCGGATTTGCCGGATTTGAGGCTAAATTGTTTGGTGGTTTCGCATCTTACAAAGACATGATGCTGCCCACCTATCCGCTCTCTCCTGCTGTGTCATCAGCGAACTACGACATTAGCGAAGCATTCGTTAACTCTGCCACCCTATATCGCGGCATTGACCTTAGCGGATGGAAAGCCGGCATCGAATTGGGCTACAAATACCGCTCACTCGTTGATGCCAAGGCTCGTTTCACTTATTCTCCTCAAGACAACGATAGCGGATGCCTGCTCGGCATCGACCGCCCAGAATATGTTATAGACGCGGCAATAAACGTAAACCCTATCGACAAACTGTCGGTGCGACTTGGCTACAACATGCGCGGCAACCGCAATGTCTACTCTTTGCAATATGTGAATGGCGAAGAATATTGGGAAAAGTATGACTTGCACAACGTTATGGACCTAAACATCGGCGCAAGTTACCGAATCCTTAACAACCTGACTGTGTTTGTTGATGCCCACAACCTGATGAACAAAGACTGGTGGATTATGCCTAACTTCGCCGCACAAAAACTAAATGTAATGGGCGGCCTTAGCGTGCAATTCTAATATGCTTTAACCTCATAAATAAATCCGCTGCAGCATTTAACTGCAGCGGATTTATTATTTCTACACCTCTCCGCAATCACTAAAGGGAAGCATCTGCAATCGACACCCCTTCACGCATCGAGGAAAATTTTTTATTCAGCAAGTTAACCGCATTATTTATCTGCATTCACCCCCGCCAACTTGTCGGTAACAGCAGCACAAGCAGCGTCGCCCGTAATGTTGAGCACCGTGCGAATCATATCGAACAAACGGTCGAGAGCATAAAGCAATGGCAAACCATCAATAGGTATTCCTGCAGCCACAAGCACGCTCACCACCATCAAAGTAGGGCCAGGCACACCTGCTTGACCTATCGAGCCAAGCGAAGCCGTAACGGTGATGGCTAAATATTGCGCCATACTCAAATCCAAGCCATAGAATTGGGCAAAAAACAAGGCTACAAGCGTGTAATAAATGGCATTGCCAGTCATATTAATAGTTGCACCCAACGGAATCACAAAACCAGAGGTCTGCGATGAAATACGCATCTTATCGCACGCATCGAGCGTTACAGGCATTGTAGCCATCGACGACGCCGTAGAGAACGCTATGATTTGCGGACGCAACATAATGCGGAAGAAATCGGTGAGTTTCACTCGCGAGAAAAATTGCAATGTGAGCGGATACACACAGAATCCCATCACTATCACAGCAAGCAAGTCAACCCAAAGCAAATTTGCAATCTTTACCAACATCGAGAAGCCAAAAGTGCCGGTCGATTCAGCCATCAAACCAAATACTCCGATAGGAGCCAAAAGCATAACCTTGCCAATGCACCAAATCAATGCCTCAAGAATTGAGTTAAGAATTGACAAAAAGTTCTCGCGCTTGGTTGGCTCAATGGCAGCAAAACCAAAACCGAAGAATAGGCCGAACACGATAATTTGCAAAATGTTGCCATCGGTCATCGCAGTGAACGGATTGGCCGGTATCATGCCTATAACGGTGTCCCAAAATCCCAATGTGGGCTGCTCACCCGAGGCCGACGATGCAGATGCCATAATTGAACTAATACCCTCGGCCGATAATCCCGCACCTGGAGTGAAAATGTTGCCTGCTATTATCGCAATTATAATTGAGATTACCGTGGTAATCATGATGTAGGCAATGCTTATCACACCTATTCGGCCTGCCGAACGAGTGCCGCCAAGAGTTGCCGCTCCCGAAATAATCGATACTGCCACCAATGGCACTACCAACATCTTAATACACTGTATGAACAACGTTCCGAGTGGCGCAAATATGGCCGCTTCCTCGCCCATAAACACACCTACAAGAATACCTGCCAACATTGCGGCAAATATCCAAAAGCCTAAGTTTGTCAATATCTTTTTCATATCGCAAAATTAGCAAATTAAAACAGCAGATATTCAAAAATTCCGCATGAAATTTTATGCCTCTCACAATAAAATTGCTCAATGTGATTGATTACTTTTGTTTCCATAAAAAAAGAATGTTACTACACCCCATCGGTGCAGTAACATTCTCTATGCGTAAAAGGCAAGATATTTAGTCCCAAATGCCACCAGCATCGGCTGCATAATGCAACAAGTGGATTTGCCTTTAAAGCAAAGCCCCTTGTTATGTCAGCACATCAGCAAGAGCATCCGACGGGTCTTGCCGATGGTCGTATTTCGCATTTTAAGCCACTTTCTCGAGGCGACGCATGATGGCAAAGATAAATCCTGCCGAAATTAAGCAAAGCGCCACAAGCACGCCCCAAACCACCAATAGCGATTGGCCCCATAGCAAGGCTGGGATACTTACAAGCAAATTGCCCACTGCTGTGGCAACAAACCAGCCGCCCATCATCATACCCTTGTATTTTGGTGGTGCTACCTTGCTCACAAACGAGATGCCGATTGGCGACAACAACAATTCTGCAAAAGTAAGAATCAAATATGTGGTGATTAGCCAATTTTCAGACACTCTCACTGCTGCATCGCCGGCAGCCTTTTGCGCTGCTGGGTCAACCAAGCCTATCGATGCAACAGTCATGACAAGATAGCCCAACGCTGCCACAAGCATACCGTAGCCAATCTTTCGTGGTGCCGATGGTTCCTTGCCGCGTTTTGCCAATGCGCCAAACACAGCCATCGAAACCGGTGTTAATGCCACCACAAAACATGGGTTGAATTGTTGGAATATAGGTGCTTCGATGGTGAGCGACGATGGCGTTACGCCATATCGCGCGCCAAGTGCACCGAGCGCCGCTAAAATGATTACAGTCATTGTGATTTTGCCCTTCTTGGTGCTTGATTGGAACAAACCAAACGATGCATACACCACTACTATAGCCAATACCAAATTCCACACATTAAATGCCATGCACGACAAAGTGCCGTCGACGGTGGTGGTAGTGTATTGTTCAGCAAAATAAGTTAGCGTTGAACCACTTTGTTGGAATGCCATCCAGAAGAAAATCACCACGGCAAACACCAAGCAAAGCGCCACAATGCGTTCCTTTGTTTCTTGCTTGGTCAACTCTGGCTCTTTTTCTCCGCTTACAGCTGCACGTGTCTTGCTGTTGTAATCGGCATGCGAGAATGTGCCTCTAAACACATAATATATAATTATAGAGAACACCAACGACAAACAAGCCACAGCAAATGCCGCATGATATGACTCTGCTTTAGTCCATCCAAACTCCGACTGTGCATAAGCCATGGCCGACAGACCTGCCGATGCAGCAAACAATGAACCAATGTTGATGGCCATGTAGAAAATGCTGAATCCCGAGTCGCGGCTTGCCGAATATTTAGGGTCGTCGTAGAGATTACCTGTAAGCACCTGCAAGTTGCCCTTAAACAAGCCGGTGCCTATGCTCACAAGCAACAACGCTCCACACACTGCGCCTATGGCTGTCGAACCGTTGCCGAGCGGCAAGGCCATCAGCAAATATCCAAAAAACATCACCACAATACCGGCAGTTACCATCTTACCATAACCAAAGCGGTCGGCAAGCATACCACCTATTAGAGGCAAAAAGTATACTAATCCCAAAAACACTGAATAGATAACTCCGGCTTCGCCTTCGCTGAAGGCAAAATTATCTTTCAAAAACAAAGTAAACACCATTAGCATGGTGTAATAGCCAAAGCGTTCGCCCGTATTAGCAAGCGCTAATGCCCATAATCCTTTCGGTTGATTCTCAAACATGATTTTTTTATTATCTTACTTTATTAATAATTCTTGTAACTGCTAATCTTGCCATGCCCCGTTACTCGCCCACACGAAGCGTAACCTTGCCATAAACATGGCGCGCACCACAATCTCGGCATAGCCAGTGGAGCAATAATTTGTCATGCGCAGACTATTGCTGCCATGCAACAATTGCCAATGCAAAGGCGCCCACAAAAATAACTCAATTAGGGCATCTATGCAAAAAGTGGGGCTGCCAAATATGCAACCCCACTTTATTATATTTAATATCGGTATTTTCTGATATTATTGAACGATTACCTTTTCAGCTTCGCCGTCAGCAACTACAATGTAGAAGCCCGAACCAGCTGGGATAGTGATGCGAGTTGGAGTGTCGCCCGAACCCTTAACCGAAGTAGTGCGGTGACCGCTGCAGTCATAAACTGTAACTTCTGAAGCGCCGTTTACCAAGATTTCGCCTGTTCCAGGAATAACTTCAACCTTAGTGTCCTTCACTTCTACTTCTTCAGCACCATTTGAGTAGTCAAGCGTTACTGGATAGATTTGAGTAGTGTAAGTTCCGCTATACTTGTTGACGTTAACAATACCTACCACTGCAACATTGTCGGCAGCAGTTAAAGTCTTGTTCATGCGGTTGTAACCAGCCATTGTTGCAGTTTCGTCGGTCAATGTGAAGTTCTTGCCGCTGATGTCTGCAATAGTAACACCCTTAATCAAAACAATGTTACCCGACATGTCTTCGCTGATTTCTTCAATTGTGATTTCTTCTGGTTCGTATGTGCCAGTTTCAGTTGCTTCTACGAAACCTTCAGGATTTTCAAGTTGTGGGTTCTTGTCGTTATACATTGCAAATGAGCCCTTGAAGCCTGCAGGAATCAAATCGTTAGCCTTATATTCTGGCATCAATTCCTTCTTGCCGTAGATGGTCATACCACCTGTTTCGTCAGCCACGAAATAGTTATAGTATTTGTCAGTTGCATAAACATCAACCACTGTTACAGGGTTGTTGAATGTTGCAATTGCACCTACTTCAAGTTCCTTAAATTCAGCAATGCTGTTAACCTTCAATTGTGAAACAAATTCTGAAGGCAAGAATTGAACATTGTCATAAACTGAAGCGAAACCATAGATGTCGTATTCACCCGATGCTGGGAATGCTGACAATGTAGTGTAAGCGGCTACCGAACCTGAAGCGTCGGTGATAGTCTTTGCAGTAGCATCAAAAGTAACTCCCTTAAGAATGAAGAACTTGTTTTGTTGCTCTGCTGTGATGTCGGCAACAGTTGCAACGATTGGAGTGATTGGTTCAACCTTTTCAGTTGCTGCAGCAAACGATTCTGTTGAATAACCATTGCCAGCCTTGGTTGAGAATTCAACCAGACCTTTATATGTTGTCTTTGAGCCATAGAAACCAGCAGGAATAACGTCGCCGTTTTCATATGTTTGACCCACTTGACCATAAATTAGCATTGAGCCTGTTTCGTCTTGTGCATACAAGTAGTTACCCTTTTGGAAAACTGCTGTTACAGGATTAGTAAACTTAACGACTTCGCCATCTTCCAATGCCAAGTATTCTGCAATGTTTGCAACAGTGCCAGGAGTTTCGAATGTGTAAACTACCGAAGTGATATCGCTCATTTTATCATCCTTAACTACAGCAGCCTTCAATGTAGTGTTTTCAGAAATAACAAGTGGTTCTGAATAAACTGTTGAAGTCACCACTGGGTCATTGCCGTCAAGTGTATACACTACTTGGCCTTCTGTGTTAGGATTACTTATTTCTACTGTTTGTGCACTGTAGTAAGTACCTTCAGCAACGCTAATTGATGGAGCAACAAGGCCGCCTGCTTCACCTGTAGTTATCACAAGTTTTGAAAAACGTACTTGCGAGTTTGAAGCAGTCATTTCAAAAGAAGCCGAATTACCCACCCATGTGCCTTTAGTGCCTGAATAGGTGTAAGTGCCGTTTGATGGAGTGCCAAAGCCAGCAGGACCGTAATTAGCAGTTCCGCTTGCAGTGCAAGTGAATTCTACGCTTACAATGTTGCCCACAGTAGAAGTGATTGTAAACTTGTTGTTCTTGTAAACACGATAATGAGAACCATTACACAAGCCATCGCCTGTTGTAATTGTAATACCGTCTTTTGTGCCCGACTGACTTGTGCCGGCTGAAGAGCCCCACAATTTATCCGAGCCGTTGATTGTAATAACTGCTGCATTCGCTGCGACAGATATTGCAAAAATTGAAATTAAAGAAAGTAAAAATTTCTTCATGATAAGATCATATTAGTTCGTTAGATTAGTATATTCCACACAAAAGTAGCGATAATTTTAGAAATTACAACACATTTTATTTGAAATTTTAACTAAAAACCTCTCTTTTTCAGCATTTTCGCTACTTTTTCGGCCTTATTGATGACTAAAATCGCCCAGCCGCTCTAAATTTTTGGGGCATTTTGTTAAAACTTTACACTCAACCCACTCAAAAATCAACTTTAGCATTTTGTAATATAAACAGCCACAAACACTCACTTTTTGTCACTATGATAAGTTCATTCCCAACATGGCGTTTTTTAGGGTAAATCACCTTTCACAAGCATAATCTACAACAATTGTTCACCTCGAAATTATGTAAAAAAGGATGCGACCCAATGCCTTACTTATGGTAAAAAACATTGGGTCGCAACATTCTATATTCGAAATGCCTTTTAGGTCATTTCGCCTTCAAAATTTAATTACTTTTGAGTCCAGTTTACATTCCAAATTGCATAGCGGTCTTTGTTCTTATCAGAAGCAGCCGATGGCGACA
The DNA here is from genome assembly GCA_045613305.1 of Muribaculaceae bacterium. Taxonomy (GTDB): domain Bacteria; phylum Bacteroidota; class Bacteroidia; order Bacteroidales; family Muribaculaceae; genus SFTJ01. The sequence continues at coordinate 39,009 of JAZLAU010000010.1, forward strand.
AGTTGGTGAATACGATTTGGAATTCGCCATCTACATCCACATCAACAGAATAGTCGTAAGCAGTTAGTTTTGCAGCGTCCGACTTATCGACTGTGAACGACTTAACAACAGAGCCGCCTTGCAAAATTTCGACCTTAAACTTCACGCCCTTGGTTTCGCTGAATGGGATAGCGTACTTGAAGTTCAACTTAGCAATGCCGCCGCCAATAACAGGCGATGTGATAGTGCCCACGGCAGTAGTCTTGCCGTTCATGCAAGCAGCGAAATAAGGCTTGCCTTCCGACTTATAACCAAAGCACTTAAAAGTAGGGTTATTGTCGGCGTCACCGCCCTGAAGCACGCTACAGTTTGCAGCCGACCAACCTTGTGCTGTGGTGTAAGTGCCATAGTATCCGGTTGCTTCGCCGCCGTTAAGCGATTCGAAATCGGCTTCGGTGCCAGTCACCACTTCGCCGCCTTCACCGCCACCGTCGCCGCTGCCGCCATTGTCGTCACCTGGCTCGCCTATCACTACATCGTCAACACACCATGTTGCATAGTTGGCATCGGTAGTTGCATCATAACGGAAACCGATGAATATAGTGCCCGAATAGCCGCTTAGGTCGATGTTGCCCGAATTCACCCAATTGCTGTAGCCGGTGGCTGGTGCAGTGGCCAATGCAGCCTCAAGTTTCACTGGTGTGCACGATGATGGGTCGTCGCTGGTCAAGATGTAAACACCGAAGTTGGTAGTAGTAGATGCATAGCCATTCACTTGAGTGCGGAAGTTAAGCACCTTGTTTTCCACCTTGTTTAAATTAATAGCAGGAGTAATCAACCACGAATCGAATGGAGCAGTACCCTTATAACCAGTCATTGCAGCATAGCCATTTTCTTGGAATGTGGTTTGATACCAAGGCTTAGAGCCCACAACTTGCATGTTGGTCCAATCAGAAGGGATGCCGGTTTCGAAACCTTCGTTAAGGCCTGTTACGCCACCTGTAGCAACCGACAAACGGAACTCATCTTTTGAGCCCGAGTTGCCTGTGATGCCGTGAGTGCCCATATAGGTGGCCATTGTGCCCTTAATCTTTATTGTAGTCTTATACACTTCAACATTGTCGGCAAGGTTGGCTTGTTCGCGGAATGGAGTGCCTTGAGGAAGAGCCACTATCAAGCACTTGCTGTAGTCCTTGCACTCTGGGTCATCAGCAATCACCAATGTAGTGCTCAAAACAGTAGGAGCAGTCCATTCGATGTCGGCGTTGCTCTTCACTTCAGCCACTTCAGGAGCCACAGCGCCCACAATGTAACCGCTCACCCAACCTTCGCGGCCAGTGTTTTGCAAAGAAATAGCCTTTTCAACGTTCCATGGATTTGATTCCAAACCACTGAAGTCGGTAGAGAAGTCGATGCAGTCAGAGTAGTCGCGTAGCAACAATTGCCAAGCGCCATTGCTTGCGCTTGAGCCATAGTAACTCAAAATGCCCACCACTGTACCATAGCCATTAGGAAGCAATTCTTCCTTGAAACTTGAATAGTTGCTTGTGCGAACAATTATAGAGTTGCCACCAGCGTCTTCAATAGTGCGGTTAGTGGTAGCGTCGCCCTCAACAAACTTTGCCTTACCATCGGCTTCAGTAAACTTCACGCCGTCGAAGCGCACAAGTTGACTTTGCCATTTGCGCAAACCAGCAGCATCGGTAGCCAAGCCTGCGATAGTGGCAGGAATAGTATCGATTTCGGCAGGACGAGGCAAGCCATTAAGTTGGGCAGCCTTTTCAAAGATTTCCAAAGGCAAGAATGTGGCTTCCCACACTTGCTTTGGCTCATAATATTCTGGGTAACCCAATTGTTGCAATGAGTTATACTTACCAATCCACATGTCCTTAAGGCTCACCACCACTTCTTGTCCCACACGATAGGTGGTGTAAAGGCTGTTGCCGTTAAGCGAGATGGCAAGGGCTGCAGTTTCGTCTTGAATCACAAGGCTCTTATAGATATTGCCCGATTCGTCGGAACTGATTACTCTACCCGAAATCACAAGGTCTTCCTTGATGGTATCGATATAGTTGATTTGGTCTTGCCAGAATTGGTCCTTTAGGTCGGCAATGGTGATATTGGCCACACGGTTGGCTTCAGGCACCATCAACGGTGGTGTGTCGAAATTGTCGGCACAGCTGCTCAACAGCGAAGCCGCTGTTAACAGCATGACACTTATATATGACTTAATATTTTTCATAATGTTATATATGTGATTTTTTATTGTTTGCTGATTAGAATTTCACGCCCACATTCAAGAACACCTTGATGCCTTGAGCATAGTAGTATTTGTTAGGATACTTTGTTGTAGTGTAGTTAGTGTAGTCGAAACGGCCCTGTTGGTAACCCGAAGTTTGAATGTTGCGGTTATTAAGCACATTGTCAACATTCAGGTTGATGTTAAGCGAAGCCGTACGGTTAAGGTAAATCAACTTACCAATGCTTGCGTTAAGCACAAAACTATTGTTCAAGCGTTCTTGGCGAGTGATTTCGGCCACCTTTTGAATAAGTTCTTCTTCGGTAGCGCACACCTTATAAAGTCCAGGCATAGCCTCATGGCGAGTTGGCGACAAATTCACATACGAATCGGCCATATACACTCCGCCAAGTTCAAACCACCACATGCCCGGTGCGCTCCACTTCACGCCAAGCGAATAGGCTTGTTGAGGAGTGCCACCCACATAGAAGTTTTTCAAATACACCACTTGAGTAGTGTCGGGAGCCTGTCCGTTTTCATAACTACGAGTGCCCATCGGACGGTTCTTGTATTGGTAGCGAGAGAATGTACCGGCACCGTTGATTGAGATTGAAGGAGTCAAGCGATAGGTCAAGCCCACCTCAACACCCTTATAGGTTTTCTTCACGCCTGTGAGCACATAGTTCATGAATGTGCTGAACTGGTCGTCGTAGAATGCTGTACGTTCGGTTTGGTCGTACATATTTGTCCAGAACGCGGTGATGTTACCTTGGAAACGGCGATAATTGAAGTTGTAACTGATGTCGCCCGACAACAAGCGTTCGCTCTTAAGTCCGGCAATCGCATCGTCTTTCACGCGAGGCGACACATAAGCCTTGTCGAACAGCGGCGCCTTTGTGCCATAGTAGCCATGAAGCACAATGTTGTTGCGGCCGTCAATCTTATATGTTGCTCCCACCTTAATGCCGGCATTGTCAAACTGGTGAAGCACACCCTTGCCGAAAGAGTTTTCAGGAGCGCGGCCGTTGCGCATCTTACCGTCGCGCTGGAATTGTGTGTAACTAACAGTCACGCCATAGTTGATGTCCCAACGGTCGAGATTAATCATGTTTTGAATCCAAGCATTTGCCGAGAACGAATTCACATTATAATGATAGCCAAACTTGTCGCCGGCATAAACCTTGCGGTCAGGATTGTTCATATCGTTTTGCAGCAACGAGTGGTCGTTAGGATAATCGCGTTCAGAGAACTGGTCGATGTCGGTCCAGTAGCGGCCACCAAGAAGGTCCTTCATAGTCTTATAGTAAGACGAGCGCGACCAATTGGTCGACACGCCGGCTTGCAATGTCATGTGGTCGTTCAAGCGTGCATTAAGCACCGAATTAAACATGGCATTCAATTGGTTGCTGTGGCGACGTTCAAGAATATATGTCGAGCCACGGTCAACACCAGTCAAATCGCTCTCAAGGTTATTGATGTGATTGGTTTGATACAAATGGTTCCAATCGATTTGGCTAAACGATTCGTCGGTCATCCACTTGTGTGCATACACATCCTTAATTTCCTGCTCATCGTAGTAAGAAGGCAAGTAGCGATAGTAGTCGGGACGTGGGTCGGCCGACTTATACCAGTTTAGAGCCGACGATGAGTAGAACGACTTTCTTACAGCCACACCAGTGTTGAGCGTAACGTTAGAATTAGGTGTCCATAGCCAGTTGACGATTGCCGTAGGGTCAAACGATTCAACCACCTTGGCATTACGCTTTTCGCCGCCTTGCCAACCCCAACTTGGGTTATACAGGTTGTTATCCTTCAGATCGTAGATTTCTTGATAGGTAGCAGTGTTAGCCGCGCGCTTAGTAGGAGCACCGAAGGTTGTAAGCGCAATTGAGTGCTGCGGATTAAACACCTTTTGCAACGATAAGAAATAGCCGCCCGAGTTATAGAAAGAGCCAGGCACCACACCCTCATCGCTATATCGAACCACCGCACTTGCAGTCAACGCCCATCCGTGAGCATTAAGGCCAGTAGAGTGAGTCACCATACCACGCAAGTAATAGTTGCCGTTGGTGTAAGCCACGCTGGCACGAGTGCCGGGTGCATAATCCTTGGCATAGGTTTGGATGTTGTTGGCACCGCCCACATCGCCAAACGAATAGCTGGTTGCCTCAAGACCCAAGCCAATGCTCTTGCTCTTAAATGCTTGGTTCATGCCGCCCATCATCGAATAATTAAAGCGGCCGCGGGCTGCATCGTTAAACGAAATGCCGTTGATTGATGTCTGTGTGTACTCCGAATCATAACCACGCACTCTGAAGCGCATCACGCTAAAGTCGTAGCTTGCCGATTGATAATACACGTTGTCGGTAGCGCCGCTCAGCGTAGCCACCGATTGGGTATTGCCTTCTTCGTCTTCGATTTGCGACTCGGTCATGGCAAACTCGTTGGTAGTATCGACGCCTGACGTACTAACCACCTTTATTGTACCCAAATTGCCAACCATGTTGTCGACAATCTCAACGGCTTGCGACCAGTCTTGATAGCCGTAGCAGAACACCAGCACCAAATCGCTGCCCTTCTTTGCATTTGTGATGCTGAAGTCGCCATTCGGCCCTGTGGTTACCGATAAGCCTTGCTGGTCGAGCATCACCGTTGCTCCAGGCACTGGCACCCCAGTCTTGGAATCAACTACCACACCTTGCAATCCGGTGCGCTGAGCAAACGCCGGCACACTTATCATCAAGGCGAGCAATAGTAACAGTTTTACTCTCATAAGGTTGTCTTTAGTTATTTTTTCGTTATTATGTTTATTTCTGTCTTATTTTGCCGAAAATGTTGCTGTTTCAAAAAATGAACACTATGCCATATTAATAAAACTTTCAAAGTTAACCAATAATTTCAATTATTGAGCCATGTTACTCAAAAAAAACGCTGAGCCACACACTCTTTATGTTCACTTATTTTCACATTCCTTTGGCCCACACGCCTCATCGGCACCAAACAATAGGCCTAATACTTAAAGTTTTATTGAATTTATACGACTCCCATAATTTTTTTTTATAACTTTGACAACATCTTATCTAAATCTCGCATAAAGACTATGGAACCAATCATTACCCATTTCACCGACACCGACCTATATAAGTTGACCATGTGCTGCGCCATACTTAACTGCTATCCTCGCGCCGTGGTGAAATATCAGTTTGTCGACCGCAATCACACATCATATCCTAAAGGATTTGCCGAAGAACTTCGCAAGCAAATCAACTATCTTGAAGACCTCCGATTTACCAACGAGGAACAAGAATACATGACACAAAAGTGCTACTTTATCCCGTCGTGGTTCTACACCTACCTGAAGGGCGTGCGCTACGACGCAAGTTGCGTTAACATCGGGCAAGACGAAGAAGGTCACTTAACGCTCGATTTCGAAGGCTATTGGCACCAAACTGTGCTGCTTGAAGTGCAGATTCTTGCCATCATTTCCGAACTCTACCACATCATGACCGGCAACATCGAAAAAGTGGACATGAACGACTACTACACCCTCTCTTACAACAAAGCCGTGCGCATGCTCGAAAACGGACTTGTGGTTACCGATTTCGGCACCCGAAGAAGAATGTCGTTCGACGCCGAGGAAACTGCCATCAAGGCATTTATGGCTGCTGCTAACGATGTAGACCCTGCAACCGGAGGCAAGTTTGTGGGCACAAGCAATGTGTATCTGGCAATGAAATACAAAATCACACCTATCGGCACCATGGCACACGAGTGGATTGCCGGAATTGCCGGCATGTTTGGACCGCAAGAAGCCAACAACATCGCCATGGATATGTGGCAAAAAACCTACATCGGCTCGCTCGGAATTTTCCTTTACGACACTTTCGGATTTAAGGCCTTTGCCGACAACTTCTCCGAACACTTCGCACGAGTGTTTGGCGGTTTGCGTGTAGACAGCGGCGACGAATTGGAACAGGTGGAAAAAATCATCGGCAAATACACCGAACTCGGCATCGACTATCGCACCAAGCAAATTATTTTCAGCAACGCTCTCGACACCGAACGAGCCATTGATTTGCACAATAAGGTGAAAGACCGCTGCATCGACAGTTACGGCATAGGCACACACATCACTTGCGACTCTAAGCCGTGGGGATTTAGCCCGATGAACATCGTGATTAAGTTAACCCAAATAAAAATCACCGAAAAGCGTGAGTTTAACGACACTTGCAAGATGAGTGAAGATTTGGGCAAATACACCGGCAAACCCGAAACAGTGAAAATATTTAAAACCCTGCTTCACATCGACGACTAACCGTCCCGGCGTCCGCCTCAAAAAACACGAGGCTACAAATTCACCTTTTTCATCACTCCATGCACATTTAGCCAGTGTGCCAAAAATGCCCATGCCACTTGCTTTTGTTTAAAAATTGCACTAATTTTGGCATAGCGCATTGCACGGCAGCCCAAACATCGGCCCTGCCACACACTTATAAACAAACACATTATTTACACACATACTATCAAGATGAAGAAACTTCTTTTGTTAATAGCCACACTCGTGCTTCTCACTTCGGCAAGTCCAAACCCTCAAGGCAAGGACGACCGCTACGAAGTGTTTGGCGTGGCATTCTACAACCTCGAAAACCTGTTCGACACCATCAATAGCAACGGCACCTACGACAAAGAATTCTCGCCCGACGGCGCTAAGCAGTGGGACGGTGCAAAATATTGGAGCAAACAAGCCAACATGTCGTATGCCATCAGCCAAATGGCTTCGAGCACCATGCCTAACGGCCCTGCCATTATTGGAGTGTCGGAAATCGAAAACATTACTGTGCTTCAAGACCTTGTGCGACAAGACCCCATACGCAAATGGCGTTTGCAAATAGTTCATCACGATTCGCCCGACCGACGAGGCGTGGATGTGGCTCTGCTCTACAACCCTCGACTTTTTAGAGTGCTTAACGTGACCAACACCCCTCTCACCATCCCCGACTACCCCACTTTCAAAACTCGCGACCAAATGTGCGTAACTGGCCTTTTAGGTGGCGAAAAAGTGAGCGTTATAGTAGGCCACTGGCCTTCAAGATTAGGCGGGCAAGAACAGTCTAACTATCTGCGCGAAGCAGCAGCAGCCCTCTCAAAGCACCTTGCCGACTCGGTGCTTGCCGATGACCCAAACCAGGGGATAATCATCATGGGCGACTTTAACGACGACCCTCACGACAGCAGTTGCGCTAAGGTGCTTAATGCTAAAAAGAAAATTAAAGACGTGAAAGACGGTGCTTTGTTCAACCCTTGGTGGAGCACCCTCGACAAAGGCGTGGGCTCGCTTGCTTACGAAGGGTCTTGGAACCTGTTCGACCAAATTATCATTAGCGATTACTTCCTTAACAACGATGACCGCCAACGCTTGTCATATATGAGCCACAAGGTGCTAAACTTCGACTTCCTTCGCACAAAAGAAGGTGCTCGTAAAGGATACCCTTTGCGCACTTTTGCCTCTGGTGCATTCCTTAACGGATATAGCGACCACTTCCCCACACAAGTGCTTTTTGTTAGAAAAATAAAGTAACTAATAAACAAATCTACAACATAAGCAGTTCCCAGCCGATGACAATAACCCCCATCGGCTGGGGGTTGTTTTTTGTGCATTTTACGGAACGACATTTTGTATAGCGATTATTAATAAAAAAAACGTTAAATTGTAAAAAAATCATGCATTAATTGATGTTGATATCCAAATGATTATATTTAACTTTGCCAAACAATCAAACCTATACAAATTTACTTTCATGAAAAATTTTATTTCAATCTTACTGCTGCTTTTTATTTTGCAGTCGTGTTCAAATGACAATGTGCTAGAAAATGGTGTTGAAGATTTGGCTCCGGTTGAAATCGGCGACGATGCGGAGGTTAACA
>JAZLAU010000011.1:0-175892 GCA_045613305.1 Muribaculaceae bacterium
CTCAACCTATCATAAAATAAAGAAAAAGTATTATATTTGCATATTATATGATATGTTACGGCTATGGCAAAGAGTACAATGGGGACTAAATTGCCCCGAAAATTGGAGCAGAAGATGCAAATTGTTGGCGAGCAAATAAGGCTTGCCCGCTTGCGTCGTAATCTGAGCGTTGCACAGGTGGCGGAGCGTGCTACTTGTTCACCACTTACGGTTTCACGCATAGAGAAAGGTGCCCCCACAGTGGCGATAGGCATCTATCTGCGTGTGTTGTATGCCTTGCAACTTGATGATGATATTCTCTCTTTGGCAAAGGATGATGAACTCGGCAGGGCGTTACAGGATATGAATTTGCCACAGCGTGAAAGGGCGTCTAAAAAAGAATAGTAGGCTATGAAGAAATTGTATGTATATGCCGATTTTGATTGGCTCAAAGAGGTTGAGTTGGTTGGAGAACTTGGTTACGAATCGCTTCGTGGCTCGGACAGTTATAGTTTCAAGTTTGCCGATAGTTGGATAAAGAAGTACAATGCTATCACTTTAAGTGAAGACCTTAACAACTATCCGGGGATACAATATACCCAACCGAATAAAGATATTTTCGGTTGTTTTGCCGATGCACTGCCCGACAGATGGGGACGCACTCTTCTTCTTCGTCGTGAACAGATTTTGGCGCAAGAGGAGAATCGCCCTGTTCGCAGACTTTCATCATTTGACTTTTTGACGGGTATTGATGACTTTTCCCGTATGGGAGGATTCCGATTCAAAGAAACACTTGATGGCGAGTTCATAAACGCGGACAACTCTTTGCGTATTCCCCCGTTGACGGACTTACGAGAGCTCATTGCAGCGAGTAAAGAGATTGAGAAAAGCGAGGAGACCAATGCACTCCCCGAAAAACGATGGATTGCTCAACTTGTGCAGCCGGGTTCTTCGCTCGGAGGTGCTCGCCCCAAAGCAAATGTTGTAGATGCGGACCGTAGTATATATGTCGCAAAGTTCCCATCACTGAAGGATGATTACGATGCAGGATTGTGGGAACATTTCTGCCACCTATTAGCTAAAAATGCGGGCGTCAGTGCTGCAGAAACAAGGGTGCTTGCGATAAACGACAAGCATCATACGCTCCTTTCTCGTCGTTTTGATAGAACGGATGATGGCAAGAGAATACATTTTGCATCGGCAATGACACTACTTGGGTTATATGATGGCGATAACGCTACAACAGGACACGGCTATTTGGATATTGTTGATTTTATCATTAGCGGTTGCACCGATGTTGATGCGAACTTGCGAGAGTTGTTCCGCCGAGTGGCATTCAATATATGCGTAAGTAATAGCGATGACCATTTCCGTAATCACGGTTTTCTGCTCACAGCAAAAGGGTGGACGCTATCGCCTGCATACGATATGAACCCATCGCTGAATGACCATCAAAGTTTGCTAATTAACAGCAAGACCAACGAATCTGATTTGTCGATTCTGCTCAACTCTTGCGAGGAGTATATGCTCACACCAGAGGTGGGAAAGAGTATCATCAACGAGGTTGTAACGGCTGTCAAGGATTGGCGAGTATTAGCAAATAGATTAGGTATTGCCAAGAGAGAAATGACGTTGTTTGAGGGAGTGTTTGATAACAGGATAGATGCTAATTAATAGCCTTCAATATAGCATCTTCTCGTATGTTTTACATATACCAAAGTACATATGATAACGATATATCTCGTTGAAGCGTTTTTTGGGTTGGAAATAAAGCAGTTGGTTAGTCGCACTAACCAGCTGAAATTATTGGAAGGGCAAACACCCACTAACGGTGTGCCTTTGTAAAGACAGAGCACACAAGTACACCAGTCCTAAACTATCCTTAGGATGACATTTTTTGACGAGAAATCTTTTTATAGTCCCTATTCAAATTTTGTCGCCACTATTCTATTATCAACAAGGACATTATTCCAAACTATTGAAATAAAATTCACAAAGTAATTCTTGCTTTTGTTAAACTTTTTTTTACTTTTGCATTGGACAAAATAGTTTCCACAACATCTTGTTTTATCTACTCTCATCGAGGAATTATGAGGACAAAAGAAATTAGTTATGACACATTTTGACATTAAAAAAACTATTCATAACAGCAATGGCACTATGGGGCTGAAAGACAAATTGTCTGGCAAAAAGAAAACCGTCACTCTCAGCATTCCCGATGAGACTCTAGCTATTCTTGAAACTGCAAACCTGGATGGCGCGATGGCTTTGATGGTAGTCAATCGAGCATTAAAGAAACATCAGGAAGATTCAGATTTGAAACAGGTGTTTGGATATTATTGTTCAATTGTTTTTGATTATGTAGATGTTGATGACAATCTATGGCCAAGTTCAGAAGAATTTGCCATCATGCAAGACTATGTTGAGACCTTTGACAAAGGACTAAAGGGCTTGCCGGAGCATCCTAATGCATTATTTGTTGCAAGGGTGACTCACAAAGGAACGTGCCAGATGATATGGATGCTTCACAACGCTCAGACTGCTGTTGAATACCTCGATAAAATCATTGCAGAAGGCAATGAAGTAAGATGCTTTGAGTACCATATTGAAGAAGACCCCGAGTGGGAATGCATAGAATGGTTCCTTCACGACTTTCCCACAAAGAATCAATGTTAATGAAAAGGCGATACTATTGTTTATTTATATACATATATTTATGAAAACTAACACAATGCTAATTATGGCTGGTATGGCATTATTGTGCGCTTGCCAACCTGCACAACAATCTAAAACCTACACCGTAACAGGTGTGTTAGAAGATTCAACTCAACACGGAAAGAAGGTCTACATCATGCGATATGATGACAATCAATTAATCGACAGCACCTTCATTGAAGGCAATAAGTTTGTATTCAATGGACAAGTTGACACTGCATCTTTTTGCCGCATTGACGTAACACACTCCGACTTCGCAAATTTTGTCTTAGAAGGCGGCGACATCAACGTCAACTTGAAAAAACCCAACAATCCTTCCGGCACCCCACTTAACGATGCAATCAGCCAAATAGCTAATGAACAAGAAGTCCTGTATGAGGAAGTAGGGAAAATGCATCAAGAAATTAACCAAAAATATGCCGATGACAAAAAGGCTCTTGAGGAAAACCGAAAAAAGTATGTCGATAATCTGAAAGTCGATTTGGTTAAAAAAGCCGAAGAAATATATGCTGTCCACAACAATGACGCTGTAGGATATTTTACAATGCACACAGCTTTTATGAGCCAAATAGACAACGACGCTCGTGAAAAAATTATGACCTCATTTGGCCCTTGGCTAAAGTCGCAAAAAATGGTTTCAGAAGCACTAACTCAGATGGAGGCTAAAAAGAAAACTGCTGAAGGAATGCCTTTCGTCGACATAAAGGGCAAAGATGCAGAAGGCAATCCCGCATCCCTTTCCGACTATATAGGCAAAGGCAATTATGTGCTTTTGGACATGTGGGCAAGCTGGTGTGGACCTTGCAAGGGCGAAATTCCAAATTTGTTAAAATTGCACAACCAATATAAAGACAAAGGATTAACTGTATTAGGACTTTTCGTGTGGGACAAAGATGATAACCTAAAGAAAGCAATCAAAGAAGATGGAATAGTTTGGCCTCAAATTATCGACACCGATGCAAGCGCTAAAACCATTTATGGCGTGGACGGAATTCCTCACATAATCCTTTTTGCTCCCGATGGAACAATCTTAAAGCGTAACCTTCGCGGCCAAAACATGATTGACTCTGTGAATGAAGTAATGAAAAAATAGATTTGATTTTCAATATATCTTAATAAAACAAAACAATCAACGCCAAATCACCTCTCTCAAAGGGGAAATTTGGCGTTGATTGCTTATATCACATCTCTCAGCCACACAACGATTTTCACCCCTCTTCCGAAAACTAAACGGCGGGCTATTATTATAAAAAAACAGAGTTGGGTACAAAGGCAGCTCACTCCCAACTCTGCATAATAAGTTCAGTCAGTGTTTCCTTTACACTTATAATATACCCTATCGGGTGTAATTTGCAAGTGCTTAACCCATATTATACCTCATAGGGTATAATATCAGAACTTGCCACGATAGCAACTTTGCAGCCGCAAAATAGGTCTGCACCAATCCTAATCTGTCACTTTTTCACTATATACACTTCTGCAAAGGTGCCGCAGCCGAGGTCGCGGCTGGCACACCAATTAACCAATGCGCCCTGGGGCTGATTGTTGCAGATTTCGTCGTCGTGCTTGGTCTCGAAAAATTTCACAGTAATGGCAAGTTGTGGTGTATCCCACTTGAACTCCGTTCCCTGGTCGTAGGTATGCGCCACTTCTTCATTTATTTCTGCCTTTTGCATGCCTGTGTAGCGCTGCGCAAGATACTTAAGTATGTAGTTGAACGAACGCTCAACATCAACGTTGCTCGAACTTTGTGCGTAGTGCATATTTGATGCCGAGAGTTCTATTTCTTGAATCTCATTGTTTGCGTCAAACTTCACTTTGGTATGCGGAAAATATTCTAAAATCTTCTCATCGGTCAATTGCCATTCCAACGACGCTGCGTTAGAACTTTCTACATAACCCTTTGCCACGCAGGTTTCTAAGTTATCGCCCACATTAATCATCCTAAAAAACTCCACAGGCTGAGGAGTTTCGGCTTTCTGTTCCTGCTTTTGGTTTCCGCACGACGCCATCAGCGCAAGCAATGCCAATGACATCATCAGTGATTTCACAAGATTTTTCTTCATATTCTTATATAGGGGGTATAGTTCTTTATCTTGGTTTTATTTTATAATTCTGGGTAGCATGCGCAGCCTGCAACCATCAGCCATATTTACATTATTGAGTAAAAATACCACATCGCGCCACACGTCAAGGCCGACACGGCTGCCATAAGCAGCACTTGCTTTGGAGTGAGACGCACAGTCAGGTAATTGAAATCGGAAAAACTCTTTCGCTGCCACTTGTCGATATTGTCGCGCAGCCAATCAAGGAAAGCCATCAAGTCGATAGCCGTATTGTTACGGAAATAGGTTTCTATTGCCACCTCAAGCACCGGTTCGTCCATCCAACTGAAGGCGTTGCACCACTTCACCTTGTCGTCGCCGATGCCAAGGCACACCACCAACTCGTTTTTGTTGCCGCCATGCCAATAGGCACGCTGGTCTTCGGCCACCGTGATTCCCTGCTCTGCATTATAGAATATCACATACAGGCGCACCTCATGCGATGGCCCGTATAGCGCGTTAAATGCCTTATATTTTTTAACCACATCGCTGGGCACATCAAGGCCCATAATGGGATTTTGGTCAAAATTATATTCCGGATAATCGAAAAGCATCGAATTATCGCTTTCGCTCCGGTCCTCAAACTTAAATATAGAGTTTGAATTCCTGATCTTGTTAACGTACTTATGCTCTTCGGTGAGCGTAATAAGGCAGCGGCATATATCCTCATTGTCAAACGGAGTGTCCTCTTTGGGGTAATAGTCTAAGCAGTCCTGAAAAAATATTTCGCTACCATATCTCACGCCGCCTCTAATTCTTGAACCTGTGATAGAGAACTCATGCGTATCTACTTCCCACAACTGTTGCGCATAGTCGAAAAAATCCTCATCGCACTCATAACTCGAGCCTATGCTTGTTTCATAAGTCCATTTAGGCGGGTGATAATCGTAGCGTATTCTCTCCACTTCGCGGTATATGGTATTGCCATTACTGTCCTTGCCACAAGGCACTTGTTCGGTGTAACGCACTATCTCATGCCAACTGTCCTCAAAGCACATACTCACCACATATGAGCCCAAGTATTCGGTCGACATAATGCGTCGGCGGCGCTGATAATAGTGCACAATGCCAGTAACGACGAGCGGAACTCCCGCCATCGCCGCATAGGCCGCAATTTCTAATCTGCCATTGGTCAAGACATATAGCGCCAGACACACTGCCAGCGGTATAAGATATGGCACTACCACCATGAGTTTAACGCATTATTTGTTTTCAAACATCTCAATTTCGTCATCGATGGCAGTTTCAAGCAACGCCTTGGTTTTAGTCGACGAAATCACTTCATATTCAATAGGTTGCTTATTGCTCACAAACCATCGCGAAGGATAGTTTTCAATCAGCGATTCACGTTCACGAATCACATCAAGCATACGAGTTTGAGCATTGTGCAAGTGCGAGCGCTGAACCTCTATGGCCTGCATCAAGTCTTGAAAAAGTGCCACATTAAAGTCGGGATTATCTTCCTTAATCCACTTAAACGAATCCATGCTGTTGCCATAACGGCCGCTGATTAGTTCTGGATAGATTTTTTCAAACGTGTCACGGTATTTTTCTGTAACATTCGCCTTTTGCTTTATGACCTTCCACATCTTGTCGTGAACGCTTTCTATTACGCCCAACTGTGCTTCGGCCTCCTTACGCAAGTTGATTTCTTTATTGTTGTACGAAAAATACATTCCCACAAGAGCAACTACTATCACTCCCAACACAATGATTAAAATAAGTTCCATTGTCATAACGATTCAAAGTTTTTAAAATTATTCAAACTATTCTCTACTAATATATTTGCAAATATAACCTTTTTTCTCAACTATATGGCACAATAAGTCTAAAAAACAAGCCCCCAGCATGCTAAATAGCCCCAAAAAACGGCCATACGTAAGACTCCCATTTAAATGAGCCCGAAAAAATGGTGTTAATCGGAATTTTCTGACTACATTTGTGAGGATGGAAAAGTTGATGCAATATATCTGGGCGCACCGCCTATACCTGAGCGAAGACATGGTGACCAACGATGGCCGCCAAGTGCGCGTAATAGATCCCGGCAGGCTAAACACCGACGCGGGTCCCGACTTCTTTAACGCCAAGGTTAGCATCGACGGACACTTGTGGGTGGGCAACATTGAGATGCACGTCAGAGCCAGCGACTGGAAACGCCACAATCACCACCTCGACCAAGCCTACGACTCGGTGATTTTGCATGTGGTGGAAAAAGACGATGCCCCGGTGCTTCGCACCAACGGAGAGCGAATTCCGCAACTGGTGCTGCAAGTGAACCCTCACTTCAACGAAAACTACACACAACTCTTAAACCGCAAAACCGAACTCCCCTGCTCCGACCGCATTGCCGAAGTGCCCTCGCTCTACATCACCGAGTGGATACAGGCTCTTGCATTCGAACGCTTGCACAGCAAGGTGGCACGGCTCGAAGATTTGTGCAACGCATTTTGCGGCAGTTGGGAAGACATTTGCTACGTTACGCTGGCTCGCAACCTGGGTTTTGGCATCAACAACGATGCTTTCGAACGGCTTGCGCGCCGCACTCCGCTACAACTTCTGCACAAGCACAGCGACTCTTTGCTGCAAATCGAAGCCATGCTTTTCGGCCAAGCCGGAATGCTATATCCCGACCAAAACCCTTCTGACTCTTATTATCAGCAGTTGTGCAGCGAATATGCATTCCTGTCAAACAAATTCTCGCTCAGTCCCATCGAAGGCCACTCGTGGAAGATGTTCCGCATCAGGCCTCAAAATTTCCCGCATCGCAGAATCGCAATGCTGGCTCAGTTTGTGCACGGCGGATTCAACCTTATGAGCAAAATTCTTGATGCAAAAAACGAAAAAGAACTTCGTGAACTGTTCTCCGTGAACCTAACCGGCTACTGGGCAAACCACTTCTCGTTTGGCAAACCCGTAGACACCGAAAGCCGCGCTTTGGGCAACAAAAGCATCGACATAATTCTCATCAACACCGTGGCCCCACTTATATATGCCCGCGGCGAACTCACCAACGACTACGACATGACCGACCGAGCCATTGCTCTGCTCGAACAGATTAAGCCCGAAAGCAATTCCATTATCGACCACTTTAAGTTTGCAGGAATAAAGTGCAACGACGCACTCACTACACAAGCACTCATACAACTGCGACGCGAATATTGCGAAGCCCACAAGTGCCTTTATTGCCGCATAGGCCACCGATTGTTGAGTCACGACGCACGCAAAAAATAGTGCTTGGCGGCATCACGCCATGCCCTTCTGTGAAAGCATCGGCTTGGATTGCTTCCTCTCGCTGCACCCACTTCCTTCGGGGCACAACTATGCATCTGGCAACAAAATATTAATAAAATATTAATATACTCCCCAATTTTAACATTATATATGACATTTTATGCCTAACTTTGCAGCGAAAATTTCTACACCGAATCAAAACCAAATATTTAATCATAAACTACAAAAATTTTCATGAAGATTAAGAATCTCTTAATTGCTGTAATTGCAATTGTATTAAGTGCAAGCAATGCCTACGGTATCGAAAAGTGGCAACGCCTTTCTGCGCCTGTAATGTCGACATGGGCCGAAAACCTTGACCCTGACAACGTGTGGCCAGAGTATCCTCGTCCATCGATGATTCGTAACGACTGGATGAACCTTAACGGACGTTGGGAATATTTCAAACGTGCTAATGTCACCGACTATTCTCACGAAACCAACCTCAACAATTTCACCAAAGAAATTCTTGTGCCATTCCCAGTTGAGTCAGCATTGTCGGGCATCATGGACCAAAAATATTTTGAAAATTCTCGAAGCACATTCATGTATCGCCGCACATTCACCGTGCCAGAAAACTTTGCTGGCAAGAAAGTGATTCTTCACTTTGGCGGCGTTGACTGGAAGTGCACAGTCTATATCAACGGCAAAGAAGTGGGCACACACGCCGGCGGTCACGACCCATTCTTCTTCGACATCACCTCTGCACTTGCTGCAAGTGGCGAACAAGAAATACAGGTGGCAGTTACCGACCCTACTAACGACGGCGGACAACCTCACGGCAAGCAAAACCTAAACCCTGCCGGCATCTGGTACACTCCAGTGAGCGGTATTTGGCAAACTGTTTGGCTTGAACCTGTAGGCCCTACTCACCTCGAACGCTACGAAGTGAACCCTGATATCGACAACGGAACAATCACCATCAAGCCTATCGCTCAAAGCGAAACTGCTACTGCTAAACTTACCGTTAAAGACGACGACAACGTGATTGCTACCGCAACCGACGTGCCTGTTAACACCAGTTGCACAATCAACATCCCTAACGCTAAACTTTGGTCGCCAGATGCTCCTAATCTTTACGACCTTGTAATAGAAATTTACGAAGGAACAACCAAGACCGACGAAGCACTTGGCTACTTCGGTATGCGCAAGTTTAGCCGCGGCATGGCTCTCGGACACCCTTGTATCCTTCTTAACAACAAGCCTCTTTACCTATATGGCCCACTTGACCAAGGTTGGTGGCCTGATGGTTTGTACACAGCCCCAAGTTACGAAGCCCTAATCTACGACCTTCAAGTGATGAAGGATTTCGGCATGAACATGGTTCGTAAGCACATCAAAACCGAACCCGACGTGTGGTACACTTGGTGCGACCGCAACGGTTTGGTTGTATGGCAAGACATGGTTAACGGCGGCGGTTCTGGAGGTTTGATTGGCAACAAAGAATTTGTTCAACAAACATTCTACAAAGAAAGCGTAAACGTTGTTAACGCATTTAAGCAACACCCATCAATCGGCGCATGGATTCCTTACAACGAAGGTTGGGGACAAGATGCAGCAAGCGGCAGCAAGCACACCAGCCGTGGTGTGAAAGCCGTACGCAACGCCGACGACGACCAATATCGCCTAATCAACTCTGTTACCGGTTGGACCGACTTCGGTCTTGGCGACTTTGTTGACGTGCACAGTTATCCTGCTCCAGGCGCAAGCAACAACCCTGGCAACGAACGCATCGTGAGCTGCGGTGAGTTTGGCGGTATCACTTTCGAAATCAAAGACCACCTTTGGGCTGGTAGCCAACAAGTGTACACTGCAGTAGACAACGCTGAAGCATACACCAACCTTTATAACGAATACACCGAACGCTTGCAACAACTTCAAGCAAGCCACGGCCTTTGGTCTTCGGTTTACACTCAAATCACCGACGTTGAACAAGAAGTGAACGGTATCCTCACTTACGACCGTAAGGTGCTTAAGGTGAGCGAAGAACAAAAGAAGTCGATGAAGGCTAAAATTGAGCAAACCATCAACTTCCGCTACACTGGCAACTATCAACTTATTGAACCAGCAGCCGACACTAACAGCAACATTGAATGGAGTTACACCACAACAACTCCTGCAAGCAACTGGTATGCTCCTGACTTCGACTGCTCATCATGGACAAAGGGCAAGGGCGGTTTTGGTAAAGACGCTGGCCGAATCAACACCCGTTGGAGCACAAGCGACATCTACATTCGCCGCAACTTCACTTTGCCAAGCGATATGACTCAAGAACAAATCAACGCTATGCGTCTTTGGATTTTCAACGACGAAGATTGCGAAGTGTATATCAACGGCGTTCTTGCGTTCAAGATAACTGGCTACGTTAACAACTACCGATATGCCGACATCAGCGACGCTGCTAAGCAAACCCTAAAAGCAGGCGAAGAAAGCACCATCGCTATTCACTGCCATCAAACTGGTGGCGGCCAATTCATCGACGCTGGTTTGAGAATTCCTGAATACATTGCCAACGAAGACCTTGAAGTGACTGAAATGCCAGCACCTCAAACTCTTCCTGAACTAACCACAAATGCCGAAAAGGCTTATTTGATGGCTTACTACAAGTCGAGCGACGAAAAGCTTTATCTTGCATATAGCGAAGACGGGGCAGAATGGAAATCTCTAAACGGCGACCGTGCTGTGTTTAATGCTTACGACAACAGCATTCGCCTTCGCGACCCATTCATCAAGGCTGTAACTATCGACGGCAAGACAACTTACCACTTGCTTCACACCAAGGGCATGGACAACACTTCGTTCTACCACTGGCAATCTACCGACCTTGTAACTTGGACTGACGTTAACGGTGGTCAAAACGGCGAAATTCAAGTTGTTGACGGTAAGGACGGACGCCCTTCAAGCACTAACGCTTGGGCTCCTGAATTCATCTACGACGAAGAATCTAACGAATATGTAGTATATTGGACTTCAAACATAGATGGAAAGAATCAATTCCTTTTCATGACCACTACCGACTGGAAGACTTTCTCTAATCCTATTTCTTTGTTTGCTCCACGTTTTAGCGCTACCGACCTTCACATGCTTAAGATTGATGGCACTTACTACGCATTCTACTACGATTCAAGCAACGGCTCAAGAGTTCACATGGCTACTACCGACAACATTAAGAACATCATCGGCCGCAGCAAACTTTTGAACTCTGAACGCCTATTTGCAACCGAATATCCTCAAGTGCTTGCGCCTCAAGTATATCCTTCAATCAACGGCGATGGCTACTTCCTTTCGGTTGACTATTTGAATTCCGACAACTTGAGCATCTTGTCATGCTCTGACATCGCTCAAAAGAAGTGGTATCAACTTGGCGACGAACTATTCAAATTGCCAAGCCAAGTTTCGGGTGCAAGCGTTATTGTTGTCAACAAGAGCGACCTTGAAGCATTGTTTAAGGCTTATGGCAGCGAACGCTACATGATTGTCCCTACTGCCGAAATTGAGCCTCAAGAATGGAGATACAACACTGGCACAGTTGGAACTGCTTGGTACAGCCCAAAATACAACGACAAGTCTTGGGCAGTAGGTTTGAGCGGTTTCGGCGCCGGAACTCCTCCAAACACCTACATCACCACTAACTGGAACTCTAAGAACATCGTCATACGTCGTAACCTCGACCTTACTGGTTGCACTCAAGAACAAATGAACGCCATCAGTGGCCGCATTTACCACGACGAAGACTGCTTCGTTTACATCAACGGTGTGCTTGCATTCTCTGAAAACGGTTACCTACAAGACTACAAAGACATCACTTTTAGAGATGGCGTGTTTAGCACTCTTACCCCCGACAATAACAACATCATAGCCGTTAAGTGTACTGACGCTAATGGTGGCCGATACATTGACTTCGGCGTGTATGGCATCCGCCCTACTGCAACCGGAATCGACAATGTGGTTGCCGACAAGACCGAAAACCAACCTATCACATACAACTGCGGTAACGAATCACTTATATTGCCTACTTGCAACGACAAAGACACTCTAAGCGTATTCGACATTTCGGGACGTCAATTGATGCAAATCACTCCTAACGACGAAATCGTTAGCGTGAACCATCTTCCTCAAGGAATCTACATTGCCACTTACGGAAACTTCCGCGGCAAATTCATTAAGTGATAAAGAAAGATTCAGCACGGTGTGACACATGCTCTTTTTAAATCACACCTACTTATCACAATAACAATCAAAGCCATTGCCCCTTTACGCAATGGCTTTGATTGTTTTCACTACTCTAACCCTACACACCACACTCACATTTTTTATATAACCATTGCCCCCTACTCCTTATTTTCAATTTATTAAGGTTATGTTGCGTGGTCCAAATTATTGCACTAACTTTGCAGTTCATATTACTATATTTTATAATTCATATAACTTCACAAATCATTCATTATTAAAGCTATATGTCTAAATTTTTTAAACCCTTACTTTTCGCAGCAGCAATGCTCATAGGCGCAAATGCCACAGCAAGCGAAACACCAGAAGCAAAAAAATCCGATAACACGTCGGTAGCAAAACAAATCATACAAAACACCACATTTGGAGGTTATGTGGTAGGAAAAGCCGAACTCAACAATCAGGAAAACGCAGTTCATTCAAATATGCAAGTTCGCTACGGCCGCCTTTATGTGAAAGGCAACATCAGCAACTTTGGCTACCAATTGCAAATGGAAGTTACCGGTGTTGGCGGCAGTGCCGGAGAAAAAGGTCCGCGCATCGTCGACGCTTGGGGCGAATGGCAACGTTTTGACTTTGCCCGCGTTAAATTCGGCCAATTCAAGCGTGCATTCACCTTCGAAAACCCCATGAGCCCTTGGGATATTGGTTTTGGCGGGCACGCTCAAATAACATCGAAACTCGCCGGCATGAACGACCGCTGCGGCGAACACAGCAGCGGTGGCCGCGACATTGGTGTGCAACTGCAAGGCGACTTGTTTCCTTCAAGCCGCGACGGACACCACTTTGTTCACTACCAAATTGGGCTTTGGACTGGTAGCGGCATCAACCACGCCGACAACAACAATCACAAAGACCTTATCGGCGGATTATACGTTTCGCCAATAAAGGGGCTTAAAATAGGCGCTTGGGGTTGGAATGGCAAGTACAAATCAGCGTCGGGCATCACTGTTGACCGTAATCGCTGGGCTGCCGGATTTGCTTACGACGGGCTATTCACTGCACGCGGCGAATATGCTCACAGCCATGGCTACAAAATCAGCGACTGGAATGCAAGCACCAACTCTTGGAACAACAGCAACAAAAGCGAAGGTTGGTACATCATGGCCGGTATGCCTATCACCCACGACAAGAAACTGCGCGCTTTCGCCAAGTTTGACACCTACAGCGACTATCTCAAACTCGACTATTCTACAACTAAAAACATCTACGGATTGGCAGTTGAATATTGGTTTATGAAAAACCTGAAACTGCAACTCAACGCCAACATCATCAACGACAAGGCAACAATCCACAAAGGCGGCGACGGAAAATATTCAACACTCGACCTACAACTCTACTGGCGATTCTAAAAAAACATCGCTCGCAAATATAACACAACCACCCATGGCTTCGAGGAGGCCTTGGGTGGTTGTTGCATTTTTCTCATTGGCCTATCATTTGAGCAGCAATCCCATGAAATTGGCTCTCATCATCTACGAAGCGCCACTTCTTATTGTTCATTTTTTTCCATTTAGTAGTCGGCAGTTCAAACTGATTTTTTTTGAACAATTTCAATCACATTCAGAACAATTGCGCGAACAAAGGTTTTAATAATTTTGTTGTGAAAAACATTACAACACTATTTTTAAAATGGGAAATTTCGACAAAACATTAATGGCAATTACGCTGTTTGTGAGCACATCAGCCATATCGGCATCTTCACAAGAACTAATAGAATATGGCGACTTCAATTCGTGGGTAACACGCCACATCACAGAGTCGGCCATAATAGGTGGCAACACCAAGACCGTGTATGAAATAGGCCCCACCCAAACCATAGTTGGAGCCAAGGCTTATCGTAAATTAGGCAACTCACCATGGGAAACTTCAAACGTTTATGCCAAAGTGATGGGCGTGGTGAAATGTTCTAATGCCGTAAGCCCCGAAGACCGTCCCGGGCACGGAAAATGCGCTAAATTGAGCACTGTGCTCGAAAAAGTGAGCGCTTTAGGCATAATAAACATGGAAGTGCTGGTGAGTGGCAGCATTTTCTTAGGTCAAATCAACGAACCAATCACAAGCAGCAACAGCCCGTATAGCAAAATGGAAATGGGAATCCCATTCACCAAACGCCCCAAATTTCTGCAATTCGATTACAAAGTGCACATTCCAGAAAATGGCAAGAGAATTTATAGTAGCGGTTTCGGCAAGAAGAAAACACTTGAAGGTCAGGACTACGCCGAGATGTATGTGCTACTGCAACGCCGTTGGGAAGATGAAGACGGCAACCTGCATGCCGCCAGAGTGGGCACCGGCCGACAACGCTTCGGCAAAAACACTCCCAATTGGGTTAACAAGCATCAAATGCCAATACATTACGGCGACATCACCCAACAGCCTTTCTACCAACCTTGGATGGGGCTGCTTAACGGCGAAGTAACATACTACGCTCGCAACAGCAAAGGAAAAATGGTGAAAGTGATTGAAGAGTGCTGGGACGACGCCAATGCAACGCCCACACACGTGCTCGTAATGGCCTCATCGGGATGCGGAGTGGCATATACTGGCATGGTGGGCATGGAATTCTGGATCGACAATTTGACTTTCGTTTATTAACAACGCTATCACTTGTGCCACCGAAGCAAGAGTTATCTCAAAAAAATCACTCGAAATTCCAGTCAGCAACAAGACTTTCGAGTTTGCACCTCCCATTTCACAACATCTATTTGCCTCCCCTATTAATAGTAAGGCAAAAAACACCTGACGCTCAAAAATCAGCCACGGTGGCACATCGGTGCACTCTTAAACACTGAAACGGCTAAAACCACCGCCACGGTGGCACATCGGCCGCACTCTATAACTCACACTCCGAGAGTGCATCAGCCCACTTAACTGCATTTTTACTTGCATTCTAAATTCAATACTATAAAAAAACACACACACTTTATCTGGCAGTGGCAACCAATGTGCCATTGCCTATTTTCATATAGTTATCATACAAGCACCACATCACCGCACATAATTTCTTGGCATTTAGTGGAAAAAGTTTTAACTTTGTGCATTAATAACAATAAAACAACTGACACCAAATGATGAAAATAGCAATTATCAACGGGCCAAACCTCAACCTTTTAGGCGTGAGAGAACCAGGAATATACGGCAACCAGGCATTTGAGGGATTTTTTAAAACCCTTGAAGAAAAATATGCTGGTGCGGCCCAACTAACCTATTTTCAAAGCAATCATGAAGG
Source organism: Muribaculaceae bacterium (assembly GCA_045613305.1). Lineage (GTDB taxonomy): Bacteria > Bacteroidota > Bacteroidia > Bacteroidales > Muribaculaceae > SFTJ01. The sequence continues at coordinate 15,532 of JAZLAU010000011.1, forward strand.
CGCCCTAATCGACGAGATGCAACGAATAGGGTTCGACTACGATGGCATAGTGCTAAATGCCGGTGCTTACACTCACACCAGCATAGCATTAGCCGACTGCATTAGCGCCATCAGCACTCCGGTGGTTGAGGTGCACATCAGCAATGTGCACAGTCGCGAACAGTTTCGCCACCACTCTGCCATCTCGGCCGTATGCAAAGGTGTGATTGCCGGTTTTGGTCTCGACAGTTACCGTCTTGCCATTGAGGCGATTATTAATAGCAAATAAACCATTTTCGCCTAACTCTTTTTTTTAACGCACCACAACGATGGACGACAACCAACTGCTCGAAGAATACATTCTGCAACACATCGACAAAGAGCCCGACCACTTGGCTCGGCTCGATCGCGAAACGCACCTTTACCACTTGCGTCCGCGCATGTGCTCCGGACACTTGCAAGGCCGATTGCTTAAGATGTTTGTCAGAATGATTAAGCCACAAAATGTGCTCGAATTAGGCACTTTCACAGGCTATTCGGCCCTTTGCCTTGCCGAAGGTCTGCTTGACGAAAATGCTCATGTGCACACAATTGAAATCGACGACGAACTTGAAGATTTCATACGTCTACAGTTCGACAAGTCGCCGCTTGCTCAGCAAATCACGTTGCACATTGGCGACGCAAAGGAAATTATTCCTAACCTCGACCAAACTTTCGACCTGGTATTTGTTGACGCTAACAAACGTCACTATGTGGACTACTATAATATGATTTTCGACCGCGTCAGCAGCGGCGGATTCATAATTGCCGACAACACTCTTTGGGACGGCAAAGTGGTTGATTGGGGTAAGAAACTTGACGACCAAACTAAGGGAATTCTCGATTTCAACGACCTTGTGGCGGCCGACGATAGAGTGGAAACCGTGATTCTTCCTCTGCGCGACGGCTTAACTATTTTATATAAGAAATAACATTTATCATTTTCATTTATGGAAAGTACTCGACAACAAAAAATCACACGACTCATACAAAAAGAATTAAGCGAAATATTTCGCCTTCAAACTGCTAAAACTCACGGCGTGTTGGTATCGGTAAGCACCGTACGCATTTCACCCGACTTGAGCATTGCACACGCCTACCTAAGCATTTTCCCTTCGGGCAAAAGCGAAGAAATAATTGGCAACATTCGCAAGAGCACCATGCAAGTGCGTCACGAATTGGCGCAACGCGTTCGCTATCAACTTCGCAAATGTCCTGAGTTGGCATTCCACCTCGACGACTCGCTCGACTACATCGACCGCATCGACGAACTGCTTAAGACCGACAAGAAGAACGAAGAAGACGCTAACGATTAATTCTCAAAAAAACAATCATCACATCAAGGGGGTGGCACTTTGGCGCCGCCCCATATAAATTTATTATTTCAGCATAGTTGTGAACCTGTCGCTTAAAATAGCATTACGATATCTGCGCTCTAAGAAAGCCCATAGCGCGGTCAATATCATATCGGCCATTTCGGTTTGCGGTGTGGTGGTGGCCACTGCTGCGCTTGTTTGCGTGCTGTCGGTGTTCAACGGTTTTTCACAACTCATCAACGGCAAACTTGCCGTCCTCGACCCCGACATTGCCATTACTGCCGCTTCGGGAAAATCAATCACCGATGCCGACAGTGTGCTTAGTGCAGTTAACGACATCGCCGGCATTGACCTGGCAATGCCTGTTATTACCGACCAAGCTTTGGCGGTGTTCTCATCTTTCCAGATGCCGGTGAAAATTAAGGGCGTGCCTCATAACTACAACCTGCTTACCGATGTCGACAAATCAATTATCGACGGGCAATTTCTTCTTTCTGATGGAACTAAGCGCTATGCCGTGATTGGCGTAATTCCTGCAATTACACTAAACACACGCCCCGGATTTGAGCAAAAAATAAAACTTTTTGCCCCTCAGCGAAGCGGACGCATAAATGTGGCAAATCCGGCTGCCGCTTTCACCGCCGACTCGCTTCTTACGGCAGGAGTGTTTCAAATAGAACAAGCAAAATACGACCGCGACCTTATGTTTGTGCCTATCGAAATGGCACGAAAACTATTTAACTACACCACTCAAGCCACAAGCATTGAGGTGCGATTGAATACCGATGCCAACGAGCAATCGGTTATATCTGCCATTGAAAAGGCTTTAGGCCATTCCTACGAAGTGAAAAACCGATTAATGCAGGAATCCGACGCCTTCAGAATGATAAATATCGAAAAATGGGTGTCTTTCCTTTTGCTGGCATTCATCCTCATCATTGCCACGTTTAACGTCATCGGTGCTCTATCGCTCTTGATTATCGAAAAGCGTGAGTCAATTGCCACATTCCGCAACTTTGGAGCAACCGACAAGCAAATTCAAAACATCTTTGTCATGGAAGGATGGGTTATTTCGCTCACCGGTGCAGTGGCTGGCGTGATTATCGGACTCATTCTTTGCAGCCTGCAAGAACACTTCGGGCTCATTACTATGCAAGGCAATACGGCAAACCTTATCGTGGAATCTTATCCTGTGGTGGTGCAATGGTCCGACGTGCTAATAGTGTTTGCTTTGGTGGCTGCAGTTGGGCTATTTACTTCGTTCATCACATCGCTCATAATGCGACGCTTGCTCAAGTCTTAACAAATAGCAGCACTCCTACTACGGCTCGTCTTAAACGCCTCTCGCTTTCATCACCTCGAAATTTTGCTCTCCCTAAACATGTTTTATCACATATATTTCATAAATTTGTGATGCTACAATCAACCATCTTGAAATCTATTCTAACAATGAAACGCATATTCCTCATTTCGCTCATTCTATGCATTGCCGCACAAATGCACCTTTCGGCACAACTCCACTTTCCTCCCGCATTTGGCAACGACACTCTCAGCATTCGCGAAGACAAAATCACTCGTGCATACATCACTCCGCGCCGTGTGGTGTGGACAAGCGGTGACGAGGCCGTGGTTAACCCCGACTTGCTTTTGGTGCCTAACACCGGACAAACCGACATTTTTGGCAGCGGTATGTGCCAACTCAAGAATAAGGGCGAACAGAAAGCATCTATAATCCTCGACTTCGGCCGCGAGCTGCATGGCGGCTTGAGCCTACTATTCAGCAGTTGCTCTCCGGCTAAAACCCCTCAAGTGCGACTCCGATTTGGCGAATCGGTTGAAGAAACTTGCAGCGAACTCAACACCACCTCGCTGGTCGAAACAGGGTCAAACGAGGTGATGGACCTAAAAAACAACACTGCCACCAACGACCATGCCATGCGCGACATGGTTATCACTGCGCCCTACTATGGCGGCATCGAAATAGGCAACACAGGATTCCGTTTTGTGAGAATCGACCTGCTTACTCCCGACATAACAGTCAATTTCAAAGAAGTGTCGGCAATATTCCGCTATCGCAATGTGCCTTATCTCGGCTCGTTCAGTTGCAACAATCAGCGACTTAACCAAATATGGACCACAGGAGCCTACACCGTGCACCTCAATATGCAAGACTATGTGTGGGACGGCATAAAGCGCGACCGACTCATTTGGCTCGGCGACCTTCACCCCGAAATGTGCACCATCGGACGCGTATTTGGCGAAGACCAATCGATGCAGGCTACACTCGATTTGGCTTGCAAACAATGGCCGCTGCCAAACTGGTTTAACGGCATGAGCGCATACAGCATGTGGTATCTCATTATTCAACACGATTGGTACATGCAATTCGGACGCAAGGAGTTCTTAGAACAACACCGAAACTACATAACAGGCCTCATTGACCTCATCGACACAAAGGTGCATCCCGACGGAACGGAAACTCTTTCTAACTCACGATTCCTCGACTGGCCTTCAAGTCCCAACACCAAGGGCGTAGAAGCCGGCTATCGTGCTCTGCTGGTGTGGGCCATGACCGACGGTGCAAAACTCTGTCAAGTGCTCGGCGAAGATTCTCACGCACAAAAGTGCCATGACATCATAGCACGACTCAACAAGAAGGTGATTCCACACAACGACCTGAAGCAAGCGGCCTCGCTTATGGCTATTGCCGGCATCATGACTCCTCAACAAGCATCTGAAGAATGCATTTTGGTGGGCGGGCCAAAGGGTTTCTCTACATTCTACGGCTACTATATGCTGCAGGCTTTGGCCATGGCAGGAAAATATCAGGAAGCAATCGACATTATCAGCCAATATTGGGGCGGAATGCTCGATTTGGGAGCAACCACTTTCTGGGAAGACTTTAACCTCGACTGGGCTGCCAACGCCGGACGCATCGACGAGTTTGTGCCTGAAGGCAAAGACGACATTCATGGCGATTTCGGCGCTTATTGCTATCCCGGTTTTCGCCATAGTTTCTGCCACGGTTGGGCTTCGGGACCAACTGCATGGCTCAGCGAACACGTGCTGGGATTTGAAATCATTGAACCCGGATGCCGAAAAATTCGCATCAACCCTCATCTCGGCAACCTGCAATGGGCTAAAGGCTCGCTCCCTACGCCTCACGGAGTGGTAACTGTGAGCCACACAAAACGCCCCGACGGAACTGTAAAAACCACCTTCAAGGCACCCAAAGGCGTGAAAGTGGAAGTGGTTAAAAACCGATAACATCACCCTCTCGCCTATTGTGGCTATAATAAAATATTAATGTTACTATACCGCGTTGTAGTATAGTAACATTATTGTTATGCAATGGATGATTTTTTTAACCTAAAGCACCGACTTTATATACTCTATTAATTCAGCATTATTACATATCGGATGCTGCAAACTCTTTCCTCCATGAAATCCGTGGTCTTCCAAAAGTAAAAAGTAGAACCATTAAAATCACTCCATTACGATTCTCATATGTGCTTTCGGATATCGCAGCACCAGGCAACTGGCTTCGGTTAGCACAATGGCATCGGTGTTGCGTTGCCCCGACGCTTTTAGGTTAAGTGCTTCGGTGCCAAATGGCAAATGGCTATATTTCTGCAAATATTCTGGGTCGATAATCATAGCACAGTCTTCCATACCACACTCATCAAACACCTCCGAAAGCAACACATACAGCGTGCCAAACTTGCTACGCAGTTCGCTGAAGTCGATACCCCACTTCACCACACTCTCGCCAGCATTGACCACCTTGCTGTAGGTGAGTTTGTTTAGTCGACCAATAAATGCCGACCCACCAATAAGCACCTTTCGCTTACTGCCGGCATTACCCGTAAATGCTTCGCGCATCATGTCCACCAAGGTTTCTTCGGTGAAGGTGATTGCTGTGTAGCCAAACTGCTTTCCGGCTTGATGCCATATGCCTCCTGTGAGATACACATTTTCGCGTTTTGTAGGGTCGTAGATAACACGCTTCACGCCAAACAAGAAACTCTTTTCCATGCCCAATCGCATATCGTATATTGCTGCCTCGCCTTGGTCGTTGAGTGTCCAGCCCACCTCTTTATTGGCTATCTTATGCAACACCGACTGCTCAACCTGAGCCTTAAAAATTTGACAATTTTGGCTGGCACGCTGTGGCAAGGCCTCAAATTGCGGGGTTTGAACATCGAGTTCGGTGGCTGCTCGTCCCATTCTGATTAGCACAGTGTCTTTTGCTATCGAAGGCGTGCATCCCACTACGCCGCCTATTGTCTTACCGTTAACTGCCATCACCAACACATGTCCGTCATCGCCCTTCGACAAAACATATAGCACCAGGTCGTTGGCGCTTTGCGTTACTCCATCGGCTTCATATCCCTTAACGCCTTGCACCAATATCGTGTCGCTAACGTCGAAAATTGCATCGTTAGTGGTAACTATACGCCATTTCACATCGTTCTCTCCCACCATCTCGGCTACCGGCTCTGCATAAGGTGTTCTGAGTTTGCACGATGTGGGTTTTGTATCCACATTAAAATAGTCGACCACCATGCTGCCACTATGTTTTGCTCCGGCCAAACGCGACAATTGGTCCACAGGTGTTGCCATTGGACGAATGCGCGTAACCTGCTTGTCAATCTCATTCAGCATATAATCATTGTTGCTTTGGTGCACAACATCGGTAGTTACTGGGCCGTCCACCACATGCTGGCCGCCCTCTACTCCGGCCACCAGCGCAAATGCCATGCTTGTCGCACTGCACTCTGTTGTGCCCATCAACTCTATCAGCAGCAACAACAATAGCACTGCGCCAAATGTTGCCTCAACCTTATGGCATTTTGCCCATTTAATCAACTCTTTAAACATGTTTTTCATCATAATAAAAATTTAGATTTTAAATAATTAGTCTTGTTTTCAGCAAATCGCTAAAATGTACTCTCTTCACGGTTACTCAATGTCCCAAATGCTACGGTGTGCAAATCGGGGTACCACAGCATTTCGCTGGGCTCGAAACTGCGAATCGGATGAAAAATGATATAACGCCGAAATCTTTTCATTTTTACCACGCAGATATCCCTCAGCGTCGGCTGATGCCACTTCGGCATCGTGTCTTAGACCCAAAAGCATTGTAGTGATGACTTCGCTGCTCATCTCTCCGGCACATATGCTGCTACACAGCGTTTTCAGCCTCTCCGCCTCCTCGCCCGATAGTTTTTTCTCTTGGGCAGCATCGTCAATGGCAAGATGCGCCAACAGAACGGCATCGCCTGGCTGCAAACCATCGGCTACGCAATTTTCTTTTGTGTTTGTGTTTTCCATAATTTTAAAATTTGTGTGTTTCTGCAATGCAAATTTCGCATCAAAACAAGGCTACACTTCATCAAAAAAAGACAAGTGCCATTTATCAGTCAGCAATTTGTCTAAAATGGCAATTTATTATAACTTTGCCCCATAACATCTAACACTAAAACTACAATGACACTTTTCACGCACCACATATCGCTGGTTATTGCCTTTTTAACCCTATTGGCTTGCAGTTGCTCATCTACTGCCAAAACCGAGACATCTACGCCAAAGCCAGCCGAAACCGCTATTTCGGCAACATTCAATGCCGACAGCGCCTATGCCTACGTTAAGGCACAATGCGACTTCGGACCTCGTGTGCCGGGCACTGATGCACACAGCAAGTGCGGCGATTTCTTAGTTAGCAAGTTTCAGTCGTTTGGCATCGATGTCACCGAACAGAAAGCAAAACTAAAGGCCTACGACGGCACTCCGCTCAACATGCGAAACATTATTGCCGAAATCAACCCTCAAGCCGAGCAGCGCATCTTGTTGCTGGCTCACTGGGACTGCCGACCTTGGGCCGACAGCGACCCTAACACCGAAAATCACAATAAGGCTGTTATGGGGGCTAACGACGGCGCAAGCGGTGTGGGCGTACTGATGGAAATTGCTCGTGCTTTGCAGATTAACAAGCCTAAAATTGGCGTCGACATTCTTTTGGTTGACGACGAAGACTGGGGCGACCACAACGGCGACGAAAACACTTGGGCATTAGGCACTCAATATTGGGCAAAGAACATGCATCGCAACGGATACCGACCTATGTATGGCATTTTGCTCGACATGGTTGGCGACAGCAACGCTTCGTTCTACCACGAATACTATTCTACAACCTATGCCAAAGGCATTGTGCAAGAAGTGTGGAAGGTGGCGCAAAAACTTGGCTACGGCGATTATTTCATCAGCCAGCAAGGCGGTGCCATAACCGACGACCACCTGTTTGTAAACAAGGCCGGAATTCCTTGCATCAACATCATCGACATGCGTCACGATAGCCCTAACGGCTTCTTCCCCCATTGGCACACTGTTAACGACACGCTCGAAAACATAAATCCTGCCACTCTTAAGGCTGTAGGGCAAACGGTGCTCACGCTCATTTATAATTACTAATTTCGCTTCAGGCAAACTCACTTTATCTCATCCATCCTAATTTTAGTGGTGGGAGGTGCGTCACGTCTGTTCATCGAAGGCAAACAAGCCAAGCAACGACCTGCGACATTCTTTTGCGCGAAGGCTATAAGTTGATTCTTGAACATAAAGCATTGCAAGCAACTGCATCAACATATATTGCTCCACAAGCGTAGAATATTGCATCGTGCGCACCTCTGTCAGAGGTTTATAGCGAGTCAAGTAGAGTTTCAGCATCCCTTCGGAGCGAAAGGTGGGCAAATTATTGCCTTTCACATAAGCCCCAAGCAACGAGCAAGTTTTCACAAACACCTCTTCAACCATAGCCATGAGCAACACCTTGCGGTCGGCATCTACCAACGTCCACGGCTCGTCTTCCTCTATTTTGCACATCTTTCGCCATGCACTCTCGGCATACACTCCTTGCAACAGATGTTCCACGTCGATGGCCAATGTGAGAATTTCATCCTGATTATGTGTATTCATAGTTCTCATTTGTTAGATTAAACATTCTTTTTCTTTTCGTTCATAATGCGATATAGCAACTTATAGGCATAAGCCTCACTAATAAAAAATCTGCTTGCCCTCGCGGTAGCCAAAGTTCGAGCCACAGCCTGCGGCAGCGACAAATATCTGCGCTTTTCCATTTGGCGCATCACTGCATTTGCTATCTCAAGCCACATTGCCCTCTGCTCTGGCGACTTTAGCGGCACCTCGCCATGCTTAACATAGTGCAACATAACGGTGTAAGTGCGATTATAACTCAAATAATACTGCGGACGACCGGCTTTTATGGCCCTGCGGATGGCCTCTCGCCTTACAAACATTCCCGGCTGATGCATCATTTCTTTCACCACATCGCGATACACTCGCAAAAATTCCTCATCGCGCATCTTGCGCATCAATGTTTTGCTGTTTTTCATTTCTCTAAAGATTTATAGGTTAATTTATCGGCTGTCGATTCTATGAGGCAACCTCGGCTTTCGCCCCCATAGTCTATTGTTTTTCCCGATGCAAATATAATACATAAAATGGTAGGTTTGCAAATTATTTAAGGTAATTTTACCATTTTAACACACTCGCATTTTTTCCACTCGGCATTTTATTCATTAAATTCTGACCAATATTTTTATTATTAAAAAAATACAATAACTTTGTATATTAATAATTTGAATATATCTATACCATTCAAAACCTATCCTACACTTTTTTCGAAAAAAGCTAAATTTGTATTTAATGAAAAAAATCTACTTAATTGCGGCATCGCTGGCAATATGCGCCTCAGCGAATGCTGAAACCTTTACAGGTACTCGACTCAAGAACACCTTCGAAAGTTCAACCTATGCATCGAAGTTTTGTTCGGGTGTGGCAGTTGACCTTAACAACGACGGCATTCAAGACTTTGTGGTGGGAGGTCTGGAAAGTCGCAAGACCAACGTAGTTCTTAATTCCACTCAGCCTGGCGGAAATGTCACGTTAAAAACAGTGATTGGTCACGGCGTGAATTGCGCCGACCGCCCTTCATACTCTGTTGGCGACCTTAACCAAGACGGTTATATGGACCTCGTGGCATTTGAAAGCATCGAGGCTACTTCAGCCGAAGCCACAAACGGAACAAGCAAAGAAGGCATTTACATTGGCAAAGGCGACGGCAAATTCTCTTTCATTCAGCCTACTCTAACCGACGCCAACGGTAACAATTTTGTGTGCCGCGATGTGGTTAACCCTTCCACTACCTATGCTTTCAATTGGCACCACATTCGCTGCGCTGCAACTGCCGATTTCAACAACGACGGCCGAATCGACATAATTACAGCTGGAGCTAAAGAAGGACACAGCCTTTTGTTGCTTAACGACGGTAACGACAGCAATGGTCAGCCTAAATTTGTGGCGTCGCCGCTTAACATCAATCACTACGACGACTTCGGTGAACTATTCTATGAAGACTTTATAACTCCTTGCGAATTTAATGTCATTGCCTACGACATTAATAGCGATGGATATGTGGATTTCGCTTACTGCGGCACTCTTTCTACTGCTCGTTTCAACGATTTCTGCTTCCTCGACACCGACGACCTTTTCTTCGATGTCTTTCTTAACAACCCGGAACAACCCGGAACATTCACTCGTCAATACCTAACTTGGTTCTACAATCCTCACAACGGCGAGGACAATCCTCACGTGATGCTTGGACGCAACAACAATAGTTTCGACTTTGGCGACATTGACTGCGACGGAACTCCCGACCTTTTCATTGGCGGCTTTGCTGCAGGACGTGCCGGATATTGGTACAGCAGAATGTATAAAGGTTTGGTGCGCGAAAGCGGCAACATGTGTTACATTCCTGGAGCCGAACTTCCTTACACTGGCTCGGGCAACTCTACTGCAAAAACCTATGGCGGTTTCATCGACTGGAACGGCGACGGCTTTGTTGACTTCCTTCACAACGGACACGACGACCATTGGACCGGAACTACCGGAACTTATGTGTTCCAAGGAAAAGGCTTCTTTAACGAATCTACTCAATGGAACAAGACCTTTAGTGTAAACCAAGCCATGGCCGGTAGCGACGTGGGTGGATGCTTCTTTATCGACTTCAATAACGACGGCGTGAGCGACTATGCTGTGGTAGGTCAAAACGAAGACGTGCAATACTACTTCACATCTCGTGGCCCTAAATTTGCATTGGTGGCAAATCCAAACTCTGGCAGCAAACCAAGCAAACCAGTTTCGTTAAACATGACTAACGAAAACGGCGTTGTAACCATTTCTTGGAACGCTCCTGAAGGCGCTTTAGGAAACGAAACTTATGAATATTTCGTAAAAGACAGCAAGGGCAACATTGTGGCCGGCGGCAACTCTAACGCCGAAAATGGCATGCGCAAAGTGTGCGCTCCGGGCAACGCTTTCCAAGCCAAGAAGGTGGTTCTTAATCTCGACGCAAACCAATCTTACATCTTCGGCGTGCAAACCATCAACGCCGGATTTGCAGCGTCGGAGTTTGCAATCTTCGACCCTTCTGGAATTAGCGACATCAACACCGACACGGCTGTTCGCAAGGAAGTGGCTCGCTACAACATTTACGGACAACCTACATCGGCCGACCAAAAGGGTGTGCAAATTATTCGCTACAGCGACGGAACTGCGCAAAAGGTGCTCGTGAAATAATTTCACTAAAGCAGTCCCAAATTTTAACTAAACCAGAAACAACATAACATTCACATACGAAACGATTATGAGAAAATTATTTATCGCCATTGTTGCATTAATCGCATCTGTTTCACATTTTGCGGTGGCACAAACTGTAATTGAAGCGCAACGCGGCGAAACCATCACTTTAACTGCCGAAGGGGCTCAAAATTGCGTTTGGAGAGTGTCGAGCGACAACTCACTCTATTTCTCACTGCGCGAAGAGACTAAACCCTCATTAACCATCAAGGCCGACGCCCCTCTTTATTATCAGGCCTACAATTCAGCAGAAAACAAACCTATTGCAACCTATAAAATCAATCTGCCCACAATGCAATATCTCAAAACGTGGGAAATGCAATTGATTCGCGGTTTCTGCAAGGATGCCAATGGGGTGGTTATTCTTCAAAACCAAAACCCTCCTATCACCATCCCTTCGGGCAACGAGGTGAGTTCAATGACTCGATACGGCAGAGAAGGTACCGACATTGTCTCTGACGAGCACTTGCGTAATTGGAACAGCAAAAATGCTCACGCTGTGTTCTATTATTTCCAAGACGCTGCTGTGTATGATTTGGGCCTTAAATTAAAAGTCGACAAAGACCGCAAAGTGGCCTTCCGTCTTAAGGTGTTCGACCCTAACAACATGGATACGCCTATCGCCGAATCTTATTTCACCTTGGTGGGCACCGGTGCCGAACAAATTCTCGACCACATAATTTCGGTCACTGTAAACAAAAGCCGATACTATTGCTACGACTTGCAATGCGTGGCAAACCCTATGTTTATCAACTATGTTGATGAATTCATCTTTAACGCCAACAAAGCCAGCGTGGAAGTTTACAACTTCCGCCACTACGGTCACCCTGCCGGACACTTAGGATGGGGAACTAACGACCCTTCTGCGCCTCAAGGCAAGCACTACGATTGGATTTATGTGGAAAACATGATTGACCCAATGTATAAGCACTCTAACACCTACGCCATGTCGATTGGGTTCTATGGCGGATACAGTGGCTTGCAATATGGCGGCAGCGACTACACCCACAACATGATTTTCTCGGTGTGGGACGACGGCGACACAAAATACGACCCTAACCTGCCTCAACACATGCGTTCCGGACCTGTTGACGCCGGCGACCGTGTGCAAGTAAACCACTTCGACGCCGAAGGCTCGGGTACACAAACCTACATTCGCGACGCTAAGTGGATTGAAGGCGTTTACACTCAATACCTTCTTAACCTTCGCCCCGAAACGGGTTCTGTGACTGTTAAGGGCTCGCAAGGACAAGACTCTACTTTCGTGCAAAATTCGCTTATCTACTCTATGTGGTACAATGTGCAAGACGGTAAGGGTTGGCAATACATTTCTTCACTTCGAATCCCTAACTACTCCGACTTGGCCGACGGATGGAGTTCTTTCCTTGAGCCTTACAGCGTGAGCGACGACTACCCTCGTGCTGCTTACTACAAAAACGGGTTCGCTCGCGATGCCACATCTAAGAATTGGTTCCACTTCAACAAACTTAACTACACTTATCACACCGACGACGACGGAGTGGTAGGTGCCGAATACGACATCTTCCAAGGTGTGGCCCCCGACGACGAATATGCATACTATCAACGCACCGGCGGTTTCTTCGACAAGGAAATAGGCAGAACAGTTGTGCCTCGCATTACTGAAAACACTCCTATCGACACCATTAACTTAGAGCCATTCTATGCGCGTATCGAACAAGCGCTTGCTGCCGAAAAAGAGCGTTCTCGCCGTGCCGTTCGTTTTTACAACCGTACAGGATGGACTGTGTATAACGCTAACAATAACAACACCGAAGGCGCTAAAATCATCGACAATAACGAAGAAACTTTCTTGTTTATTCCTGCCCAAACCGAACCTTGGTTTATGGTCGACATGAAAAAATCGCAACCTTTCACCGGTTTCCAACTTTGGCAAAGCGGTCTTGACGAAGGCAAGATTAAAGACCTAACCATTTCGGTCAGCGACAACAGCGTCACTTGGAAGGAAGTGTACCGAAACAGCGAAGTGAAATATAACGCGTTTCTTTATATCGACTTAGAAAAGACCGTTACCGCACGATATGTGAAATTCCAAATTCACGACACTTGGAAGAGCGAATACTGGCCTCTTTACCGTTTGCACGAATTCAATGTGCTGATGCCTACTCAATACGTTGAAAGCATCACCCTCAGCGATTCTGAAATTGCCATTAAAGGCCCGCAAACAGTGCAACTTTCTTGCACCATCACTCCTTCAAATGCTCACTACACCGACGTGAAGTGGTATGCCGAAGACCCTACAATTGCAAGCGTAAGCAATGCGGGATTGGTGAAAGGTTTGAGCGACGGCTCTACATACATCGTGTGCCAAGCCACCGACGGAAGCAACATTTCGGCTCGATGCAAGGTTACAGTGACTGGCCGCAAAAAGCAAACTCTAACTTGGAATCAAGATTTCAACCCTAACCTTAACGATGCTGTCACTCTCACCGCATCGGCATCTTCAGGATTGCCTATAACCTACGAGCGTGCCACCGAAACAGGATTGAAAAATGTCACTTTCACCACCGCCGACAATGTTTCTACTGCCAAGTTTGGCTCGGCTGGAAAGGTGAAAATCTTTGCCTATCAAGCAGGCGACGACACATATGCTCCTTCCGACACAATATACAAGGAGTTTAAGGTGCTAAATTCTACTCAGGCCGCCAACCTTTTGCTTATCGACGGAATATACTACCGCCTAAACGGCAACTCGTTGGAAGTGGCTCAAGGCTATCAACTTTACACCGGCGACATGGTTATTCCTGAAACTGCCGGAGGTTACCCTGTTACTAAAATAGGCAGTTACGCATTCTCTTACTGCGACAAAATGAGTTCAATTTTCATCCCGGCTTCGGTAACATCAATTGGCAACTTTGCGTTCTCTTATTCCTACAACTACGATTCTATTACCGTAGCAGCCACCACACCTCCTTCTTGCCAAAGCAACTCTTTCGCCACTAAGGACTATGCGCGTTGCGTGGTATACATTCCTGAGGGAACTCTTAGCGATTACCAAAGTCACTCTGTGTGGAAAAAGTTCCGTCTAATTGAAAAAGACATGTCGGGAATCGAAAGCGCTTTCGATGACGAACCTACAATCGTTGCAATTTACAATACAAACGGCATCGAACTGCCTGAACTGCAACCGGGCATCAACATTGTTCGTTACAGCAACGGCAAGGTTGAAAAAATCATCAAGTAAAACTCCCCAATTCTAAATATTGTAAGAGGTGCATCGCCGATGCACCTCTTGTTATTTTTGCCACATCACGCTGCTCGTGACCATAACCCACACTCCGCGGCATCTTATTTTCACGTCCATACCCAAGCCATAAAAAAAAGGGTTGCATTGCCCGTTAGCAACACAACCCCATTTTTGCGATTATTCGGTTATCCTAAACAATTAGTAGTTTAGGTCAACAGGATTTGCAATGTAATATGGAATGCTTTGGAATATTTCCTTAATGCGCTTCATGTCGAACTTAGGAGTGCGGTCGTAATAATATATACCGTTTTGTTCTTGTTCAACGTCAGTAAGTTGTGTGTAGCAAATGCCCACCACATGCTTGCTGGCCTTGAAAGCATCGATTTCGGCTTGAAGAATGCTGTAGAATTCTTCTGGAGTCTTTATTTCTGAGCCATAGCCCCAAGAGTTACCCACACGGTCCTGTTCGCGAATGAATGCCAAGCCACCCATTTCGTCCACCATATATGGCTGACCATTGTAACTTGCCAACCAGTCACGGCCCACGTTGCGATATGGTTCCTTGCCACGTTCGAAGATGAATGCTGCCTTCAAGCGTTCAGGGTCACGTTCGTAGTTGTGAACGCTCCAAATATCGGTCATCACGTGGCAGTCGCCGCTGGCATCGTTCACTGGGCGAGTGCTGTCCATTGCCTTGGTTTGGTTATATAGGTCGGTAACGAAACGAACAAACACACCCGAATCGTTAGCATCCCATGTTTCATTTAGTGGAGTCCAAGTAACAAGCGATGGGTGGTTGCGGTCACGCACCACAAGTTCGCTCCATTCTGCCAAGAAGTTACGCACTGCATTGTCGTTGTTAACGTTCAAACCCCAACTTGCCGATTCGCCCCAAGTTAAATAACCAAGTTTGTCGGCCCAATAGTAGTAGCGTTCTTCAAAACTCTTTTGGTGCAAGCGAGCGCCATTAAAGCCGGCTTCCTTACCCAATTCTATGTCGCGCTTTAGTGCTTCGTCGGTTGGTGCAGTCCAGATGCCGTCAGGATAATAACCTTGGTCAAGCACCAATACTTGATAATATGGCTTGTTGTT
The DNA here is from genome assembly GCA_045613305.1 of Muribaculaceae bacterium. Taxonomy (GTDB): domain Bacteria; phylum Bacteroidota; class Bacteroidia; order Bacteroidales; family Muribaculaceae; genus SFTJ01. Next base: position 30,901 of record JAZLAU010000011.1, read on the forward strand.
TAGATAGAAATAGCCATTTGCACAATGCACCTTGCGCATACCTGCATACGACTTTACTTCGTCAACCACAGTTTCGCCCTTCACCACTTGATAGGTCAAGTCATATAGGAATGGCGATTCTGGGCTCCATAGTTTCATCTTCTTCACAGGTAGCACCACTACGCTATTGTTGCTGCAAGCCACTGTCTTCTTTGCCACCACTTTATTTCCGTCATACATGGTAACAACAAGTTTGCAATCATTGCTTTCGTTATAGAATTGTGGATAAATCACCAATTGTTCTTGGTCGATGTCAGGAGTAGCAAACACCGACTTCAAACCTTGCTTATCAACGGCTTCCATCCACACTGTTTGCCAGATGCCGGTAACACGGGTATAGTGGCAACCGCCTGAATTCAAATTCCAGCATTGCTTGCCTGTTGGTTGCATTCCGCTTCTCAATCGGTCGTGCACTCTCACCACCAAGTTGTGAGTCTTGCCTGCTTGCACATATTTTGTGATGTCGCAAGCAAACGACGAACCTGCACCCTTGTGGGTTCTCACCAAGCGGCCGTCGATGTAGATTAACGCTTCATAATCTACTGCTCCAAAGTTAAGGTAGATGTTCTTGCCGTCCCAATTTGCTGGAATTGCAAGTTCGCGTTGATACCACATGTGGTCAATAAAGTCCTTGTGATTAACTCCCGACAATGGGCTTTCTGGACAGAACGGAACTGTAATCTTTTGGTCAAAGCCCTTGCTGTTGGTCCATCCTCTATGTTGACCCGAGTCGCCGAAGTCAAATGAATAAGTCCATGTACCGTTTAGGTTAACCCAATCTGCACGCTCAAATTGTGGACGTGGATACTCAGGACGTGGCACCGACGCATTGGCCAATGCACTTTGACTTAGCATTAGCACCATAAGGGCAAATGCCGAAATAATTCTTTTAATTTTCATTATTTGATTAGTTTTTATGATTATTGAAATATTCTTCTGGTTGGATATTCTATTCATCTTAATATTCTCTTTTGCAAAGATAGATAGAAATAACTTTACCCACAAATTTCCGCATTCGTTTTGACAAGCCAAATCTACACAAAAAAAGATGGCTCTCTGCCACCTCTTTCTTCAAACAAACAATTTTCAAATTTCATTCTGTCGTCACATGCTATGCATCTGCCACTTTCTCTGTTGCAATCATCCCGCATCAGGGCTGCAACCTTCGCACCTCTTATCGGCGGAATATTATCGGAAGCACACAATGCACCGGCACTGCATCGCCGCCCAAGCGACCAACTTTCCATTTTGGCATCTCGCTTATCACTCGCACTGCTTCGCGATTCAGACTTGGCTCAACGCCCTTTATTATTTCTATGTTGCTAATACTGCCATCCACGTTCACGATAAACCCGCACACCACTCGGCCCTGCACCCTGTTGTGATAGGCATGGTAAGGATATTCGCGAGTGTTGTTTATAAAGTTCATCAGTGCGCGCTCTCCTCCCGGAAATTGTGGCTGTACCTCTACATAGTCATATTCATACACATTCACAACTGTCATTTTGTTGCCGCGCAATGGGTTGTTTATGCACATGCGTCGAACCTGCGATTGCGCAGTTTCTGACACAAATACAGCCAACATTGCTACTATTACAAACTTAATTAATTGCTTCATGTGTTATGATTTCATGCGTTTCGTTGCAAATATATATTCTATTTTTCACTATTCACAAGAGCATACTGCCCATTTTGATTATAATTTAAAAGGTTTAGATTTTTTTTACATCTTACGCCTTTTTTTGGCCAAAATCAAAAAATCTTTTAACAAATATACGATTTAACCTCCTTGATGCGTTATTATTGTGTTGAACTATGGTTCAACCCTTTTAATAACCTACTTTAATTTGCAATGACGATTAATTATCGCTACATATCGCTTCTGCTTGTTGCCTTTGTTGCTGCTTTTTGCGCTTCGGCTCAAGACGGAACAACGGCCTACAACTTCCTTAACGTGTCGCCTTCGTCGCACGTCTACGGGTTGGGGGGACACAACATTTCGCTTATCGACGACGACATCAACCTCGTGGAGCAAAACCCTGCATTGTTAGGCCCGGAATTCGCCAATCAAGTTGGGCTAAACTATATGCGATACATGGGAGCAAGCAACTTCATGGGCGCTCGCTACGGTAATGGCATTAACGAGCACAGCGCTTGGGGGGCCGGCATTCAATATTTCGGATATGGGAACATGACCGCTACCGACGTCGAAGGCAATGTGACCGGAACTTTCTCGGCAAGCGACATCGCTTTCAGCGGAACTTACTCGCACGACATCAACGAATATTGGCGTGGCGGTATCACCATGAAATTCTTATACTCAAGCTACGAAAGTTACTCGGCCATGGCCATCGCTGCCGATTTAGGGGTTAACTACTACAACCCCGAAAACGATTTCTCGGCAAGCCTTGTGGTTAAAAACTTGGGCGGACAGGTGAAAAAGTTTAACGAAAAATACGATAAACTTCCTTGCGATGTGCAAGTGGGTTTCACAAAAGGCTTCAACGATTCGCCTTTCAGGGTGTCGGTTACGGCCACAAACCTAACCAAATGGAACCTGCCTTTCTATAGCATCAACACCCAAGCCTCTGACGGGAACGATTTGATTCGCAAAGAATCGTTTGGCTCCAATCTGCTTCGCCACCTCACATTTGCCGGCGAATACACTCCTAACGAACGAATCTACATAGGCATAGGCTACAACTACAAAACTCGCACCGACATGAGCACCTATGCTCGCAACATCGTATCGGGATTCTCGGTGGCGGCCGGAATGAAGGTCAAAGGATTTGGCTTCGGCGTGGCATTAGCACAACCTCACAGCGGCGCCACTACGTTTATGCTAAACGTTTCTACCTCAATCAACGAACTTATGCGTTAAGAGCTCGCTCCACCATATTATAACACACCCCCATTAACCTTCACTTGCGGTTAATGGGGGTGTGATTTTTTAGTTACTTCTCGGCTTTAAATTCACGTTTGCTACAGCCGTAACCCAATCGGCTTAGCCATGCACGGGGCTAACCTGCCAAACGTGGTGCGCCGAAATCGGTAACCACATGTCCGTTTTCGAGCATGCGCTCTGCCTAAAAGCGTCGGGGCAATTGATGCCACACCATCACACATCCATCAGGCGGCATCTTGCGTCACCACAATTTCGGCCTTGGCCAATCCCGATTCAACTGTCAGCGTTGCCTTTCGTGGCAATTTTTCGGTGTTTTCGTCGCACGAAACAGTAACGGCAGTAGTGCCCGCAGTGCCATTCTGCGGACTCACGCGGCACCAAGTTTCACTGCTCGAAATGGTCCAATCGGCATTAGTTTTCACCACCACCACTTTCGTGCACTCACCTGCATCGACCGACACATTTGCTGCCGACAGCCCTATTTGAGCAGCCCCCGATTGTTTTATCAGAGTAAATGCCAACTTCGAACCCACCCTAAACGCCACATGAGCCAGGCGCGACGACTTCTCGGCATTTGGCTTTACATCAACTTCCACTTCAGTAGTGCCCTTTGTGCCTCCTGTGGCATTCACTACAGCCCAATCGGCATCACTCTTTACGCTCCAATCGCTATTACTGCTCACCGTAACTTTAGCCACTCCTCCGGCCTCGCCAAGGCTATGCTCCGATGGCGACACCGACAAGGTGGGTGCTTCTTCCGGCCCATCATTTGGCGACTCGTGCTCTTTTCCTGGCGTTTCACACGAAGTTGCCAACAACAGCATCATAATAACAGAAAGTTTTTTAACGGCACTCATACCTTTATATGTTTTTTATATCAAAAAAAGGCAATAACCGCACTTGGCGATTATTACCCTTATATGTCTTCACAATCAGTTCAGTCAGTAAGTATAAACAACGGCGAGCTGTCATATCGTGGGAGTGCATACAATTGCAACGCCCGGTTTCGCATGTCAAGCGCATTAGATGCATCGCCCACGCTCACGCCCTTGCCCTCCAATGCAGTTCGCATAGTGTTAAGGGCTATTTCAGGAGTGTTGTTGTCGTTACTCAAGTGGCACAAAAACAAATATTTCAGATGCTCACCATAGTTTTCACTCACAAATGCCGCAGCCACCTCATTATCTAAATGGCCTGTGTCCTTGCGTATGCGCTGCTTCAAATATTCCGGATAAGTGCCTTCATCGAGCATCTTATTATCGTAGTTGCTTTCAAGCATCAAGTAATTGGCCTGCGTAATATAGTACGACGAACGCTGGTTGATGTGTCCCATATCTGTTGCCACCACAAACTTTTCGTCGCCAACCTCTATCATGAATCCCATGTTGTCGGTGCCATCGTGAGCAGCGTCGAATGCCGTAATCACAAAGTGTGCTATCTTAAACGGTATTTCCTTAAACGCATTTTCGTGATACTCCTTAATTCGGCGCGACACATTATGTCGGCGCAACATGCCATTAAGCAAACGTGGTGTGCAATATATGCGTATGTGCTTATATTTTCTCACTATTGTATAGGCAAAACGCACATGGTCGCCATGGTCGTGGGTCAACACTATGCCTTTCACCATTTCTGGGCCTATGCCATTCTTGCGCAATGACTCAAACACATGCTCATTATCCACTCCGGCATCTATCAATATGCCGCCCTTTTCGGTTCCCAAATAGGCACAATTACCGCTGCTGCCGCTGCCGAAACTCATAAATCGCAACCTCTCCTTTGGCACTTCCTTTTTAGGCTTTACCTCCTCTGGAGCAGGCGCCTGAGGTTTCTGCTCGGGCAACACCACTTCTATGTCGGGCATCTCTGGCTCTGACTGCGACGCATCCACTGTTTCCTGCACGTCATCTGAGTCTACAAAAAACGAGTCGAACAAACTCGCCTCATAGACATTGCTTTTTCTTCGTTTGGTCTTTGCCATTATTTATTTATATAGTAGAAAGATTGTTGGCACTTTGTCGAAATCATATTTCGTCTTGGCCCACTCTTTCACTGGTTTCGTTATGATTTTTTCATTTTCACCGGTGATGTCACTTGCCACGCATAGCGCCAAATGTCCCGGCAAAACCTTACACATCTCTGCCATCAGTTTATTGTTGCGATAAGGCGTTTCAATGAAAATTTGAGTCTGGTTTTCCACCTTTATCAATCGCTCCATTTCCTTAAACTTGCGTGCACGCTCGCCTTGGTCGATTGGCAGATAACCAATAAATGCAAAACTCTGTCCGTTAAAACCGCTTCCCATCATGCCCATCAAAATGCTTGACGGCCCTACCAACGGACGCACCTTTAAGCCCTTGCGCTGCGCAATGGCCACAACATCGGCTCCCGGGTCGGCTATCGCAGGGCAACCCGCTTCCGATATTACCCCCATGGCATGACCTGCCTCAAGGGGCTGCAAATATGTGCTTATGTCATTGGGATTGGTGTGGCGGTTTAGTTCGTAAAACGTAAGTTCATCAATGTTGATGTTACGGTCACACTTCTTGAGAAAGCGGCGCGCGCTGCGAATATTCTCCACTATGAAATGCTTAACCTCTCGCACTATTTCTATATTGCAAGCCGGCAAAACATTTTCTAATGGCCCATCGCTCAACGGAACGGGTATCAAATATAGCGCAACATCTATCATATCTGCAGTTTTACATTCATTTTTTCAATATTGTGCAAATTTACAAAAAATTCACCGATATATGAAAAATATTACGTCTCTCTGTGTTTCCCTTATCGCACCATAGTTTATTCGCACCCATTTTCGCGCCACAATGCACATTCTATTCACTTCATATGCAACCTTTAGTCAAACAGTTGCTTCAAAATGTCGGGCGACTTCATGCTTCCCACACTGCTATAGTGTATCTTGTAGTATCCTATCATCATGTCCAAAATCTCGCTCCGTTCGGCCCTGTTAAACTTAAATATGTGCATATTAGCAAAAGTCATTCTCGCCATCAGATGCAGCACTCTGGCCTGCTCTGGCTTTAGGCTGTGACTGCTGTTCACCACGTGATGCGTAAACGTGCCCTCCGTCATGTCAAACCATGCGCCGTCTTCATAACTCTCATCGTCGGGCTGAATCCCCAAGAACGCACCAAGATGATACACAAAACAAATATGAAAATTGGCTATGCCCTCTTTCTTATCGTTCAATAGCAACACCGACTGACGTATGTATCGAAACAAGGCACTGTTTCGTTCACTTTCCTGTATCACATGGCACAAAAACTCGCTCACAAACATCACTATAGCACCTTTCACCGGGTCTCCATATAAATTTGCCAGCGCGCTCACCATCCGTGCATCACGAAAACGATACAAATCCTTGCCAGGAACTATGTCTACCTCAAGTTCTATAACCGACAACGGCATAAATATGGCATTTCGCATCCTCGCGCCCTTAGTGTTTCCCTGCGGCAACAGCAACGCCATCCTTCCGCACTCATCACTATAGATGTGCGCTATCGAATTCTTATCCGAATACTTTATCACATTAAGCACTATTGCCTGCAACTTCTGATACATCTCTATTGATTTGATCGCAAAAAAGCCTTTATTCAACTCATTTATATATGCGAAGATACCAAAAAATGCACTCTGCCGATTAGTTTTTTCAAAAAAATAATAGTTTTTCAATGTTTTTTTACAAAAACTCTTGCGTGATTGGGAATTTGTATCTATCTTTGCAGTCGCAAAAGGGGAAAACGCCCTGATTGTGATGGTCCATTCGTCTATCGGTTAGGACGCGAGATTTTCATTCTCGAAAGAGGAGTTCGATTCTCCTATGGACTACTATTAATAAGCAATTTAAAAATTAAGATTTTTAGAAATGGCAAACCACAAATCATCTGAAAAGAGAATTCGTCAATCAGCTGCTAGACGCCTACGCAACCGCTACTACGCTAAGACTGCACGTAACGCTGTTCGTAAGCTTCGCAACACTACTGACAAGGCTGTTGCTGCTGAAGACTACAAGAAGGTGTCTGCAATGCTCGACAAGTTGGCTCGCAAGGGTGTGATTTCAAAGAACAAAGCTTCTAACTTGAAGTCTAAACTTGCTATCTACGTCAACAAACTTGCTTAATCGGACAGCGCATTAAGACAACAAGCACTTTAGTGCCAATATAGATGGTCCATTCGTCTATCGGTTAGGACGCGAGATTTTCATTCTCGAAAGAGGAGTTCGATTCTCCTATGGACTACCTGAAGCGTTAAGTTCTAAGAACTTAACGCTTTTGTTGTATGCATACCATCCCCTCGCAAAAATCTCACTTTTTCTCTTTTTCAGAACATCCAAGCCCTCTGCACAACAACGCACCATCAAGGTCACGAACATATAATGTGCGTATTTCTTACTCCATAATAATCCATTTTTTATTGAGATGCACACGCACTAATTAACAGCCAAGCACTTTTATCGCATCCTCCACCCAAGCACCCCACCTGTTGCACCAGTTTCTACATTTCTATAGAGTGTTGAGTTTGTTTGATGATACACCACTCTTGGTTCGCCATTCTCATCCACAATTTTTGAGGAATTTGTTTACAGGATTGAAAGCAACTTCGTATCTTTGCCGATGGAAGAGGCATTCTGCTTTTCAGCTACGGAGTTCGATAGTCCGTTAAGGTTGTCAAGTAGATTGCCTTTTTCTATTTGTGTTAAACGGTGATCATAATACTTAGCGCCATCCTTTATAAAAGCTTTGGTGCGCATTTGCGCCCATTGTTTTTCGGACAAGTTGGTTGGCTTGCCGTTAGGTATCGTCTGTTTGGCATTAGCGCCATATATAAAAACAAATTGGGCCAGATGCTTATCATCTGGCCCAATTCACTTATGATACTATATCAAATTTTTTTACTTTTGTGGAATCTTCAAGCGTTGTCCCACGCTTAGGCGGTCGCTGCTGATGCCCGAAGCTCGCTTAATGGCTTTTACTGTAGTGCCATAACGGGCTGCAATGCCTCCTAATGTGTCACCGCTGCGAACCTTGTAGGTCACGGTCGACTGCTTAGGAGTAGTAGCCTTCTTCTTAGCGCTTGCAGACGCTCCAGGTATCTTCAAGTCTTGACCCACCATGATGTCGCTGTCGCTAATGCCGTTAGCTTCTCTAATTGCATCTACTGTCACACCATATTGCGTAGCCAACTTACCCAAGGTGTCGCCCTTGCGAACCTTGTGAGTTACAGTTTCTTTCACTTCGGCCGATTTGGTTTCTGCAGGCTTGCTTTCTGCCACTTCGCCCGACTTTCTTGGAATAAGAAGCAACTGGCCCTTATGCACCACATTCGATTCTATATCGTTGTGTGCCTTGATATCGTCGATTGTCACACCATAACGACGTGCAATTTTGCCCAAACTTTCGCCCGAACGCACCACGTGCTGAATTGGTTTAGCCTCTTCGGCAGCCTTTTCGGCTTCGGTTTTATGCACTTCGCTTGCATGAACTGCCGGACGTGTGGCTGGTGCTGACGCAGCTTCGGTTTTGTTTGCCAACGCTGCCTTTGCCATCTTTTCGTCTGGAATAGTTACCACATCGCCAGCCTTAATTTCATCGCTGGTCAAATTGTTTACCGCCTTCAATGCGTCAACAGTGATGCCATTGGCTTGTGCTATAGAGTGCAGTGTTTCGCCTTCTAAAACAGTGTGCTTCACCACTATGCCATCGCTCGAAGTGTTGGCGTCCATGTCTGAACTGGTTTGTGCCACCATTTCTTCTGGCTTGTCTTCTTTTACGATTGGCACTTTTACGCGCTCAGTAGTTACAATCTTCAAACTACGGCCGCGACGCACGCTTGAACTGCGCATATTGTTGGCCTTCTTGATGCTCGAAGTAGTCACTCCGTAACGACGTGCAATCTTGCTTAGAGTTTCATTACGTGCCACCTTGTGCCACTTGGTAACCTGACGTGTCTCGTAACGGAAGTCAACGCCTTCAACGCCCGAAATGCTGTTGCGCGAATCGCCCGGCTCTACTATTGCACGACGAGCCGCCACGCCCTTGGTGTAGCCCATAATGCTATCTTCACTCATTATGTAACTTGCCACCTGATTAATTGGCAAGCACAATTCATACACATGATTATCGCCAGGTATTATGTCGCGGCGGAATTGCGGATTTAGCACTCGCAACACCTCAATAGGTATCTGAAGCACATCGCAAATCTGCTTAAAACTTACTCTATTGTTGATTCTCACACGGTCGGTAAGCAATGGCTTCTTGGCCAGGCTCGGACTGATGCCGTGATTCTTGAAATAGGTCATCACATAATTGGCGGCAATGAACGCAGGCACATAACCGCGTGTTTCGCGTGGCAAATATTCGTAGATTTCCCAGAAATCCTTCATCTCGCCTTCGGCTGCTCCTGCTCGGCGCAACGCCTTGTTAACATTGCCCGGTCCACAGTTGTAGGCCGCAATAGCCAACGACCAATCGTGATATATGTTATATAGGTTCTTTAAGTATTCGGCTGCTTTGTCGGTTGAGCGATATGGGTCGCGACGCTCATCGACCAATGTGTTGATTTCAAGGCCAAGACTCTTGCCTGTGCTCACCATAAATTGCCACAATCCGGTAGCACCCACTCGCGACACAGCATTTGGATTGATTGCCGACTCTATAACTGGCAAATACTTCAATTCCAATGGCAAGCCGTGTTTTTCGAGAGCATCTTCAAAAATTGGCATATAATACAAACTCATGCCGAGCATTTCTTCAACCAACGTGCGGCGACGATTCACATACATCTCAATGTATGATTTCACAACCGAATTAAACGGCATTTCGATTGAAGTAGGCAATGCCTGAAGACGCTTAATGTAAACCTCATCGCTGACCTCGGTATTTTCAGGCTTATCGATGTGCGTGTCGAGCACGGTGTAATTCTTCAGATACCAATTGTTCATCAAGGCCTTTGTATCGGTCTCGAAACTTTCGGGATACACTATTGCGTTGTCGGTAATAGTTTCTTTTAATGTGTTGATGTTCGACTTCTCGTTTTTTGCAGCCGCACTCGTCAATGCAGCAACGCCAAACACCGACAAAATTAATAATCTCAGTCCTTTGTTCATATCACTCATTATTCTCTAAAATGTGAAGGCACAAGCCACTCCCACGCCTGGCAACTTGGTGCTTGCTGTGCGTTGTTCCATCAACGCAGGCTTTACCTTCATCGATAAATCTTCGCTAATGTCGAACTTCGCCAACGACGCATCAACATAAGCATCAACTAAACATATCAAATACACTCCCACAATGCCTATAACACACATGTCTCGGTTACGTCGGAAGTAGTCTTTTTTCGATTTTAACGTCTTCTCCAGCCAAGCAGGGTCAATTTCCGACTCGCTCACCGTTGGCGGATAGAAGTCCATATAACTTTTGGTAGAGGGGTCGCTGTCCATAATGTCGGCATAGGCCTTTGTGTAGTCCTTTAGCATCTTATTGTTCCACGATATGGCGTAACCCATACCAACAAAACCTCCCACCACTATCGGCAATTTCCAGTAACGACGGTTATACACCTGGCCAAGACCGGGCATCAGCGCCGACAACCACAAGGCGCGCATGGGGTTGATTTTCATCACTCGTTCTTTTCCGTACTCCAAGAGTTCCAACGAGTCTTTCTCGGCCTCCAATCGCTTTTGCATCAATTCGGCGGCCAACGCATCCTGCTGCACGCTGTCCATGTTCACCACATACACCGTGTCGCTGGTCAAATCGGTCATACCGTTAGTAGCGCCCGGAGTCTGTCCCGGAGCAAGCACTCGGGTGCGGGTGCTCTTGCCGTTTTGCGCCTGCACACTGTCGGCTGCCGCCTTCTTTTCTACCGACACTTCTTGGGCCCTTATCACCGGACACAGCACAAAGGCACAGAGCAGCACCATTGCCACACTGCACCATTTCCGCCTTTCTGTCGAGTTAAAAAGATTCACAAAAGCGTCGTTTTTTTATAATTATAGGCATCTGCGAGCATTGGTTTACTTCGCAAATTCCTTGTTATTCACCTTTTAATTTGTCAAAGATACGAATTAAATTCTCAAGTTCTTCCTCATTTTTAAATGGGAATGTTATTTTTCCTTTACCCGAGGCGTCAACTGTTAACTTAACTTGTGTCTTAAACGAGTTATTTAAATGCTTTTTAAGGATATCATAATCCTTATTAGTGCGCTGTTTTACAGGCTTTTGCACATCGTTAACATCATCGTTGGCGCTTTCTTGCATCTGTTTTGCAAGTGCCTCAACCTGACGAACCGATAAACCTTTTTTAATAATCTCGTTATATAATTTTAACTGAAGAGTAGCCTTATCTAACGACAACAACGCGCGCGCGTGGCCCATATCGAGCACTTTGTCGCGCAAACCTATCTGCACTTCGGCCGGCAACTTCAGCAAGCGCAAGAAGTTGGCTATTGTGGCGCGTTTCTTTCCCACTCGCTCGCTTAGGCGTTCTTGAGTCAAGTTATATTGGTCGATGAGCTTGCGGTAGGTCAAAGCGATTTCTATTGCATTCAAGTCTTCGCGCTGAATGTTTTCGATAAGCGCCATTTCGGTCAGTTCGGCATCGTTGGCCGTACGCACATATGCAGGCACCGACTCAAGGCCAGCCATGCGGGCTGCCCTGTAACGACGCTCACCAGAAATGATTTGATAACTGTCTACTCCAGTGCTGCGCAATGTGAGCGGCTGAATGATGCCCAATTCGCGAATGCTCATTGCCAACTCCTCGAGCGAATCCTCGTCAAACTTTATTCGAGGTTGGTCGGGGTTTGGGGTTATTTGCGATATTGCTATTTCGTTGATTGCCGACGAGCCGCTGGTCTGCACCTCATCCATCGAGATGAGTGAATCAAGGCCTCGGCCTAAGGCATTTCGTTTAATTGCCATAATTTGTAGGTTTTGGTTGTTTCAGTTGTTTTCTTTATCGGCCGTGTCCGGAAAATCGGTGAAAAATCACTTCTTGCGAGTGCGGTTTTTGCCTATAAGTTCCTTTGCAAGCAGCATGTGGCTGGTTGCACCCTTGCTCTCTGCATCATAAAGTATGGCAGGCAAGCCGTGGCTTGGTGCCTCGCTCAATCGGATGTTACGAGGTATTACGGTGTTAAACACCATATCGCCAAAGTGGCCCTTCAATTCTTCATATATCTGATTTGCCAAACGCAAACGTGCGTCATACATTGTCAACAAAAATCCCTCGATTTCAATCTTTGGGTTAAGTTTCGACTTGATGATGCGAATAGTGTTAAGCAGCTTGCTGATGCCTTCAAGTGCAAAATATTCGGCTTGCACAGGAATTATCACCGAATCGGCAGCCGTAAGGGCGTTAACTGTTATTAGGCCCAACGATGGACTGCAGTCGATAAGTATATAATCATAATCGGCATTCACTTCGGCAATCAAGTTGCGCAACACATGCTCGCGTTGTGACTTATTCACCAATTCGAGTTCGGCGCCCACCAAATCGATGCGAGAGCCAACAAGGTCAAGGTTCTTAACACATGTGGTGTTCTTGCTGCTCGACAGCGGATAATCGTCAACCAAGCATTCATATATCGACGAATTGGTCTTCTTAGGGTCTACTCCCAAGCCCGAGGTGGCATTGGCCTGTGGGTCGGCATCTATCAGCAACACCTTCTTGCCATTCATCGCCAACGACGCGGCCAAGTTGATGGCTGTGGTGGTTTTACCAACGCCGCCCTTCTGGTTTGCTATTGCTATTGTTTTTCCCATATACTAATATTTTCTTCTTTCTATATTTTCTATGCAAAGGAATTGAATTTTTGGGTCTTTTACGAATGATTCCATGAGTTTTTAACAAAATTGTTGATAAGTGGCACTTTTTGTTAATAACTTCGTGGAACATCATCGGTTTTTACGCAAAATTCGCATCCTCAAACATGCATTTATTGGTTATTTCATGCCCCTCGCACGTTTTTCCACACCCGGCATCATCCACTCGGCATAAATGTTCCACACTCTTTTTTACTCCAAAAAAAGTGGCAAATGAGACCTTCCATTTGCCACCACTAAATTAACAACCTTATATATATTTTACCTTATGAAAAAATAACCAAATTAAAAGTCGCCATCGTTGTCAAAACCGCCACCGAAGCCACCTTGTCCGCCAAAGCCGCCACCGCGGTTTCCACGATAACCTCTGTTGCGGTTACCTTGTTGCTGACGATTTCGGTTCATCATGCCCATGCCGCTGGTCAACTGGTGCAACTTCATCAATTGCTCGGCTGTTAGCGTATCCTTTAGGTTATTAACCAACTGCTTCTTTGCAGCAAGGTCCACAATTTGACCGTCAATCATGTCGTTAATCGAAACCACTGCTTCATCGGCACTTGTTGGGCGTGCTGCGCGATTCTTAAATCGCTCAGTGCGCGACGCCATGATGATATTCATGTAGTTTGTATACTCTGTTTCGAACTTAGCCTGTTGGTCGTCGGTTAAGTTCAATTGCTCCTTAATGCGGTCGGTTTGACGCTTCATCATTTCAGCAATTTGTTCCTCTGTCAATTGGCGGCGGCCTTCGCCACGACGGTTGTCTTGAGCCACCATGCTTAGGCTCGAAACCATTATTGCCAATATTAATAATAGTTGTTTCATGATAATACTTTATTTTAGTTAATTATACTCTCAAAAAAAATGGGATTATTGTGCTTTTGGAGCTCTATGGCCTCGCTTAGCCCTATTTTTATTCTTGTCGGCGCGGCGGTTCATGATTTGGAACTGAATTTTCTGCTCTGCTCTTTCCAATTTTAGCAATTGCTGTGGCTCAAGCACTTTAGCAAACTTTTCGTTATATTCTTTCTGCAATTCGAGCAATTTGATTTTCATATCCACTCGCTCATTCACCCATTTAAGCGCATCCTTGCTCGCCTCGCGAAAATCCTTTGAGTGGCTCTTAAATATCTCACTCATCTTTTCTTCATATTCGCGATAAATGGGTACAAACTCATTAGTTTGTTCTTCGGTCATCTTCAAGTCGCCCTGAATAGCCTTCATCTTTGCCATGAAGAACTTTTCTTTGCTTTCTGGTGATATGCCACGACGCTGTGCCGACACTTGGCTTACGCCTACCGACATCACCACCAATATCATTAATGCAACTAACTTTTTCATTTCTTTATCTGTTTGTTATTCGTTCGATTGGGTATACAAATAATATTCTGGCACGGTGTTGAGCGTGTAGTACACTTGTTGTTCCACATCCTCATCGCCCATTTCGTTTAGCACTTCTGCCACTGTTTCACTTTCTTGAATCAAATCATAATATGAGTCATTAGCCGATAGCATCTTCACTGCCACAGTCAACGCTATGGCAAACACTGCTGCCACCGACACATAGCCAAAGTTTCTACGGCGCAATTCCACTTTGCGAGCGGCTGCCTTTCCGTTGATGGTGCTGCTGGCAATTCGCGAAAGCATTGCATCAATTTCTGCATCCGACTCCTTAAACGGCATCTTCTTTCCTATTTCCTCAAATCCGTTCATAATATATTGTCTTTTAACATTTCTCTTATTTTATTCGACGCTATATGATAGTTGGTCTTTAGTGTATTCACGTTTTTACCCGTAATCTGCGATATCTCTTCATACGACAGTTCATCGTAATATCGCATATTAAACGCTATGCGCTGCTGGGTAGGAAGCTGAAGCACCGCCTTCTGAAACATAACTTCGGCGCTTTCCAAGTCGCATTCGGTTTCGCTTTCCAATTTCTCCGTTAGCGACTCGCCTAACGAATCCACACTCTGGAACAAGTGTGTTCGGCGGCGTAGCAATCGCAAGGCTTCATTGGTGGCTATGCGGTAAACCCAGGTGCTCAAGGTGCTTTTTTCGTTGAAACCTTCTATTGAGTTAAAAATGTTGATGGCAGTTTCTTGCATCACATCTTCGGCGTCTTCATGGTCTACAACTATACGACGTATGTGCCAATACAGCTTGCGGCCATATTGCTCCATAAATAGGCTAAACGCTCTATCGCGCTGACCGCGGTCTTTCAGCATCATAACCAATGTATCATTGTCAACCTCTCGCTTGCTCATAGTTCTGATTTCACTCTTTTGACACCGCTAACTGCAAAAAGTTAAATCTCTAAAACATAATTTGTCAACTTTTTATTCCTAATTAGTTATGTTATGCCTTAATACTTTCAGCCTACCGTATCTTTCACAAATATAGCAAATTCCTCAATATCTTCCCAATATTCCAACCAAAAAACCGTCTCACTATCCCCTCATTACCATCACTTACACACTCGCCTCGGCCACATCATCTTTTACAAACACGCCTCATCTAAAAAGCAGAGAGGTGCGCTGCCGGGGCAGCCCACCTCTCATGTGTTTTTTATCGAAAAATTAGTCGAATTATTTATTCAAACTGTTAACAATTTTCTTGTTCACTTCACGTATTCGGTCTTCTTCCATCTTAATAACCTTACGGTCGTAAGTCATAAATCCGTTCACTTCAACCTCTACGTCGGTAGTTTGTGTGTAAACAGCACCCGAGAAGCCCTTGAAGATGTAGTCGTACAATTGTTCAGCATACTTCACATATTCGTCGGTCACGTCCTTAACTGAGTTAAATTGAATATAGCCCCAGTTCTTGTCAGTAACCCACAAGTGACCTTCTATTGGGTAACCAATACCGCCATATTCGCCAAGCACTGTCACACGTTGTGCATCATACAAATACATGTCTGGGCCTGGATAGTTATGCAAGTCAAGAATGTCGCCACATGTGTAGTGGTTGCCACCGCTGGCTGGGCTTACCAAACGAGTTGGGTCGAGTTGCTTAGTCCATTCCACTATTTCTTCGGTCTTAAATTGGCCCCATGCTTCGTTAAATGGAACCCACACATTGATACATGGGTGTGTGCTAAATTGGTCAATGATTTCTTTCCACTCCTTGCGATAGTTGGCTTCGCTGGCTGCCGAACGCACATTTTCAACGCCGTTGAAGTAGTTGCGGTTTTGCCATTGTGGGCTGCGGTCGCCGTTTGGCATGTCTTGCCATACCAAAATACCCACCTTGTCGCAATAAGTATACCACAATTCTGGCTCTACCTTAACGTGCTTGCGAATCATGTTGAAGCCCCATTCTTTTGTCTTATCGATGTCGTAAATCATCGCTTCATAACTTGGTGCGGTGTACAAGCCATCAGGCCACCATCCTTGGTCAAGCGGACCAAAGTTAAACAAGTCCTTGTTGTTTAATTGCATGCGCACAATGCCGTTCTTGTCGCGGTGCATGCCCACTTTACGCATTGCCACATAGCTCTTCACCTTGTCAACTTGCTTGCCGCCTACGGTCAACGCCACTTCCACATCATATAGGAATGGGCTGTCGGGCGACCACAACTTAATGTCGTTTGGCATATTTAGTTCTATGCTTTGGCCATTGATGCTCTTGCCTTGAGCCACAACTGTGGTGCCGTCCATAACCTTAACTTCGGCTACTGCGCCCGAATTGCAGCCTTTCGATGTTACTACATCAAACTTCACTGTCTTGCGGTCGAAGTTGGCTACCGATTTCACCTTTTCTACGTGAACTGGTGCAACTGGTTCCAACCACACTGTTTGCCAAATGCCGCTAACTGGAGTGTACCAAATGCCATTTGGATGACTAACTTGCTTGCCGCGTGGCTGGAAACCCTTGTCGGTTCCATCATACACACGCACTTGCAAGGTGTTGCTGCCCTTTGCGTTAAGTGCTGCTGTAATGTCAAAACTGAATGCTGTGTAACCGCCTGTGTGGCTACCTACCTTTATGCCGTTAACCCAAACATCGGCGCGCCAATCTACTGCGCCAAAGTTTAGTAGCACATTTTGGCCCTTCCATTCTTTTGGAATGGTGAATTCTCTGTTATACCACAACACATGGTGTTCGTCTAACGACTTTCCTACACCCGAAAGGCTAGATTCTACACAGAATGGCACAAGTATTTCGCCATCATATTTTGTAGGAGCTGCGGCATGGCGTGGTGTTATGGCATAATTCCACAAGCCGTTTAGGTTTTGCCATGAGGCACGTTCCATGATTGGGCGTGGATACTCTGCCCATACATTGTTCACATCAATGTTTTCCGCCCACTTGGTCTTAATCTTATCGCCAGCTGGTGCATATTGCGCCATCATCGACGCAATGCCTAATGCGAAAAACGCCAAACTTAAAATGAGTCTTTTCTTCATGTCTTTGATTTGTTTTGTTACTTATTTAGGTTTAGTTATTTTCTATTCATTTTTGGTTACATTTGCTACCGGTCTTTACACCTTAACAACGCTATTTCACAAAGATAGTAAAACAATTCAATTTACCCAACATCTATCACTTATTTACCCGCCACTTTGCTGCTAACATATCCGAGCAACTTTTGCTTTTTTATTCACCCTCTCAACCCTTTTTAACACCACAACTCGCCTTTTAGCGCAAAAAGTTCATTATATTTGTAAAACATACCAATCACCGTCTGTGCATCGCCCGCTTATGTTAGGCGGTTCGCTGCCCACCGACGCATTGGTTTTCATCACATCCTGCTCAACGATTTTAACAATCTAACCTTTATAACACATTAAGCATGAACCTATTCCCATCACACCAAGACTTCAACACTCTGCTCGTGATAATGGCCGTTATCGCAGCCGTGGTGTTTGTGGTGCTTCACCACGTCAATGCCGCATACGGCATGATGTACACTAAAAAATGGGGTCCAAGCCTAAACAACAGACTGGGATGGGTATTAATGGAAATTCCTGCCGTGATTGCAATGACTGCCATTTGGCTAATGTCATCACGTACTTTCGACCCGCTGCCAATGCTGTTTTTTGTGCTTTTCCAAATTCACTATTTGCACCGCACGTTCCTATTCCCTATGCTAATCAGAGGCAATAACCGCATGCCACTGGTAATAATCCTATTAGGTTGGATTTTCAACATCGCAAACGCATACATTCTGGGCGGCTGGATTTTCTTCATCTCGCCGGCCGGAACCTACACCACCAACTGGCTGTTCACCCCACAATTCATGATTGGGCTAATAATTTTCTTCATAGGATTCGTAATCAACCTCAATAGCGACTACATAATTCGCAACCTCCGTAAGAGCAACGACGACAACCGCCACTACATTCCTCACGGAGGCATGTTCCAATATGTTTCGTCTGCCAACTATTTCGGCGAACTGCTTGAATGGATTGGCTTCGCCATTTTCACTTGGTCGGCAGCCGGAACGGTGTTCGCCATCTGGACATTTGCAATTCTTGCACCACGGGCCGCTCAAATTCACCGACGCTACCTACAAGAATTCGGCAACGATTTCCAAAAACTCAAGTTAAAACGAATCATTCCGTTCATATATTAAAGTCCACACCCGGCCACAAAAAACCATAACAAATGCAGACCAACGAAGCAATCATAACCCACAGCGAAGTAGCCATGACGGCACTCATCACCGATGCATCGAGCAACATCGGCATGGAGTTTTGCCGTCAACTCGCATCGATGGGCATCAACCTGCTTATGGTGAGCAACCAAATGCAACTATTGGCTTCGCATCGCGACGAGTTGGCAAACAAATACCCCGAACAACGGTTTTGGGCTCACTACAAAGACCTCACCGAGGAATTGGCCGCCAACGACATCTTCACGTTCTGCCAAGCAAACAACATCACAATCGATGTGCTAATCAACAATGCCGGAATTTTCGACTTTAAAGAACTCTCAAACACCACTCCACAACGCATCGACACATACATCAACCTGCATGTGCGCACTCTGAGCCAACTATGCCTAATCTTTGGTCGCGACATGAAGCAGCGTTCCAACGGATATATTCTAAACTTGTCGTCGGTGTCGTGCTGGATGCACTTGCCTGGACTGGCCATGCACTCGGCCACTAAATCATACATTCGAGCATTTTCACGCTCACTACACCTCGAACTCAAAGAATCGGGCGTGGGTGTCACCGTGGCTTGCCCCGGCGCTATTGCTTCAAACCACCTCAACCTCTCCGAAAAATGGCAACGCTTTTGGGTGAGAATCGGCGTGCTCGACACTCCCGAAAAATTTGTCAACAGTGCACTCAAAAAAATGTTTGCAAATAAAAAGCAATATATAAACGGTTTTTTCAACCGATTGTCAATTTTATTTGTATCTTTGTTACCCGACAGAATTCGTTTAATAGTAAAACACAAAATACTTGACAAATAGAATTATGACACACGATAAACCTCTTTACATCGTAACTGGCGCCACCGGAGGCCTTGGCAGAGCCACTGCCGTTGCCCTTGCGCTCGAAGGCAAAGCCGTTGTTTTGGCTTGCCGCAACGTTAACACTGCGGCCATTTTTGCCCGCGAAATAACCTCTAAGACAGGAAACGAAGATATTATAGTGCTTAAACTCGATTTGGCATCTTTCGACGGAGTTAGAGATTTTGTCAAAGACTTGAAATCGCTCAATCGCCCTGTTGCTGCACTTATCAACAACGCCGGTATCATGACTCGCAAAAGCCAAATCACAGTCGACGGATTCGAACAGTCTGTTCAAGTAAACTACCTTAGCCCGGCTTTGCTTAGCCTGCTTTTGGCTCCTATGATTCCAGAAGAGGGAAAAATAATCTTCACCACTTCGCTAACCCGACTCGTGAGCCGCATTCCTGAGCAATTCCCTTACGAAAGCAATTTCTCACAACTCGGAACTTACGGCCGCAGCAAGTTGGCTCTAACCATGTTTGCAATCTACCTAACCACTTTCTTGAAGACATCAAGAATACTTGTAGAATGCGCCGACCCAGGAATCGTCAACACTAAGATGATTACACTCAACCGTTGGTTCGACCGTGTTACCGACATCGTTTTCCGACCTATGATAAGTTCGCCTTCCGATGGCGCTAAAGCCACTCTTAAGGCACTCGAGGCTACCGAATCTGGTCAACTTTTCCACGGCGATAACGTGTCTCGTCTTGTGTCGATTCTTAAAGACAAAGACACTTTCGTAAACCTACTCAACAACACACTCCGCATCCTCAACAAGGAAAAAGCAAAAATGTAAAAAAACATTCAATCATCATACCACAACAAAAAAAATCACCACATCCGCCCGACGTGGTGATTTTTTTATCCCTAAATTTCACTTTCGGTTTTTTATCGTTTTGTGACCGAAATCATAAAGGTTACGGCCACAATGGCAATGCTGATGCCTACTACAATGTTTGCCGTCAAAGGCTCGCCTAACATTAGTGTGCCTATCATGATGGCGGTAATCGGCTCAAATACTCCCAAAACCGATGCCTTGGTGGCGCCAATATTGCGGGTTGCAATGGCAAGTGTTGCTGTTGATACAATGGTTGGCAATAACGCCAACATCACCAAATTAAGCCAATCTCCGCCGGTGCTGATGCCTGCCGTTATAGCAGTATCCGAAAAGGCAATTTTACTCAAAAACACTATTGCCCCAACCATGAGGGCATAGAATGTCAATAGCGTGTTCGATATGTCGGCAATTGTCTTGCTGCGGTTGATGACTACTATAAAAAGAGCGTAGGCCAATGCCGAGCACAACGACATTGCCACACCCGTAGGATTTATCGTTTCACCACCGCCACCTTGTGTCATAATCACCACGCCACAAAATGTGGCCCCTATGGCAAGCCACACCGGCCACGATGGCACCACCCGCAAAAACACCATTATTATAGCCACAAGCACAGGATAGAGAAATATCAACGTGGTGGCCAAGCCCGATGCTATGTAGTTATATGCCTCAAACAGAAACAGGCTGCTCGATGTGAACAACACTCCAAGCAAGAGCAACACTCCTGCCTGCCTTAACGTTATCTTAAAACTCTGCTTTGTGAGCAACAAGAATGCGCCAAGCAGAACTACAGCAAATGAATATCGGAAAAACAATATCGACTCAACCGACGCACCTTTATTCATCAAAGGCACAGCAAATAGCGGATTAAGCCCATAAGTGACGCCGGTGATAATGCCGGCCGGATAGCCTATAATTGCGTTTTTACTTAATTTTTTCATAGTTTTATTTGCCCATCTTCAGGGAAATAGTCATACGGTAGCGCGAAAGGCCTGATTTCACTCTTTCTTGGGAAAGAAAGGGCAACGCATACGTATGCACTGATTGTTTTTACCAAAATGTCGGCACACCACAGCCGATTTTTCCATGCAAACCCCGAAATTCTCTTCCACAAAATCAATGGCTGCCTGAATCGACAAAAAAGAATCTCGCTTGCAGCATCGCGGACCACCCACTTCGGCAATCTTACTCAACGATGCAGCCGACATCTTATGCGACAAAGCAAAAGGTTCAACAGTTAATGGTGTGGAGTGCGAGATGACAGAAACAAACATGCCGGAACTCAATCCCGCGCCACAAGCCCCCCAGAAGCCACAAGCACCACCCGGAACTTGCTTGCCTCGCTTCATCAGTTCCACCAATGCATCAGCAAGCACTATGTCGCCTCCGGCGTTGCGGTAGGCTGTCAGCAATGCGGCTCCCACCATCACATGATGTTCAGGACCGTGCATATGGCAGAAAGGCATCGCCATCATCTTCTCCATAATCTCTATCGGATTCTTCGATGTCTCGTCAAGACATAGTTTATATATGGCATCTATGCCCTTTGTATGGCATTCGTTGCACACATAATGCCCTTGTTCGCAACAGGTCTTGCTGTCTTCCTTCTTATGGCAAATAGCGCACTCCATAAGGATTTCCTTTTCCAAATACTTCAATGGAGCACTACATATCAAACATTCTTCCTTCATTGTTATAAATATCTAATAGTTCACCTTTGAAATCACCCTATCGCCACTTTAATCACGCCATCTAATTTGTTCTCAAATATGCGGTAGGCCTCTTCTATCTCACTCAACGTATATCGGTGCGTGATGAGCGGAGTGGTGTCAATCTTTCCTGCTTCAATAAGGCTCAAAACTTCCTCGCAATCGCAGCCATCCACGCCACCAGTCTTAAATGTAAGGTTCTTGCCATACATGTCGGGCAAAGGAAGCACTTGAGGCTGGTCGTAAAGAGCCACCACCGTCACGATGGCATTCGGACGGGCACATTCCCACGCCAGGCGGAAGGTGTCATCGGCTCCGGCCACTTCGAGCACTCGGTCGGCTCCACCGTGGTCGCTATGCTTCATTACAAAGTCCTTGCATTCTTCGGGAGTGGTGAGCAACACTTCTGGATAATGCTCCTGCACGAAACGACGTCTTTCATCCGACTTTTCACAAACGATGATGCGTTTAGGTTGCTTCAACATCACACACAGAAGGCTACAAATACCCGTAGGCCCGGCTCCTATAATCAACACGGTATCCTCCTCGGTAATCTCTGAGATACGGGCCGCCCAAAAGCCAGTGGCCAACACATCGCCCACGAGCAAAGCCTGTTCGTCGCTCACACTATCGGGAATGCGGTTCAGCCCTTGAGTGGCCAAGGGTACACGCACATATTCGGTCTGTCCGCCATCTATGCGGCATCCCAATGCCCAACCGCCATTGGGGTCGGTGCAATTGTTCACAAAGCCATTTCGGCAGAAGAAGCACTCTCCGCAGAAGGTCTTCACATTCGTAACATCTGTGCCCACTTCTTCAACCACACCCACCATTTCATGGCCAACGGTAATGCC
Source organism: Muribaculaceae bacterium (assembly GCA_045613305.1). Classification (GTDB taxonomy): domain Bacteria; phylum Bacteroidota; class Bacteroidia; order Bacteroidales; family Muribaculaceae; genus SFTJ01. The sequence goes on from JAZLAU010000011.1 coordinate 53,562, forward strand.
CGGAACGGCACGAGGCACGCTTCCGTGCTTTATGTGCAAATCGCTCGAACAAATACTGCCCATCGTCACACGAACAATGCCATCGGTAGGCTCAATGAGCACAGGCTTCGGCTTCTCCACCAAAGCTAACTTTCCTTTTTCTACATATGTGTATGCTAACATAAATCGATGTGTTAGTTTTTTTGTTTTACGGAGCGGCTATAATTCATTTATCACTTGCTGAAGTTGCTCTAAAAAACTGGCGCCGTGTCCACCGTCCATCTGCACATGGTGAAACTGAAACGATATGGGCAACGTGGTTTTAAACCAACTACGGCGATACTTGCCCCACATGACCATTGGATTGCAAAACTTGTCGGTGTATTGGTTTACAATGCAGTCGAGTTCTGTCTCTATCATTGCCGATGTTCCCACTATCATACAATCCTCAATAAATGAACTCTCGCACTGCGTGGCAACCTGCCCTGTCAGCCGGTTGTATTCATTGGCAAATTGTTCAACATCATCGGTATATGCAATGTCGCACGAATTGATACCTCCCTTAATGTTGTTTACAATTACGTTTATGGCAATGCTGTCATATTTAAAGAGTTTATCTTTTTCGGGCAGAACATAAAACTCTTTTATGCCACTGGCAGCCTTTGCTATGCACCAACATAGCAGGGCGTTAAATTTCACACCACGCTTCTTGCTTGCCTTGAGCAACTTGGTCACATTGAATGTTTTTGTCAATGTAACCATTGGCATAGGCGACGTCATCCAAAGCGAAAAGGCTTCGGCACGCGTTGTTTCTTGCGGAACTACTTCTATTTTCATACTCTCTCTAATATCAACTATTTTTTCAACATCCAACCACAGTCGCCGTGGTAAATCATTTGCTTGGTCATGCCACCGTCGATGCAAATGTTCTCGCCTGTTATGAAGCCCGCCTTGTCGCTGCAAAGATACAGCACCATGTTGGCTATATCCATAGGATTGCCCACTCTGCCCACGGGTTGTTGTGTGGCATCAGGACCATCATATACGGTGTAGTCCGTATCTATCCAACCCGGCGAAATGGAGTTCACTCGGGCCCTTCCCGACATACTCACAGCCAATGCATGAGTGAGTGCCGCTATGCCTCCTTTGGCTGCAGTGTAACTCTCGGTTTGTGGTTGGCTCATGCGGTCGCGCGAGGAAGAGATGTTAATAACAGATGCACCCTCTGCCAAATGAGGCATGAAAAGTTTCACCAAATAGAACGGCGCAGTAACTCCCACACTCAGAGCATACTGAAACTCCTCATATGTGCATTCGTCAATTCCTTTCATCAATGGCAAGGCATTGTTAACTATAACATCCACTTTGGCGTGCTTGCTCAGCACCTCGGCAGCAAAAGCCTTCAGCACCTCTTTCTTGGAAATGTCGCCAACGAAGTGCTCGCCCTCCTGCTTGTCAATCACATACACCTTGGCTTCCTGTTTACGGAATTCATCGGCAATGCACCGGCCAATACCATTGGCACCACCTGTTACTATAACTACTTTATCTTTGAATGTATCTGTTTGCATAAAAAGTTTATTTCTTCTTATATCATCAACATAATTCGGCCTTCGGCTTTTATAAACGTGTCGGGATAGCGACAAACCACGGCATACACTTGGCTTGACGTAACGGGTTGCCCATCCTTGCGGATATGTAGCCGTTTGCTGTTTATCATTTCTGCAATCTGCTCTGTGCGCATGCCTCGGTTTTGACTTGCAAGGCAGAAAAGTATGGCTTCTTCAATTTTCATATATCAAAGATATTAAATTTTTATCAAAATCACGAATAACGCTCTCTGCCAATACCCTTTGCAACGCCGCAAGCAGCACAAAAGAAACGCCGACACCCTTCGCTGGGCGTCGGCGCTATCGTAAAAAAAATACTGTTTTCCGTCTAAATTTATCGGCCTAATTAGTCGGCAAATGGCAACTTTGCCAACATCTTGGCGATGCCATCAACACCTTCTTCCAATTTGTTGCCAACCATTTGCAACAAGAACGGATTTAGTTCGATATTCAATCCAGCGGCAATAGTAGCCTTGCCGTTTTCGGCTGTAGCGATATCGATAATCATGCCAAAAGGCACTGGCGACGACTCTGGACTGATGACAATCTTGCTTGGAGCCACCTTTTCTGAAAGCACCATCTTCAGTTCTCCCACAGGAGGCACGTTTAGCGTGATTGAATCTGGGCCAAACTTCACTGCATCGAGTTTTTCTTTCACTGCATCTGGCAAGTTTTCTATCTTTTCAGTCAACGCGCCCGGATTCGACAGTTTATTGAAGATTTGCTCTTGTGTGGCCGACTCTACTTCGTAAACTTTACTTTTATATAAACTCATAATTGAATATGCTTTTTTTATTCGAGCATTAAGCCTCTCGAATTATTCGCCAATTGAACCAGGCACCCAGTTTGCAGGGTCTTTACGCCATTGTTCAAGAGTTTCCAAATCCGATTCCTTGATGTAGCCGATTTCCTTTGCTGCGTTAATCATTGCTGAATAGTTGCTGATTGTCAACAATTCAACGTTTGCATCCTTAAATGCCTTTAGCGAAACAGGGAATTCATAAGTGAAGATGGCAACCATACCCACTACTTCAGCGCCAGCATTGCGAACTGCTTGCACTGCCTTTAGGCTGCTGCCGCCTGTTGAGATAAGGTCTTCAACCACTACAACCTTTTGACCTGGCTTAAGGTTACCTTCAATTAGGTTTTCCAAACCGTGGTCTTTTGGTGTTGAACGGATGTAAATATATGGCAAGCCAAGTGTGTCGGCAACAAGCGCACCTTGTGCAATTGCTCCTGTTGCTACTCCGGCTACTACTTCTGCATCTGGCCAGTTTTCTTGTATCAAACGGCACAATTCAACCTTAATGAAACTTCTAACGTCAGGATAAGACAATGTCTTGCGATTGTCGGTATAGATTGGTGAGTTCCAACCCGATGCCCATGTAAATGGATTGTTTGGTTGCAATTTGATTGCACTGATCTTCAAAAGTTTTTCAGCGAAAATGTTGTCAAGATGTTTCATATTGATATCAAATTTTGTTATTTCGGTGTTATTATCCCAACAAAGTTAACAAATATCTTATTTTTCTCAAATGAATTTCTACACATTTTATTATAAATAAATTTCACAACTCGCAATCTCTTTGATTTTTATTCACATTAATCGGCTTTTTGCACTACCTTTGCATCATATTTCCGTTTATCATTTTTTTCGGAGCAAAATCACAAGCAAATTAAAACAACAACATTCTAACATAACACTCAAACATTATGGGATTAGTAGAACGATTTTTAGAATATGTGAAGTTCGACACTCAAAGTGACGAAACCACCAACCTCACCCCATCAACTCCCGGACAAATGGTATTTGCCAACTTCCTTAAGGGAGAACTCGAAAAGATGGGCTTGAGCGAAATTACACTCGACGACAATGGTTACCTTATGGCAACATTGCCATCTAACACCGACAAAGATGTACCAACCATAGGTTTCATTGCTCACATGGACACATCGCCCGACATGAGCGGTCACAATGTTAAGCCTCAAATCGTTAAAAACTACGACGGCGGCAAAATCACCCTTAACGAAGCCGAAAACGTAGTGCTCGACCCTGCTCAATTTCCTGAATTGAAGGAATATGTTGGCCAAGACCTTATTACCACCGACGGTACCACTCTTTTGGGTGCCGACGACAAAGCGGGCATTGCCGAAATCATTTCGGCTGTGGCTTACCTTCAAGAACATCCCGAAATTAAGCATGGCAAAATCAGAATCGCATTTAACCCTGACGAAGAAATTGGCCAAGGCGCTCACAAATTCGACGTCGACCTTTTCGGCGCTGAATTTGCCTACACTATGGACGGCAGCGAAGTGGGCGAACTTGAGTTCGAAAACTTCAATGCAGCTGCGGCTAAAGTAACTTTCAAAGGTCTGAATGTTCACCCAGGTTATGCTAAGCACAAAATGCTCAATTCAATTCGCGTAGCCAACCAATTTGCCATCATGCTTCCTCGCTGGGAAACTCCTGAACACACCGAAGGTTACGAAGGATTTTACCACCTTGTGGGCATCAGCGGTTCGGTTGAAACCACAACTCTAACATACATCATTCGCGACCACGACCGCGACCGTTTCGAACGCCGCAAAATGGAACTCGAACACCTTACTCGCAAAATCAACAACGAGTTCCCTAACTGCGCTTCAATAGAAATCACAGACCAATATTACAACATGCGCGAAAAGATTGAACCTGTGATGCACGTTATCGACATCGCTAAGCAAGCAATGGAAAATGCAGGCATCAAACCTAAGGTGCAACCTATCAGAGGCGGAACCGACGGCGCGCAACTTTCTTTCAAAGGTTTGCCTTGCCCTAACATTTTTGCCGGTGGCATGAACTTCCACGGTCGCTACGAATATGTGTCGATTCAAGCAATGGAAGCTGCTCAACGCACTATTGTGGAAATCTGCAAACTCGTGGAACAACGATAAACCAAATCACGTTTTTTCCATAACAACCATATTATTAGCCGAGGGGCATCTGCTTAACCCAGATGCCCCTCACTATTTTCCGAGTGATTTTTCGGTTTGTGATGATGGTTGGGAAATTGGCGGGTGAGGGTGCGGGGAGGTGCTGTTTTTGACAGTTTTTTGTGCGGTTCGCTTTTTCTCGGAATTTAATGATATTACTTTTTTCGGTTCTCGTCACACTATTTTCCTCGGCTCACCCCCAAAAAGGCCTAACACTCGCCACCACGCTTTTAGTCACAAAAACAAATCGCGCCCCGACATCATCAGGACGCGATTTTTTCATATTCTATTGCAAGCAACTAATCACTTACCCTTCACCGAAGAGATGCGCAGTTTGTAACTTGCAGGTTCTTCCTTAACATCATATTTAGGCATTGCTTGAGGGCCACAACTACCATTACCAATACCTCTTTGATAAGCATCAAGGTGCAAATATATGAACGGACGCTCTTGCATTTCCCAAATGTGCAAGCCATTCATCAAGTCTACATCGGTGTAACGCAAAGCCGAGAATGCCACATCGCCTTCAGTTTCAATCTTTATGCCACGGCCCTTGTTATTGGTCATTACCAATTCACGCAAGCCAATGCGGTTAGCCATCGACTGAGGCTTAGTGTTAGGAACCACCATATCTTGCACTGTGGTCATATAGCGGCCCACGAAGCATCCATTGTCGCGGTCAATATAGTTTTCCCACGGACCCTTTGCATAATAGTTGATGTAGCCCAAGCCAGGGTTAATGCCACAAGCCAAACCTGTGCGACGCAATCCCTTAGTTTGAGGCACAAATTTAGCATCAATGTCAACTATGCCGTTAGGATAGATTGTATACACCAATTCGGTGCCGCAAAGGCTGCCGCCGCGCTTAGTGCTTACTTCAACACAACCATTTGCCAAGGTCTTTGTTGAAATTTGGCCTTCAGCATCAAGTCCGTTGCCATTATATTCTATGCGGTCGTTTTCAATCCAACGGAAGTTGTCGTATTCAAAGCCCATTCCGCCATATATCACGTCGATGCCATCAAGGCGAAGTTGCTTAACCACACCAGTAGTCTTGTCAAACGATATTACCACTGCATTGTTCTTCACCACCACTTGGCCGTCTTCTTCAGCCACGGCCAAGGCACCGGCATCAGTCTTCACCTTAACCGATGAAAGGTGTGCGCTGCGCTTGTTAAGTTCGAATTGTGCAGCTGCCAATTCATGACCGGCATCCACCCAATTGTAGTTTTCCTTATTTTCTACCTTAACGGTAAGCATAATTTCTGTGCCGTTCTTTGCAGCCTTCTTCAAGTCGGCATTCTTTGGCAACTTAATAGTCACGTCGCCCTTTTGGTCAGGCGCCAATTCTGGCAAGGCAATAGTGCCCGCTCCTGACGAATAGCCATTTACAAGCACATCCCACTTAAGCATCATGCCCTTAGTGCTGATAAAGTCGTAGGTGTTGTTAACATTCACCACCGCTTCGTTCTTTTCTGCATCTATGCCCGATAGCGAGAACTTAATATACTGATACACAGCCTTCACATCTACCAACTTTGGAGTCACTTCGCGCAAGGCTGTGGTGATACCGTTACAGCAGAAGTTGCCTTGGTGAGGGCCAGGATAGTCGTAACCAGTGTGCAAACGGCCCATGTATGTGCCCTTCTTAATTTCCACTGGTTCGTAAATCGACTGGTCAACCCAGTCCCATATTGCGCCACCTATGGTTGTTGTGCTGTTTTCAATGCTTTCCCAATATTCACGCAAGTTACCGATGGCTGTACCCATTGAGTGCGCATATTCGCAAATAAACATTGGTTTGTCGAACGAATTAACATACTCATCCATCCATTCCATGCTTGGATACATCTTCGAATACATGTCGCTGAATCGGTTACCGCCAAATTCCTTGCCGTCGCGAGTACTTTCGTGGTGTATCAATCGCTTATCAAGGCGTTTTGCCGCATCGTAGCATGCTTGGAAGTTGTTACCACCACCGTTTTCGTTACCAAGACTCCAGAAAATAATGCTTGGGTGATTGCGGTCGCGAAGCATCATGCGTTCCACACGGTCAACAAACGAAGGAATCCACGATGGCATGTCGCTAATCGATTGGTTTGCGTGGTCTTCAAGGTCGGCCTCGTCCATTGTGTACAGCCCGAAATAGTCGAACATTGCATACATCTTGGCTGCATTTGGATAGTGCGATGTGCGTATGGTGTTAATGTTGCTGCGCTTCATCAACAACACATCTTCGAGCATCGATTCGGTTGTCACGGCACGGCCATACAATGGGTGGGTGTCATGACGGTTTACGCCCTTAAAGAACACACGTTGACCATTAATGTAAATCAACGAGCCGCGTTGTTCTATTTCACGGAAACCATATTTTGTAGAGAATGCCAATTCTTCCTTGCCGGCTTCACGTTGCAACACGCGAACGGTGTAAAGGTTTGGTGTTTCGGCAGTCCATGGCAACACGTCCTTCACCTTAAAGGCAACATTGGCGCTTGCTGTCGACTTCTTGGCATCATATTTAACCACTACGGTCTTTTCAGCCACCAACTTGTCGTTAGTGTCCATAAGTTTAACCACCAACTCTTTCTTACCCTTCATTCCATCGCGGTTGTCGAGAGTTAGAGCCACATTCATAGTGCCGGCAGTGTAGTTGCTCTTCTGAGTCAAAGCCGAGGTGATAACATGGTCGCGAACACTCACCTTTGGCACGCTATACAAATACACATCGCGGAAAATACCGCTCATGCGGAACATGTCTTGGCATTCCAAATACGAGCCGTCGCTCCAACGGAACACCTGAACTGCCAAGCGGTTGCTGCCCGGACGCAAATACTTTGTCAAATCGAATTCTGCCACATTGTTTGCACCTTGCGAATAACCCACATATTGGCCATTCAAATACACCAATGCTGCGCTGTAGATGCCGCCAAAGTGAATAAATGTGCGGTTGCCGTCCCAATTACTTGGCATATCGAAGAAGTGAACATATGAGCCCACTGGATTAATGCCATAGTTCTTGCCACCGTCGTTAAAGCCCTTGCGTGCTCTGATAAACGGAGGGGTGTTGCCGTGTGGATATTCCACGTTGCAATATATTGGACGGTCGTAGCCTTGCATTTCCCAGTTTGATGGCACTGGAATTTTATCCCAACTGCTCACGTCATAGTCTTCTTCATAGAAATCGGTTGGGCGCAACGATGGTTCTGGCACCAAACTGAAATACCAATTACCGTTAAGCAATTTGGCATTTGCGCTCTTGGTGTAGTTCCATGGGTAATTGTAGAAGTTAGCGTCGGCCAACATTGCGCTTTCGCTGGCATATGGAGTGAAGGTTGCGTGGCCCTTCTCCTTATTTTCTTCAAAACGGGTTTCGTCTTCCCATATTGGCTGTTCGCCTTGAGCCAAATCAGCACCGCCGTCTACGGTGAGATGTGTGGCCACGATGCGAAACAGTGCAGCGTCTTTTGTGCCTGCCTTTGCAGCATCGGTCATTATCACTTTATTGCCCTCAACGGCTGCTGCCCACTTGGCATTGTTCGATGGAACCAATTGCACCGATTCGCCTACTCTATTGGCCAACCACAATTGCATTTCATCCGAACCATTGGTTTCTGTCATCTTTGCTGTAGCAGTATCGTCTGCACGCATCGACACATTGCCATATGCATTTGAGAATCTGAAACTTCCCGATAGTTCACTGATAGTCCAATACTGGCTCTTATCGTTCTTGTCTACAGCCTTCAATATCACTTGGCCGCCGTCACCGGCATAACCAAGAACCTTATCGGGGTGTGACACCGACACGATTTGATAAATTCGCTGTTGGTCAAAGCGCATTTGCGCAAACACCGGCGCGGTCAATACCGTTGCCAATAACGCAACAAATGCACATCGCAAAACATTTTTTTTAATCATATGAAAATAGCGATTAGGTTTTATTTATTTTAGATAATTATTTTCTTTTTGGTTTACATAATCGCAGCGCCGCAACTGCGGTCTGCACATAGGTACATTTTTGGCAAAGTTACTCAAAAGTTTCTTTAATATCAATCAATAATGACAATTTGAGCACATTGCCACACACATATTCACATTAATTATAATATTTCGCATTGTGAGTTTTATTAATTACTTTTGCAATATGCAACACCCCGACGGAAATAACACCCCTAATACCGCTGTACAACAAGCAGTGAGAAACTTCGGAATTGAGGTTATGAACAATCTGCCCTATGACCCCAACCCCGACCAAATGCTCCTTATTGCACAATTCGGACAATTCTGTTTCAATTCGCCAAGCGACGCTGTGTTTTTGCTCGGCGGATATGCCGGCACGGGCAAAACATCGATGACGGGTGCCATAGTGAAAACTCTCACCGACCACAACGTGAAATGCGTACTGCTGGCCCCAACCGGGCGCGCCGCTAAAGTGTTTGCCGAATTCTCGGGGCATGCCGCTTTCACCATTCACCGAAAGATATATCGGCAAAAGGCCTATGGCTCCGACGGATTTGGCCTGGCCGAAAACAAGCACACCAACACGTTTTTCATCGTCGACGAAGCCTCAATGATTGCAAACTCGCAAGGCGAAGGGGCTTTCTTCGGCACGGGCCGACTTCTCGACGACCTAATCCACTACGTCTATAGCGGCAACAACTGCCGGCTTGTGCTAATTGGCGACCGTGCTCAGTTACCTCCAGTGGGACAATCTGACAGCCCCGCACTTTCAAAACCCGTGTTGCAATCATATGCACTTAATGTGTATGATTGTTTCCTCTCCGACATTGCTCGACAGGCCGCCGAATCGGGAATTCTCTATAATGCCACTGTGTTGCGCAACATGATGGCCGAAAACAATCTGTCGAAGCCCACCCTAACATTTTCAAAATTTGACGACATCGAACCCATTTCGAGTGAGTTCCTGCTCGAAAAAATCTCCGACTGCTACAGCATCGATGGTCTGCACGACACCTTGGTGGTGACGCGAAGCAACAAACGCGCCACTATGTTTAACCTCGGCATCAGAAACCAAATTCTATATCGCGAAGACGAACTTGTGGCTGGCGATATGCTTTTGGTGTCGAAAAACAACTATTTCTGGAGCGCCGACTACGACGAAATCGACTTTATTGCCAACGGCGACGTGATGCGGGTGGTGAGAGTGCGTGGCGACGTGGAACAACGCTACGGCTTGCGTTTTGCCAACGTCACCGTGGAATTCCCCGACCACAACAACCTGGAAATGGATGTAAAAATTGTGCTCGACGCACTGGTGAGCGACGCTCCTGCCCTGAGCCGCGCTCAAAGCGAATTGCTATTTATGGAGGTGAACAACGAATTAGAGGGCGACAAGCGCACCCGCTACAAAGCCATGAAAAACCACCCTTACTTCAACGCCTTGCAAGTGAAATATGCCTACACTGTCACTTGCCACAAGGCGCAAGGCGGACAATGGAAAAATGTGTTTATCGACATGGGATATATTGCTGAAGAGGCTTTTGAGCAACTCGACTTCTTCCGTTGGCTTTACACTGCCATTTCTCGAGCCCGACAGCATGTGTATCTCATCAACTGCCCGCTACAAAGCATTTAAGTTCCACAATCTTGCCATTCGGCCTGCTGTTTGCCCCACACTCTTGCTTTACGAGTGCATCCCGCTACTCTCTTCGCAAATCCTTACCTTTAACATTAACCTTGGGCACTGGCTTTTCGTGATGCATATTGAAATTAAACGGCATCACCGACAAGATGGTCGAGGCCAATGCACATATCATCAACACATAGCCGGCTATAAATCCAAAACCTATACCATCATATGAATATATCTCGGGTGATTGTATCAGCACATATTGCTTAGCAAAAAAATAAAACGCCAAACCCATAGCAATAAACACTCCCGACACAAAACCCCAATAACGGTTCTTCAAGCAATTAAACGCTATTGCTCCAAAACTGCTAATAAATGGAATTAAGGCAAACACCTGCATCGCCAAATCGGCCGATGTGGAGATGGCGTTGGCGCTATAGGTGAAACCCGTTATCACTCCGACAAATTCCACCTCAAACAATGGCAAAAACACATACGTTATCAATGCGCCTAATAGCAATATGTTGGTTACTACTTTCATCTTGTTGGTCTGTTTTGTGTAGGTTGTACGCTTTTGGCGTATACATATTCTCAATTCACGAAGTTAGCAAATATAACCCTCTTTACAAAGCACTTACTCCCTTTTTTTTATCTGCTTAGCAGCCTTTATAATAAAACAATGTGCAATTGTTATCACAACAACCGCACACCAAACTAAATAGAGTCTATAAAAAATTTACAATTCAATAATGAGTATATGTAAATGTCTGCTTAATAATTAACCGTCATAAATCAATTCTCTGCAAAGTTCATCAAAAAAATCGCATTCTTAATGTTCGTATTTTCCACAATAATTGTCAAAAAATATCAAATGTTCCAAACATTTCTTTTTTGAACACTTTGGCTCTCTTTTTGAACACACTCATCCATATGTTTTGCCTAACTTTGCACCTCTCAACTTTTTTAATTTTTAAATACTATGGATTTTAAAACAATTTCTCTTCCCAACTCTGTGCAGGAACACATCCTCACTAAAGACATTTTGTATTTTAGAGAAATCACATCGCTTGAAGAATTTGAAAACATCAAGCAAATAGAGGCTTTGGCCATCTTAATCGTAAACAAAGGGAAAATCACAATCAACGTCAACGAACAACAAATCATTGCTCGCAAGCACGATTTAATATCATTGCCTTTTTCTTTAATCAAACACGGCAACATTTCTAACGGCACTTTTGAATGCTCCATGATTGCTCTCTCTAAGAATTTTATGTTTGGAATTCTTAGCATCACTCGCATAAAGTGGTCAAATTTAGAAAACATCAAGCAGTTTAATCCGCTGATTCATCTCGACGACAACATCTTGCAAATAATGCACGATTATAACCGACTTTTTTATCATCGCCTCACGCTTCAAAACAGCGACAAGTACGATAGATCCACATCGTCATTGGTACTTGCAATGCTTAGCGATTTATTCAGCTATTGCAAACAGAATGGATATGCCAATTTAGACGAAAGCAAAGAACCTGTGCGACAAAGCGACGTGATATTCAAGCGATTTATTGCTCTGATAAACCAAACCATTGCCGACAGCAATTCGCCAAGCCGTTCCATCCAGTATTATGCCGACAGCCTTAACGTGTCGCCTAAATACCTCACTCATGTGTGCAAAACTTGTAGCGGCGAAACGGCAAAAAGCATTATTGGGCACGTTCTTGAAAAACGAATCGACCATCTGCTGCTTCATTCCGACCTCTCGATTAAAGAAATTGCCGTTAAACTCGGATTCCCCGACGTGTCAAATTTCGGCCGATACGTAAAGTCTAAACTCGGAAAATCGCCGCGCGCCATCAGGGCGTCAATCAAAAGTTAACATTTATGCCTTATAGTTTATCATATCCTTTCGGGAGCGGAAAGCATCAGCATTCCGCTCTCGAGTTTTTTTTGCAATCATCACATATGCTTGCTTGCGCTACCCTTTTGCCGACTGGCAAATATGCTCACCCTCTTGGCTTCTAAACACACGTTTTTCATACCCTAAACTCCCTATATCCTTGCGATTTACTCAAATAATTGCTCACTATAAAAAACAACAAATGTGCAGCTGTTTCGCAACAACCACACATATTAACCTTAAAAATCTAATCCTATGAAAAAACTTATTGCAAAGTTAAAAACCTTTTTGATAACAACAAAATAATTAGTTAAAATGATTTTTAAATTAACATTATAATTGTTAAAATTCAAAATCCTCATTACTTTAATTGCACTATTATAACGCTTTTCGCTATATTTGTGTTCATTCTGAGTGCAACAATGGACAAATTCGACCTTCACATATTAGGATGCGGCTCGGCAACCACTTCGTTTAGGCACATGCCTTCTTGCCAAGTGCTCAACATTCGCGACAATCTTTTCATGATTGACTGTGGCGAAACGGCGCAACTTTCGTTTGCCAAACAGCACCTCAAGATGCAGCGACTAAACCACATATTCATTAGCCACCTGCACGGCGACCACTGCTTTGGCCTGCCCGGACTGCTATCTACGCTCGACCTGCACCAACGCACCGGCCCACTCACTATTCACATCAACGCCGACGGCGCAAAAGTGTTTGGCGATTTCTTTAAATTCTTTTTGGCCGACTGCTCCTACAAAATTGAATTCAACATCATTGGCCGTCAACAAAACGTAATCTACGAAGACGATGCCATCACCGTAGAAACATTCCCGCTTAAGCACCGCGTGCCCACCACGGGATTCCTGTTCACCGAAAAGCCCAAGTTGCGCCACATCAAAGGCGATATGGCTAAATTCTACGAAGTGCCGTTCTTCAAATACAACGACCTGCGCCAAGGAGAGGATTTTGTGATGCCAAACGGGGAAATCATCCCCAACCACATCCTAACTCACGACGCCGACCCATGCATCAGTTATGCATACTGTAGCGACACCGCCTTCTCGCCAAGAATTGCCGAAATGATAAAAAATCCCACTTGGATGTATCACGAAGCAACCTACGGCGACGAATATGCCGCAACTGCCCGACAACGCGGACACGCCACTGCGCGCGAGGCCGCAATTACTGCCCGCCAAGCCGGCGCTAAAAACCTGATTTTAGGGCATTACTCTAAACGCTACACCGACGAAACTCCTCTAAAAACCCAAGCCGAAGAAGAATTCAACGGTCGCGTGATTCTTGCAAACGAGGGGCTTTGCGTCGACTTAACAAAGTAACTCCCTTTCAAAGACCGCATTTTTCAAAAAATTCGGTCACTGCGCTGCCACCTTACTACGGCACTATACGCAATATTTTGAAAAAAACATAACCACAACCGACTAACCTTCAGCAAATAACAGTTTATGCTTTAATTTTTCTGACCATAGGTGCAACCTTTAGCACATGGTGCTGCATCTAATAGGTGTAGTTGACAACAAAAATTGCTCAATTACCCCAAATCAAGAAAAATAAAAATAAGTATAAACAACTAAAAAAACTTTTCCATCATGAAACATCGATTCATCTTGGCTATTTTGGCAATCGCATCGTTCAACTGGTGCATGCAAGCCCAGACACCAAACCACGACATCACCGTTCACGGCGACACGTTAGAAGTAATCAGTGGTGCCGACACCGTTAATGTCACTGTGGCCTCAGACATTGCCAACAAAATAAAGGGCCTGCTCGACGACACTGTTATCAACAACACCGAAGGCACCCAACTGGCCACAATCGTGAGCAATGCCATACAGCACCAGCAGGAAGAAGACGCTTGGCAGCTCAGAATGCTCAAAAAATATGAACGCGAAATGCGCCAAATGCACGTGGTTGAAGAGATTTTGGTAGGTGTGGCCACAGTGTTCATCATCATCGTTGCTCTTTGCCTTTTCTTCTATTACCTTAATCGCCGACAAAAATATCGCATCATCGAAAAGGCCATCGAGAACAACTACGAGTTGCCACCTTCAATCACCGGCAAGCACCCGCAAGCCCCTATTCAGCCAGCGGCGCCAAATTCTGCGACTGCAAACCCTTACTATCGCAACCAACCTGCTAACGAACCTTACGCTCCTCAAAGCCAAGTTCGCTACGCACAGGCCCCTAAAGCAAACGTCAATTATCAGCCTAACCAATACTACATGCCTGCATTCAAAAACGGCATCATTTGGACTGCTATCGGACTCGGATTGTGCTTATTCTTCCTTACTGCCGATGGCGAAGAAATGGCTGCCCTTTGCCTAATACCTATTATAATAGGCGTGTCGAAACTGGCAATGGAATTCATAACCCAACGCAACCGTATTAATTACGAAAACTGGAAGGCCGAACAAGAGTGGATGGCCCAAAATGACGCCCAAAGCGAAGACGAAGCCATCGACAACCAAACCAGCAACAACAACAACGAAACAACACCTCCTCCATTCGGCAACTAACAGAATTTTCAATACCCAACGAACCTCTGTGCCTCGGCACAGAGGATTCTCCTTAAATAATCACCGAATCCCAAAAAACCAACTCGCAAAACTGCCATGCTTTCGAAAGTAGAAGAATTGAAACTCATTTCGCAGGTTGTGCTTCACGACAATCGCAGGGCCTTCGCCACGCTCGTCGAGGAGTATCAGCCGGCGATTCGCAGTTTCTTCCTCAACCTCTCGGCCGGCGACGATGCGCTATCCGACGATTTGGCTCAGGAAACCTTCATAAAGGCTTACACCAACATCAGGCAGTTTAAAGGGCTGGCAAAATTCAAAACTTGGCTGTTCAGAATAGCATACAACGAATTCTATTCTCACCATCGCAAACAAAAGGAACTTAACGAAGAAGCCGGCTACGACGTCCCCGACGAACTCACTCGCGACGAAGAATCGAACGACGCCCGAATGGACCTCTACACCGCGCTTAACTACCTGAGCGAACACGAGAGAACGGTTGTCAACCTCTTCTTTATGCAAGATATGCCAATTAAAAAAATTACCGAGATTACAGGCATGCCCGAAGGCACCATAAAATCGCACATATCGAGAGGCAAAGCAAAACTTTCTAAACTCCTTCGCCCAAATTAACTTTCTCCTGATTCCGCTTTTTAGATATAAATATTTAAAGTAACTTTGTTTTTGATTATGAAACGCAACTCCGACGACATAGAATTTGCTAAACTGCTTAAGCAAAACACTCCTGAAGTGAGCCAAAACCCATGGTTCACCCGAAAGGTTGTAAACCGTCTTCCCGACAAAAACCAACCAAGTATGATGTGGGGCTACATCCTGGAACTAATTCTTTGCCTAATTGTGGCCGCTGCTGCATGGTGGATTTATTTCACCAAACTCAACATGGACGTTATCACCGTGCGCGACATCCTCACATTCATATTCATGACCGCAGGAACTGCCGCTTTTGCTTCGCTGCCCGTGTTAGGCATCCTTAAAAAATCAGACGAAATTTAGGTGATCACCCCCTTCAAAAAGGCCTTTGGATGCATTTTTTACCCCTAAAACAAAAAAAATCATCTTTTTTTGAAAAAAATTAGGCAAAACTATTGCAGATTCAGAAATTGTTCGTAACTTTGCACTCGCAATCGAGATTAATCGAAAGCAAAATCAAAACTGGTGTGGTAGTTCAGCTGGTTAGAATACCTGCCTGTCACGCAGGGGGTCGCGGGTTCGAGTCCCGTCCATACCGCAAGTGGAGAGAGGAGATGAGCAACAATAGGACTTCGGTCCAGTTGCTCATTTTTTTTATGTTCTTTTTTCAATATCTCACACTATTTCTATAACTTTGCCCCTACATAACAGAATAATTATTTTAACAACATTCATACATCTACACTTATGGAAGAAATTAAATTCGGTCAATACGTGGAACTTGCCTACCAAGTATTCACAATCGACGAAAACAATAGCCAAGAATTGATGCACGAATTCACCAACGAAGCACCCGACCGCTTCGTGTTCGGTCTTGAACAAGGCATGATTGACGGTTTTGAAAAGAAAATCACTGGCCTTAAGAAGGGCGAAAAATTTGAATTCACTCTTGAGCCAGCCGAAGCATTCGGCGAAATCAATAGCGACATGATTATGTCGCTCGAAAAAGCAATCTTCAGCGGTCCTGACGGCAAATTCGACGCCGGAACAGTAAAGAAAGGTAGCGTAATTCCTATGATGACTCAAGATGGTCACCGCGTGCAAGGCATTGTGCTCGACATCAACGACGACAATGTCATTATGGACTTCAACCACCCATTGGCTGGCGAACGCGTGAAATATGTGGGCACTGTGATTGAAGTGCGCCAAGCCACTCAAGAAGAACTTAACCCATCATGCGGTTGCGGTGGATGCTCTGGCTGTGGCTCTGCTTCTGACGGAAGCTGCAGCGGATGCTCGGGCAATTGTCAGTAACAATCTTTTTAACATTATAGATAGGGCTATTTCGGCAACGATTTAGCCCTATTTTTTTAATATGTCGCAATTTACAACTCTAAAACAAATTATTAAATATAGTTAATATATCTAAATAACCATTATTTAACTGTATCAATTAATGAAATTATCACTTATATTTGTAACGTGTTTTTCATAGTATTAAATTAAGATTAAGGTTAAAGTGGGCTGCGCAGTGATGCGAAGCCTATTTTTTTGTAGCATTACGATTACTTATACGGATAGCAAACTCCATTACCGTGGCTATTCATACATTGCACATCATCTAACTCGGCCTTTAGCAGCATTGCATAAAGCATTGGCAACGTAACCAATAAAAGTTTTTGTTTGATTGCCTTTTATTTTCATACATCGTCATTGATTCTCCAATATTTTGAGCATATTTTCGCCGACAGCAATTAAAATGACAGATTGAAGATGTTCGTCTTTTAACGAAAACGCTTTTAGGTGCAGCAGATATGCTTTCGGACCACCAACCAGGCTACAAAAAGCAAGCCCCATTTGTCCTAACATACAAATTTTATCATTAATTTTGCCCTATGGCTGATAAGATGACACCCCAACAACGCCACAAATGCATGAGCCGAATTCGGAGCAAAAACACTCGTCCCGAATGGCTTGTGAGAAGATTTTTGTGGCAAAACGGATTCAGATACCGCCTGCACGTTGAAAAACTTGCCGGCAAGCCCGACATTGTCATCAACAGACTGAAAATAGCAATTTTCGTAAACGGATGCTTCTGGCACGGACACAAATGCCTAAAGAAACTGCCTGCTTCGAACAGAAAATTCTGGTATGACAAAATTTCTCGCAATCGAAACCGCGACATCAACAATTGCCGAGCCCTTGAACAACAAGGCTGGATAGTGATAGTGATTTGGGAATGCGAACTGGCAAAACCATATCAGCAAGAAACCTTACTGCGCCTATTAAACACCCTCAACCTCATCAACAACACAAAAACTAACTACAACTACCCTTCGCCTCAAGCTGCCATCGCCGCCGAAAACGAAGTGCAATATTCATCATACCCCGACAGCAACAAACCCTAACCGCACTTATTATTTTACCCTATTTACCTTTGTATCAAGCATTTACACCCAAATAAAGCAGTTCACAAAAGGACAAAAAAATATCCTCTGCACCACGCAGAAGATCTTCTTTCTAGCCATATAGACGGCTATATACATAAACCTTAAAACTAAACCTTTTTTTGATGAATCATCTTAGCCTCACGGCTTATGATTCCCTTAAAATCTAAATACCATAAAAACTTGATGCAAAGTTATACATTTTATGTTATATAACATAATTTTCGAGCATTATTCTCTCAAATTTAAACTCTTTTAACACTTTTACCCCGTTTTTCAATAAAAAAGCCCCTAAATCACAACATTTAGGAGCTTTGATAAATTATGTTTTTGAAATTTGCAGGAAATTCCTCACAAATCGCCTACATTATTCCTTCACACCGTAAGCAAGGTCGCCCGCGTCGCCAAGACCTGGCACTATATATGAATGTGCATTAAGTTCGGCATCCACTGCGCCAACCCACAAAGTGGTTTTGTCGGCAGGGAATGCGCGCTTAACATATTCCACAGCCTGCTCCGATGCGATTATCGATGCCACATGCACATGCTTTGGAGTGCCCTTCTGCAACAATGCCTTATAAGCCAACTCCATCGACGAACCGGTGGCAAGCATTGGGTCGACAAGCAACAGCACTTTGCCCTCGATGCTTGGCGATGCCATATATTCGGCCACTATTTCAAATTCATCGCTGCCGTCCTTATATTGTCTGTAAGCCGAAACAAACGCATTCTCTGCTTTATCGAAAAAGTTCAAAAAGCCTTCATGAAATGGCAACCCGGCACGTAGCACTGTGGCTATCACCACATTGTCGCTCAATTCAAATTCATCGGCCACGCCAAGACAAGTTTGCGTCTTCACCGGGCTATAGTCCATTCGCTTCGACATTTCGTAGGCCATAATCATGCCTATGCGCTTTATGTTGTTGCGAAACACCAATCGAACGTTCTGAGTGTTAACATCGCGCATTTCACGCAAATATTGACCCACAAGAGAGTTTTGCTTGGCAAAATTTATTATTTCCATATCAGTTTTTTTTATAGTAAGTTGGTTAATTTCACTGTTTGAAGATATTCTCGCGCCACTTCACGGTCTTTTTTCAACTGCTCCTTTAGTGCATCGAGCGAGGCATATTGCGTTTCGGCACGCAAGCGTTTCACCAGATACACAGTGAACGGCTTATGATATATGTCGCTGTCGAAATCCAGAATATTCACTTCTACGCTTATAGGAGCATCGCTCAGCACGGTTGGACGTGTACCTATGTTGGCCATTGCAGGCAAGAGCGGACCCTGTTCCACTCGCGCAAACGCCGCATATGCACCATTGGGCGGCAATATGAGGTTTGACGAGAATTCGCCTATATTGGCTGTTGGAAAACCTATTTTGCGACCATTTTTCAAGCCATGCACCACCGTGCCCGAAATGGAGAACGGGTGGTCGAGACGGTGCATTGCGCCTTCCACATCGCCGCCCACTATAAGGTGGCGTATAATCGACGAGCTCACTGGGGCATACTCACCACTATATTCCTTGGCAAGCACCAATTCCACCCCTATTTTCTGACCATTCTTCTTATAATCGGCAAATGTTTCTTTTCGGTTATGCCCGAAGCGGTGATTAAAGCCCACAACAAGCGCCTCAAGGCCGTAGTCGCATCGCAAAAGTTGCATGAAGGCTGTGGAATCGAGTTTCGACAATTCCACTGTGAAGTCGAGCAATATCACGTAATCGATGCCCGTGCGCGACAAACTCGCCAAGCGATTCTCAAGCGTGCATATCCACTTTACATCGCCACAATGCAGCACATTTTGTGGGTGGTCGCGAAATGTAACCACGGCACTTGCCAAGCCTCGTTTAGCGGCCTCGCTCTTCAACGACTCTATAAGGGCAATATGCCCCAAATGAACGCCGTCGAACATGCCTATTGTTGCCGCTATCGACACTTTTGCGCAGTCCTTAGGATTGGTGATTACTTTCATCGCTTAGGGAATTAAAATCTTAAAAATAATGCGTTTACTTAAAATAGTCATAGAACTCTGTTCCTGGCTTTACGCAGTAGGTTTGATATCCAAGGCGAGCTGCAGCATCGCAGTTTTCTTGACCATCATCGAAAAACAATGTTTCTTCTGCCTTAATGCCAAACTTTTCGATACACATCTTGAAGATGCGTTCGTCGGGCTTACAGCAATGCGCCTCATACGATAGCACCATATCTTCTGCATAATATTCCAAGTCATGGCCATCGGCCTTGAAATAGTTGCGGATTGCCTTATTAAACATTATGGTGTTGGTGTTCGACAGCAAATATATGTGATAGGTCTTTGCAAGTTCTTCCATTGCACGCAAGCGTTCCACTGGAATGCCAAGCAAAAATTGGAAAAAACAGTTATCAATAACCTCATCGCTCACCTCACAATCGAAGTGTTTACGCATTTCGGCACGAAACTCCTCTGGGGTAACCTTACCCTCTTCAAGTGCTAAAAATATGCCGCTTTGCTTATACACGCCAAGCATCTCATCGGCATCGCGCATTCCGGCTTCGGTATAGGCCTTCACGCATCGGTCGCGGTTAATGTCAATCACTACTCCGCCCAAATCGAACAACAGGTTCTTAATGTTTGTTTTATTTGCTTCCATATTTTGTTTTCTTATTTGTCATCTCTTTTGCGCACTGGCAATCGCACGCCTTTGCTGCTCCCTTGCGGTGCTACAATTTTTCGCTCGTTAACTTTCAATGTGTCTTTTGGCGCTGCCTGAGGCAACTCTGTCAGTGCCGCCTTTTCGGCCACAGGCTGCTGTTTGGCTGGCTCCACCTCATCTTTTGCTGCCGTTTCGGCCTTTTGTTTTGCTGTTGCTTCGGTCTCTTGTTTTGCCGTTGCTTCGGTCTCTTCATCACCCGTGAAAAATGATGCCAAACTCTTGAAGAACGAGCCTACACCGTCTTTCACTTTGTCAACGCCTTGCTCCAGAGCATTTTCATCGTCGTCCTTCTTGGCCTTTACGTTGCCCTTCGGGTTAGTTACGGTTATTCCTCGCTTGGCATTCTCACGAGCCTCTTTTCGGCGAGCCTCCGACAGTTCTTTCGACTTCTGAGCAGCATCTTTTTCGCGTTGCTTTTGCATGCGGGCCTCTTCTTTTGCATACTGTGCCTTGAGTTTCTGCAACTCCTTTTGCTTTTCTGGAGTCATTTCCACATCCACCTTGGGCATCTCTTTGATTTTTGCCTGCGAACTGTTTATCACCAAATCTTCGGGACTAATGTCCAACCCTGTGCTGCTTATGATGTGCTGCGAGTTGATGCGTATGTCTTTTTCCGAATACCCGGGACCAAAGCGGTTAAGGTCAACATTGCCTGCAATGCCGGGCACTCTACCCTTTTCACTAAATTGCCATATCACATATTTCGTGCCGTCGTTCATCACTGGCTCATCGGCTGTGTAGCGTGCTATAAACAGCGGATAATCAGTAAACATCCCCGACAGGTATTTGTTGTAGAAGTTCGAATAAGTGTATATTATTGGCGCACAGCGATAGTGTTCATATATCATCACCGCCAAGGCGTGAAGGCTGTCGACCAGTTCCTCATCGGTCCATTTGCCCTTAGTTTCCACGTCTATCATAGGCACATAGTGCTGCTCGTCGCGACGTATGCGCTTTTTGATGTTTTCAAATTGGTCGGCGATTGTCGACGATGAACGCAAAAAGTGATAACAGCCTACCCTAACGCCGTGCTTGCGGGCTTCACGAATGTTTCGCTCAAAACGTGGGTCAACATATGTGGCGCCCTCGGTGGCCTTGATATAAACAAACTTTATGCTGTCGTTTGCTGCTATTTTAGCCCAATCGATATTGCCCTGATACTTCGACACATCGATGCCGTCGTAATGCATGTTAATAGGCGGCTCGGCCACGCTATCGGCCGCCACACTATCAACAGCCTCCAACGACTGTCCTTTAGCCAAAAGTGCTGCAAATATTGTTGTTATAACCAATAATATAGTTCTCATCTGTTGCTTCTCAATACAATATGCTGTTTATCGAAAAATCGGGATGAAAGCGATTTAAATCCACCTTCTCGCTTATGCCCTTCATAGAGCCCTTTTCCGAAAACTGCCAAATGGTGTAGCGTGCCCCATCTTTCAGGCGTGGCGGCTCGCTACGATAATATGCTATAAACAAATGATACCTCTTGAAGTCGCCGGCCAAATAATCGTTATAAATCGACACATTGGTGTAAACCATCGGATACACGCCATAATGTGCCTTAACCATTCGCATAAATTTCTTCAGTTCAGCCACTGCCTTACGAGCATTTCGCTTGCCTCCCAAGTGCTCAAAATCCACCATGGGCAAGATGTCTTGCTGCGAGGCCTTAACCACTTTTTTAAAGTTGCGGAATTGCGACTCTGCACTTTGGCTCGGACTAAAGAAATGATAACTTCCCACTCTCAAGCCCTGATTGCGTGCCTGCTTCACGTTGCGCTTATAGTCCTCATCCACCCAAGTAGAGCCCTCGGTAGCCTTGATGTACACAAACTGAATGTCAGTTTTGTGATTACGCTTAAGCGTGCGCCAATCAATGCTCCCGTTGTGGTGCGAAACATCAATGCCATGAATAGGGCGTTTTTTGCCCTTGGGCGACCCATAAGCAACGCTCATCATGCTGCTTATAATAATCATCGCCAACACAAAAACTAACCCCGTTCTCTTCACGCCATTTATGCTTTTTCCTGTTAAAAATTATTTGGTCTTCAACTAACATGAGTTCATCTTTGCAAAGTTAATAATTTCAGAGCAATTCACCGCCCAATCAACCCTTTTTTGCACCTATACAAACCCACAAAAAGCACCGCCATTAGCACTACAGCCACGGCTGGCACTCCGAGCATCACTATCTAACAAAAAAAGAGTTGCTCCAAAAGCCCGACTTTAGGCCATTGGAGCAACACACTTTTTTCGCAACCTCACTTTGCCAGTTGCTATTTCATCACACTTCCTTTTGTGCGAAATACTTTTTTGCTTCACGACGCACACGTGGCGACAAGCGCAACAGTGCAAACATTGTTGGTATCGACATAAGGGCAAACGCCAAGTCCATCACAGCCACCACCGTGTCGAGGGTAATCACACACGACACCACTATCATCACCAAATAGAAGTATTCGTAGTAACGGCCGTTTTTATTGCCAAACAAATATGCCGTACACTTTGTGCCATAGTAACTATAGGTGAACATTGTAGAGAAAGCAAAGAAGAACACAATCACCATCAGCAAGTAACTGCCGAAATGCGGAATCATGCTTTCGAATGCGCCGAGTGCCACATACAAGCCCTTAACGCCCTCAACATCTGCATAGTTGCCGGCCATTAAGATAGGAATTGCTGTCAACGTACACACCAAGCCAGAGTCGATGGCTGGGCCAAGCATTGCCACCAAGCCTTCACGCACTGGCTGATTGTTCTTTGATGCACCGTGCATCAACGATGCCGTACCCACGCCGGCCTCATTGACATACATTGCTCGGCGTGCGCCTATGATGGCCACACCCGCCAATGCGCCAAATCCTGCTTCAAGGTTAAAGGCACTGCTCACGATGTCGACAAACACCTTTGGCAACAATTCTATGTTGGTAATGATTATATAAAACACCAGCGCAAAATACATTGTCACCATCACTGGCACAATCTTCGACGCTATGTTCGATATGCGGCTAATGCCTCCAAGCACAACCACTGCCACTGGTATCACTATCATAATGCCTATTATGGCTCGTAGTTGCCAAGTGTTTTCAAGATGCAACAGCGGGTCGGTAATAACGGTTATCAACGATTCGGTCAACTGGTTGGCTTGCATTACGCACAAGCATCCAACCATGGCAAACACACAAAAGAATTTTGCCATTGGCTTTAATTTCGGGCTGATGCCCTCAGTCAAAACATACATCGGACCACCTTGCACATTGCCTTCACTGTCTTTTCCCTTATACATTATGGCCAACGTGCCTTCAAAAAACTTGGTTGCCATGCCAAACAAGGCACTCACCCACATCCAAAATATTGCACCCGGACCACCCATGGCTATGGCTATGGCCACACCGGCTATGTTGCCCATGCCAACTGTGCTGCTTATGGCTGTCATCAACGCTTGCAAACTGCTTATGTCGCCAGCTCCCGATTCCTTGGCGCGTAGCGATAGCACTGCGCGCTTGGTGTAGCGCAATGGCACCATTCCTGAATAGAGGAACAGAAACAAACCGCCGCCTATAAGCCATATAAACAACGGATAGCCACACACAAAATCGGTTACGGTTGTCAACCCTTCTTGTAATGTTATGAAAAATTGTTCCATTACTTGTCTACCTAATTTTATTCCTTGTTTTTGTTTAATAGCAATCGGCCTTTTCTTTCAGACCAATTATTTTTTAAAAAAATCGGCACAAAGATACTAATTATTTATTGAATATTAAAAGTTTACAATCACCCATCTTTCGTTTTGCATCTTTGCTCCGGCAACCGCAACAATCAGCCACAACGCAACATCCTAATTATCAAAAATTATCGCATTTTCTTCTCTACCTCATCATTTTGTAGGTAAATTTATTATTTTTAATACATTTTTGTTAGCAATAATATTGTTTTAATGGAATTTTGATGTATCTTTGCATCAGAATAAACAAACCTATGACATCTACACGAAAACATTAAAATGGCACTAATAATACCAAAAAAATACAAGCAAAAACTTCTGCCCGAAACCACCGAGGTAGCCATCAAGACCATAAAGGAAACTTTCCAAGACAAATTGGCATCGGCCCTCAACTTGCGACGCGTCACTGCACCACTGTTTGTGCTTAGCGGAACCGGCATCAACGACGACCTTAACGGTGTAGAACACGCTGTGTCGTTCCCTATCGACTGCATGAACTCGCGAAAGGCCGAGGTGGTGCACTCTTTAGCAAAGTGGAAACGAATGAAGTTAGGCGCTTACGACATAGGCCCCGGATATGGCATTTATACCGACATGAACGCCATCAGAACCGCCGAAGACCTCGACAACATTCACTCGCTTTACGTCGACCAATGGGACTGGGAGCAAACCATCAACCGAAGCGACCGCAACCTGGGTTACCTTAAGAAGATTGTTGAAAAAATATATCAGGCTGTTCGCGAAACCGAAGCAAAAATCTACGAGGACTTTCCTCACATCACGCCTCGCTTGCCCGAACAAATAATTTTCATCCACAGCGAGGAATTGCTGCAAGAATTCCCCAATCTGTCGTCTAAAGAACGTGAAGGCGAAGCGGCTAAAAAATATGGTGCAGTGTTTATCATTGGTATCGGCAACCCTCTCAGCAATGGCGAACCTCACGACGGCCGAGCTCCCGACTACGACGACTGGATTACTCAAAACGAAGACGGATACTTTGGCCTTAACGGCGACCTTATTCTTTGGGACAACATCCTCGAAATGCCTTTCGAACTTTCTTCGATGGGCATCAGAGTGAGTGCCGAATCGCTTAAGCAGCAACTCACCGAGCGAAACGCTTTAGATCGCTTGGAACTAAACTTCCACAAAGCGCTCATTTCTGACGAATTGCCTTACTCTATTGGTGGCGGCATCGGACAAAGCCGTTTGTGCATGTATCTGCTGCAAAAAGCCCACATTGGCGAAGTGCAAGCAAGCATTTGGCCCGAAGAGCAAGTCGAAGCATGCAAGGCTAAAGGCATTATCATAATGTAATTATCGCCACGTGCATGGGTTGATGAGGAAATTTCACGCCGATGTGATTCATATACATCACATCCCCAAAGCGACTTTTCAACGACATTAATTCTTCATAACATAAATTCTTTATTAGTGACAAGAGCCGCAACTCGAATTTCGGGTTACGGCTCTTGTTTTTTTAACATCTACCACCTAATTACCATGCCTTTTTAACGTCTATTTCAAGCCGCACTGTTGCAAGAATCACCAGAATGATGTAATTTTGCAGTCCGAAATATTTGATTACTAACTTTGTGGAAAAATTTGGCTGCTTGCAACCACATAAAAAAATGCTAAAACTGCAATTCTTGATATTTCCAACTTTCTTGATTGCAAATCATTTTTTAGCGTTTTTCCACTTTAAAAACAAAAAATGGAAAAATGAAAAATTATTTGTTTACATCTGAATCAGTTTCAGAAGGGCATCCCGACAAGGTTGCCGACCAAATCTCTGACGCTCTGCTCGACAAACTTCTTGCCTACGACCCTACTTCAAAAGTGGCCGTAGAAACTCTTGTGACCACTGGTCAAGTGGTAATTGCGGGAGAAGTGAAATCAGAAGCCTACATCGACTTGATGGATGTAGCACGCGGCGTGATTAATCGCATCGGCTACAACAAGGCTGAATACAAATTCGACGGCGCTTCTTGCGGCGTGCTTTCGGCCATTCACGAGCAATCGGGCGACATTAACCAAGGCGTTGAACGCGAAGTGGCTGAAGAACAAGGCGCTGGCGACCAAGGCATGATGTTTGGTTATGCTTGTAACGAAACTCCTAACTACATGCCGCTAACGCTCGACCTTTCGCACAAAATACTTATTGAACTTGCTGAGATTCGCCGCGAAGGAAAACAAATGACTTACCTTCGCCCAGACTCTAAAAGTCAGGTCACTGTGGAATATGACGGCGAAACTAATAAGCCTGTTCGCATTCACACCATCGTTGTCAGCACACAACACGACGAGTTTGTTGCTCCTACCGACAACACTAAGGAAGCACAAAAGGCTGCCGACAACCTAATGCTTGAAACCATCGCTAACGATGTGAAAAACATCCTTATGCCTCGCGTTAAGACTGCTTTGCCTGAAAACATTCAAGCACTTTTCGACGACAACATCATTTATCACGTAAACCCTACAGGCAAATTTGTGATTGGCGGACCTAACGGCGACACTGGTCTAACTGGCCGCAAAATCATCGTCGACACCTACGGCGGTCGTGGCGCTCACGGTGGTGGCGCTTTCTCGGGCAAGGACCCAAGCAAGGTCGACCGTTCGGCTGCTTATGCGGCTCGCCACGTGGCTAAGAACGCTGTTGCTGCCGGTATTGCCGACGAAATGCTTGTGCAAGTTGCTTATGCTATCGGTGTGGCTAAGCCTGTTAGTTTCTTTGTTAACACCTACGGCACAAGCCACGTCAACCTAACTGACCAAGAAATTGCCGACAAGCTTAATGCTATTTTCAACATGACGCCTTATTCTATCGAAAAACGTCTTAAGTTGCGCAACCCTATATACGAAGAAACTGCCGCTTACGGACACATGGGTCGTGAACCTAAAACTATCGTTAAGCACTACACTTCTCGTTACAACGGTGCTAAGGCTAGCGACATCGAAGTGGAACTCTTCACTTGGGAAAAACTCGACTATGTCGACACTATAAAGGCCGAATTCGGCATTTAATCAGCAATTAAATTTTGTCACTTCTTTAGTGATTTATGATTAATATTAGGGCGACCGTTTTGGCCGCCCTAATTCTTTTCTACGCCCCTATGCCATCACAGCAACTGAAGCATTCGGTTTCGTTCTCCCACGAAGGTCGAAAATGCGCTCAGCAAGTCGCTGATGGCTATTTCGCCGTTCTCAACCTCGCTATTATACAGGCCCGACGAATTTTGCCCCGTCTGATGACGGCCCTGCAACGACCCATTCACGCCAGAAACGTATTCAAACAATTTCATCTGCAAATTAATCATATCATATGCTCCCAAATCGTTTGGTCGCCCCACTATCTGCTCTGGCTTAGCATCGCAATCGCGCTCGGAGTAAGGCAGCACACCATCGGCCGACGCCCAAACTTTTCTAATGTCACGCCACGTAAAGCCCTCTGGCACGGCATCCACCGGAAACAACAGCACGCCTTTGGCCGACATGCTCATCATATGTTCCAACATCGTTATGAGCCTATTCACATATTTCTGTTGGTCTATCACGTCCTCCACAAGCGAGTGTATCTCACCGTCAATCAACGGATACATTTTATACACATACGGATGTCCACCGTGCCTATAGGGCGAATAATACGAACACAGCAAATCACCCATAGGGCTAAACCACCTACATCGCCACACATTGGCTATGTCCCACTCGCTTTTAACCCACGGCTTGTCTTTCAGCGTTTGCGCCTCTGCGCTCGAATAGGGCAAAATTAGAAGTTCGCCCTTCTTCGTGTCGTGACATATCAGCACCTCCACGCTCTCCAATGTCCACACCTCTATGGCTCTGCATTTACCGTTACTCGAACGCCAAAAATCATTGTATTTTTGCGTATCACTGCCAAAATTCGCCGATAAATCCGCCGTTCTTCCGTCAACATCTGCACTATACAGACGCTTTACCCACTCGGCATGTTCGCGGTTTCCACGCGACACTCTTTTTATCAGTTCCGACAAATTAAGGTCATGCAATTGCCCCAATATTTCCCCATCCCAACCTCGACAATCGGTAATATTATTGATAAAAAATTTGTTCAGATTCACGTTATCCACTCTCTTTGCAACGTTGAAAATCTCCACATCATAATCCACACGCTGCACTGCGCATCCCGAAATGAGAAACTTCTCAAGAGCCCGGCTGTCGAGTTCATGTAACATCATAGTGTTTTGCCGATTTTCTGCGGATTTCTCGGCATTTTCTTGCATCTGCTTTGTTCGATATCTGCCCACAACACTCTTCACCATCTGCCTGATTAAATTATTTGTCACAGGCCGACAACCTCGGTTCTGCAGATGCTCATACTCAGTGAGAGCAACACCGTGTTCATTAACCACCACATCTTCCCATTGCCGGCCATAGGCAAAGGCTTTGTTGCGACTTCGCACCCGGCGAAATTCACCACCTTTAACCCAAGCATTATAGGCCGACCTCAGCACTTTCATGTCGCATTCCGTTGCGCACTCAATACCTTTAGTTTTATCTCCTCTGACACTCGTAATTCTTGCTATTTTCATCGGTTTTATCGCTATTTTTTCTGCATTACTCACTTTGTCTTTGCGCTAAAAAATTGACCTCTGTTACTTTTGCTGTGGCTTATATGCAGCCACGCATAGTCGTTTTCGTTGATTGCCTGGTCAACTGGCAGTCTCAACTTTTTAATCAACATCCACAGTTGCTTATTTCCATCGCGGCAGCCCGCAGTCACATCAGCAGCCTCGCCCTCGCAATGTTGGCTATTAGCAACTCCGCCCACAGCCTTATTAAGGGCAGCGCAGCGATAGCCGCTATTCACATATATCGGCTTGCCGAAGGCTTCGCGCAAGGGGTCGAGCACATTTGCCACCAAGGCGCCAACACGCTCGGCCGCAAAACTTGGCATTGCGTTGTCAATGCCCAGCGCCGATGCCGTTGGCGACTTTTCAAATTCTTCAATTGTAAAATACTTCATACTATTTTCCTTTATTTTTATCAAACAAATCATCTAATTTCACCACTCCACGTTCCTGAATTTTCTGCAACACCGAAGCAAACATTTTCATCGCCTCACGATAGTCGCGTTGCTGTTTTTCTTCGGATTTTTCGAAGATACTCTTCACTTCAATTGCCGCAATGCCTATGGCACCGATAACCGTAAAAATAGGCACCAAGGGCACATCCCACTGGCATGCCACTCTCACATAGGCCACCAACCCCATTTGCATAAGGTCGACCACCGTAAGGGCCAACAGCACGTTGTAGTATTGGGCAATCTTTTTCACCGTGCGACGCAACGCCTCACTGCGGCGTGCCTCGCCGCGCATCTTTGCCTTTCGCAAACCGCTCCACAAGTCGGCCAAAACCGACACAAGCACAAGCACATATTCAAGCAACATTATAAATGCTGCCATTACTATTCTCATCGTTTCATTTGTGTGTTCCATAGTATTTGGTTTTTTGCCGCAAATTTAACAACTCAAACGCGCCACACTTCAGCAAAAAATCCTCTCATAATTTATTATCCATAAAAAGCAATTCACTATCTTTGTGAAAAACATCAACACATCATGAAACATATCATTAACCTTATCCTATGCCTTTGCGTTCTGGCAAGCAACATGCCTTTAATGGCAAAAAACAAGAATATTGAACGAATAGATTCTCTGGAATTTGTGGCCGACATGCATCGAATGATTGACTCTCTCGGAGTGGTAGGCATTAGCGTGGCTGTAGTAAACGACAACAAGATTGTTTACAATGCAAGTTTTGGCTACAGCGACATCGAGTCATGGACTCCAATGACCAATGAAAACATCTTCAGAATCGCCTCTATTTCAAAATCTTTTGTAGCGACGGCAATTATGCAACTTGTTGACGACGGGAAACTTTCGCTCAACACTCCGGTCAACAACATTCTCGACTTCAAAGTGCAAAACCCAAAATTCCCCGACACGCCTATTACCATCGAGATGCTTTTGGCTCACACCAGCAGCATCAATGACTCTGAAGGCTACTACATCAGTTACGACTGCATCAACCCTGAGAAAAACGCCAATTGGAAGAACTGCTACAACAATTATCAGCCTGGGCACGGGTATGAATACTGCAACCTAAACTTTAATCTTTTAGGCATTGTAATTGAAAAAATTAGTGGCGAACGATTTGACCAATACGTAGAAAACCATATCATGAAGCCGCTCGACATTAACGGAAGTTTCAACATCAATTCTGTCGACACCACCAAATGCGCGTCGCTTTATGCTTGGGACGGCAAAAAATTCGAACACCGCCCACAAGCCTACGCACCACTTCCCAACCTCAAAAACTACAAATCAGGCGAAACCACCGTACGTTTTTCACCAGCCGGCGGCGTAAAAATCAATGCACTTGGTCTGGCTAAATACATGCTTATGCACATGAATTACGGCAAGTCGCCACTGTCAAAGAAACGCATATTGAGCAAAAAGAGTGCAAAATCAATGCAAACACCTCACACTCCCGAACCTCAAAAATATGGCTTGGCGCTCGACAATTCCGACAAATTCGTGAAAGGCATATGGCTCACTGGGCACACTGGCGGAGCATACGGACTCACAAGCGCCATGTTTTTTGAGCCCAACAAAAAGTTTGGATTCGTGGTGATTTGCAACGGCACTAAGCGAAGTGTTTTAAGCCCGGCTCAAACTTTATTATACAAGCATTTTGTCACAAACAAATAACACAACCAAAATGATAGAAAACGAACGAGAAATCCGAAGAAATTCAGTAATTGAAGCGGCGCGCTCAATGATGATTGCCGCACGAACTGCCCCAAAGGCTAAGGGGGTCGACATTATTGAAATTGCATTAGTTCACGAACGTCAAGATTTAGAAACCTTGGCCAACGAAATGCGCCGACAAGCCGAAGCCTCTGGCCTGAAATTCCTCTTGCGCGATGCCGACAACATCCTTTCGGGCGAGGCTGTGCTGCTCATCGGCACCAAGTCGCTTGCACATTCGCTCAATTGCGGTTACTGTGGTTCAAACAATTGCGCCGAAAAACCTTGCCACACGCCTTGCGCCCTCAATTCTATTGACGTAGGCATTGCCATTGGCTCGGCTTGCAGTCGCGCAGCCGACCTTCGGCTCGACACTCGTGTAATGTTTTCTGCCGGTTGGTGCAGCAAAGGATTAGATTGGCTGCCCGAGTGTAATCAAATTATTGCGATTGCCATAGCAGCCGACAGCAAAAATCCGTTCTTCGACCGTAAACCTAAAGAAGAACCCGCAAAATAACCCAAAAACAACGATTTCAACGGCCGTTTTTCGACACATTTGTCCTAAATCGGCCGTTTTTTTATTACAATCGGCACACCTCCTTATGTCCGAAAAACACCGATAAAACCGCTTTTATTGTTCACTGTGCACACCATCTCGCCACATACATAGGCAGAACCACTCCACGCACCCAACAGCCTACCTCAAAACACCACTCAATCACTTAAATCATATCTTCGATATGCTTAACTAACCGATTAGCCACTTTTCTAATATTTTTTTATTAACTTTGCATATTATGGACTACCGTATATTCGCACCACAAAGGGCTATTTGTGAAATCGATTTGCCCGCATCGAAAAGTATCAGCAATCGCGCCTTGATACTTAATGCACTATGCAGCAACCCAGGCACCCTTCACAACATAGCACACTGCGACGACACCGACGCAATGCTCAACGCACTCAACTCCGACGATGACTACATCAACATCGGCGCTGCTGGCACGGCTATGCGTTTTCTCACGGCATTCTTCGCCACTCGCTGCGGACGCACTGTGGTGCTCGACGGCAGCGAACGTATGCGGCAACGTCCTATTGGAGTTTTGGTTGATGCGCTGCGCAAGTGTGGTGCCAACATCGAGTATCTTGAAAACGAAGGTTTCCCGCCTTTAAGAATTTCGGGCACAAACCTGCAAGCCGAAAAAATTGAGATGGCTGGCAACATCAGTTCGCAATACATATCGGCCATGCTTATGATTGCGCCCATCATCGAAGGCTGCAAAACTATAGCACTTACAGGCAACATAATCTCTGTGCCATACATCCACATGACTCTAAGCCTAATGAAAAAATTCGGCGTAGAAACCTCATTTAATGGCTCTGAGATTTCAATTTCTGAGCAAAACTCCTACCACGCCTACCACGCACCAGAATTTTTGATTGAGAACGACTGGTCGGCGGCATCTTATTGGTTCCAAATCCAGGCTTTACTGCCAAAATCACGAATCACACTCAAGGGGTTATTCCCCAATAGCGACCAAGGCGACTGCGCTGTGGTTCAACTATTTAACCACTTCAACATCTGCACCAACTGGTGTGGCAAATACCTCGGCCTCCGCAGCGAATCGGCCTCTTCTCAGCCTATTGAAATGAACCTTATCGGAAATCCCGATTTAGCACAAACTATTGTGGTGACCGCTTGCTTGCTTGGACGCGCGTTTCACATCGGCGGACTCCAAACTTTAAAAATCAAGGAAACCGACCGCATCGAAGCACTTCGCTCGCAATTGCTGAAACTGGGTTTCGTTATTACCGTCAACGACGACCTCTCTCTGAGTTGGAACGGAGAACGCACCACACCTTGCGAAAACCCATCAATAGCCACCTTCAAAGACCATCGCATGGCTATGGCTTTTGCGCCTGCCGCCTTGCTTTTCCCGGGGCTGATTATCGAAGACGCCGATGTGGTTAGCAAAAGTTACCCCGATTTCTGGCAACACCTAAAGAAGGCCGGATTTAAAATTGAAGTTATCAACCCTTAACATAATACATCACCCAACAATGAAAGGAGCTCTCATAATTTTAGCAATTACCATTGTAACAGGCATAGCACTCTACATCATTCATCGCATCACCGTGAAACCCGAAGAAGATGTAGTTAAAGAACCTTTACCCGACGACGAATGTTGCGGACAGCATGAAGTGTGCGAAAAGGACTCGCTAATTCAGGGTGTCAGCCGCGAAGTGGTGTACTACGACGACGAAGAACTTGACAAATACATCGGGTTAGGGGCCGACGATTACACCGAAGAACAAATCGAACAGTTTCGCGACGTGCTCTACACTCTGCAACGCGACGACATTGCCGGCTGGGCTCGAAGCACCCAAATGCGCGGCATAACTCTTCCGGCGCCCATACATTCCGAACTTATAATGCTGGCGGCCGAAGCACGTGCCCAAAAAGTTTCTCAATAAGCATTCTTCTCACACAAACAATTGGCAAAACCCACCCTTAAATGGATATTTTCAGTTACACATTTTTCCAAAACGCACTGCTCGGCATAGTGTTTGTGAGCCTTGCCTCTGCCATAATCGGCACATACATTGTGAGCCGACGCATGGTGTTTATCACCGGAGGCATCACTCACGCTTGCTTTGGAGGGTTAGGGCTGGGCTTTTTCCTCGGCATTAATCCCACCATCATGGCCGGCGCTTTTGCCGTGGCTGCCGCCACCGGCGTGGAATGGATGTCGGCCAAGCACAATGTTAGGCAAGATTCGGCCATAGGCGTGATTTGGGCTCTCGGAATGGCTCTCGGAACAATTTTCATTTTCCTTTCGCCTGGATATGTGCCCGAACTAACTTCGTTTTTGTTTGGTAATGTGCTCACAATAACCACCACCGACATAGTTTGGTTTGCCGCTTACTGCACAATTCTAATTGCTTTTTTTGCAATATTTTACCAACAAATTGTGATGTGCGCCTTCGACCGCGACTTTGCCTCAACACGAAAACTGCCCGTTAACGCCATCAATATGGCCATGACAATACTCATTTCGCTATGTGTTGTGCTAACCATCAGAATGATAGGCATCATGCTGCTCATGTCGCTACTCACCATGCCTCAAATGATTGCCGAACTTTTCACCATACAACTCAAAAAGATGATGATTATTTCGGCTTCGGTGAGCATTTTCTGCTCTGTTATGGGCATCATCAGCTCTTATTGGATTGCTGCGCCTGCGTCGGCTTCTATTGTGGTATTGCTCGTATTGGCATACGTCGTGGCCCGAGTGGTAAAGGCATTAGCCTTCAAAAAAAGAACATTACACATCCCATCAACGAAATAAATCGTAGATTTATCCGTTATATTTAATAATCAAACCTAACTACACATAGAGCATTGAACAAAAAAACGCCCATATTAGCAACCCTCCTTCTGGCTGTAATCTCTTTATTAGGCTCATGCGGCACTAACAAGAACACAGCCGGCTCGCGCTTTTGGCAAGCGTTTAACACTCGCTACAATGTGTACTACAACGGCATCTCGCACTACGAAGAGCAAATAAAACTCACCGAGGACTATGAAGACGACTACACTAAGCGTGTCTTCATTCATCCTGCAGAGGCACATGCTCACGAAAAAGCAAAAAAGCCAAGCGGGGCATACGACCGAACCATCGAAAAGATGCAAAAGGCCATTTCGCTGCACTCAATCAAGAAAAAGCCTAAAAGAAAGCCTGGCAAACGCTCCGAAAAAGAAAAAGAATGGCTAAAACGCGAAGAATACAACCCATTTATTCACAACGCTTGGTTTTTGCTTGCTAAAGCCGAGTACATGAAGGGCGATTTCTTGGCGTCGGCCGCCACTTTCCACTACATAACTAAGCACTTCACTTGGCTGCCCGAACTCGTTATGGAGGCTAAACTTTGGGAGGCCCTCAGTTACTCTGCTATGGGATGGAACACTGAAGCCGAAAATACGCTCAACTACATCACTCTCGAAAAACTCACTTCAAACGAACAAAGATACCTTTTCAACCTTGCGAAGACCGACTTCAACATCAAGCAAAAAAAGTTTGTTGAAGCCATTCCTCACCTTGAAGAAGCCGCAAAGCATGCTAAAGGTGCTCAAAAAGTGCGTCTTAACTTCTTGCTCGGACAACTTTATGCCGACAACGGACAAAACGACTTGGCTTACAAAGCATTTGGCAAAGCCGGAAGTTATTCGGGCTCTACTTATTACACAAAATTCAACGCTCGAATTAAGCAATCGGCAGTGTTTCAGGGCGATAACATAAAAGGCGAAGTGCGCAAATTGCGCAACATGGCCCGTTTGGACCGCAACGACGAATACCTAGACCAAATATATTATGCCATCGGTAACCTTTATTTGTCGAAAAAAGACACCACCGAAGCAATTGCAAACTATATCCTCGCTGCCGAAAAAAGCACTCGAAACGGCATCGACAAAGCCATTAGCCAATTAACTCTCGGCAACATCTATTTCAACCGACACCAGTATGACTTGGCTCAACCTTGCTACAGCGAAGCAATTCCTCAACTCAACGACGATTACCCTAACTACAAACTGCTAAAAAAACGCAGCGACGTGCTCGACGAACTCGCAATTTACGCTCAAAACGTAACTTTGCAAGACTCTCTTTTGATTCTGGCAAAGAAAACGCCCGAAGAACAACTTGCCGTGGTAGAAAAAATCATTGAGGAACTCATCAAGAAAGAAAAAGAGGAGCAAGAAGCCGCCGAGCAAGAGGAGCGTTTGGCGCAAGCCGGTGCTATGGGCATGACTCCCACAAACACCAACCTTAATGCCCCTACTCAATTCACAATGAGCAACGACAACTCTTGGTATTTCTATAACACCGCAACTAAAAACGCCGGTAAAACACAGTTCCAACGCGTGTGGGGAAATCGTAAACTCGAAGACAACTGGCGTCGTCGCAACAAAAACGTTTTTGCTCTCGAAAACTCCGACTCTAACGAGCCTACGGCCGAAAACAATACGGCCGAAAACACCGACTCTACCAACGTTGAATACACTAACGAAAAGGGCGAAAAGGTAAATCCCGACGACCCTCATTTCCCTGAATACTACCTACGTCAGATTCCTAAAACCGAAGAAGACATCGCCAATAGCCACAACATCATTCAGGAAGGCCTCTACAACATGGGCATTATCCTTAAGGACAATTTGGAAGATTTCAATAGCGCCGTTGCCGAGTTTAACACTCTACTATCTCGCTACCCCGACAACATTTATCGTCTCGACACTTACTACAACCTCTATCTGCTCTACAAGCGTCAAGGCGATGAAGCAAATGCCGAAAAATATCGTCAACTCATACTTTCTGACTTTGCCGAATCGAACTACGGCATTGCAATGAAAGACCCTAACTACATCGAAAACTTGCGTGCCATGAACGTCATGCAAGAAGAAGCTTATGCTAAAGCATACGATGCATACATCAACAACCGAAACGAAGAAGTGCACAATGCCTACCAACAAATGAGCAAAGACTATCCGCTTTCGAAACTAATGCCTAAATTTATGTTTATCGATGCTTTGGCCTACGTTACCGAAAACAACGAGGAAAAGTTTAAGGAAACCATCAAGCAACTCCTTGAGCGATATCCCGACACCGACATAACGCCTACCGCATCGGCCATGATTAAACAAATAAATGCCGGGCGCTCTATCAAGAGCGGCGACTCTAACACTCGAGGCATGCTTTGGGCCACTCGTTTGGCTTCCGACAGCGCTAGCGCTTCTACTCAAGCAAAACTCACTCCGTTTGCCGAAGATTTAACCAAGCCGCACGTGTTTGTGTTAGCATACCCTACCGACTCGGTTTCGGCTAACGACATTCTTTACAAAGTGGCTTACCACAACTTCACCAAGTTTGTGGTTAAAGACTTCGACCTCGAGCAGATGACATTCGGTCAAATCGGTCTGCTTGTTGTGAAAGGATTTGAAAACTACGAAGAACTTTTGCACTACCGAACCATTTTTGAAGAAGACGAAAAACTGCATGATTTGCCTCAACAAATCAGAATGGTACTTATCAGCACCGACAACTTCAACATCCTCATCAACGAAGGTCGCTCGCTCGAAGAATACTTCATATATCAAGAGCAACTAAACTCTCAAAAGGTGGAGGCAAAAGTGCCTGAGGAAACACCATAACAACCGCTTTTTTTATCACGAATCGC
Source organism: Muribaculaceae bacterium (assembly GCA_045613305.1). Taxonomy (GTDB): domain Bacteria; phylum Bacteroidota; class Bacteroidia; order Bacteroidales; family Muribaculaceae; genus SFTJ01. The sequence goes on from JAZLAU010000011.1 coordinate 90,690, forward strand.
ATTAACATAACATATGAACCAAGGAGTTATTCTATGGGCTGACGACGAAATCGACTTGCTAAAGCCCCACATTCTTTTCCTTCGCGCTAAGGGTTACGAAGTTGAAACCGTTTCAAACGGGCGCGACGCTCTCGACGCGGCTGCTGCCAAATCGTTTGACCTTATTATCCTCGACGAAAACATGCCGGGCATTAGCGGGTTGGAAACCCTTTCGCAAATCAAGATTTCGCACCCTAACGTGCCTGTAATCATGATTACAAAAAGCGAAGAAGAAAACATCATGAATCAAGCCATCGGCAACAAAATTGCCGACTACTTGATTAAGCCCGTTAACCCTAACCAAATTCTCCTTTCTATTAAGAAAAACCTTCACAGCGGCGCTATTGTTTCTCAACAAGCCTCAACCGACTACCAACAGCAGTTTCAAGAAATTTCAATGATGATTAACAATGCCAACTCTATTGATGATTGGTATGAAATCTACAACACGCTTGTGCGTTGGGAATTAAAGCTGTCGAGTGCCGAAACAAACATGGACGAATTGCTCAAAATGCAAAAAAGCGAAGCAAACAACGCCTTTGTGAAGTTTGTGAAGCGAAACTACGAAACATGGGTAACTACCGAACAGCACCCGGTTATGAGCAACGACCTCTTTAAGTCGAAAATCTTTCCGCTTCTCGATAACGGCGAAAAGGTGTTCTTTATCGTCATCGACAACCTTCGTCTCGACCAATGGAGATGCGTTTCGCCCATGCTGAGCGAATATTTCAACGTGGTTGAAGACTCTATCTACACCTCTATTCTCCCCACTGCCACACAATATGCACGAAATGCAATTTTCTCGGGATTGATGCCTGTTCAAATTGCCAAACTTTTCCCCGACCTGTGGGTTGATGAAGATGAAGAAGAAGGCAAAAACCTCAACGAATCACCGCTCATTCAAACCATCCTCGAGCGATATCGTAAGCCCTATAAATTCTCTTATCACAAGATTAACGACTCGGCAGCCGGTGAAGCTCTTATCAACAAATTCAACTCTCTCAGCCAGTTCGATCTCAACGTGGTGGTCATCAACTTTGTTGACATGCTTTCACACGCCCGCACCGAATCAAAAATGATTCGTGAACTTGCCTACAGCGAAGCCGCTTATCGCGGACTCACTCAATCGTGGTTTAAGCACTCCACTACTCTCGAACTATTCCGACGAATTGCCGAAAAAGGCTACAAAGTAGTGATTACTACCGACCACGGCACAATTCGAGTAGACAACCCTATTAAAGTGCTCGGCGACAAAAACGTAAACACCAACCTTCGATACAAAGTGGGCAAAGCGCTCAACTACAACCCTAAGCAGGTGTACGAAATAAAGAAGCCTTTGGCATTTGGGTTGCCTTCGCCTAACATCTCGTCCACCTACATTTTCGCCACCGGTCGCGATTTCTTGGCTTACCCTAACAATTTCAACTACTACGCTCAGTATTACAACAACACGTTCCAACACGGCGGAATTTCTATGGAAGAGATGCTCATCCCTGTGGCAACCCTTTCTCCAAAATAAGTAATTTTTTCAACTCAACCATTTTATATTTATAACTACTTATGAACACTGTTAATTTAAAAATAACCTCTCTTGAAACCATCGGTGAAACTGCAAGCCAGTTTATCGACGCTATGGGCGACTTCAGCGTATTTGCCTTCTACGGCGAAATGGGTGCCGGCAAAACAACATTTATCAACGCTCTTTGCCAAGAATTAGGCGTGGACGACGTGACTAACTCGCCTTCATTCTCTATCATCAACGAATACCGCAGCGAATCTACTGCCGAACTAATATACCACTTCGACTGCTACCGCCTCGAAAACGAGCAAGAAGCCGAAGACATTGGCGTGGAAGACTACTTCGAAAGCGGTGCACTTTGCCTAATTGAATGGCCAGAACGAATCGACACTCTTCTTCCCGACCACACCGTGCGCGTCGACATCAACGAAGATGCCGATGGATGCCGTACACTAAAACTCACTTTCCCCGAATAAACCCTATTTCTGTTATGCCTCGCTACATTTTGGTGCGACAAACCGCTTCAACCAACACCTACACCTCTAAAATGGCCGCCATGTTGCCTTCGGGCACCGTGATTCACACCTATTGCCAAACTGAGGGACGCGGACAACGAGGCAATTCTTGGGAATCTGAGCCAAACAAAAACCTCGCATTCTCGTTCTTGCTTAAGCAGCCAAATGTGAAACCCTCGCAACAGTTCTTCATCAGCGAAGCGGCTTCGTTGGCCATCGTCGATGCCCTAACCGACATTACCGACGGCATCTCCATAAAATGGCCTAACGACATCTACTACAACGATAAAAAATTGGCGGGGATACTAATAGAACACTCTCTCAACAGTTCGGCCATCAACCAAACCATCATAGGCGTAGGACTAAACGTTAACCAAACCACATTCCTAAGCGATGCGCCAAACCCCATGAGCCTTAAGCAAATAATTGGATGCGACACCGACCTCGACGACCTGCTCCGCAAAGTGTGCCAACGCATTGAATCGTACACCGATTTCTCATCATCTACCTACGGCGATTTCGAAAAATTGCATCAGCGCTATCTTAGCCATTTATATCGCAACGATGGCTGTGTCCACACTTTTGCACTGCCCAACGGAGAGCAATTTTCGGCCTCAATTCACAACGTTGACCCCGATGGAATGTTTTGCCTCAAGCATGCCGACGGCTCGCTGCACCGATATGCATTTAAAGAAGTGGCTTTCGTAATTTAAGATAAACTTTCACATCCCCTCCCTCACAACATGAACATAGTAGTATATTGCTCCTCACAAGAAGGACTAAGCAACGATTATATCGAAATGGCCCAAGCCACCGGCAAGTGGATTGGCAGCAACAGCCACACCTTAGTGTTTGGCGGCGTAAAGTCGGGACTTATGCACCATGTGGCACAAGCAACACACGACGCCGGCGGCAAAGTGGTTGGCATAGTGCCAGAATCGTTCAAACACCGCACTCACCCTATTTGCGACGATGTAATATTTTGCAACAATCTTAGCGACCGAAAAGACCTAATGATTCAGAAAGGCGACATTTTCATATGCCTTCCTGGTGGAATTGGCACCATCGACGAATGGATTTCTACAATTTCTCAGCAAATTGTTTTTGGAATTGAAAATAAAAATCCTATATTTGTGATTAACTATTGTGGAATGTACGATGATTTGATTAACCAACTGTCATCTAGCACCAATTCTGTTTTTGCCCGAGGCAAAAACATTAATTGCACAAAAGTGGTGAGTGATATTAATAATTTAATTAATCAATTAGACAAAATATCTAAATCATTATGAAAAGCCCTATTTATACCATGACTGGCGACCACGGTCGCACTTCTCTTGTCGGAGGTACTAGAGTAAGCAAATGTGATCCAAGAATTGAAGCATACGGCACTGTTGATGAATTAAACTCACAAATTGGCATGCTTGCTGTGGGAAGCAAGGAACCATATCCTGAAATCTATGACCTTTTAATCATGATTCAAAACAAACTGTTCAACATTGGTTCTTACCTTGCTACCGAAAACGCTAAAGTTGCACTTGGCATCGAAGAAGAAGACGTTGACGCTATAGAACGCATAATCGACATCCTTTACGAAAAAGTTCCTAAATTTACAACTTTCGTAATTCCTGGCGGCTCTAAATATAGCGCTCAAGCCGACATCTGCCGCACTGTGGCTCGTCGTGCCGAACGCCGAATCGTGTCGCTTGCCGACAATGCTCCAGTTAACCCCGACGTTTTGCGTTTCATAAACCGTATTAGCGACCTTTTCTTCGTCCTTTCTCGATACAACAACATCACTTCTGGCAACGAAGAAATATTCTGGGAAAAATAATTTTATCTTTTTTTCAATACTAATAACGCCGTGCTATTAGCGCGGCGTTATTTTTTTCATACTTGCTGATACAGAAAAATTCTTTTCAGTAAATTTAAACGTGATTGTGGTATACGTTTGATTTATTCTGTAATGACCTTGGGGTATCAATTAATTTACGACGGTTTTCAGAAACTTTTACATCTTGGAATTTTAAGGAAAGTTTATGCACGAAAATGCTATCGTTTTATCGTTGTTACAGACTGACAATTAACCGTTTGCAAAAAAATTATGTAAGATTGTAAATATTTGAATTTATATTGCAATTTTTGAAATTAATATTATAACATTTGAAATGTAAGAATCTGTTAGAGAATGAGACTCAAAATTTAAGTATAACAATTATAAATATTGCGTAACTAGCATATGAATTATTAAAAAATTAAAGAATTATGAAAAAGTTATTTTTTCTTTTAATAGTGCTGTGTTCCACAGTGGCTTCAGCGCGCGATAAGCACTTTGCAATAGAATTTGGAGGAGGCATAAATACAGGAATAGCAAATTTAGATGCGGCTGCATGTTTGCCTACAAACAATAATGGTTTTGACTTTTATGCAGAAATGAGATATAGAATTAAGCAAAGTCCGTTTGAAGTAGGTCTGCATGTTGCTGAAAATTTGGTTTTGCGAACATCCATCACGGGGTTAAGTAAATTCGATTTTTGGTCAACAAACTATATGGTTGTGGGGAATTATAACAAAAGATTTAGCAAACTGTTTTCGGGCTTTGCTGGCTTAGGAGTCGGGATATGTAAATATGAGCATGATGCAAGAATAAAAGGTGATTTAAATAGCTTAGGAGGTCTATGTTGGGTTGGTGGCGGAGGCTCTGATGGCAACCCTAGTTTAGTTGCCTTGATGCCAAGGATTGGTGTTCAATTTTGGAAACTGCGCCTTACTATGGGATACAAAATTCAAGAAAAAGCTAACCGACACTTTTTCACCACATTAGGCTTATCATTTAATTTTTAAAGAAAATTCGGCGCAGTGTGATTGTTTTTTCGATTTCTAAAATCACCGGTTGAAACAATTTATCTTATTCCGATAATCTTTCATTTGTGAATTACTTTATGACCATTTTGTGGCGAAATATGGTTTTAAGTGCTGTAATGACCTTCGCCCAATGGCAGGAAATTCTTAGCAGAACTTAAAAAAACAGTATAGGCTGAGACGGTGTCACCGACTCAGCCTATACTGTCAAAGGTTGTGGAGCATAGCGGACTCGAACCGCTTACCTCAACACTGCCAGTGTTGCGCTCTACCAGATGAGCTAATACCCCTTTTCACTTTGCTAAGATATAAAACTTATATGCTTTACACCAAATTTTTCTTTAAAAAATCGCAAAATCAGTTTCTAAACCACACATTAGGCAATGCCACAACCTGCAAGGCGCCGCCCTAAAATGCATGTTTTCATCACAATTACACATCTCGGCTTGCAAACGCCAAGCACCACCGGCACTTTTTAAGCAATAATGTTCGGCAAGCGGATGTTTATAATTTTATCCTTACAGTTTTTCCCACTGCCACTTTTGCTGTGCGAAGCACCTTGCCGTCGCGGCTTATCACCACTTTCAGTTTAGCACCTTCGCGCATCACATCCACATCGTAGGGTTGCTTGGCACATGCATACATGTTCTTAAAAGAATAGCGGTCCCACTTCGACGGCATTTGTGGCGTAATGTCAAAACTATCAAAACCCGTTGCACGGAAGCCCAACAATCCTTCAGTGAAAATGCGACAATACAAGCCGTTTTCGGCCGACAAATGTCGCTGACTGCCCTCTGGCCATGCTTCTACCACATAGGGCACATGCTCACCAAGCAATCGAACTGCACTAAACGCCTGCAAATATTGCAGAGTCTTGTCGCTATATCCTGCCGCCAACGCTCCTCGCAACCCATATAGGGTGCTGCGGTCCCAAAATATCTTATCGCTGGCTGCACTTAGCATGCCGTTTTCGGTCCACAATTGTGGCGAAAACATGGCTTGCACAGTTCCTTCGGCCCTGTCGAAGATGCCCATTGTGAGGGGTATGCAAATCCATGAACGAAGCACCGTGTTTTCCTTATAATATCGGTAGGTGTCATAGCCCTCGATGGTGGCATGAAAATATTTCGCTATAGCCTGTCGCAAATCGGCAGCCTGCTTGCGATAATTGTGTGCCACACTCTTCGGCATGCCCATCGATTCGCTCAAATATGCTGCACTCTGCAATGCATCATAATATAAGCAACTGGTGCACAAGTTGGCATCGCCCGATGGCAAACGGTTCTCAAGTTCATCGCTGTCACTTCTCACCACGCCATCTTCATTAATCTGACGGCGGCAATACTCCAAACACCATTCTATCAGCGGCCAAACCTCTTGCGCCACCGTCAAATCGGCATATTGCAATGCATAGCGGCCGCAGCCATAGGCTATCATCGCAGCATCGCCTCGGTCGTACGGGCCAAACACGTCATCGCCTTCGGCTATGATGCTCCACGGCACAAACTTATATTCCGGATTAATGTATTTTTTATAGATTCGCCACACATTTAGAGCCTGCTCATTGCCCAAATCATAGCCTAAAAACGGAAAGAAAGGATTGATGTATTCACACTGGTCGTTACACCAAATTGCAGCATAATAGCGTTCGCCTCCAGGGCCATGCATCAAGCCGCCTCGAGTGCGATAAATGCTCTCCGACCCTCTGATTTTGGCCATGGCAAACATAGTGTTGAGCGTATCATTCTCACATTTAAAGTCGAGTTGACTTGTCACTGTATTTACAAAAACATCTCTCAATTTCAGTTGATTTGTCACATTAAGTTCAGCCTCCTTCTCATCGGCAAGTGCATAGCCCTGTATTGTTGCCTCCACCACAACACTCTCACCCGGAGCGATGGCCACACGCATGTCTTCAGTGTGCGCAGTTTGAGCCACCAAGCAATATCTTCCGCGCGTGCCAAGCGTGCTGTTCGTTACATTTTTATTCCTAACAGAGGGCACTAAAACCTCAATATGGCTATTGCTTACGTTTGTCAACACATAGCGTTCGCACACTGCAGCCTCTTTAGTGCTCGGAAACAAAATTCGGGTAACGCCCAACTTCACGTTGCGTGCCCTTAATTCCGATTTCACCACCAGCCTGCCGTCTATTGCCACACTCTTCACTTCCTCGCCCTCTATTAGGCGACCGTTGAGCGTCATTCCCTTCAAGAAATCCACATCATAACTTCTTGTCAGGCTGGCGTGCGTGTCGTTAGGCACAGTGCGAAGCATGGGCCAAATCACCGTCCTGCGCAATGCAAATTGCTTTTGCGCATCCACGCCCCAATAATACACCACCGACACCTTTTCACCACTCATTTCCACATGGTCGTGGTGCGGAATGCCGCCGCGCAAGTCGTTCCACTGCACCGAGTGATGCCCCGAAATGTCCCATCGGTTTGAGCCTTTCACATGCAGCACCGCAAAGGTTGCCAAAAATATAAATAGTAATATTTTGTTCTTCATAATTCTTATCTTTTATTCTTTACAAATATAGCACACTTTTCAACCATTTACCCTCCTTCTGCTGCACTTTATTTTCATCTCAAAATTATGTTCACTATTTAAGCCTATAATTATTTATTTTTTATACCTTTGTATAATGCCTTGCGCCTTGCCAATGGCATATGTTTTTTTGCGCAAAAAGCGCGGCATATCATTATTTTATGAATTAGATAAGTATTCTCTCATACCCAAAAACCTATTCTTATGACAAACCTTTTTGACATCAAAGATAGAGTTATCATCATCACCGGCGGTTACGGAATTTTGGGCCGCAACATAGCACAATATCTTGTTGAACAAGGCGCCACAGTAATCATCGTTGGCCGCTCGGCTGAGAAAGGCAACGCTTTGGCTAACGAATTATGCAAAATTGGAAAGGCTCAATTTTTGCAAGCCGATGTTCTCGACAAAGAAGCACTCATAAAGTGCCGCGAAACTATCGTCAACACCTACGGAACAATCGATGTCCTCATCAACGCTGCCGGTGGCAACATGCCCGGAGCCACAATCGCCCCCGATAAAACATTCTTCGACCTCGATGTTGACGCTGTGAGAAAAGTGGTTGAACTCAACCTTTTCGGAACTATTCTTCCAACTCAAGTATTTGTTGAAGTAATGGCTAAAAACGGCAAAGGCGTAATCCTGAATTTCTCTTCCGAATCGGCTCTGCGTCCGCTAACACGCGTGTTTGGTTACGGAGCAGCAAAATCGGCCGTAGCCAACTACACTCAATACATGGCCACCGAATTAGCATCAAAATTCAGCCCTAACATTCGCGTGAATGCCCTAACGCCCGGATTCTTGCTCACCGACCAAAACCGTGCGCTGCTCACTAACCCCGACGGCTCTTACTCCGACCGCGCGAAAACCATTATCGCTCACACTCCTGCGGGACGTTTTGCCGAACCGCACGAACTATTTGGCGCTGTGCATTACCTAATCAGCGATGCTTCTTCGTTTGTAACCGGAACTGAAATAATTGTTGACGGCGGTTTCAACGCATTCTCAATATAAAATCGATTAGAGCATAATTATTATGATACTTTGTGAAAAAACTTGGCGTTGGTACGGACCTAACGACCCTGTAAGTTTGCAAGACATTAAGCAAGCCGGTGCTACTGGTGTGGTTCATGCTTTGCACCACATACCTAACGGCGAAGTGTGGACTGTTGACGAAATTCTTAAGCGTAAAGCCTTAATCGAACAGGCCGGACTCACTTGGTCGGTGGTAGAAAGTGTGCCAGTGCACGAACACATCAAAACCCAAACCGGAAACTACCTAACCTATATCGAAAACTATAAGCAAAGCCTTATCAACCTAAGCAAATGCGGCATTAAGGTTATAACCTACAACTTTATGCCTGTGCTCGACTGGACTCGTACCGACCTCAGTTACGAGATGCCCGACGGTAGCCGTGCCCTTCGATTTGAACGCGCTGCTTTCGTGGCTTTCGACCTATTCCTTCTTAAGCGTCCAGGCGCCGAAGCCGAATACTCTGATTCTGAAATCGAAAAAGCCAAAGCAAGATTTCAATCAATGTCCGACGACGAAAAAAACACGTTGGTTCGCAACATTATTGCCGGTTTGCCTGGCTCGGAAGAAAGTTTCACGCTCAACCAATTCCAAAACGAACTCGACCGCTACAAAAACATCTCGGCCGACCAACTACGCAGCAACCTCATCGATTTCCTTCGTCACATTTGCCCTGTGGCCGACAACGAAGGCATAAAACTGGTAATCCACCCCGACGACCCTCCTTATCCCATTTTAGGATTGCCTCGCATCATGAGCACCGCTGCCGACTTTCAAGCAATAATCGACGCCGTGCCTAACCCTAGCAACGGGCTTTGCCTGTGCACCGGCTCGCTCGGTGTGAGTGCCGAAAACGATTTGCCCGACATGATGCGCCGGTTTGGCGACCGAATAAACTTTGTGCACCTTCGTAGCACGCAACGCGACGCCGAGGGAAACTTCCACGAAGCCAACCATCTCGAAGGCGACGTGCCTATGTGGCAAGTCATGAAGGCATTCTTCGACATTCAGCAGCAACGCGGTGTGTCGATTGCGCTTCGCCCCGACCACGGTCACCAAATGTGCGACGACCTGAAAAAGCAAACCAATCCCGGATATTCTTGCATTGGCCGTTTAAGAGGGTTGGCCGAACTCAGAGGTCTCGAACTCGGCATAGCCTTGAGCCAAAACAACAAATAATTCACACACATTTAAAAAAAATCCACAACATTTTTCTATAATGGCTAATATAGTAACTTTAGGCGAAATCATGCTCCGCCTATCTCCTTCGGGACAAAATATGCGTTTCGTGCAAGCCGACCGCTTCGATGTGATATATGGCGGCGGCGAAGCAAATGTGGCTGTCAGTTGCGCCAATTATGGGCACAATGCATTCTTTGTGAGCAAACTGCCTAATCACGAAATCGGACAAAGCGCCATCAACGCACTGCGCCGATTTGGCGTTGACACGCGTTTTGTGGCTCGTGGAGGAAACCGAGTAGGCATCTATTTTGCCGAAACTGGTGCCAGCATGCGACCTTCGAAGGTTATCTACGACCGTGCCGGCTCGGCTATCAGCGAGGCGCTGCCTGAAGATTTCAACTTCGACGAAATTATGTGCAACGCCGATTGGTTTCACTGGTCGGGCATCACGCCTGCCATCTCCGACCGCGCGGCCGAAATAACTCGTTTGGCTTGCATTGCCGCAAAAAAACACGGCGTAACGGTGTCGGTCGACCTCAACTTCAGAAAAAAACTTTGGACCACCGAAAAGGCTCAAAGTGTGATGCGTCCCCTCATGCAATACGTCGACGTGTGCATCGGCAACGAAGAAGATGCGCAGTTATGCCTCGGTTTTAAGCCCGATGCCGACATTGAAGCAGGCAACACCAGTGCCGAAGGCTACAAAAACATATTCAAGCAGATGGCTCAGGAATTTGGGTTTAAATATGTGGTTTCCACCTTGCGCGAGTCATTAAGCGCTTCGCACAATGGATGGAAAGCAATGATTTACGACGGCAACGAATTCTACGTGTCGAAGCACTACGACATCTTGCCTATCATTGACCGCGTAGGCGGTGGCGACAGTTTTTCTGGAGGTCTGATTCACGGACTGCTATCAAACATGTCGCAAGGCGATGCCTTAGAATTTGCCGTGGCGGCTTCAGCACTTAAACACACCATTAACGGCGATTTCAACATGGTTTCGGCCAACGAAGTAAACGCTTTGGCTGCCGGAAATGCAAACGGCAGAATTCAACGTTAATACCAAATAGCATTTTTCAAAAAAAATTATTTTTCATTCTATACTATTAGCAACATGGCTAAATTCGACAAAATGACCGTTATGGCCAAGATAGCCCAAACTGGCATGGTGCCTGTGTTTTATCACAGCGATGCCGAAGTGGCTAAAAATGTCATCAAAGCATGCTACGACGGCGGCGTGAGAGTTTTTGAATTCACTAATCGCGGCGACTTTGCTCACGAAGTGTTTGCTGAGTGCGTTAAGTTTGCCAACACCAATTGCCCCGATTTGGCCATTGGCGTGGGCAGCATTGTAGACGCTCCAACGGCGGCTCTTTATTTGCAATTAGGTGCTTGCTTTGTGGTGGGGCCGCTTTTCAACCCCGACATTGCTACCGTGTGCAATCGCCGACAAGTGCCATACTGCCCCGGCTGCGGCTCGGCCTCTGAAATCGGTAACGCCCAACAAGTGGGATGCGAACTCACTAAAGTGTTCCCGGGCGATGTCTACACGCCTAAATTCGTGAAAGGAATCATGGCTCCTATGCCTTGGACTAAAGTGATGGTGACCGGCGGCGTAACTCCCGAACGCGAAAACCTCGAAGCATGGTTTAAAGCAGGTGCGTTTTGCGTAGGAATGGGTAGCAACCTTTTCCCTAAAGACCGAATTGCAAATGCCGACTGGCAATACATAACCAACAAGTGTAACGAATCTCTTCTTATAATTAAGGACATATGCAAAAAATGACAAAATTCCGTTGGTCGATATGCGCTCTTCTATTCTTCGCAACCACCGTTAACTACCTCGACCGACAAGTGCTTTCGCTAACATGGAAAGACTTCATAGCACCTCAATTCTATTGGACCGACACCATGTATGGCTACATCGGTGCCACATTCTCAATCGTCTATGCCATTTCTAACCTGCTTTCTGGTCGTTTCATCGACTGGATAGGCACTCGCAAGGGCTACCTTTGGTCGATTGGAATATGGTCTACCGGGGCTTGCCTTCATGCGTTTTGCGGAATTGCCACTCAATTGGCGCTCGACTTGCACGGCACCGAAGCCATGCTAAACGCTACTGCTACCACTGCAAGCGCCATTGCAATGATTAGTGTTTACTTCTTTATAGGGGCTCGCATTGTGCTCGGACTCGGCGAAGGCGGAAACTTCCCTTCGGCCATTAAGGTAACTGCCGAGTATTTCCCTCGAAAAGACCGTGCGTTCGCCACTTCTATCTTCAACGCTGGCTCCACTGTTGGTGCTTTGGTGGCTCCGCTTAGCATCCCTTTAATTGCTCAATACTTTAAAAATATTGGTTGGGGCAACGGTTGGGAAATGGCATTTATCATCATCGGTGCTCTTGGATACATTTGGATGGGTTTCTGGATTTGGCTTTATCGCAGCCCTAAGGACAGCCCTTACGTTAACCAAGCCGAAATCGATTACATTAACCACGATAGCGTTACCGCCGAAAAAGAAGAACAGGAACAAAAGGACTCTAAAAAGATTCCGTTCTCTAAAATCATTCGATATCCTCAAACTTGGGGCATTTTCCTTGCCAAACTGGTTACCGACGGCGTGTGGTGGTTCTTCCTTTTCTGGACTCCTGCCTACATCTCCGACGTGTTTAACATGACGTCGAGCGACCCTACTGCAATGATGCTGATTTTTGTGCTTTATGCCATAACTCTACTTTCGCTCTACGGCGGAAAATTGCCTACTATCATCATCAATCGCACCGGACTTAACTCCTACGACGCTCGACTAAAGGCAATGTTTATTTTTGCTTTGATTCCGCTGCTAACTCTTTTTGCCCAGCACCTCGGCCAATATTCTTACTGGTGGCCTATTATTATCATCGGTTTGGCTGGTGCGGCTCACCAAAGTTGGTCGGCCAACCTGTTCTCGGTGGCAAGCGACCTATTCCCTAAAAATGTAGTTGCCACCATAACAGGAATCAACGGTTTGGCGGGTGGCATTAGCGGCGCTATCTACAACGCTGCTTCGGGACGCATGTTCGACTATGCCGAACAAACCAACCTTCAACTGTTTGGCTTCGAAGGCAAACCGGCCGGATACTTCGTGGTGTTCTGCATGTGCGCCGTGGCTTATCTTTTAGGTTGGACTCTGCTTAAAGTGTTAGTACCTCGTTACAAGGGCGTTAAAGCCTAACGCTTCGGTTTTTATCATCTAAATAACTTTCATTTCTTATGCAACCATTCATCCACGATAATTTTTTGCTCTCAACTCCCATGGCGCAGCACCTTTATCACAATCATGCTGCCCAAATGCCCATAATCGACTACCACTGCCACTTGTCGCCTAAAATGATTGCCGACGACCATCAGTTTAAGTCGATTACCGAACTCTGGCTCGGAGGCGACCACTATAAGTGGAGGGCTTTGAGAGCCAACGGGGTTAGCGAACATTTCATTACTGGCGATGCTCCCGACTGGGAAAAGTTTGAAAAATGGGCGCAAACTTTGCCTTACACTTTGCGCAATCCGCTTTACCACTGGACTCATCTCGAACTGAAAACAGCCTTCGGAATCAACGAATTGCTTAACGCTCAATCGGCTCGAAGCATATTCGAGCGTTGCAACCAATTGCTCGCAACTCCTGAATACAGCGCGCGAAACCTTATGCGACGTTACAATGTGGAAGTGGTGTGCACTACCGACGACCCTATCGATTCGCTCGAATATCACCGTCAAATCAAAGAAAGCGGTTTTGAGATTAAGGTGTTGCCGGCTTGGAGACCCGACAAGGCTATGGCTGTCGACAATCCCGCCGAATACAGCCGATATCTCAATGCTCTTGAGGCTGTGAGCGGAATTGCCATCGAATCTTACGACGACCTTATTAAGGCCCTCGAAGTTCGTCACGACTTCTTCGCTCAAAACGGGTGCTCGGTGGCCGACCACGGGGTGACAAAATTCCCGTTCAAAGAATGCTATAAAGTCGACGCTCAAACTCTATTCCTAAAGGTGCGCAACGGCGAAAACCTCAATGCCGAAGAAATCGAAAAACTGCAAACTGCCCTACTTCTCGATTTTGCGAGAATGAATGCTCGAAAAGGCTGGGTGCAACAATTCCACTTTGGTCCACTTCGCAACACCAACAGCCGTCAGTTTGCGGCGCTCGGCCCCGACTCGGGCTTTGACACTATTGGCGATTTCACTTCGGCCAGCGCTTTAGCGCGTTTCCTCAACGCTCTCGATGCCGACAACCTTTTGGCGAAAACTATTCTATATAACATCAATCCGGGCGAAAACGAAGTGATTGCTGCCATGATTGGCAACTTTCAAGACGGCACGGTGCCCGGCAAGATGCAGTTTGGCTCTGGGTGGTGGTTTAACGACCAAATCGACGGTATGCGAAACCAAATCGACGCTTTGTCGCGACAAGGGCTACTTTCTCGTTTCGTGGGAATGCTCACCGACAGCCGCTCGTTCGTGTCCTATCCTCGACACGAATACTTCCGACGTCTGCTTTGCAACATAATTGGCAACGACATCGAAAACGGACTAATCCCAACTCAAGAATTGCCGTTCGTTGAACAAATGATTCGCAACATTTGCTACCACAACGCCAAGCAATATTTCGGTTTCTAACAAAACCATCATACTATTTTTTCACACTACAGCCACAGGTCTTTTGCCCTGTGGCTGTTTTTTTATGAATATCGTTTGTCACTTCTTGCCATCGGGCCAAGCACAGGCCTCGCCATTGGCTGCATACGACGGGCGTTGGGCTCCCATCTTTCGCAAGGTCTTTCCCAATTCCTTGCTCATTGCCTGGGTGATGCTCGGCAAGCGGTCGGCAAGATTCACTCTCTCGCCCATGTCGGTGCGCAGGTTATACAACTCCTTCTTGCCATCCTCATACCAATATATCAGTTTATAATCACCCTTGCGAATGGTGCACGTAGGCCCTATGCCATGCTGCCGGTTATCGCCTGGAATCCAATTGTTCGGCATATTCCACACCAACGACCTTTCAGCGCCCGGCCCACTCTTGCCCTTCAGCAATGGCACAAAACTCTGCCCATCGGTCACCTGTTGCGTTGCATAGTGGGTTATTTGAGCCATTTCCAAAATCGAGGGGAAAAAGTCTTCTATTATTACATAATCGTCGATTATGCTGTTAGGAGTAGCAACACCGTTCCAATACACTATCATGGGCTCTCTTATTCCACCTTCGTAGGCCGACCCCTTGCCCGAGCGCAGCGGCCTGTTGTGCATGTGCAACGGCGGTGTCCGACCATGGAGCGAATATCCTCCGTTGTCCGACATAAATATAATTATCGTATTGCTCAGTTCATCCTTCTCTTCGAGAAACGCCATCAAGTCGCCCAGACTCTTATCCATGCCCTCCACCATCGAGGCATAGGCCGCCTCGGCTGCCGGCAAACCGCGCTGCAAATATTTTTCCACAAATCGGCCATCGGCCTGCAGGGGCACATGCACTGCATAGTGCGACATATATAAGAAAAACGGCTTGTTGCCTTCAAGTGTTTTATCGAGGGCTTTTATCGCCTCTTGTGTGAGGGCTTCGGTGAGATAGATGTCTTTATCCCAATAATTCTCCATTCCCGGAACAGCAAAACCGCTCACCGGCTCGCCGTTCTCGCCATGACCAAAACGCTCTGTGCCGAGATACGACGCCAATCCGCCCGCAGCATGCCCCGCTATGTTCACATCAAAACCATAATTCAACGGATTGGCCGACGGGGTGTCGGTAGCGCCAAAATGTGCCTTGCCGCAGTGTATTGTGGCATATCCGTGCTCTTGCAAAATCTGTACAAATGAAGTGGCCGCAAAACTCCTCGCCACGCCTGGCTCGGGTTGTATGCCGTTAACATTCCATTCGGGCATGATAAGGGTAGAATGCTTTTCATCGGTCGACAGGTCTTTTTTGTGGGTCCAGTTAGTCACTCTGTGGCGCGCAGCGTTTGCTCCAGTCAGCAAACTGCAACGCGAAGGCGAACTTACACTCGAGGCATAGGCTTCACTAAACTTTACACCCATTGCCGCCAAACGCTCCATGTTGGGTGTGTGGTAACGGTCGTTATACTGCGTTCTACGCTCATAAAAGGGCACCGACGAGTCTTGCCATCCCATGTCGTCTACCATAAAGAGCAATATATTGGGCCTATGGTCGTGCACTTGCGCCGCCGACGCAAAAACCGACAGCATTGCCGCTGCACTTAATCCTTTTCTCAATTTCATCGGTATTAAAAGTATAAGTTCTGCTTTATCGCAAAGATACAAAATTTCCACACACATCTTGCCCAATCACGCCATTTGCCCACCACAAAAAAACGCCATTCCTCTCATCCGAACAACACTCCCCTTCCACCCGATTAATGGACTATACCCATTATAAAAACAACAACTTGCCATGCATTGAGTCATCGTCTTTGCGTGGCAAGTTGTTTTCGTTATTTTGTAACCCGTAATTGCTTCTACTGCATCTGCGAAATCACTTGGAATTCGGTGCGGCGGTTAATCTGGTCGGCGGCTTCCTGGTCGGCCTCGGAGAGTTTTTCGATAAACTCTTCGGTGAGCACTTCTCCTTCCTTAAACTGCGGATAAAGGCGAGCAATTCGCTTGGTGACGGTTTTCGGACGTGTTTCGCCATATCCCATCGGGCGCAAGCGCTCGCTTGCCACTCCCGCGGCTATCAGATAATCGACCACCGACTGTGCACGGCGTTCGCTCAATTTGGCGTTATATTCGTCGCGGCCCCAGCGGTCGGTGTGTGAAGCCATCTCTATCACTATCTTTGGGTTATCCTTCATTATTGTCACCATAGTGTCGAGGGCGGCCATCGATTCGGGACGCAAAGTGGCTTTGTCGAAATCGTAGAATATGTTTTCAATAACCTGAGGCTTTGTCATTGCCGCCAAGATAAAGTCAACGGCATATTCGGCATCTTCTTCGGCAGCATCGCTCTCAAACTCTTGCTTGCCGTTCATATAGCCTTCGGCGCCGGCCATCATCACATATTTCACCCCGCGCTGCAAGTTAAACTCAAATGTGCCGTCGTTGCGACCTATGGCTTTCTGATTGCTGCCGTCGTTGCCCACTATGCGTATAACGGCATTAGGCACTGGCTCCTCGTCGCGGTCAAGAACATAGCCCGATATGGTAATCTTCAGGTCGGGTTTCACGAAACTATATATGTGGTCATAACCTCGGGCATCGCCGCGGTTTGAACTGAAGAATCCCGATTCGCCTTCGCCGAATGTTATCCCAAAGTCGTCGTACGACGAGTTCATTGGCCAACCCATATTTTCCACATTCCATCCGCCCAAAGGGGTTCGTGTGGCTTTAAAGATATCTAATCCGCCCAGTCCGGCATGGCCGTCGCTGGCAAAATAGAGCACACTGTCGCTGCGCACATAGGCAAAACGCTCATTGCCGGCGGTGTTTATCACATCACCAAGGTTTTCAAGCGTGCCCACCCGCTCATCAAGATTGATACGCCACAAGTCCTTGCCGCCTTGTCCGCCTGGCATGTCGCTGGTAAAATACAGCCACTTGCCGTCGGGCGACACGGCTGGGTCGCCATAGGCCGAGATGGTGTCGGCAGTTATCTCAAGTTTCACTGGCTCGCTCCACTGGGCTTCTGAACGCTGCGAAGTGTATATTTCAACCGATGTGCTTGAACTCTGTTCTCGGCGGGCGCGGGCTATATACATAGTGGTGCCCGTGGGCGAAAATGAGGTGATACCTTCGTCAAATTCGCTATTCAATCCGCCCTCCACAGGTTCGGGGCGTTGCCAAACTCCTTTTTCGTCTTTCTTGGCCACAAACACGTCGCAGTTTTTCATACCTGTGATTTCGCTCTTTGCTGTGCCACTGGCCTTTTCATTCGACGATGTAAAATACAATTGGTCGAGGGCAGAGTCTAAATACATCGGACAGAAATCGGCACGGCGCGAATTAAACAACTTTGCCGCAGCCACTTTATATCGTGTGGCATTTTCCTTGATTTTCGATGCAGTTTGGCTACCGCGCAAGCCGTCGCGGGCCAACACGCTATTTGGAACTTTCTCCAAAAATGCCTCATAGTTGGCTATCGCATCCTTATATTTTCCTTCCATGTGGAGGCTTCGTGCCAAGTGCAGATAGGCCATGCTGTCGGGATAGTTGTAGCGCAGTGCATTACGATATGCGCCCGATGCATTGCCAGCCATGTTCATGTGGCGATAACATTCGCCCAACTTAAAGGCTACTTGGCCTCGCAATGGGCGTTCTTCTTTCTTCTTTAGTTTGTTATACACCTTTTTATAGGTCTTCATGGCCGTGTGATATTCTCCGCGGGCATATTGCTCGTCGGCTGTCGACAACTTTGCGCCGCGACATCCGCTCAACAACATAACTGCTGCTCCTATCAACACCATTAATATTTTGCAGTGAATCTTCATCACTAAAGAATTTTCTTTTGTTTTATTTCAACTTATTCGCTATTTACTCAATAACTAAAACGAAAAAGCATCTTGCTTTATTGTGCGCAAGATGCTTTATATCATAGTAGTTTTGTGATTTTTCGAGTCCTGGCAAGCATCATCGGCCCGTGTTAAGCAGTAGTAAGGTTGGTTTCGGCACTACCTACGCTCTTCACGGCCACTCTCACACCGCCTCGAGGGGCACACATGGCACTCAACTCTGGGCTTCACCTTGCTCTTCGGCAGCCTCTTTTTCGAGTTGCGCTATGGCCAGCGCCTCAGCGGCTTCCACAACGCTCTCTTTGTCGATTTCTTCGCGCTGATAATCGTTGTTGCCGTCTTCGCCCACTGTGGCAAGTATCATTTCTCTAAACTCCTGCGAGCCATTGATGTGGTTAAGAGCCTCTTGCGATGCGTGCTGGTGCGACTCCTTCTTTGAGTAGCCCGTGCCCTTACCCACTTCAATATCGCTTAACTTCACTACAGTGTGAAAAATCGGGTTGTTGTTTTCATCATATTCCGCATCCGAGGTTACATATTCCACCTTGATGCGATATTTTTGGCACCATTCAATGAGATGCGACTTAAAGTTGATTTCTGTCTTGGCCACGCTACGGAGGTCAAAATAGGCGTCCAATATGCGTTCCTTCACAAACTTAAAGCATCGGTCGTAACCGCGGTCGAGATACACGGCACCAACCAAGGCCTCCACAGCATTGCCAAATATGTAACTATTGTGGCTTTGCGACTTGTGCGACCACTGCACCACCTTGGGCAATCCCATTTGCTCGCCCACGCGATTCAGACTTTCGCGCTGCACGATTTTCGAACGTGTGGATGTCAAAAAGCCCTCTCTGCGCTTTGGAAATTCCTTATAGAGCACATCGGCCACTATGCTGTCTAGCACCGAGTCGCCCAAAAATTCCAAACGTTCATTATTGAGCCAACCCTTGCCGGTGCGCGACTTTTGCGACATCGACCGGTGCAAAAATGCTATGCGATATAACTCTATGTTGCCCGGATAAAACCCCAACAGGTTGCGACAGAAAACATAAAGCTCCTTTTCCTTTAAGAAAGGGAGCTTTATTACTGTTAGAATATTCTTAAGCACGGATGCTAAATTTTATTCTTTGAACTTCTTTACCACGATACAAGCATTGTGACCACCAAAACCAAATGTGTTTGATAGTGCAATGTTCACTGTGCGCTTTTCTGCCTTGTTGAATGTAAAGTTGATGTTATAGTCAATGTTTTCGTCGTTGTCGCCTTCAACGTGGTTGATTGTTGGAGGAACAATGTCTTCTTCAACCGACTTAACACAGAACATGGCTTCAAGTGCACCTGTAGCACCAAGCAAGTGACCAGTCATCGACTTGGTTGAACTTACATTTAGGTTGTACACATGGTCTCCGAATACTTCCTTGATGGCCTTCACTTCCGATACGTCGCCCACTGGAGTTGATGTACCGTGTGCATTGATATAATCCACATCTTCTGGCTTAATGCCTGCATCGCGCAATGCATTTTCCATTACCAAGCGTGCGCCAAGTCCGTCAGGGTGTGTTGCTGTGATGTGATAAGCATCTGCACTCATACCACCGCCTATTACTTCGGCATATATCTTTGCTCCGCGAGCCTTTGCGTGTTCGTATTCTTCAAGAATCAATGTAGCAGCACCTTCGCCCATCACAAAACCATCGCGTGAGCCGCTGAATGGACGTGATGCTTTGGTTGGTTCGTCATTGCGAGTCGACAATGCGTGCATTGAGTTAAAGCCGCCTACACCTGCTGGATAGATTGCTGCTTCTGCACCACCGGCTACGATTGCGTCAGCTTGACCCAAACGAATTAGGTTGAATGCATCAATCAAGCCATTTGTCGACGATGCACATGCCGATACAACACCAAAGTTTGGTCCATGGAAACTATACTTCATTGAGATGTGACCTGCTGCAATGTCAGCAATCATCTTTGGAATGAAGAATGGATTGTATTTTGGACCCATTTCCTTATGGGTTGCATAAAAGCCTGCTTCTTCTTCGAATGTGTGCAAACCTCCGATTCCGGCACAGAACACAACACCAACTCGAGTCTTGTCGATGCCTTCTGCATCCAGCGCTGCGTCGCTAACTGCTTGCGCTGCCGATACCAAGGCAAACTGTGCATACAAATCTAAGGTGCGAATCGAACGGCGGTCGAAATGGTCGGTGCCATTAAAATTCTTTACCTCACATCCAAATTGTGTCTTGAATAGGGTTGCATCAAAACGAGTAATAGGTCCTGCCCCACTTACTCCTGCCAACGCATTCGACCATGTTTCGGCCACATCGTTGCCTATAGGAGTAATTGCACCAAGACCTGTTACCACTACTCTTTTTAATTCCATAAAGATTTAGTTAGTGGAAATTAAAGAAAGTTTGTCTTACTTATTTTCTTCAATATAAGCGATTGCGTCACCTACTGTTTGAATAGATTCAGCCTTTTCGTCTGGAATTGAAATACCAAATTCCTTTTCAAATTCCATGATAAGTTCTACAGTATCAAGAGAATCTGCACCAAGATCAGTTGTGAATGCTGCTTCTGGTTTTACTTCTGCTTCGTTTACGCCAAGCTTATCTACGATGATAGCTGTTACTCTTTCTGCAATTTCAGACATAATTCTTAATTTTAAATAGTTATAAAAATTGTTTGTTATTTTCTTTCTTTATTTATCAGGCTACAAAGTAACGAATTATTATTCACATATAAAAATTTTAATGACCAAATCAACCTTTTTTGCACAAAAAATGCCATTTGTGCAATGTTTTTTCGCTTTTTTATCCCTTTTCACCCGTTTTGAAGCCCAACAAAATAAATTCTTTTGGTCGCATTTTTTGGTCTTTTCGTTACATTATCGACTACATCTGATATTTTTTCTCCTTTTCTGCTTGTTTCGACCTGCATAAAAACGCACCGATTATACAACATTATTCTGCCACTTTTTACACCTATTCTGAAGACCATTTGCTTTTATTTATTAATTTTGTGTTTGCAACTTTGCATACACTCACTAAAACCATCGAAATGGCACATCTACGAATACTTTTATTTTCGGTGCTGGCGGCGGCTTCTGTAGCCACAACACTTGCCCAGCACATCTATTCAGAGCCTCAACTCCGACGCTATGCAGCCGAAATGCTCATGGTGGGCTTTAAGGCCGACAGCATAACGCCCGAAAGCGACGCCGTGCGCTACATACGCGACTTGAAGGTGGGTGGCATCATTCTTTTCGACGTTGACCTAACCGGCTCGCGAAAAATCGGCTCACGAAACATAACTTCGGCGCAACGCCTGAAAAAACTAACCGATGACCTTCAGAGTTATTCCGACGGCAAACTGCTGATTGCACTCGACCAAGAAGGTGGCAGAGTGGCTCGACTAAAAACTCAATACGGATTTAAGCCAACCAAAAGCCACGAATATCTCGGCAACATCAACAACCGCGACACCACCACTCACTACGCAACCATGATGGCCGAAGAACTGGCTTGGGCGGGCATCAACATGAACCTTGCACCCGACATCGACATTAACGTAGACCCACAATGTCCGGTTATCGGAAAACTTGGCCGCGCATTCTCGGCCGACTCTGCAGTGGTGGCCAACAATGCCGAATGGTTTATCAGAGCGCATCACCGCAAGAATGTGACTTGTGCCGTGAAGCACTTCCCTGGGCATGGCAGCAGCGCCGCCGATTCGCACTACGGGCTGACCGACGTCACCGCCTCTTGGCAACATTACGAACTTTTCCCATACAAGCAACTAATAGCCGCCAAGCAACTCGACGCCGTAATGACAGCACACATTTTCAACCGAAACATCGACCCGCAATATCCCGCCACTCTGTCGAAAAAAATACTCACCGGATTGCTGCGCGAAAAGTTAGGCTTCAACGGAGTGATTCTAACCGACGACATGTATATGCAAGGAATTGTCGACAACTACAACATTGCCGATGCTGTGGTGCTCGCTATCAATGCCGGAGCCGACATTTTGGTTATGGGCAACAACATAACCACCGGTTTCGAAGCCGACCGTCCTTTTAAGATGGTAGATATCATTGTCGACGCCGTGAAAAAAGGAAAAATACCTGCTTACCGTTTGCGTCAATCATACGACAGAATAAGAAAACTCAAAAAGAAACTATAATTCTGCCTCCAGCAATTAAACCTTTTTACCGACAAGGAGTCATAGAAATAAAGAGAGAAACAAAACATATTATTAACTGACGAAAAAAATTACAAATCATGAAAACTTTAGTAAAAAACATCATCGTAAGTTCATTGTTCATGATGGGAATGTTAGCGGTCAGTTCATCTGTTTCAGCCGATACTCGCAACAACAACACTCGCACCGCTACAACCACCAACACCGGAGGCCGTCGCACCGTGAGCGAACCTAAAAAAGATAACAACAATGGCACTGCTGCCAACAACAATGGCACAACCACAACACGCCCAGGCAGCAACGCCAACAAGGGCAACATCAACCGCCCTGTAACCAACAACTCAGGCAACTACAGTGCAAACAATTGGCCAAGCGAAGGCAAGCCAAACGTGAATAGCAACCACAACTATGGCACATCGCGTCCTGCCGACAGCAAAAAGGACAATAATAAGAACAACAACAAAGGCAACAACAAGACCAGCACAACCACCAAGCCAAGCGATCTTCGTGTAGGACAAAATGGTCGTCCAAGCGTTTCGGGCAACGGTTACCACATTGGCAACACTCGTCCTAACGACAATCACAACTTCGGCCACGGCGCAATAACCAGCAAGCCTTCTTCTTGGAAGACTCCTGTTGCGCCTCCAAAGCGAACTTATCGTCCTGCCGACTATCAAGTGTTCAGTCCTAACCGTCCTTCTTCTTATCGTCCGCTAACCAGCAGCCCTGTAATTTCTGGCATCTTCGGTCTGCCTTTCGGTTCAAGCATTCACCTATCGCTTAATCATTTGTTTGACCGCGGATATGAAATCGACGGTTACTACAACGACATAGTGTACTTGAGAAACGTAAACGAACTTGGTTTCTTCTGGCCTGACGCAATAATTCGCTACGACCAATTCGACTGCTTGAAGAGCACCGAGTTGCACTACTCTACAAGTTACAACTCTACTTCTCGTTACAACAAGATTTACAAAAAACTTCGCAAAATTTACGGACAACCTATCAAATACAAAGGCGCAAACAAGGCCGTTTGGTACGGTAGCGACTTCAGAGGATTTATCACTCTTGAATATCACCGCATCGGTAACCGCTACTACACTACTGTCGTCTACAGTTACTAACAACGCGTAGCACATAGTTAGACATCAATACCAGTCCCGGCCGTCGCAAAACTGCCGGGGCTGTTTTTTTAACGACTATTCAAAATTTCGGTTTAAAGTTTCGTACATTAAACCATACCCGATTTTTTAAGTCTAAATTACAAGAAGCAACATTTAAACACTACAACACTTAAACAGATTATACATTATGAGAAGATTTACACTACACACAGTTATCACCTCCCTCCTAATTGCCGCCATGGCATCATTATCAGGTTCAGCCATAGCACAATCGCGTGGCGAACGAGGTGGACGCGCTCGCGTTGAACGCGAAAGTCGCAGCAACTCTTCACAATCTGTTCAACGCTCAAGCAACAGCCGCGCGGCTTCTACAATAAAGCGTGAAAGCGCTTCTCAACGCAGCAACAGAAGCGAAGCAAGCAATTGGCCAAAAATCAATCGCAACTCTTCATCTTCTCGTTCCGACAACTCTGCCGTAAACCGAACAGAAATCAGAAACCGTGCATCGCAAACTCGCGGCAACCAAATGCAACGCACTTTCGACACTCGCAAGCAATCAGTAAACGCGGGAAATCATAACGACCGTAACCATGGCAACGTGGGCAACCACAACGACCGCAATAACAGCAACGTAGGCAGCCACAACGACCGCAATAACAGCAACGTAGGCAACCACAACGACCGTAACCACGGCAGCAACAGCCGCCCTGGCTATCAAATTGGCAACGGCGGACGCAACCACGGAAATGTAGGCAATCACAACGACCGCAATCATGGCAACGTGGGCAACCACAACAACAAGGGACATCGTCCTAGTTACCAAATAGGCAACCACCGTCCTAACGGACACATGGCACACGACCACCACGGCGTTATCAAGCATCGTCCTCACTCTTGGCACACTCCAGTGGCTCCTCCTCACCGCCATTTCCGTCCTGTGTATCACTTCCACCGCACTCGACCTGTAATCATTCACGGCTATCGCCCTTGGCACAGAGCGCCTATCATTCGCAGCATTTTAGGCATAACTTTCGGTACTGCCTACTACGCATCGCTCGACTACTTGTTTGACCGCGGATATGAAATAGACGGCTACCACAATGGCATAGTGTATTTGCGCAACATCGAAGAACTTCGCTGCTTCTGGCCTGATGTGATGCTTAACTACAGCCACGGCAACGCCCTTTCAGGTGCCGAATTCCATTACTCTACCGGTTACGACGACCTTGGCCGCTTCAACCGAGTGTACAGAGAATTGTGCAGCATTTACGGCGAACCTATGACATACCAAGAAACTGGCGAAGGAATTCAAGCCGTTTGGTTTGGAGGAAACTCAAAAGGTTATGTAACTCTCGAATACTTCTACCGCAACGGACGCTACTACACCACATTGATTTATGGCAACTAATGGGGCTTAATGCCAGCCATATAATAATACTCTACAATAATTCAGTTCTGGGGTTACACCATTTCCCCAGAACTTTTTTTATTTCCTCCACCTAAAACACCGCATCTCGCAAATTCCAACAAATTGTTAGCATTTTAAACCTTTTTCTAAAAAATATTTTGTTTTTTCAACTTTACGTTATAAATTTGTCATCAGTTAAGAACCATTTAATGCATTTATTACATGTTTACACTGCACACACATCTTCATCATCATCACAGAATCCTTTAGCGGGTGCTGAGCAAGATTTGTGTGTGTGCATTTAAACATTAATACAACAATTTACATTTTGCCGATGTCCCGCTCTCCAAAGCCGGATGTCGGATTTTTTTTGATAATAAACATAAAACCAATATTTAAACCTTATGTTACGCATAGCAGTACAATCAAAAGGCCGTCTGTACGACGAAACCATGGAACTCCTTTCAGAAGCCGGCATTAAGTTGGTGGCCGTGAAACGCACCTTATTAGTGCCTTCGCGCAATTTCCCTGTGGAATTGCTTTTCCTTCGCGACGACGACATCCCCGACAGCGTGGCATCCGGAACTGCCGACATCGGCATCGTGGGGCTTAACGAAGTGCTCGAAAAGAAGAAAAACGTTAACATCATTCGAAATTTAGGATTCAGCAAATGCCGCCTCTCGCTGGCCATTCCTAAAGCATCTGAATATTCAGGCATCAATTGGTTTCAAGGCAAGAAGATTGCCACAAGTTACCCAGAAATTTTGGCCGAATTTCTCGAAAAAAACAACCTTTCGGCCGACATTCACGTCATTAGCGGTTCGGTAGAGATTGCTACAGGCATAGGCATTGCCGACGCCATTTTCGATATCGTTTCGAGCGGCAGCACTCTTGTGAGCAACAACCTTGTGGAAGTTGAAACTGTGCTCAATTCTGAAGCCGTGATGATTGGCGGTTGCAAAAAACTTTCCGACGAAAACCAAGAAATTCTCAACGAGTTGCTTTTCCGCATTGAAGCCGTAAAAGCGGCCGAAAACAAAAAATATGTGCTTATGAACGTGCCTCGCGAAAAACTCAACGACATTGTGGCTCTGCTTCCGGGCATCAAAAGTCCCACCATCCTATCATTGGCCGATCAAAATTGGTGCTCTGTGCACGCCGTGGTCAACGAAAAGCACTTTTGGGAAGTTATCGGCAAAATTAAAGCTGCCGGCGCTGAAGGCATTTTAGTGCTCGACATCGAGAAAATGGTGCTTTAATCTCATCTTCCAATCATTTTCACTTTCATTATGACAAATCTGTTAAACATATCCATACACCCCGAACGTTCACAATGGCAAGCCCTCATGACTCGCGCCATTGCAAGCACCGAGCAGTTGCAATTATCGGTGAGCAACATCATCAACAATGTCCGTCAGCAAGGCGACGAAGCCATTCGTGAATATGCTCAACTATTCGACGGGGTACAAATCAACGACCTCAAAGTGAGCGAAAACGAAATTGCCGAAGCACAAGAAGCCATTAGCCCACAACTCAAAGAGGCCATAAAAGTTGCTGCCGACAACATTGAGCGATTTCACAAAGCACAAATCTCGCAACCAGTGACAGTGGAAACTGTTCCGGGCGTAACTTGCACCCAACGTGCCGTGCCTATAACCAACGTAGGGCTTTATGTGCCTGGTGGCAACAGCCCTCTTTTCTCCACTGTGCTCATGCTGGCCATTCCTGCTCGTTTGGCCAAGTGCCGCAACATTGTGCTTTGCACCCCTCCTAACAAAGAGGGTAAAGTGCACCCCGCTATTATCTATGCGGCAATTTCGGCCGGTGTTACCGACATCTTTAAGGTTGGCGGAGCACAAGCCGTGGCAGCCATGGCCTACGGAACCGAAAGCGTGCCCAAGGTTTCAAAGATTTTCGGTCCGGGCAACCGTTATGTGATGGAAGCCAAAATGCAAGTCAGCCGCCACGACACAGCCATCGACATGCCTGCAGGGCCGTCGGAAGTGATGATTATTGCCGACGATAATGCTAACGCCGAGTTTGTGGCTTCCGACTTCCTTTCGCAAGCCGAACACGGCCCCGACAGTCAATCCATTCTTCTTACCACAAGCATCAGTCTGGCCGAACGCCTGCCCAACGCCATTGGCAATTGCCTAAAGAACCTGCCTCGCCAGGACATGATATGCAAATCGCTAAGCCACAGCCGAATTATTGTGCTTCGCGACAACGACGAAATCATGCAGTTTGCAAACGAATATGCTCCCGAGCACCTAATAATCAACACGGTCGACGCTCACGATTTGGCCGACATGGTTGAAAATGCCGGAAGCGTGTTCATCGGGCCTTATTCGCCCGAAAGCGCTGGCGATTATGCTTCAGGCACTAACCACACTCTCCCAACAAGCGGATTTGCTAAAGCATATAGCGGTGTCAACATCGACAGTTTCACAAAAAAAATCACCTTCCAATGCCTCACAAAGCAAGGACTCGATTCTATTGGCGACGCCATCGAACTAATGGCCGAAAACGAGGACCTTTGGGCTCACCGTTTGGCTGTGACTGTCAGACGCGCTAAATAATAAACTCTCAAAAATCGATTGCAATAAGATGAATCTACAAGATATTGTCAGGGAAAACATTTGGAACCTTAAGCCCTACAGTTCGGCACGAAGCGAATTCACCGGAAAGGCTTCGGTGTGGCTCGACGCCAACGAAAACCCTCTTAACGCGCCCTTTAACCGCTATCCCGACCCTCTTCAAACCAAGGTTAAAGAGGCTATTGCTGAAATCAAAGGCGTAGACACCCAAAACATTTTTTTAGGCGTGGGCAGCGACGAATGCATCGACATAACATATCGTGTGTTTTGCCGTCCGGGCGTCGACAATGTGGTGGCCATTGCTCCAAGTTACGGAATGTATGAAGTGTGCGCCGATGTTAACGATGTGGAATATCGCAAAGTGCCTTTGGACGACGACTTTTCGCTATGCGCAAACAAACTGCTTGATGCCACCGACAGCAACACTCGAGTTATTTGGATTTGCTCGCCTAACAACCCCACCGGCAACGCTTTCGAGCCCGAAGCAATCATCGAAATTTGCAGCAAATTCATTGGCATCGTTGTGGTCGACGAAGCATACATCGATTTTTCGAGCAAGCCTTCAATGTTGAAGCAAATCAACACATTGCCCAACCTTATTGTGATGCAAACATTCTCCAAGGCTTGGGGAAGCGCCGCCGTGCGCTTGGGAATGGCATTTGCTTCGCCCGAAATAATAAGCATTTTCAACAAGGTGAAATACCCCTACAACGTGAACCAACTCACGCAGCAATACGCCCTTGAGTTGCTACAAAACTACCAACAAGTTACTCATTGGGTGACAATGCTGACACATGCGCGCGAAAAACTAATCACCCAATTAAACGAACTGCCCCTAACGGTGCACATCTATCCCACCGATGCCAACTTTGTGCTCGTTAAAGTGACCGACGCAGGCAGCATCTACAACTATCTGCGCAGTCAAGGCATAATAATTCGCAACCGCCACAACGTGG
Organism: Muribaculaceae bacterium; assembly: GCA_045613305.1. GTDB lineage: Bacteria > Bacteroidota > Bacteroidia > Bacteroidales > Muribaculaceae > SFTJ01. The sequence goes on from JAZLAU010000011.1 coordinate 119,181, forward strand.
AGTTGTGTCTCAACTGCCTCCGAATAACAGTAGGAACCGAACAAGAAAACAACACTCTCATCGAAGCCCTAAAACAATATGGAAAATAAGAAACAAGTTCTATTTATCGACCGCGACGGGACCCTTGTGGTGGAGCCTCCCGTTGATTACCAACTCGACTCCTTCGAGAAACTGCAATTCTTGCCGGGAGTGATGCGCAATTTAGGATTCATTGCCCAAAACATGGACTTCGAATTAGTGATGGTGACTAATCAAGACGGTTTGGGCACCGACAGTTTCCCTACTCACACCTTCACAGGCCCTCACAACTTAATCCTCAACACCCTTGAAGGTGAAGGAATTTGTTTCGACGACATAATCATCGACACCTCGTTCCCTCACGAAAACAAGCCCACACGCAAACCCGGCACTGCTCTGCTTGGAAAATACACCAGCGGCAACTATGACCTCGCCGGCAGTTTCGTTATTGGCGACCGCATTACCGACATTCAATTGGCTCAAAACCTGGGAGCAAAAGGCATCTTAATAGCGTCTGACATAGATGCCGCACGCACGCAAATTGACAACGCCGGCTTGCAGCAGTGCACAGTGCTCATAGCCAACGGATGGGCACAAATTGCCGACTTCTTAAAAGCCGGACTTCGCACTGCATCGGTTCAACGCACCACAAGCGAAACCGACATTTTCATTAGCCTCAACCTCGACGGCACCGGCAAGTGCAACATCAACACCGGCATAGGCTTCTTCGACCATATGCTCAACCAAATTGGCCGACACTCGGGCATCGACCTAACAATCAACGTGAAAGGCGACACCTGGGTTGATGAGCACCACACTATTGAAGACACTGCCATAGCACTCGGCGAGGCTATTCGAAAAGCATTGGCCGACAAGCGCGGAATTGAACGTTACGGATTTGTGTTGCCGATGGACGACTGCCTTTGCACTGTGGCCCTCGACTTTGGTGGCCGAAGTTGGCTGGTGTGGGAAGCCGAATTTAAGCGCGAAAAGATTGGCGACATGCCCACCGAAATGTTTATGCATTTCTTCAAGAGCCTCAGCGACAGCGCCGGAATGAACCTTTACATCAATGCCAAAGGCGACAACGAGCACCACAAGATTGAAGGCATTTTCAAAGCCCTCGCTCGGGCCATTAAATGCGCCATTAGTCGCAACGTGTTTGCTTTCCAACTCCCTTCCACCAAGGGCTCGCTTTAACATTGTGATGCATGCGAGTTTGCATTTTGTCACCTATGGCTTCCTTATCTCAACAATTTATTGCCATATCGAGCAATAACTGGAAAAAAATTGTATATTTGCATAAAATTAATAATTAAAGCATAACAATAAAATTCAAAATTATTATGAAAAAGATTCTATGTTTTGTATTGAGCGGCCTTCTACTTTTAGGTACAGGCGCTTGCGGTATGTCAAATACAGGTAAAGGTGCGTTAATTGGTGGCGGCGGCGGTGCTGCTCTTGGCGCTGGCATCGGTGCTCTTCTTGGCAAGGGTAAGGGTGCGGCTATCGGTGGTGCTATTGGTACTGCTGTTGGTGCTACTGCTGGTGCACTTATCGGTAAGAAGATGGATAAGGCTAAGAAAGAAGCCGAAGCAATAGAAAATGCTAAGGTTGAACAAATTGTCGACATCAACGGCCTTCCTGCAGTTAAGGTGACTTTCGACAGCGGTATCCTTTTCGCTACTGGCAAATCTACTCTTCAAAGCGCTGCTAAGACTTCTCTAAGCGATTTCGCTAACAACGTACTTCTTCAAAATGCCGACATGGACGTGGCTATCCAAGGTTACACCGACAACGACGGTTGGAAGGGTTGCACTCCTGCTCAAAGCGCTAAGAAGAACGAAGAACTTTCTCTAAAGCGTGCTGACGCTGTGGCTAAGTATCTTAAGTCTATCGGCGTTACTAACGACCAAATCAAGACTGTTCAAGGTCTTGGCGAAGCAAACCCAGTTGCTGACAACGCTACTGCTGCTGGCAAGCAACAAAACCGCCGTGTGGAAGTTTACCTATACGCTTCTGAAGAAATGATCGAAGCTGCTAACCAAGGTACTCTATAATTGAGAGATTCCCTTTTATCATACAAAAAAGTCTTGGCACATTTGCCAAGACTTTTTTTTGCATTCACAATATCGATATTTGCTGCCACAGCAGTTTAAATTCTATTTTAGCCTCTACATTTCAATCATTTCTGGCGTCATATTCTTCTTGGTCGCTATATTTCAAACGGCTATGACTTCCCATCCATTCAATTGCCCTACTCTTTGAGAGCATATAGTCTTCTACATAAACCCTCACTTCTGTCTTCGACCCCGGCTTAATGATGTAAATAGTGCCATAACCATTCAACGGACCTCTAACAATATCACCTTCGTAAAGCGACCCGCCAAAACTTCTTTCAATTATAGTGTATCCACTCGCTGTTTCCACTATATAATAGTCTCTCGAACCTTCATACACCACTTCTCCGTCAACACAACTATTGGTTTCTTCATAATTAGCGTATTCATGCTCATCTTCATGGCCTCCGCCTATCGACGACGAGTAAGAATAAGAATATGTATATTCAGTTTCTTCCGAACTTTCGTTTGTCGACTCTTCAACAACAGGCTCCCATTCTAAAACTTCTTCAGAACTTTTCGAAGCAGGTGCTGTATATGCATATGCATTCTGGGTTATGTTTTGCGATGTTTCTGCTGGTTCTGGGTCTTCGCGCTGCTTTTTTTCACACGACTCCATTGCATAATATAACGCTGCGCCTATGGCCAAACATATTATCCACTCAAAAATGTCATTTCCGCTCATTTCTCTATAACATTTAATTTTATTCTAAAATCTTATTTTGCCATGAATCGTTTATTCATGGCATATTATCATCCCCGCGCGGGAGAATACCCACAGCTGCCCTACCAGGGCCTCATCATCACCCCGACAGTTGGCAACATTAGCCTCAAAGCATCAAATTCTTAAAGCAATCTAAGCCTTCACACGCCCTATTTCTCCAATTTTCGGAGCAAGGCCTTAGCCTGGGCAAGCATCTGTTCCACATTGAGGTCGTTAGGCACTACCACCATCTTAAAGTTATCGACTTCGGCATTCAACTGGTCTAATTTTTTGCCAGTTAACTCGCTGCGAAGGATTCTAATCTTTTCAAAGTCTTGAATACCTTCCACAAGTCGCTTCATTCTGATGCTGCTGCCGCCAGGATACACCATAAAGCAGTCGCCTGCCGCCCAAGTGCGGAAACGCGAATCCACAAGTTGGTTTTTCACCCAACTGTTATAAGCCCAACGCAAAAATCCGTCATAACCGGCTGCCGCTGTGTGCCAGCCCAAGAATGCCGATTCGGCTGGGTTTGAGAATGTGAACGTATTTGGGCGTTCGGGGAAACAACATGTGTAGAACGTAACCAAGTGGCCCTTTGAGTGATGCTGTTCGATTTGCTCCGGCGTCAACAATGGCTGCTTATATATGAAACTAATGTCATACATTCGCTTCGATTGTTCGGGGCCAAAATAATCAATGGCGCCTTTCACCCTATAGTTTGCATCGGCCTTATACAGCACATCGTAGGCCGGTTCTAACAATTCCTTTGGGCGTTCGTCCATTGCTATGCATGTCTTTTCAAACCATCCTTTACGCTTCAGGTGGCGAGCCAAATCCTTCAAGAACGGAAGCAAATATTCCTCATATTCCTTCGATCCTGGCTGCAAATGCACTTGGCGTGAGAAGTTTGCACCTTCGTCATAATATTCAAACAACAAATGCCATGGAACTATGGTGTAGCAGTCAATTTGCTTGTCGATGCCACAACTCATCATAAATTCCACCCACTTATCAAACACCGTATAGTCATATTTCCATGAGCCGTCAATTCGCTTGGTTTTGCCAATCATGCTCTCGAATGCATATTCTGTTTGGCCATTCCATGGGCGGGTGATGATGCTGCAAGTAATCACTTTTTGTCCGGCTTCGGCCAACTCCACCATTATAGGGCGCATCAGTTCAAAGTGCTTCTTGCTCCACAATGGCACATCATAAAATGAGGCCACTGCATAAGGGTTTTGCCATAGGTCGAGATGAAATTTCCAATCGGCTGGCAACGGCAACGTGCGCTTGCCAACTTCTAACTCTATTGGCACCGAAAGTTGCTCACCGTCTAAGGTTGCCGTCAACTGGCCACGATATTTACCGGGCTGAGCATCTTGAGGAACATTCACTTCAATCCACAGCGGGCGAACAGTGTTTTCTGGCACCGACATCGATTTTGCCATTTGCAGACGGTCGGCCACCAAGCACGAATCAAACGCCTCGGTGAGGTGTCGGCCATGGTCTTCCTTTCCTTCTTTATTAAGATATGAATCGCTCAACACATAGCGCACAAAATATTTTTTCACGGCAGCGGACGGAATCACATTCTTGCCGCTACGCAAATCGCTAACTTCAAACGACAACTCACTTATTGCTTTCGTTGCAACCACCACAGCCTGAGCATTCACTCGCTCGCCTCGCCAAGCATACAGCATCTGCTTCTTGGCCAATTGTGGCACGGCATTGCGCTGATAGCGAACATCTATGTCGCCCCAGCCCAAGTGGGTTTCAGCAACATTTTGCCACGCCTCTGCTGGCGCTGGATGTGGGTCGGCTGGTTCTACATCGGTTTGCTGGGCATGTGTGTGGAGTGTCGCCATCAATAGGGTTGCGACTAACATCATTATGTGTTTCATCTAAATATTCGGTCGGTTTTACGATTCTTTTTGAAAACTATTACTTCATCACTCTATCACCATTTCAAACTCACAACACTTGTCGGTGCGGCGAGCCAAATGCTTAGTTACAGGCGAGATGCCAAACAATGGCGAATATGTGGTGGCCTTAATGGTCTTGCCATCGGGCATAAATTCCAACAAGCGCAGCCAGCCATCACCACCATTGCCTTCCCAGCCGCCGCCAAGACATTGTATGTTGAACATCATTTGATGCACACTCTTTCCTGCCACATTCTTGTCGCAACGATATGCATTATTCAACTCATGGTCTTCGGCACTGCCAGGTGTCTTCGACGGCTCTCCGGTGTGTCCGCATATAGCCAAACGGATGTTTGAACACGGATATAGCAGTTTTTCCCATATTTCGCGTCCATAATTGCGAGGTTGTATTTTGTAGCCTTCATTGTCGGTATATGCGGCCGAGCGATTTTCGAGCAACGAGTGGGTTAGGAATATCACCTTATGATTTTTATATTTTTCGCTGTTGCACAAGTTCCTGGCCCATTCCAATGCTGCATCGCATGGAGCCCATTCTGAATTAATAACCAAAATTTTGCCCCAATTGTCATCAACAAACTCCCACGCTGTGTTTTCAAGTGTCACTTCGCCCTCACGGTTTGGAAAGTTTGCCACCAAATGCGCCGCGTTGGTGCTATTGCGCTCATAGGTGATGTAGTCGCCATAGTTAGTGAAACTTTCATCTCCTCGCACATAGCCATATTCGTGGTTACCGGCTGCCACTATATACGGAACTTTATTGTCGAGGCGCTTAAAGCAATGCGACACCCATTCCCACATTTCCTTGCTGGTTTGGTTGAGCATATTACGGTTGCGCACTATGTTTTCGTTTTGTTCCACAACATCGCCCGTAAACAACACCGCCTTTATGTTTAGATTTTCGATGTTATCTGATATCCAAACTGTGCAAAGTTCAAACAGTGGCTGATTAATGTCGTATTTTGTGTATCCTTGTGGGTCGCCAAACACAACCATCGAAAACGATTTGTCGTTAGTCAACGAAACTCGGTCGGCGCGGTGTTGCGAAAACATTGGCAACACGCCTAAAAGTGCAATTAATAGTGCTAATTTTATTCTCATAGCAGTAGCATGGTATTATGTTTATGTTTTTATTCTTATTTGCTCATTTTACCCTATGGGCTTATGTTAAAAGAGTCGGCGCATTAACGCCGACTTCTTATTTAATTGTAGCATTTTATCACAAATCGTATAGAGCCTTGCCATATTCCGACAAATACTCGCTTAACATCGACACCGGAACCGGAACCTCTACCGTGCCTATTGCCCATGGGCCTATATCATACGGATTATAGAAGAAAACCACTTCATCGCCTGTCAAATACACTTCGTGGCTCACAAACAAATCGTCGGCAAAGACACCCGATTTCTCTTCAAGTTCTTCTACGGTCTTACAATAGTAATTATCTAACATTGCCTGTTGCAATATTGGCAACAAGCCTTCTTCTGAATTTTCCTTAAACAATGTTGCGTAAGTGAGCACGCGCTTATTCTTAAGGTCGTAGTTCACAAAACTTGCAAAGTAGTTAGGATGAGCGCCGCCGGCATATTCGTCGTGCTCAATCTTAAACACCACATACTTTTCGCAAAAGCCTACGGTCTTAACCGAAATGTTGGTGCTCAACACTCGATTGTTTTCATCGGGATAAGGCACTTCATCAACCTTAACCAACACACCCTCGCCATATCCTAAAGGGCGTGACAAGAAATCCACTATACAACTGTCGACCGATGCTTTTGGTGTTTCAAAGGTGTGAGCCAAAATAGTGTCTTGCAATGCACTAACATCGGCATCGCCAAATCGGCGTGGCCACTGCACCGATATGGATGCGGTGGTATAAACCTTCACCGAATCGCCAAAGGTGCTGTCTCCCTCGCAATAATAAGCCGATGAGCCTGTCTTAAACTCTTCGTAGATTTCGTAGTTGCCTATGTCGCTTCCTGTAGCGCCATCGCTGTCAGATATTGCACTACCCGACTTTTTTACACAACTAAATAACGCCATGCTTATCATAAGCATGCTTGCCATTATCTTTATTGAGCCTTTGTTCATTATAGTGAATTTTTATTGGTTTTTAGTTTTTGCTTTCTGCTTTGCCTATTAACGCAAAACGCAGTTATGAGTCATTATTTTTATTATAGGCAAATATAACAAATTTATTCCTATGTCTGCAATAGCACCTTTATTTTTTACACCGGTTTAGGCAGTCTTCTCCTGACGCCACAAGTTGTCAACCTTATTGCGTATGGCCATCACATTGCCAACGGTGATTAATCCCATTATCACTATTGCCACTATCACCGACGGCAACACCGATGCGCCCTCTATGCCAAAGCCTTCAAGCATAGGCAAATACACTGCCCTTCCGAGCAACATCAGCACAATCGACAACATCAGCACCGAGTCGTTTATAATCATCACCATTCTGATGTATGGCGCCGACACCTGTTGCGGCAAATAGCCCAGCATCAAAAGGTCTTGCAACTTCTTGTTGTTTTTCTGTAGCAACAAATATATGCTCAGCATCAAAACAAAAAACGACAGCAAACTAATCAGCACGCCCACCATGGCCACAATGCCCACCACTATGGTCAAGAAATAATTCGCCTTGCCGCTATTTGCCTTATCGCCGGCTATCTCATAGCGATGCTCGTCCATGTATTGCCCTATCTTTAGGTCGCCCGGCGAATTCACTTCCACTATAAGCCTGCTTGGGTCCTCTGCCTTGCCGCTTCCGTAACGCGAATTGCTCCACTCCATAAATTCATATGGCACCAATATGGTGTTCAACCGGTTTGAAAAGCCCACTATCTTGCCCTCTATGGTATCTACCTTGCCGTTACCCCTAAGCGTAAACTGCAAAGGTATCATTTCAATCATGCCTTCGCTTATTTGGGGCATGCCTTGCGCGGCCGCAAAGCCGAAATTATATAATGCCAAATAGTCTTTCGACACTATAACTGGCACCTCGGGGTTTTGTGGGTCAAATCGCCAATCCGATGAGTTAACGTCGATAAACTCTGTTGGAATCGACTCGAAAAACAACTGCGTAGTCATTGCCGCACCCGACAAGCCCAACGACACCGACGCACGAACGCTATAATCGGAGGTCACAAACTTGCCAACCTTGCGCACCCACGGTTGGCCTTCTAAATCGGCTATCGCTTCGGCACTAAAATCCGACTTGCCGCCAAATAGAGCGCCTGCGCCTGTAACCTTACGCGAAACCACCAAATAGTCGCGCTTCACAAAACTTTCCTCATCGGCAAAGAGCGGTCGCACGTCTTGATAGAACTGTATGGCAAGTATAACTATTGTCAAACCAACCAAATTAGCCAACGCAAAACCCACAAGTTGCACAGCACTAACATGCTTACGCAGCAATTTCCACATTAGTCCTTTCATAACTTCAATTCTTTGTCAACTTCAAGTTTAACATTATTACCCACCGAGGTGGCTATTACTCCTGCGCCCTGCTTCTTGGCTTCGCTCGAAACCAAATGAGCCACTATGGCATTGTTGTTTTCATCAAGGTGGCTAACCGGCTCATCAAGTATCACAAAGTGACATGGCTGGCACAACGTGCGAATTATGGCCACACGCTGCTGCTGACCTATCGACAAGTGCGCCACAAGGCTATCCTTCTTGTCGGGGATGCCAAGTATCTCAAACATGGTTTCAATCTCCTGACGAGTCTTAAAGCCGGTTATTTGATTTTTCAACTCCACATTTTCAAGTGCTGTCAGTTCTGGAAACAACCGCAACTCTTGGGGCAAATATGCCAACTCTCGGCTGCGAACTCGGCACCATTCGGCCACGCCATAACTGCACACATCTACGCCGTCGAATGTTATGCGACCTTCATAGTCATTGCGATATCCATACAGATAACTGCACAACGATGACTTGCCGGTGCCACTCTCTGCCGAGATGAGATAGGTTTTACCTTTTTCAAAAACCAAATCGCGCTGCCAAACTTCGCTCATCTTGCCCGTCTGACCGACAAACACCTGCGGCAACACGCATTGCATTTCTATCTTTTGCATATATATTTCTTCTATATATTTTTCACCAATTCTGCTTCTGGCTCGCAGAGGTTGATGTTTTATTACTTGTATATCACAAAGTAACAAAAAATTAATCATTATTTGCTCATTATGGCATCTATTTTTATCCGCATTCCCACATTAGCAACATTTGAAGCTTATTAAAGCAACTGCAAAAAAACACCTCTCTACACAGCAAAAAAATAGGCATCCTATAACTCCATATCAAACAATTCTGCTTATATTTGCATCATATAAAATCTATTAACTCAACTATACGATGAACGACGTATCATTACGAATCAAATCATTGGCGGCATCGGCCACCCTTGTTATGTCACAAAAGAGCCAAGAACTTAAGGCTCAAGGCGTTGATGTTATAAATATGTCGGTTGGCGAACCCGACTTTTTCACTCCAGAGCACATTAAGCAGGCTGCTAAACAAGCAATCGACGACAACTGTTCGTTCTACACTGCCGTGCCTGGTTACCTGTCGTTAAGAAAAGCAATTTGCGATAAACTAAAACGCGAAAACGGTTTAGACTACACTCCAGAGCAAATCGTGGTGGGCAACGGGGCTAAACAAGAACTCTGCAATGTAATTCTTGCCCTCGTTAACCCTGGCGACGAAGTCATCATCCCTACACCAGCATGGGTAAGTTATATGGAAATGGTGAAACTTGCCGAAGGGTCTACTGTTGAATTGTTTGCAGGACACGAGCAAAACTTCAAAATCACTCCCGAACAATTAGAAGCAGCAATCACCGAACGCACTTCGCTCGTAATGCTTTGCTCGCCTTCTAACCCCACAGGTGCAGTATACACCAAAGACGAACTTCGCGCTATTGCCGACGTTCTTGCCAAGTATCCTAAAATCATGATTCTTGCCGACGAAATATACGAGCATATCAACTACACCGGCGAGGTAAACTCAATAGCACAATTCGAAAATGTGCGCGAACGCTGCATCATCATCAACGGTGTGTCGAAGGCCTATGCCATGACCGGTTGGCGCATTGGTTTCTTGGCTGGCCCTACTTGGGTGGCTAAAGCCGTTAACAAACTGCAAGGCCAATACACCTCTGGGTGCTCGTCTATAGCACAAAAGGCCGCCGAAGCCGCTTTTGCCGGACCGCAAGACTGCGTGGAAGAAATGAGAGCAGCATTCGAACGTCGTCGCGACCTTATCATTTCGCTAATGAGCGAAATTCCTGGACTTCGCCTCAGCAAACCCGAAGGCGCATTCTACGTTATGCCCGAAGTGTCGCACTACTTTGGCAAAAAGGCTGGCGACAAAGTAATTAACGACGATAACGACTTGGCGCTTTATCTTCTTGAAGAAGGTCACGTGTCGGGCGTTGCCGGTGCGGCTTTCTGCGCTCCTGGATACATTCGTTTCAGTTACGCTACTTCCGACGAAAACATTCGAATTGCCGTGGCGCGAATCAAGGAAGCGCTTGCTAAACTTGCTTAACCCCCTTGAGAGCATTCTCTCAAGCAAAAACATATTACGTTTTCGTAAATCAGAGAGAGTGCGTTTGTTCATTCATTCGCACTCTCTTTCTATTTTCTCACATTAACCAAAAAATCGCTTAGCTCCTTTAATTTATCATGAAGAAAACCCTGAAATTCTTACAAGGCATTTTCATTGGATTCATCATAGGTTTCGGAATCGTAGCCTTAGGATTCGCCATGTTTAGCGACAAGCCTGTTGGCTCTCTTTTCGACAAAATCTTATCAATCGACATAATCAGTTCGCTGGCCTACTCTTTCCTTGCCGTTTTCATTGCTCTAATAGTTCACACCCTGGTTCACGAAGGCGGACACCTGCTTTTCGGGCTATATTCAGGTTACCGATTTGTGTCGTTCAGAATTTTCAGTTTCACCATCATTAAGCAAAACAATCGACTACGTTTCAAAAAATATTCGGTGCTCGGCACTGGCGGCCAATGCCTAATGTCACCTCCCGACAATGTCCCACTGCACGAAATACCCTACGCACTCTATAACTTTGGCGGAGTGATACTTAACTTCATAGTTGCCACTCTTGCCCTTGCTGTGCTGCTCACATTTGGCGACATGGGCATATTCTTAACCCTGCTGCTGTCGTACTTGGTGTTTTTCGGATTATTGTTTATTTTCCTCAACGGAGTGCCTCTAAAACTCAGCGGAATTCCTAACGACGGATACAACGGACTTTACTTGGGACGCAGCACAAATGCTCGAGTGTGCTTTGCTCGACAACTGCTCATCAACGAACAATTGCAACTCGGTGTGCGACCTAAAGACATGCCCGATGAGTGGTTTCACATCATCGACGCTAACCTTAACGACCCGCTGCAACTTGCCATTATTAACGCACAAGTAGCACGAAACATCGACATGCTGAAGTTTGAAGATGCACTGAAGCAATATAACGAAATTGCACCTCTCGCGCAGAAAATCACTTTATTCAAACACGAAATCGACTGCGAACTGGTGTTCCTTAACCTCGTGTGCGGCAACATCGAAACAGCCAAACTGCTCTACACCAAAAAACTCGAAGCCTATGTGATGCAGTTTGCTAAAACCATGTCGTCGAAAGACCGCATTCGCTTTGCATTGGCTCTATATGCCGACAAAAACATTGACCGCGCTAAGCGTCTGCGCGAAAACCTATTCAATCACTACGACTGCTATCTCCTTAAGGGCGAAGTCGACAGCGACCTCGCCATTATGGACCACCTGCTCAACAAAGAAACCAACAATGCCAACTAACAAACATCGTTGCAACAAAATGCAATAAGTAATTCCTTTAACTCGCAATTTTAGTCCATTTCTTCCTAATCGGGCAAAATTTCCGACAAATAATTTCTTATTGAGCATTTTTACATTACCTTTGTTGAATAATAGTATTATACAAGAACTATAAACCTAAAAACAATACTTTAACTCTAATTCGGTTACAAAAATCTTATGTTAGAAAAACAAAATGTCAAAGTACTTGACAGAGTAGTTGTCAGATTTTCTGGTGACTCTGGTGACGGTATGCAATTAGCCGGCAACATTTTCTCAAATGTGTCGGCCGGTATCGGTAACCAAATCTCTACATTCCCTGACTATCCTGCCGAAGTACGTGCACCTCAAGGTTCTCTTAATGGTGTTTCTGGCTTCCAAGTTAATGTTGGCCGTGGCGTACACACTCCTGGCGACAAGTGCGATGTGCTTGTTTCTATGAATGCTGCCGCCCTAAAGCAAAATGTGAAATTCCTCAAGGACGGTGGCGTGGCTATTATCGACATCGACTCTTTCAAGAAGTCTGACCTCGACAAAGCGCTCTACACTACCGACAACCCTTACGAAGAAATTGGATTAACAAAGATTGGCGCTCAAATCGTTGAAGTGCCTATGACATCTTTGGTGAAGGCTGCCCTTGCCGACTCTGGTCTCGACAACAAAGTGGCGCTTAAGTGTCGCAACATGTTTGCGCTTGGCTTAGTGTGCTGGTTGTTCGACCGTCCTTTGGAAAGTGCGCTTCACATGCTTAAGAATAAATTCGCTAAGAAACCTGCCATCTACGAAGCCAACGCTAAGGTGGTGCAAGGCGGTTATGACTATGGTCACAACATTCACGCTTCGGTTTCTACCTACCGCATCGAAAGCAACAACGCAAAACCTGGCATCTACACCGACATCAATGGTAACACCGCCACTGCTTGGGGCCTTATCATGGCTTCTGAAAAGAGCGGTCGTCCACTTTTCCTCGGCAGTTACCCTATCACTCCTGCCACCGACATCCTTCACGAACTTGCTAAGCGCAAAGACCTTGGCGTGAAGGCTTGCCAAATGGAAGACGAAATTGCTGGCGTTTGCTCGGCTATCGGTGCTGCTTTTGCAGGTCACTTAGCCGCTACATCTACTTCTGGTCCTGGTCTTGCCCTTAAGGGCGAAGCCATCGGCTTGGCAGTAATGGCCGAATTGCCTCTTGTAGTTATCGACGTTATGCGCGGCGGTCCTTCTACCGGTTTGCCTACTAAGACCGAACAAACCGACCTTTTGCAAGCGCTTTATGGCCGTAACGGCGAATCACCTCTTGTGGTTATTGCGCCTACCTCGCCTACCGACTGCTTCGACATGGCTTTCGACGCTGCTCGCATTGCCATAGAGCACATGACTCCTGTAATTTTGCTTACCGACGCATTCATCGCCAACGGTTCTTCGGCTTGGCGTGTGCCTGAAGCTGACGAATATCCAGAAATCAAGCCTAACTACGTTACCGACGAAGTGCGCGAAGGCTGGAAACCTTACAAGCGCAACGACGAATTCGTGAGATATTGGGCTATCCCAGGACAAGAAGGCTTGCAACACCGTCTTGGCGGTCTTGAAAAGGACTTCAACACAAGTGCTCTTTCTAACGACCCTATCAACCACGAAAAGATGGTGATGACTCGTATGGCTAAAATCGAAAATGTGGCTAACCACATCCCTGAACTTGAAGTGATTGGCGACAGCGATGCCGACACTATAATTGTTGGTTGGGGTGGCACTTTCGGTCACATATACACTGCAGTTGAAGAAATGCAAGCTGCTGGTAAGAAGGTGGCCTTCGCTCAATTCCGTCACATTTCTCCACTTCCTAAGAACACCGAAGAAGTGCTTAAGAAATATAAGACTGTGATTGTTGCCGAACTTAACACCGGACAATTTGCCGACTACTTGCAAAGCAAGATTGCTGGTCTTAACATTAAACGTATCAACAAGACTCAAGGTCAACCATTCTTGGTACAAGAAATTATTGATGGTGTAACTAATATTATGGAGGGTAAATAATCATGGAAGATAACAAAAAATATTTAGCAGCCGACTATAAGAGCGACCAATCTGTACGCTGGTGTCCAGGTTGCGGCGACCACTTCGTTCTTGCAACTCTTCATAAGGCTATGGCTGAAGTTGGCGTTGCGCCTCACAACACTGCCGTAATTTCGGGTATCGGTTGTAGCTCTCGCCTTCCTTACTACATGAACACTTATGGCTTCCACACCATTCACGGTCGTGGCGGTGCTATCGCTACAGGATTCAAAACTGCAAACCCTAAGATGTCGGTATGGCAAATTTGTGGCGACGGCGACGGTTTGGCTATTGGCGGTAACCACTTCATTCACGAAGTTCGCCGTAACATCGACCTTAACGTAATATTGCTTAACAACAAGATTTACGGCCTTACAAAGGGTCAATACTCTCCTACAAGCGACAGAGGCTTCGTGAGCAAATCTTCGCCTTACGGAACTACCGAAGACCCATTTGTGCCTGCTGAATTAGTGTTTGGCGCTCGTGGCACTTTCTTCGCTCGTTCGCTCGACGTTGACCCTAAAATCACTCAAGAAGTGATGGTTGCTGCTGCTATGCACAAAGGTTGCTCTATCGTGGAAGTGCTTCAAAACTGTATGATTTTCAACCACGGTATTCACAACTTCATCACCGACCGCGAAAACCGTGCCGACAGAACCATTCACCTTGTTCATGGCGAAAAGATGATTTTCGGCAAGGATATGAATAAGGGTATCGTTCAAGACGGTTTCGGCCTTAAGGCTGTAACTATTGGCGAAGACGGTTACACTATCGACGACGTGCTTGTTCACGACGCTAAGTGCCAAAGCAACTTCTTGCACCAACAATTAGCCCTTATGGACGGTCACGATTTGCCTTTGGCTGTTGGTGTTATTCGCGACGTTGAAGCACTTACTTACAACGACGAAGTTGAAAAGCAAGTGGCTGAAGTAGTAGCAAAGAAAAACTTCACTTGCCTTCGCGACATGATTCTTGCCGGCGAAACTTGGGAAGTTAAGTAACTCGCTAACATTTTAACTTAACTCTATACACAACGAAGGCTTCTGCCATTAGGCAGAGGCCTTCGCTTTTTTCACACACTCAACGGCCACGATTGCAACAGCAGTGTTTCACACACCCAACGGCTACGATTGCGACAGCAAAGCTTCACACACTCAGCAAGCATATTAGGTGCATAACCCATCATCTGCAACCCATCCACAGGGCTACACACCAATTCCCCTGCACCATCTTCGGGCACCATCAATCCTCCAATTCTCGCCCCACAAAGAGCCTTTTATCTAATCCCACCAAACGCCGTCCATCAATCCCACCGATTCTCACTCAAAGCAACCATCAATTCTCTTACCCTCGCACCATAAAGAGCCTTATGGCTTATCACATTGCCACAAAAAAAGAGCGGCTGGATTCCCCGTGGGAAATCCAACCGCAAAATATAGGATTAAATTAAAAGCCTAAGTTATTATTCGCCAGCTTCTATACCTACACAGTAAGCATTCTTCATTTGGTTAACACCATTGTATGAAGTCTTAGTACCTACGATAGTAATCTTGTCACCAGCCTTAATGCCGTTATCCTTAATAAAGTATTGCTTTGATGTGTTGTTCCATTGACCGTAGCAACCATAAGTTTCTGCAGTCACTGTACCGTCTTCGCTTTCAAGTATCATGTTACCATACTTCAAAGCGTTGTCGCCGCTCTTAATTTCCTTAACAACTGCTGTAACTACATAAGTGTTACCATCGTTGTCAGGAAGAGCAACAAATTCAGCCAAAGTCTTTTGGATTGGAGAAGCCAATACTTCTTCAAGAACACCATCAACGATTTGTGGGCCGTTGTATTCGCCACGCTTACCAGTCATAGTGATGATATCGCCAAGTTTAGCAACATCCTTGAAGTTGCCTGTCTTGTAAGAGTAAATCTTACCTGACCAGTCTTGGATGTCGATGTTGTTGCCATACTTAGCATCTACACTTGTTACAATACCAGTTACACGGAAGATTGTGCTGCCTACTTCAGCGTTAAGAATGTCGGCTACAGTTGCAACGATAATTGAACCCTTTTGGTCAATTGTTGTTTCTGCGCTGTAGTTCTTCTTGCCGTCAGTTGTTGTGAACACAAGAGTAGCGCTGCGGTCGCCTACTTCGTTTGCTGCGATGTCAAGGATAACAGTTGATGCTGTGCCCTTGTTTTGGATTGACGCAATTGAAATCCATGACTTGTATTCTTCTGGAATTTCTACCGATACGCCTTGGCCCTTGCAAGTTAGGTCTACTTGATATTGACCACCTTCCTTTGCAACAACCTTTTCTTCTTCATTACCTACAAGGTGTGAAGCTTCAACCTTGATAAGTGACTTGTTTACGCTGATGAATGTAGCATCCACAAGTTCTACAACACCGTTGTAAGTAGTCTTAGGACCAGAAACTGTTACTTCGTCACCAACTTCAATGTTGAATGAAGCCCAGTTGTACTTACCTGCAGCGTCAAGTGTACCATAGATGTACACTTCGCCAGAGCCGTCGTTGATGTAGAAGTTACCATATTGAGTGTTTGCAATCTTTGTAACAACACCCTTCACACGATATTGCTTGCCGTCAGGACCTGCAAGAACTTCAGCACATGTTGCATCGCTGATAACTGGCAAACCTTGAATAACGTTGATAAGTTGAGTCTTATCGCCGCACTTCAAAGCGATTTCTGCCGTACGACCGTCAAGAGTCTTTTCAGCAGAGAATGTTACTTGTGTTTCACCTGTTGAACCATTCTTTGGAGAAACTGTCAACCATTCTGGGATAGTAGTTTCATCGATTGTCCAATCGCCCTTTGCATTCACAATTGTGAAGTCTTCACCACCAATTTCTGGAATTGCAATATACGATGTAGAAACCTTTACTTCGTCAAGAAGCTTCACTTGGTCTTCGTCAGAGCAGCTCACCAATGTTGCGAACAATGCAATGAACGCTGGAAGAATATATTTTAGTTTCATATCTTTTTGTTTTTATCCGTTTATTAGTTGAAAATATACTTTACACCAATTGAAGCATACCAGCATTGACCGATTCCGTGGCTAAGCACGAATGTGTCAGTCTTGCCGTTGATTGCGCCTGGAGTAGAGAATGTTGCATATCCATCTGCATCTACACCTTCATACTTAAGGATGCGTGCATCGCTACCAATTTCTGGGTTCAAGTACTTAGATACACCCCAGCTTGAGTTGAAGAAGTTAAGTACGTTCTTAACATCGAAGCCCAATTGTAGTGTGTGCTTAGCGCCGCCTACATTCAACTTAAAGTCGTGCTTGTAGCTGAAGTCTACGCGGTGTACCCATGGTGAGTATAGGCTGTAAGCTTCTGCATATTCACCTTGATGCTTCTTCAAGTAGTCGTTGCTGTGAACATAGTCCATGAAACGGTTCTTGTCGTCAGCCGATACGAAACGGAATTCGCCCTTTTCTACTTCTGCATCTGTTGGGATGTAAAGTGCATCGTAGTTGTAGCCGTCACCGTTCATGTCGTTAACTGTCATGAATGAAGTGTTGCTACCGCCACGCCATGTTTCATAAATCAAGCTATAGTGGTTGTTACCCTTGTCGTGTGCTGTTAGAGATGCTACGAAACGGTCTGGAGTAACGTTAACACCATTGTGTAGTAGGATGTTGTTTGGACCTTGTACGGTTGGTACATATGTGAATGCTGATTCAGCATTTGAACCTGGAAGTGAAGTAACTTCCTTCGACACTGAGTGAGTGTAAGCTGCCATAATCGACAACCAGTCGGTTGGCTTAGCGTTGATTGTTGCACTTGCAATCCAACCATAACCACGGCTTGTGTTTTCAAGAACGAATGCCTTTGTGCCTTGACGGAATTCTGATGGATAAATTGGACGGTTGTCTGCACCGTTGAAGCGTGCAAAACCTGCCACATCCTTCATACTCCAGTCGCGGATTGATGCTGCATTGATAGTCTTGTTGAAGATACCTTCCAATGTCACTGACAATGGGAATGATACTGGCACTGAATAGTCGATTGCCAATGATGTCTTCCACACTTGTGGCATCTTGAAGCTTGGGTCTACTGCTGAGATTGATGATGGAACTGTACCGTCTTCTGGGTTGATAGTCATTGGGTAACCCAATGTTGCTAGCTTAGCCAACAATTCTTCGCGACGTAGCAAGCCACCCTTGAATTCGTCCATTGTGAAGCCCATCTTTTGTGCATTCTTTGCATTGATTTGTGCTTGGTATTGAACCATACCTGAGTTTGTTGGCATGTTTGTGAAGAATACCAATGGCAAACGGCCTGTGAACAAACCTGTACCACCACGCACCTTGAAGCTCTTGTCACCAAATACGTCCCAGTTGAAACCTACACGTGGAGAAACTGAAATCTTTGAACCTGGCCACTTACCTGTGTCAATGTGACGGTCTTCGCCATCTACATTATATGTTAGTGCCAAAATTGCGTTGTTTGTCATCAAGTCGGCGTTGTTGTAGAACCATCCGTCAAGACGCAAACCATAAGTCAACTTAAAGTTGTTGTTAACCTTCCATTCATCTTGGCCATACAAACCTACCTTGCTGTAGCGTACGCGTGCTGCTGGGTTTGCTTCACCGTCGTAACCGTAAGTCAAACATACAACTTCTGGTGCTGCACCTGTCAAGAATTCTTCTAGGCTTGTGTAGCGATAGTAACCTGTACCGTTACGCATGTAAGCGTTGTCGGCCATTTGGTATTCGTATGACACACCGCCAGTAATCTTGTGCGCTCCCAAGTAGTAAGTGATGTCGTCCTTAATGTTCCATACTGTGTTGTGTACTGCATTGTTCCAAGTAAACAATTCATAACCTGTTGCAATGTAGTTTTGGTTATCCTTTAGGATATCGATGAATGGGAAATCTTCTGAAGAAGAAGAACGTACTTGGTCAAGTTTTGAGAATGTAGCCAAGAATTGGTTTGATAGGTTATCGCTCAAACGGCTGTTCAAGTCAAATGAGAATGAGTGTACCAAGTGGTCTTGTGCATACATTGAGTTTGCAAATGCCATTGACGACTTTGATGTACGATAGTCTGACATACGTGTACCACCGTCCATTGATGTACCGTTTGGTGAACTCCATGCACGGTTCTTTGTGTAGTTGTAACGTACTGCCAACTTGTGGCTGTCGTTGATGTTCCAGTCTACACGTGCCAACAACTTATAGTTGCTTTCGTCTGCTGGGAACGATGTGAATGAACCTGTGTCGTAGCCATACTTGTTCTTCAAGTGGTCAGAAACTGCTTGAAGGTCGGCCTTCGATGTACGTGAGATATAGTTATCTGGGTCTGCTACACCATTTTCTGATGCTCTCCAACGGTTTGCAATACTTGGGGTTTGTTGCATTTCACCGTTTACGAAGAAGAACAACTTGTTCTTGATGATTGGGCCACCCAAAGTGAAACCATAAGTTGTGTTGCGGTCTTTGTCGCGTGCACCACCTATTTGTTGGCCATCGATAGCGTCACCACGCATGTTTTCGTTCTTGTGGTAAACGTATGCGCTACCCTTGAAGGTGTTTGTACCTGACTTTGTAATGGCGTTAACACCACCACCGATGAAGTTTGTTTGACGTACGTCGAATGGAGAAATAACCACTTGCATTTCTTCGATTGCATCGATTGAAATTGGGTTACCACCACCTGGCAACGCATCGCTCAAACCAAAGTTGTTGTTGAAGTCAGCACCGTCAACTGTGAAGTTTGCTGTACGACCATCTGCACCTGCAAATGTCATGCCGTTACCACCATAAGGCGACAAACGTGTGAAGTCGGTAATACCACGGCTCACTGTTGGCATTGCTTGCAACTGACGGCTTGTGATGTTTGTTGACGCACCTGTCTTTTCTGTTGTGAATTTTGTTGCTTGGGCTGTTACTACTACATCGGCCAATTGTACTGCATCTTCGCTCATCGATGCATTTAGGCTGTATGTTTCACCCAATTCCAATGTTACGTTATTAAATACCTTAGTTTCATAACCAATGTATTTAACCTTTACTTCATAAGGACCGCCTACACGCATACCATTGATGGCAAAAATACCCTTTTCGTTCGACACTGCTGTGTAACGAGTTCCAGAAGGCGTGTGGACTGCTTCAATAACGGCACCGATTAGGTCCTCACCTTCTGCTTCAACCTTACCGGCCATGCTCGATGTAGTAACCTGTGCCATTGCTGATGACACTGTTAGCATCACCATTGCAATCAGAAAACTAATTTTCTTAACCATAACTGAGATTAAATTAATATTACTATGTTTGTTTTAAAATAAATTTCCCTATAGTTTCCGAAAGTGCATTAGCGCGTTTTTATGCGCGCCATCATTTCGTCACTTATAAAAATCAAAAAGCCACACCCCAAGAATTCATTATTTTCATGGTAGTATGACCTTGTCGTCTTGGCTCTTTACACAATAACATATCTGCACATCACTTTACCTGACATGCAACATCTAATACGTTTATTTTGAGCCTGTTTCATCCCTATTTACAAAATTCACTTCGGAAGTTACACCTCGCCGAGTTGATTTTCTTGTGCAAATTTAGTAATTTTTTACTATTCAGCCCTAATTTTTTTGCAGTTTTTTACATTACAATTGTGTTAATATTTT
Organism: Muribaculaceae bacterium; assembly: GCA_045613305.1. Taxonomy (GTDB): domain Bacteria; phylum Bacteroidota; class Bacteroidia; order Bacteroidales; family Muribaculaceae; genus SFTJ01. Next base: position 139,526 of record JAZLAU010000011.1, read on the forward strand.
TGCTCAAGCCTTCAAATTCGTGTGCCTATCTGTTATGCTTTTTCAACCAAAGCACTGTTTGCACCACGCTTCGCACGGCTAAATAGGCTATGAAAGCAAGCCACAAACGCGTGTTGCCCTCTGGATATGGCACAATCAGGCTGATGACAAAAAACACTGCCCCCGATATGGCTATCGAAAATAGCATGCCGCGTGTGTCGGTCTCTCCTATGAAAACACCGTCCCACACAAATGCCGCCATGCCTGCTATCGGTATGCTCACACACCACCAGCGATAGTCGAGCGCGGCAACCACAACTTGCTCGTCGTCGGTTAACAACGAAAATATCTCTCCGGGCAATAAACCATAACAAAGGGCATAAACCACCATCACCAAACTGCCCCACTTAAACAAGTGACTTACGCATTTTTTTAGCATCACTCGGTCTTGCGAACCCTCATATCGGCCAACAAGAGCCTCGCCGGCATAGGCCACTCCATCCATAAAATATGAATATAATATGAACAACTGCATTATCAGAGAATTAACGGCTAAGGTCATATCGCCACTGCGAGCACCTATCGACACAAAACTCAACGATACCAACATCAGGCAAAAACTGCGCACAAAAATGTCGGCATTAACCTTCATAAATCGGCCCATATTGCCTAAGCGAACGGCTTCTGACAGTCTTATCGCCTTCAACATGCCGCCATGCTTCGACAGCAATAGCACCACTCCGTAGGCCAATGCCACATATTCGGCTATCAAAGTCCCCACTGCTATCCCCACAAAGCCCATATGCAACACATACACTGCAGTTAGACTGGCCACTATATTCACAACATCCACGCAAATGCTTATGCGCATTGCACTTTTTGAGTCTTGCATACCCAGGAACCATCCCTTTATGGCCATCATCAACAAGATGGCGGGTGCTCCCCACACAAGCACAAAAAAATATTGTTGCGCCAAGTGCAACACTTCTTGCGACGGCGAGATGACTTTTAACGACACCCATTGAAGCGGATACTGCAACAACAATATCGCCAGCGCTATTGCCAATGCCAGCACACTCGACTGTGCAAGCACATTGCGCATGCCCGATTCATCTTTGCGGCCATAGGCTTGGGCGGTTAGCCCCGACGTGCCCATTCGCAAAAAGCCAAAATTCCAATACACTAAATTAAACATCATGGCTCCAACCGACATGGCTCCTATATATGCCACATCGCCAAGATGCCCGGCTATCGACATGTCAATCAATCCCAACAATGGCACCGTGATATTGGCCACTATCGAGGGAAGGGCTATTCGTAATATTTCTTTGTCAATGGGTTTTATCATAATGTTTTCATAGGCTTTATGCCGCTTCTCAAAGAGCCGTTAACGGCAACTGCAGTTTGCAGCAATTCGCTGCCAAATACACCAAATGCGATTACGGCTAATTGCAACGGCCAGGTTTACCTGCTCACAATTGCGCGCAAAACTCGGCTTGCGTTAGGCAAATTCGCAGATTATTGGCACGCGTGCCAAATAACTCATCGCACTCACCTACAACCAAGGGCTATACCGCCCTGCACCCCGGTGGACTCTAACGGCAGCATCTATTTCGGCTTTTTCACCTTATCGGGATTTTTTGCTATAAAATCGGCCCACGACTTGGCACCTTTGCCCACCACTGGCTTTTGCGATTCGTAATAGTGACATAGCGCAGCAGCCAATGCATCGGTTGCATCGAAGAAATCGGGCATTTCACTTTGCTCTATATTCAAAATTCGGCGCAACATCTCTGCCACCTGCTCTTTCGACGCTGCCCCGTTGCCGGTTATAGCCATTTTTATCTTTCTCGGCTCATACTCGGTTATCGGTATGTCGCGATTGAGTGCGGCTGCCATCGCCACGCCTTGAGCGCGACCAAGTTTCAGCATCGACTGAACGTTTTTGCCGAAAAACGGCGCCTCTATGGCCATCTCATCGGGCAAATATTGCCTCACCAAACCGCTAACTCGCTCATAGATGCGGCGCAGGCGCATGTAATGGTCGTCAAACTTATTGAGTTTTATGACGCCCATGGTTATCAACGACGGTTTTTTGCCGTTAATGCCAAGCACGCCATAGCCCATAACATTTGTGCCTGGGTCGATGCCTATTATCACCTTTTGATAGTCTTTTACCCTTTCATCGGGGCAAAGCGATTCTGTTTGCAATTTGTCTGAGTTCATTACATCTATTGTTTTGCAGCAACTGCCCTACATTTTATCACAACTCCAATTTGTCCATCATGGTCGAAAAGCCCATCACTTGTTGACCAAAACGACGAGTCATGTCATTAATCAGAGCGTTTCCTATTTCTTGTTTCCACTCTTGCAGCGATTCCTCGCTGTGCGCTCTAAATTGCACAGCATAACTCTCGGCTCCATCTTCGGCGCTGCCTATTATTCGAGTCAGCATAGGAGCCACAAGTTTGCGGCTCTGGGTGGCATGGGGCACATACACGGTTCTAACCCACGACAAAAAGGAGTCTTTAACAGAGTCCATCACTATAAATGTGGTGTTATATACAATCATATGCTATGTGTTTTTTTAATTTTTTCGTTGTTGTTTATGGTCGTTACGACGTTGGCGATAGTCGTTCATCTGGTCGTCGCCTATCTCGCCAAGCGTAAAATATTTGCTTTCGGGATGCGCTATCACAAGTCCGCATGTGCTGGCGGCAGGGCTCATGGCTCCGTTTTCGGTCAAAGTGATGCCAACGCCCGACAACGGCATCAATTGGTCGATGTCGAAAATAACACTTTGGTCGGGCAGCGACGGATAGCCAACTGCCGGCCTGATTCCTTTATAATATTGCCTCAATATGTTGCGCGGATTTTCTAACTCGGCCACATCGTAGGTATATGCCCAAATGGTGTTTCTTATTTTTGAATGCAATATCTCTGTTGCCGCTTCAGCCAAACGGTCGCTGAGCGTTTGGTTCAAAATTGCACGATAATCCTCGCCCGCAGCCTTTGCTTCGTTTATGAGGGTTTCTATTTCTTGGCCTGCCGTTACGACAAAAGTGCCGATATAGTCTTGCTTGCCGCTTTCAATTGGGGCTATGTAGTCGCTCAACGATAATGTTACGCCTTGGCTGTCAGGCGTTTGCTGTCGCATTGTGGCTACACGCACCTTGTCGGCTATCACTATATCGTCGCCTTCAGAATTCGCCGGCCACAAGCCACACTCTGCCTGTATGCTATTGTTGGCCAATTTTTCAAATTTATCTAATGCCCTATTGGCCTCTTTATATAATTGCATTGCTTCGGCAGCCTTGCAGCGTTCGCTTTGCGGCACTTTGGCCAACCATGCGGCTCGGCAACAGTCGCAACCTTCAATATTAGCAATCTCTGCAAACGATGCATCAAGTTCCCATGCGGCAAAAAAGGCTCTCCAATTTATGAGTTTTCGCGCATCGGCTACAGTTATTGAGCACTTGCTCACGCCTAACTGCTTGGGCACATGCGGATTGTGCTCAAACACAGCCTTCTTTGCCCTCGCCTCTTCTATGCTGCACAAGCATTGACGCTGGCGGTGCTTTTCTCTCAATTTTTCTTGTTGCGCTCGCCACTCGGCCGCAAATTCTTCTCCGCCTCTCAACGCTCGTTGGGCAAACACCGGCATCGACGCCGCATCGTTGGTGCGTATCACAAGGCCGGAATATTCTGGCGAGAGTTTCACAGCCGTATGCAGGTCGCTGGTGGTGGCACCGCCCACCATCAACGGAATGTTCATGCCGTGTTGCTGCATCAATTGCGCCACTTTGCGCATCTCTTCGAGCGACGGGGTTATGAGTCCGCTCAAGGCTATGATGTCGGCTCCTATTTCTTGTGCCTTGACTATGATGTCCTCGCCCGGAACCATCACTCCAAGGTCGGTCACGTCAAAACCGTTGCATCTGAGCACCACCGAAACTATGTTTTTGCCAATGTCATGCACATCGCCTTTAACTGTGGCTATCACCACTTTGCCATTATTTCGTGCCACTCCGCCACGTTCTTTTTCTATGTGCGGATTTAGCCACGACACGGCATATTTCATGGTGCGGGCACTCTTAACCACCTGGGGCAAAAACATCTTGCCTTCGCCAAACAATTGACCCACTCGGTCAATGCCCGACATCAAAGGACCGTCAATCACGGCTATGGCTCCGCCCAACTGATTGATCGATTCTTCAAGCAATGGCTCTATGCCGTCGGCGATGCCGCGCTCTATCATTTTCGACAATCGTTCGGCCGCACTCAATGTTTCGTCGGCGGTCAACGCCTCAACGGCTTCCTTCACCTTTCGGCCCTTCAATGCCTCGGCGGCTTCTATCAAGCGCTCGGTGGCATCGGCTCGGCGGTTAAGCACCACATCCTCAAGTTTTTCGCGTAAATCTTCAGGAATAGTTTCATAGGGCATCATGGCACCGGCATTAACGATGCCCATATCTATGCCCTGCGCTATGGCATGATAAAGAAACACCGAATGCATTGCCTCGCGAACATAGTTGTTGCCTCTGAACGAAAACGACAGATTGCTCACGCCACCGCTCACTTTTGCTCCTGGCAAATGCTCCTTTATCCACCCTACGGCTTTAATGAAATCAAGGCCATAGGCATTATGTTCCTCAATGCCAGTTGCCACGGCAAGCACATTGGGGTCGAATATTATATCATTCGGGTTAAACCCTATCTTTTCGGTGAGCAATCGGTAGGCTCGCTCACAAACGCTTATTTTTCGGTCATAAGTGTCGGCTTGGCCTTCTTCGTCAAATGCCATAACCACCAATGCTGCGCCCATATCCTTCACATATTGAGCTCGCCTCAAAAAATCTTCTTCGCCCGACTTCAGGCTTATGCTGTTAACTATGCATTTGCCTTGGGCATTTTCGAGCCCCTCTCTCAGCACGTCCCAATCAGATGAATCAATCATCAGAGGCACGCGCGCCACTTCAGGCTCCGACGCTATCAATCGCAAAAACCTGCGCATCTCCTCACGGGCATCAAGCATCGCGTCGTCCATATTTATATCCACTATCTGAGCCCCGTTGGCCACTTGCAAGCGCGCCACGGCAAGTGCTTCATCATAGCGTTTTTCCTTTATCAGATTCTTAAACTTTATACTCCCGGCCACATTGCAACGCTCTCCCACGTTCACGAAATTTATGTCGCGAGTCACCTTCAACGGCTCCAATCCCGAAAGGGTTAGCACATCGGCAATTTCGGGCAGTTTTCGCGGCTTATATTCTGCCACGGTCTCAGCAATAGCCTTAATGTGCTGGGGCGTAGTGCCGCAACACCCGCCCACCACGTTCACCAGCCCGGCCTCAAGCATCGGCCGAATGCTTGCCATCATCACATCGGGAGTTTCATCATATTCACCCATCGCGTTAGGCAATCCGGCATTCGGATACACGCACACCGCGCACCCCACACATGGCGAAAGTTCCTTGAGCCAGCGCATCATGCCGTCGGCACCAAATCCGCAATTCAGACCAATGGCAATAGGATTAGCATGCATCACACTTGCCACCGCTGCTTCAATGGTCTGACCACTCAATACTCGGCCGCTTTCGGTGAGCGTAAACGACACCATTGCCTCTATTTTCACCTGATTCTCAATCTCATACTCACGCTTTGCGTAAAGCATAGCCTTGAGATTCAATGTATCGAAACATGTCTCAAAGAGCAAAAAATCGGCGCCGCCGTCAATCAATCCCGCAATTTGCCGTTTCACAGCAACCCGCATTTCCGACCAATCGGCACTGCGAGCCGAAGGGTCATTAACATCGGGCGAAATCGACAAGCTTTTGTTTGAAGGGCCAATGCTTCCGGCCACCCATTTCCTACTTCCCGGATGTTTTCGCATCCATTCATCGGCCACACCTCGGGCCACCTCGGCCGCCGCTCTCGACAACTCATAACCGTAATCCTGCAAATCATAATCGGCAAGCGAAATGGCATTCGAGTTAAAACTGTCGGTCTCAATGATATCGGCGCCAGCCTCAAGATATGCGCGGTGAATACTCTCCACCACATCCCTGCGCGACAGAGGCAAAATATCGTTGCAACCACGCATCTCCACATCGGCACGGCAAAACGGAGCATAACGATAATCATGCTCTTGCAATCCGGCCGACTGCACCATCGTGCCAAACCCTCCGTCAAGCATCACTATGCCATCGCGCAGCGCTTCACGTAGCGCCTCAACCCTATTTCCCCAGTCAATGTTTATCATATCCGTAATTGTTCAACTGCACAAATTTAACGAATTCTCCGCATTTGCCCAAAATCGGCAACATTTCATCCAACCCACCGCTTCATCAAGTCCAAAATTCACCACAAACGTTACATTTTTCACCGCATTCCACCAAACAACGCTCCTCCCTCACACCATCCTCACCCTCCCGCCAAACACACACCAAATGCGTTTCATCACACCCAACGCCACCATTTTAGGGCAAAATGCACATTTCTATCGCATTTATAGCACAACATTTCGGCAAATACCGCCCCACTATGATAAATTTTTGTATCTTTGTAACAACTGCTGATATATGAAATATATCAATCACACAAAAGAGCTGCTTGCCCAGGTGCTTGATAACTGTGATAGTATCAACCGCATAACGCAACACAGCTCCACAAAATCACCCCAAACAGTTACACTACGCCCCGCGCAGTGACCCCAAGAATTACACCAAACCCAAAGGCCTAATTATATCTTTAATCTTCACGCAAATATATACATGAAACGTGTTTTAATTTTAATAGAATCCATGTCTGGCGGTGGTGCAGAAAAAGTATTATCTACTCTACTCAAACATATCAACAAATCAAAATTTGACATCACATTATGCAGCATTTGTGAAGCTGGCAAATATTTAAGTTTCGTTCGGAATTATGTAAATTGCAAGGTCATCCTGCCCGATTATGACAAGTTAAACAAATTTGAAAGAATTATTTATAAATTAAAATACAAACTAATTTATAACATATTGCCATTGCAGGTCGTTTACAACCTCTTCATTCCTAAAAATAATGACATTGAAATTGCATTTGTGGAAGGTTTCGCAACAAAGCTACTTGCCCAGTCCACAAATACTAAAGCAAAAAAAATAGCATGGGTACATTGCGACATGCAACAATTCCATTGGACAAAATCTGTTTTTCATTCACTACATCAGGAAGAAGAATGTTATCAATCTTATAGCCAAATCATAACAGTTTCAAACACTGCAAAAGAATCTTTTAAAAATATATTCACAAATGTAACAACACCTGTTTCTGTATTATATAACCCTATTAACAGCCATGAAATAGTCGACAAATCTGCAGAAAGTATTCCAATCCCCCCCAAAAAGGAGAATTTTACTCGACTCGTATCTGTTGGACGATATAGTGCACCCAAAGCTTATGATAGACTCTTACGTATTATATCCAAATTATCTACAGAAAAATATCACATTGAATTATGGCTCTTAGGTGATGGTGAGCAAAAATCTTATCTTCGAAAAATCATAAAAGAGGAAGGCTTAGATGAAATAGTCACTTTATGGGGATTCCAACCTAACCCATACGTCTTTTTAACACAATGCGACCTATTTGTATGCTCTTCCATTAGCGAAGGATACAGCACAGCAGTAACAGAAGCTTTAATATTAGAATTGCCTGTAATTACAACAAACTGTTCAGGCATGCATGAACTTCTCAAGAATGGTGAATGTGGAATAATCACTGAAAATTCAGAAGAAGATCTTTATGTGGGAATAAAGTTCTTATTAGACAACCCCGACTCACTAGTTAATCTTAAACAAAAAGCAACTCAAAGGGGCGCAGAATTTTCCCTTAACAAACTCATAACTTGCATCGAACAAACAATAGACCAATGAAAAAAAGAATTCTGTTTATTAACAACGGACTATATGGAGGAGGTGCAGAAAAAATCCTTCAAATCATCTTAAACAATTTAGACCCATCAAAATATACCTTGACGCTTTATAGCCTACACAATGAAGATTTAGACGGAACTTATCCTCGACAGTTGAACTATCGGTATATATTTGATCGTTGCAATGATACGGATTCTTGGCATAAACACATTTGGATAAAATTTAAGAACAAAATAAAACTAATTATTTACCACAATTTCCCTGCTAATATATTCTATCGTCTTTTTATTCGTGGCTTATATGATATAGAAATTGCGTTTATCGAAGGGTATGCTACAAAAATCATAAGTGGGTCCACTAATAAAAAATCAAGAAAGCTCGCATGGGTGCACATTGACTTAATGGCGTCTCATTGGACAAAAATTGCATATAGAAATTTTAAAGACGAATTAAATTGTTATAAGAAATTCGATCAAATTTTATGCGTTTCCAATGGTGTACGAAATAGTTTTCTTAAACTATTTAGCAACATACCAAACACATCTGTATGCTATAACCCTATTGATGACGTTAAAATAAAAGAATTAGCACGTAAGTCAACTTCTTTTGAAAATTGGCGTGATTCATCTTTGACAATGGTAAGCATTGGACGATTAGTGGAACAAAAAGGGTATGATCGACTTCTCAAAGTTGCCAACCGATTGAAAACCGACGGATTTAATTTTTCTATAAACATTATCGGAGAGGGCCCTGACCGAGAAATGCTAGAAGATTACATTAAAGAGTACAATCTTGAGTCAACAGTAAATCTTTTAGGCTATTGTAACAATCCATTTCCTTACCTTCAAAAAAGTGACTTATTCGTATGCTCTTCAAGAACTGAAGGATATAGCACAGCCGTAACCGAGGCATTAATTTTAGGCATACCCGTTATAACAACAGACTGTGCAGGAATGGCCGAAATGCTCGATGGTGGCAAGTACGGCATCATCACAGAAAACTCTGAAGAGGGACTATACAACGGATTGAAAGAAATGTTAAGCGATAACAACATTCAGCTTTACAAAAACAAAGCCACGCAACGAGCAGAATTCTTTTCTTTAGAGAAACAGATGTCGAAAATCTATAATCTTATTGAGTCATGATTTCAATTATCGTTCCAGTATACAACGTAGAGAAATATCTTGATCAATGCATTGATTCCATCATAAAACAAACTTATACTGACTGGGAGTGTATTCTAATTAATGACGGAAGTTCCGACAACAGCGGTATTATCTGTGACTGTTGGAAAGAAAGAGACTCTCGCATAATCGTTGTTCACCAACCTAACTATGGCGTTTCTACGGCAAGAAATACTGGAATCGATTTGGCAAAAGGCGATTATATTACCTTTATTGACAGCGACGATTGGGTTAGTTCCAATTATTTAGAGGTTTTAATCCACCATCAAACAACATATCCATCCGATATTGTGGTGTCCGGCATAATCCAAACATTTCAAAATGGGACAAGTGCAACCTTCCAACCCGACTCAACTATTTCATTCGATCTGAATCATGACAACATAACGCACTTTATTCACTTAAACCAAAATCACCTATTATACGGACCCACATCAAATTTGTACCAAAGTAAAATTATCAAATACAACAAAATTTATTTCGACACAAGATTATCTTATGGCGAAGACTTGGTATTTAACTACAAATACTTAGGGTTCACAAAATCAATAACATGCGTAAATCAATCTCACTATTATTATCGCATACTCGGGGCCAACTCCTTATCTAGTATCATACGTCAAGATCAGTTTATTCTTAATTACAATCAATGGCTTGTCCTAAAATCCTTTTACACAAAACGAGACTTATGGTCCGAAGAATCAAAAGAATATCTTTATCACCGATTATGGGGAATCATTTATGACGCAATCTTCCTATATCCTAAAATACCTAATGCCAACATAAAATACATTTATCGCATCTTGAACATACCCGAGATTCGAAATCTAACAAAATACAAAAACTCTTTTAAATGTAGCCTTTGGATAAAACAAGGCATACTCTACCGTCAAACGCTATTGTTTTATTTGTTTTTCAAACTCCGACATTAACTAATGAGAATTCTACTATTCCCTCATGGAGGCAGCGGAAATCACGGATGCGAAGCTATTGTCCGCTCTACACTTAAAATCCTTAACAACGTTAACTTGTTGCTTTTCTCTTCTCAAGTAGACGAAGACCTCAAATATAAGCTCAACGATATTTGCTCGATTGAACACGATCAAGTCCCAATTAGAAGATTTTCCCTTCAATATGCAATTGCCTTTTTTAAAAACAGGTTTCTTAACGATAAATATGCTTTTGACAAACTAGCCTTTCGGCCCATACTAAAAACCAGCAAGAAATGCAAATATGCATTATCAATTGGAGGAGATAATTATTGTTATGGACATCCTAAATTTATTTATCTAATTAATGAGGAACTTCGACGCAGCGGAACAAAAAGCATTCTTTGGGGATGCTCTATTGAACCATCTGCCATTTCAGGCGATATGCTCAAAGATTTAAAAAATTATGCTCATATATTTGCACGTGAAAGCATTACTTATCAAGCAATGAAGGAGAAAGGAATAACACAAGTTTCCCTATATCCTGATCCAGCTTTCCAATTAAATAGAATCGATTTACCTTTACCCAATGATTTTGTAGAAAAGAATACCATCGGAATAAACGTCAGTCCGATGATTATTGGGCACGAAAATAATCAAGGAATAACACTTAAAAATTATATCACTTTGATTCAGTACCTCATCGACCATACCGATATGCAAATAGCATTAATACCTCACGTAGTATGGAACCATAATGACGACCGTGTTCCTTTAAATAAAATTTACAATCTATTTAAAAAAACGGGACGAGTTGTATATATAAATGACCATAACGCAGAAGAGCTAAAAGGGTATATAGCTAGATGTCGTTTTATGATAGCAGCTCGAACACATGCTTCAATTGCAGCGTATTCAGAACATGTTCCCACTTTAGTAGTTGGCTACTCTGTAAAAGCTAGAGGTATTGCAAAAGACATTTTTGGAACAGATCAAAATTACGTTATACCTGTTCAATCACTAAACACAACAAATTCTCTTTTAAATGCATTCCTCTGGATATATGACCACGAGTCCATGATAAGACAACACTACAAAAATTTTATGCCTTCTTATAAAGCATCAGCCATAGAAGCCGGTTTAAAATTAAAGCAACTATAATGATTCTTTCACTTATTCTTTCATTTATTGGCATAGTCGCCATCATATTCACCTTTATCGACGGGTTTATTTCATTTAACGAGTGGCAACAACGAATTCATATAGGAAATTGGAAAGACCGTGAAATATGGCAAAAAGCAGTTGAAAAAAAAGCAAAAGAATGGTTACTCCACAGTCCTACAGTTCGAATAAGTGACCAAAATCGTCTTTTATTATTCGATATATTATGTGGCAAGTTCCGGTCTAAAACCATTCAAAGTTGGCAAGATGCGGGTCTATTACTCGGATTAGACGATGCTGACGCTAAATTATACATAAAGACACACTCTTCATTATTTCAATCCAAAAATTACGATATTGCACTATTAGCGTATGCCCTTAAAAAAAAGAATGCACTAACCGTTAACCACGAAAATGAAATCAAAAAATTATTTGTCGAATATAGTAAAAACAAAAAAACAATTCCATATCGCAATCACATTCCGCACATTCGATTTGTTGATACTATCGGACTAGTGTGCCCTTTCTTGTATATTTGTGACCTAAAAGATTTAGCATCACTACAAATCAAAGAATACGATAAAGCTTTATTAAATGGCACTTTCCCCTTCCACGCTTATAATTTAATCTTTGATAAACCATTAGGCATTCCAGATTGGGGAAGGGGGTTAGGCTGGTATATTTTAGGACTTATTGAAACTATCAATCTAGACAACAACAAAACACGAATTTTACAGATTGCAAAACAACTCTATCCACTATTGCGAGATGACGGTGGTCTCAGTTGCATGTTTTTTAATCCTAACGAGAGATTCGAATCATCAAGCACCACATTAGCGGGGCTACTCTTCATTAAAGCATTTGAATTATCTGGGAAAAATGAATATTTAGATGCTGCTAAAAAAATCGAGCACAGTTTAATGAGAGCAACCCGAAGGAATGGTGCTATTGATTATGCTCAGGGAGACACTAAAGGCATTGGATTCTATTCTCGTCATTTTTCAACAATGCCATTTGCTCAAGGTATGACACTATATTTCTCTAAGGAATTAAACAAATATTTAATCTAACAATAAATATCCAACAATACCATTTATTCACGAAATCTGAAATTTAAGCACTAACTATCGATAACATCTTGTGTTTTAAAAATTTCAAATTTCCATCATTAACATCATCTATTTTTCACTTAACCCGTTTAACATATTTATGAACATTTTTATTTCTTTACTATCTTTTGTCAGAAAAAAAATCCTACATATCGACACCCGCTCGTCTCTTGAACAAGCTCTTGACAACGGGCTTAAATTAGGGAAAGACTCAAGCATTCAAGATCAAGTTATGATTGACCCAAGTCATGCATGGTTAATTCAAATAGGTGACAGAGTTACAATTGCTCCAAGAGTTTATATATTAGCTCACGACGCAAGCACAAAACGCTTTTTAGATTACACCGTAATCGGCAAAGTCACAATTGGCAATGATGTTTTCATAGGCGCTAACAGCATAATACTGCCAAATGTCACAATTGGAAATAATGTTATTATTGGGGCTGGTTCTGTTGTTACAAGCTCCGTCCCTGACAACTCTGTTGCTGTTGGAAATCCTGCAAAGGTCATCACAACTTATGAGAACTATTTACAAAAACGTCAAGAACAATTTTCTAAATCATCTGCAATTTTTGACGAATCTTTCACATTACATGAAATTACAGAAAGCAAAAAAAAACTAATGATTAATCTTTTAAATAATAGTATTGGCTTCGTTAAATAACAATTAGCCTCCTATCTTTTTCAAAAAACTGTTCTTGATGAGAACATTAAATTCAGCAAAAAACCTCGCTTCAAACTTAGGTATAACATTGACAATGATTGTCCTTGGCTTTCTCACCCGGAAAGTTTTTGTAGACAACATTGGCGTTGAATATTTAGGGCTAAATGGTTTGCTCCAAAACATCCTCGGAGCAATGGCCCTTCTTGAAGGTGGTTTTGCTACAAGTGTCGTTTACAATCTTTACAAACCTTTAGCTGAAAATGACAAGCCAAAAATTATAGCTCTTATTCAACTATACAAAAAAGTATATCGTTATATTACTCTGGGTATTTTTTGTTGCGCTCTTATTTTATTCCCTTTTATTGATTATTTCATAAAAGATGCAGATTCTTTATCATACGTTTCTGTTGTATATTTTATCTTTTTATTCAATTCATTGCTCCAATATTTCACTGCTTATAAATGGTCTATAATCAATGCAAGTCAACAATTATATAAACTTACCACTATAAATCTTATATATCAAGTCGGACTTAATTTATCCAAATTAGCAATTTTATATTATACAAAAAATTTCATTTTGTATCTGGTCGTTGAAAGCATTTTTGGTATTGCTCTAAATATATCAATCGTTAAAACCGCAAATAAACTTTTTCCATTTATTACAACTAAAAAACGTTATGCTGTCCCAAGTGACACCAAAAGCAATATAATCACAAATATGAAGGCTCTCTTTTTACATAGTATTGGAGGGTACTTTATGCATTCAACCGACAATATCATAATTTCATCTTTTATTGGAGTTGCAACAGTTGGTCTATACTCGAATTACACTTTAATTATGTCGACCATCACAAATGCACTAAACCAAATCTTAAACAGTTTTTCTGAAAGTGTAGGGAACTTAATTGCAACAGAATCAAATGATAAAATATATCATGTTTTTAAAACTACTTTTCTCATAAACTTTATAGTCGTTTCTATTCCTGTTATCTTCGTCTTTAATTGCTTTGAACCTTTTTTAAACTGGTGGCTTGGAGACAAATATTCACTCGGCATATCTATATTAAGCATAATTCTCTTCAATTTTTATGTTAATAATATGCGAAATTCCGCTTTAACATTCAAGACGAAGTCTGGAATTTTCACAAAAGACCGTTTCACTCCTTTATTGCAAGGCTGCATTAACCTCATTTTATCTTTAATATTTGTTCAATATTGGGGACTTTTTGGGGTATTACTTGCTACTGGCATCAGCATTTTATCCATTGGTTTTTGGCAGTTTCCTCGTTTAATATATAAGTACACATTTAAGCAGCCTTTAATTAACTATTTCAAAATGTATGGTTACTACACATTCATTTGTTTAATAACCATAGGTGCTACGGTTTTATTATGTAATAATTGCCATATCGATTCACCTTTGCTACAAACATTTGCTAATGCCACAATCTCTTTAATTTGTACCACTACAATTTATTGGATATTCCTTTCAAAAACCACAGCATGCAAACAATTATTCGTTTATATACGAAATATTATTCATAAATAATCAACGGAAAAACCACAAATATATGACACCTCGCATCTTTATAAATATGCATTATTTGGAGATTGGTGGTGCTGAGCGGGCGCTGCTGGGATTGCTCGATGCCATCGACACCTCTCGCATGAGTGTAGACCTATTCCTGAATCAGCACACCGGCGAGTTTATGCCATACATTCCTAAAGGCATAAACCTCCTGCCCGAAATGCCAGCCTACTCTGCAATTGAGCGACCAATGGTGCAAATCATCAAAGAGGGACATTTTTTCATTGCTTGCGCTCGGCTTTGGGCAAAGGTGCGTAACGCCATGTTCCGACACCGCAATCCCGTAGGGCCTTCCGATGCAAGCATTTTCCAGCATGTGGCTAACGCTGTTCAGCCGTTTTTGCCCTACCTAACTCATTTAGGCAAATACGACCTTGCAATCAGCTTCCTCACACCTCACAACATCGTGCTGCATAAAGTGCAAGCCGCAAAAAAAGTTGCATGGATTCACACCGACTATTCAAAAATTGATGTCGACGTTGAAACCGAACTTAAAGTGTGGAGCAAATATGACCACATAGCATCTATTTCACCCGATTGTGCCAAAGCATTTCTCTCAAAATTCCCATCATTAGCAAGCAAGATTATTGAAATACACAATATCCTATCCCCTTCATTAGTTCGCCGTCAAGCCGAAGAATTCCGCCCTGCCGAATATAAATCCGACCGCCTAAACATCTGCTCAGTGGGCCGTATCTGCGAAGCCAAGAACTACGACAACGTGCCTCACATTGCCCGAATGCTACTCGACAAAGGTCTGAATTTTCATTGGCACATAGTGGGTCCCGGCAACCCAGATGAGATATTACAGCTAATGAAACAAACAGGCACCGAACACGTAATCTCGCTATTAGGTACCAAAAGTAACCCCTATCCTTACATTGCTAACTGCGACATCTACCTTCAGCCATCGCGCTACGAGGGCAACTCTGTGACTGTGCGCGAAGCGCAGATTCTTTGCCGACCTGTGATTATCACAAACTATGCCACAGCAAAAAGTCAAGTTTGCAATGGCTTTGACGGCATAATTTGCGAAATGGACAACCAATCAATAGCCAACGCTATACACTCACTTGCCACCGACTCCGAAAAGCAACAACAACTTTCAACCAACCTTTCTGCCAGCGACTTCGGCAACCAATCGGAAGTGGAAAAAATTTATAAGTTGATTTTATGAAAGAACGAAACTTATCTTTAGATATAATTCGCACTATAGCATGCTTGATGGTTATTTTAATCCACTCTCCTCACCCAACAGGTGGGTTAAGCAGCACCATGTGCACAGGTATCAGCCTATTTTGCGCACCTTGTATTGGTCTGTTTATTATGATAAGCGGAGTTTTGTTGCTCCCCACAAAACTGAATTTGAAAGATTTCATCATAAAAAGACTAAACAAAATCTTTTGGCCTACTATATTCTTCAGTATATTCTATATAGTGGTATGTTACTACACTGATAATGTTTGCTTCAAAGATACGATTACTTCAATATTATCTATACCATTCTCTGCGCAAGGCAACGGCATTCTATGGTATATGTACACTTTAATCGGATTATACTTAATAACGCCAATAATAAGTCCTTTTTTAGAAAAAGCCTCTAAAAAAGACATTCAATTTTTGCTTTTGCTTTGGGTTATAACTCTGTTATGGCCTCTTTTGCAAAAAGTTCTGTTCATTAGCACGTCTAACACTAACATGCTATTTTATTTTAGTGGCTACATTGGCTATTTTATTCTTGGGTTTTATCTTAATCGTTTCCCTTCCAAAATAAAATGGTGCTACTTATTAGCCGCTTTTTCACTTTCCCCAGTTTGCTATCTTTGCAATAAATACTTCGCTTGGGATTTAGATTTTTACGAAGTTTTTTTTTATTTAAGCATATTTTGCGCAAGCCAATGCTTAGTTTGGTTTAAAGCAATTCAACAATCAACTATTTTTAATAAACTTAACCATAGCATTCGAAAAATAATCATAAATTTCTCAAATTGCAGTTTTGGCATCTATCTAATTCATATTTTTATCATGCGAAACTGCATTTGGAACTTAAATTTCATTCAGTCGCTCACTCCAATAACTCAATTATTCACGATATTCACCCTTACAACCATATTTTCTTGGTTAACAACATATCTTATTGCAAAAACTCCTATAGGAAAATATATCGTAGGATGTAAACTATAGTTTTATAACATGACAACAATTCCAAAAGTTATACATTACTGTTGGTTTGGACGAAATCCTCTGCCCAAATCAGCCATCAAGTGCATCAACAGTTGGCGCAAGTATCTGCCCGACTATGAAATAAAGGAATGGAACGAAGACAACTTCGACGTAAATATGATGCCGTTCACCCGCGAAGCCTATGAACGGAAAAAATATGCCTTTGTTAGCGATGTTGCCCGTTTTTGGATTCTACACATATACGGAGGGCTCTATTTCGACACCGATGTTGAAGTGATTCGCCCACTTGACGACATCATCGCCAAAGGTCCTTTCATGGGCATTGAGGTTGAATGCGGCAATGGACTTGAAGTACCATATGTGAATCCTGGTCTTGGGCTCGGGGCAACTCCCGGCATGGAGTTCTACGGCAAGATTCTTGAGCACTACACTACACAGCATTTTATTGACGAAAATGGAGTTCAAATTGCCGGAACAGTGGTGTCGCACAACACCCTTATACTGAAAGAATATGGCATGAAACCTCACAATGGCATACAAGAAGTTACTGGCATAACCATATACCCAATCGACTACTTCAACCCTCTCGAAGATGCCACCGGACGCCTCAACAAAACCGCCAATACCCGCAGCATACACTGGTATGACAAAACATGGTTAGACAATTATGGCCCTGTTCGCAAATGGGTGACTCGCATAATTCACCGTTTTTTCGGTGTTAACAGCCTTGCTTGGCTCCGCAAACTAATCTCTAAATGATGTGATTTATGGAAGAATTTATTAGCTCACTTCAGATTCCCGTTTATCTATATCACTCGGTCTTTATATGGACAATGCTTGCACTTACGATGTTCTACTTCATCTATTTGCAAACTGCAAATAATTCTAACATCCTACAAGCCAAGTCGAGTTCTGCACCAGCATTCCTGCTTACCGCTGCAGTCATAGTGTTTTTGGGATTTCGACCAGTGTCAGGAGCCTTCTTTGCCGACATGGCAATGTACGCTCACATGTACAACAACGTCATTGGCGAAGTGGCCGAACTATCGGCCGATGTTAATACCCACTCCGAATGGTTTTGGGATTTATGCATGGACATCTTTAAGTATTTTGGGATGCCCGACATCATATTCTTTGCATTCTGCGAATTAGTTTATATCGGTTTAATGTATTGGGCATGCAAGCGACTAATGCCAAATAACGTTTGGCCGGCTATGCTATTCTGCCTTTGCGCCTTTTCGTTCTATGGCTATGCCGTGAACGGTATCCGTAACGGATTTGGATGTAGCATGGCACTATTGGCATTCACATATATGCTCGGCAACAAGCGCGACAAGATATTTGCAGCTATCGTCTTGTTTCTATCATTCGGTGTTCACCGTTCGCTGATACTTCCCACAGCCTGCTCTATCGTTTCGGCTTTCATCATCAAGAAACCCGCCACGGCCATTAAAATTTGGTTCGCTTCGATCTTTGTGTCACTTCTTTTTGGTGGAGCAGTGAGTGAATTGTTTATGTCTCTTGGCTTCGACGACCGCTACAACGACTACCTTCGCGCCGGAGTCGACGACGAGACTATGGAGCAATTTTCATACTCTGGTTTCCGTTGGGACTTCTTGTTATATAGTGCTGTGCCGGTTTGGCTATCGTGGTATGTCAGCGTAAAGCGAAACATTCAAAACCGAATGTTCAACTTCCTTTCTTGCACCTATATTTTTGCCAACGCATTCTGGGTGATGGTTATCCGCTCTTCTTTCTCCAACCGATTTGCTTATCTATCTTGGTTTATGTACCCTTTAGTAATAGCATACCCGCTTTTGCAAATGAAGATATGGCAACGCCAACACCTCAAAGTTGCCACTGCTCTTATTTTATACGAACTGTTCACATTCGGCATGTACCTAATAGGAAAGTAACACACAATCTCATTTATTCTTATGCACACCCTCACCGTATTTACTCCAGCATACAACCGAGCACACACCATTGGTCGCACCTACGAAAGCCTTTGCCGCCAAACTTGCAAAGACTTCATTTGGCTTATTATTGACGACGGGTCAACCGACAACACTCGCGAGTTGGTGAACACTTGGATTGCCGAAAACAAGATTCCAATCCAATACATCTATCAAGAAAACCAAGGAATGCACGGCGCACACAACACTGCATATCGCAACATCACTACTCCGCTAAACACCTGCATCGATAGCGACGACTACATGCCCGATGATGCCGTGGGGCAAATCATCAATTTCTGGAACGCCAAAGGTTCCGACAAATATGCCGGATTAATAGGCCTTGACGCAACCAAAGACGGAAAAATCATTGGACAAGGATTCAACGGATTAAATGAAACCACTCTCACCGACTACTATGCCAACGGCGGTAGCGGCGATAAAAAACTTGTTTATCGCACCGATGTCATAAAGCAGTATCCCGAATATCCTCTCTTCGAAGGTGAGCGTTATGTTGGATTGGCATATAAATATATGCTTATCGACCAAGACTATAAACTTCTTACACTTGAGCAACCTCTTGTAACTGTGGAATATCAGCCCGACGGGTCAAGTTTCAGCATGTATCGCCAATATTGGAACAACCCTCGCGGATTTGCATTCTATCGCTTAACCGAGATGAAATTTGCGCCATCTCTAAAGCGAAAATTCATAGTTTGTGCACACTATGTGGCAAGCAGCATTATTGCCAACAATAAGCATTTCCTGGCCGAAAGTAATCAGAAATTGCTTACCACTCTTGCCATCCCTGCAGGAGTAGCACTTTTCTTGCTCATAAAGCATAAAGTTAACGCTAACAAAAAAATGAATTTCAAAAAATGAAAATTCTGCATGTCATAACATCACTGCACACTGGTGGAGCCGAAAAACTGATGGTCGACCTACTACCTTTGATGAAAAGTGAAGGTCATGAAGTTGAGTTGCTCGTTTTCGACGGAACTCCTACGCCTTTCATGCAACAAATTAGCGATAACGGCATCACAATACACAGTTTATCTGCTGGAGGCAATATCTACAATCCGATTAACATAATCCGTCTCACTCGCTTTATACGAAAATACGACATTATCCACACTCACAACACGGCATGCCAACTCTTCACTCCTATTGCTAAAGTTCTTACACTTGGCGGAGCAAAGTTAGTTACCACAGAGCACAACACCACAAACCGCCGTCGAGACAAATGGTATTTCAAACCCCTCGACCGCTGGATGTATAAGCAATATGCCGCTATAATTGCTATTTCGGAAAAAGCATCAATCTTGCTAAAGGAATACATCAATCCCAAAAACTTACTTACAATTAATAACGGAATTAAGGTTAAGCAATTTGCTGAAGCCCAACCTCTCTGCCCCTCTTCTCTCATACCTAATTACGACGAAAACGATATCATTTTAACAATGGTAGCCGGGTTTAGGGAACAAAAGAATCAAGATTGCGTGATTCGAGCTCTCACACACCTGCCCAGCAATTACAAACTATGCCTCGTGGGCGATGGCATAAGACGACCTGCCCTTGAGAAACTTATTAGCGACCTGAAACTCAACTCTCGCATCTCATTGCTTGGCATACGCAGCGACATACCTCAAATCCTCAAAACATCGCACATCTGCATCCTTGCCTCTCATTGGGAAGGCTTATCACTTTCCAGCGTTGAAGGCATGGCAAGCGGCCGTCCATTTTTAGCAAGCGACGTCGACGGTTTGCGTGAAGTGGTAGATGGCAACGGCATTCTTTTTGACGACGGCAACGACATTCTTCTGGCCGACAAAATAAAAGGACTTATCGACAACCCCAACTTGTATGCCGAAATTGGCAGAAAATGTGCTAATGCCGCTTTGCAATACGACATACAACTAACCGCCGATAAATACTTACAACTATATCATAGTCTATGAGTCGCAAAAAAATCATACGCACATCAACCGTGGCCACTTCGCTAAACACATTCTGCCGTGGCATCTTAAAAGATTTGGCGGCTACCTACGATGTGGTGGCAGTTTCCTCTCCCGATAATGAACTTGTAGAAATCAGCCAACGTGAAGGAGTAAGAACCATCGGAGTGGCTATGGCAAGGCCTATCGCCCCGTTCAAGGACCTCTGCTCGCTATTCAATCTCATTCGCGTTTTTGCTAAAGAGCGTCCCTATATGGTGCACAGCATCACACCAAAAGCCGGACTACTTAGTATGATTGCAGCATGGATATGCCGAGTGCCTGTGCGACTTCACACTTTCACCGGATTAGTGTTTCCCACTGCTACCGGCATCAAACAAAAGATTCTTATCCTAACCGACCGCATTACATGCGCTTGCGCTACCCACATCGTTCCCGAAGGCGAGGGCGTGAAAAACGACCTGATAAACTATCGCATAACCAACAAGCCTCTTAAGGTTTTAGGCTACGGTAACATTCGAGGCATTGACCTAAATCACTATTCTCGCACATCGGAGGTTATGCAAAAGGCTCAAACCATTCGCAAAGACGGAGTCTTCACTTTCCTTTTCATTGGGCGTGTGGTGCGCGATAAAGGCATTGACGAACTTATCGAAGCTTTTGAAAAGATTAACCAACTTCATCCCAACACTCGTTTACTTTTAGTTGGTCGATTTGAAAACTCTCTCGACCCAATATCTCCTAAAGCATACGAAACCATAACATCCCATCCAAACATTGAAGCCGTAGGCAATCAAAACGATGTGCGCCCATGGCTGGCAGCAAGCGACGCTTTTGTGTTTCCAAGTTACCGCGAAGGCTTCCCAAATGTGGTTATTGAAGCCGGTGCTATGCATTTGCCGTCAATTGTTACCGACATCAATGGCTCAAGAGAAATCATAATTGAAGGGCAAAACGGGACTATTATACCGCCTCGCGATGCCAACGCCCTTTTCAATGCCATGCAACGATTTATCGAAGAGCCACAAAAAACCACCCTCATGGCTTCTCAAGCACGCGACGCTGTAGCCACCCGCTTCGAAATAAACTTCGTCAAAAAATGTCTTTTCGATTATTATAACGAAATTTTAAAATCATAACAACGTCTAATGGTTGCCCTTTTAAAATGGATTAAACGTCAGTTTCCCTTCATATGGCAATGGATTGATTATATTAATGCGTTGATAGTGTCTTGTCTTTACAGCAAAAAAATTAGCCAAGCCATTCAAAGCATATTATGCAAATATCGATGCGAACCTTTTGTCTATCGCCAAATTTCAGGAAACGACATTCCTGCTCTCAGCAAAATGCTTCTTGAGCAAACCGATGAGTATACTCGTTATTTCCATCCTCACAAATTTGATGAAAAAAGCCTTACACAACTGCTGCACAACAAAGCATTCCTTATGCTTGGTGCATTTGATGGCGATAACATTATAGGCTATCATTTCATACGATTTTTCGCCAACCGACAATGCTTTAGAGGCAATATTGTAGTGCCAAACTACCAAGGCAAACGAATCGGCAGCAATATGATAAAACAAATGACTGAAATTGGCTTGACTGCCGGCTTCAGGGTTTTTGCCACTGTTTCTAAAAACAATGCCAGTTCTCTGGCCTCATCTAAGGCTGTGAGCGAAATACGCATTATTGAAGAACTCCCCGACAACGATCTTTTAATTGAACACATAAACATCAAATCATGATATTAAAATACATCTTCGACCGCATGGCGGCATTTTTTGGTTTGTTACTCATCTGGTGGCTACTGATTATTGTGGCCATCATGATAAAAATCAAGATGCCCGGCGGTCCTGCCATTTTCAAGCAGACCCGCATTGGACGTAAAGGCCGACCTTTCACCATGTATAAATTCCGCTCTATGACGGTTAATCATAGCGGCAGTTCGGTTTCGGTGGCGGGCGAAAGCCGCATCACACCATTTGGTGCTACGCTTCGTAAATACAAACTCGATGAACTTCCCGAAATTTGGAATGTTCTTATTGGCGATATGAGTTTTGTGGGTCCGCGACCTGACGTGCCTGGCTATGCCGACCGCCTTGAGGGAGACGACCGCGAAGTGCTCCTTCTTCGTCCCGGCATTACTGGTCCGGCGAGTCTTAAATACCGTAACGAGGAAGAAATTCTCGCCACAGTCGACAATCCTCAAGAATATAACGACACTGTAATATACCCCGACAAAGTGCGCATCAATCGATACTACTTACACAATTATTCTTTCTTATCCGACATTAAAATGATTATGTGCACTGTGTTAGGTAAAAAAATGCTTTATAATAACGAAATGATATAACACTATGGCTAACAAGAAAATCCTGCTATGCTTAGCTCACATGAGCGGCAACGAAATGAAATACATTGAAGAGGCATTTGCCGACAATTGGGTGGTGCCTTTGGGACCTAACGTGAACGGTTTTGAAAACGACCTTGAGCAATTTGTAGGCCAAGACAAAAAGGTTGTGGCACTTTCGGCCGGAACTGCAGCTGTGCATTTGGCGCTCGTAGCCGCCGGTGTCGGCCCTGGCGATGAAGTGATTTGCCAAAGTTTCACATTCTGCGCAAGTTGCAACCCCATAAAATACCTCGGCGCTACACCTGTGTTGGTCGACAGCGAAACGTCAACTTGGAACATCGACCCCACTCTGCTCGAAGAAACCATCAAGGACCGAATTGCCAAAACTGGCAAAAAACCTAAAGCCATAATCCCCGTATACCTTTACGGTATGCCTGCAATGATGGACGAACTGATGGAAATAGCCAATCGTTACGATATTCCTGTTATTGAAGACGCAGCCGAAGGCTTCGGAAGCATCTACAACGGCCAAATGTGCGGCACTTTCGGTCAATATGGCGTTTTGTCGTTCAACGGCAACAAGATGATTACCACCAGCGGCGGTGGTGCTCTGATTTGTCCTGATGCTGAAAAGAAAAACGAAATTATGTTCTACGCCACACAAGCACGCGAAGCATATCCTTACTACCAACACGAGCACATAGGTTACAACTATCGAATGAGCAACATCTGCGCTGGCATTGGACGCGGACAAATGACTATTGCACAACAACACATCGACCACCACAAGCATGTGGCTCAACTCTACAAAGAAGCGTTTGCTGAAATCGAGGGAATTACCTTCCACGAAAATCCCAACGACAAATTCGACAGCAACTATTGGCTTAACACCATCGTTCTAAGCCCCGACTTAAAAGTGAAAGGTCAAGACAAAGCCTACAACAAAGCCATAAGTGGCGCAATTGGCGGCGCTGGTGGTGCCGTTCACGCTGTTAAATCGGCTCACACCGAGTGCGAACCTAATGCTAATGTTGAAGCCATGCGACTCGCTCTTGAAGCAATGAACATCGAGTCGCGACCACTATGGAAGCCTATGCACTTGCAACCAGTTTACGCCGATGCTCCTGCTTATACAAACGGAGTAAGCGAACAATTGTTCAGAACTGGCCTTTGTCTTCCAAGCGGACCATATGTTACCGACGAAGACGTGGCTCTCATCATTCAAACTATTAAAGACGCTATCGAAATTTAACTCCAATAACTTATCATAGCAGAAAAAGAGGTTTCACCAAATTAGTGAAACCTCTTTCTTTTTTATCTTCCCGACATGCAAAATACTTCTCTCTCCTGCGAGCCTACAACGACTTGTCTTGATTATATACAACATCATCATATAACCACGGCCAATGTTTTTATCCGTGCAACAACTCTTCTAAAAATTTCGCCGCAACTTTCGTCTGAACTACTTTATACAAAAGAAAAAACGCCGATGAATTAACATCAGCGCTTTTCCAAGTTGTCTTACCAGGATTCGAACCTAGACAGACAGAACCAAAAACTGTAGTGCTACCATTACACCATAAGACAATCTATACAAAAGGACTCTTCGTCCCGTTTGCGTTGCAAAGTTACTTCCAAAAAATTAATTGTGCAAATTTTCTGAAACTTTTTTTGCAATAATTGCTATTTTTTTACTTTGCGATAATCAAATAGTAGTTCTTCTTACCACGTTGAGCAAGGATATACTTGCCATTTAGCAAGTGTGATGCATCAATTACAGCATTTGCATCAGTGAGTTTTTCCTTGTTCACCGACACGCCACCGCCTTGAGTAAGCTTACGCATTTCGCCCTTTGAAGCAAACACCGCTGTTGCGCCAGCCAACAATTCTATTGCTGGAATACCGGCTTCAATCTGTTCTTTGCTAACTTCAAATTGTGGAACACCCTCAAATACCGACAACAAAGTGTCTTCGTCGATTTTGTGCAATATTTCTTGAGCCTTGTTTGAGAACAAGATTTGTGATGCTTCCACTGCCATTTCATAATCTTCAGCGCTATGAACCATTGTAGTGATTTCCTTTGCCAAACGCTTTTGCAATGGACGCATACCTGGGTCTTGTGCTTGCTCTTCGACCAACGCCTGAATTTCTTCTTGAGTCAAGTTAGTGAAAATCTTGATATACTTTTCAGCATCGCTGTCGCTTACATTTAGCCAGAATTGATAGAACTTATATGGAGATGTGCGCTTAGGGTCCAACCACACATTGCCGCTTTCAGTCTTACCAAACTTGCCGCCATCGGCCTTAGTAATCAATGGGCATGTCAATGCATAGGCTTCACCTCCAGCCACGCGACGAATCAATTCTGTTCCGGTTGTGATATTTCCCCATTGGTCGCTACCACCAAGTTGCAAACGGCAACCATATTCCTTATATAGGTACAAGAAGTCGTAGCCTTGCAACAACTGATATGAGAATTCAGTAAACGACATACCATGGTCGGCATTAGCAGCAAGACGCTTCTTTACAGAATCCTTGGCCATCATGTAGTTTACTGTAATGTGTTTTCCGATGTCACGGATAAAGTTTAGGAAACCGTAACCCTTCATCCAGTCGTAGTTGTTAACCAACACGGCTGCATTTGGAGCATCGCTGTCAAAATCCAAGAATTTTGCCAATTGCGCCTTAATGCATTCTTGATTGTGGCGAAGAGTTTCCTCATCGATTAGCACGCGTTCTTGCGACTTCATCGATGGGTCGCCAATCATACCTGTTGCTCCACCTATCAATGCTATTGGACGATGGCCCGAGCGTTGGAAGTGACGAAGCATCATCACACCCACAAGGTGGCCAATATGAAGTGAGTCGGCAGTTGGGTCTATTCCCAAGTATGCCGAGGTTAATTCTTTCTCAAGTTGCTCTTCTGTGCCTGGCATCATGTTGTTTATCATGCCACGCCATTCTAATTCTTTTACGAAATTCATCGTGTAGGTTATTGTATTATTAATTAATTCGTTATTTGTGTTGCAAAGTTACTATTTACAAACGATGTTTGCAAATTAGGCACCGCCTTTGTGGCTACCATTTCACCAATCGATAACTATACACTCTGCCGCTCTCTGTGTGCAATGTCAAGTCAAATCCTTTGTCTTCAACCTTGCTATAGGTCAGCACATTATTGGTTTGTGCCATATGCGTAATCTCAAACGGAGAATATTGCTCATCCGGAAAAGTGATTACCAGTGTGCCTTTGCCGTCATCACTCCACACTCCGTATTGGTCATACACCTCATAATTGTCATTAACCTGACGCATCTCAAACACTGTGCTTTGAAACATAAAAAACACATTTCCGTCATAGTTTGGCACTGCCACGCCATCGCATTTCATTTCCGTAACCTTCCAAAGGCCAAACCACGGACCTATGTTTCCGTTGTTGCTTGTGCATGCGCCTAATGCCGTAAGTGCCAGCATCAAAATCAATTGTCGCAGTATAGTCTTCATACATCAATTTTCTATTTAAGCAACTTACCTCTATACATCACCGACACCATGCCTCCCACATTATCGCCAAACAGCGAGCCACGGTCGAGTGCCACATGCATTTTCACGCTCATTCCCGGCAATTTCGCCATATGATATTCGGCCTCAACCATTGCCGATGTCGACTCTCTAATCTCAAGAGATGGAACATAAGGAGTTCCCCACGATTTGCGATAAGTGGCCTTCACCAAATAAGTCAACCTGGGCATCAAATATCCCGTAATGGCCACATGGAAACCCCTCACTCTATTGTCGCGAAATCTCAATATACCGTCTCGGTAATTGATGGGCGACTTTACCAT
The DNA here is from genome assembly GCA_045613305.1 of Muribaculaceae bacterium. Taxonomy (GTDB): domain Bacteria; phylum Bacteroidota; class Bacteroidia; order Bacteroidales; family Muribaculaceae; genus SFTJ01. The sequence continues at coordinate 166,351 of JAZLAU010000011.1, forward strand.
GGGCGTTCCTATAGCCATGCCCCTATTGGCATATCCGTTATAGAAGTAATTATTGTAATAATCGTCAGCCCCTGTCGCTTGGTCGGTAATATGTGTTCCGGGAAAATCGCCGGGTGCCCAATGTATCGGACCGCTTTGATTCGTAAAGTCGATATATTCTACAGCAGCACCAGTGAGCAGGCCTCGCCGGGCGCTGCGATATTCCAATCCGTACAAGCCATCCCAGCCATTGAGTTTGCCAATACCCGAACCGTCTTCCATTGGCGACTGCCAATATCCTCTCAGGGTGCTTTGGGCGTCTATTTGATATCGCACAGCCAAATCCCACGAACCGAGATGATTGCCTTCACAAAAGTTGGCATCACCCTCAAGGCTGCTCGACTCGTTGCCTTTGCTCGGAATGATGGCTGTTAAAAAACTCTTTAACGTAGGTTTCATCCTGTCTTTTCCCACTAATGCCCCTCTATAATACCAACTTCGTTCTCCAAAGAACTGGCAGGCCGACTGCAAGCCGACGGTAACCGACACCGGCTGACTCGGATTAGTGCGAAAATACCATCGCTTATAGTTAGTATACGAGCCGGTGGTTATGATAGAATTGTAATATCCATAGTGATTTTTCAGCCACTGTTCTTGTGCGTCTTTATAGATTCCTATTTCGCCGCTCACCTGAACCCAACCTTTTGTGAAAGGCATATCCTGAAAGTCAACAAAACCAATTCTTATGCCAGGCATTGGCCGGGCATTGCCCGAGAGAATCAAGTCTCCACTGCCAAGCGCCGCATCTATCATGGCATTGCGATGCTCCTGCACTCCTATTGTGTACGACAAGCCTCTATACTTCACCGAGCCATACAACTGCTGCAGCCACACTCGCGACGGATGCTGGCCATTCTGAGACCAACTCTGCGACGACGCATCATAACGGGCATACTCTGCACTTGATGCCCAACCGCCCCACAGTTCGGCTCCGTAGCCATAACTGAAACGCTGCGTGCTGTCGAGCGAATGTTCCAACTTCACATTCATCAGCGCCGAACGGCCTTGGGTGAGTGTGCCATAACGGTTCGACATTGTGTAATAAGGTGCCAACTCGCCATCGCTATAATTTGCTGTAATGCCTGCCTCAACATCTATTGAATGCTGTGCGGCGGCAAGGCTTGGAATAACCATGGCCCATACTAACAAAATATGTCTCAACAGCGAATTTATACGCATCAGTTCATCAAAATTAAGGTGTTTGTTTCTTCTTATTTCATTACCGTCCTTATATTAAGAACGATTCATTTCGGCAAAAAGTATCCACATGTCGTCCAATTTTGTCCTCCGTAATCTCCGATACGGCTATCATGATGCCACTTTCTTCCACATCACCAAACTCATCGTTCACTGCTGTGCCAAACATCTTCATCGTTGGCGACAACGACATATAAGCGTGCACCAATGGTGGCACATTATGGCCTTCTTTGCGCACCAACTCGTTAAGATGATGATAATCGGTCTTATAATCGCTGTCTTTAAAGCAGCCTCGCAAATACTCTATGTCGGTTTGCAATTGCACCGGATTAATTGGGCTAACCAATTTCTCTGCATCTGGGAAATGCTTGTGCAAGAAATATAATATCATATCGCGGCACAATGGCGAATAGTTAGGATACATTGTGACCTTGCCAAACAGATACTTAATTTGAGGATAAATAACAGTCAACGCGCCAATACCGTCCCACAAATTATCGAGAGCATAGATGGCACGAACTCCCTTTTTGGTTGACTGATATTCCAAACGTACAAACGAACGGCCCAACTCCAATGTGTTTGGCAGATATTCGTTCATAAACTTTTCTGAGAAATTAAACATGTGCGAAGTGGCAATGTTTGGCTTTCCGTCAGCGCCAATCTTAATATCCTCGCCCAAAATGAAGCGATAACCGCCCACTATTTCGCGTTGGTCAGGATTCCACACCACCAACTGACGGCAAGGCACATCCATTGTGTCAAATTCGTCAATGTCATACGACTTGCCAGTGCCTCCGCCGGCTGTGCGAAAAGCAATCTCACGCAAGCGCCCCAACTCCAGCATTGTGTTTGGCGCATTGTGGGCATCTACTACATAAATTTCATTTCCGCCCTTGTTGGTTTTGCGCAGAAATCGCTCCTTAGTAAGTTCTCCCTCTATCAGTTCTACACTTACTTCATCAATAATTGCTCTCATTTTTTTTACTCTACTTAGTTATTTCTCGGCCAAGCCGTAGGTCAACTCTCTTATGCGTGCAGCTTCCTTTACAAGCGAGCCGGTGTTGAGTGCGCTGTGTGGTATGGGCGAACCCACTTTAAGCACAAAGTGCTTTCCGCGGCTCTTGACCATTTCACGAGGCAAAAACATCATCTCGATGTTAAATTTCAACTTCAAGCGTTTTCTAATTCGCGCCAAGCGATAGAAAAACGATGAATTTTGACCCTCAAAATACATTGGCACCACATCACGGCCATACTCCACAGCCTTGGCTACAAACGACTTCTGCCATGCCAAATCACTTATAGTGCCGTCATCATGCAAGCGTGAGCACAATCCCGCTGGGAATGTCAGCATTTGGCAATCGCTGCTGTACGACTCATCGATTTGCGACGCCGCATTTCTACTCTGGTGCCCAAACTTGTTGATGGGTAAAAACAAACAACGCAATGGCTTTACTGCCATCAAAAGGTCGTTGACTAAAAATTTAATATTACCATTATATCTATTCCCCATAAGGGTAATGATGGCAAGACCATCAAGACCTCCCAAGGGATGATTACTTACAAAGATGAAACGTCCGCTTCCCGGCTCGGGCAAATTCTCTGCGCCCTCCACTGTTATGCTCACGTTAAGATAATCAATCACTCCTTGCGCAAACTCCACGCCCTCTTTATGGCCATGCTCCTTCAGAATTTCGTTGAGTTCGTCTTGGCATACGATTTTTGCAAGTCCGTTTATAACAAAACTTGGGATGTATTTGCTATATCGAGGCAACTTGCTTTTAACAAGTTCCCCAACATCTAATCTCAACTGTTTCTTTTCTTGCATAACCATCTGATTTATCGGCCACAAAATTAGACAATAATATCCCTTTATGCAAATTTCACTATTTGATTTAAGCCGATTTGCATTATCCTTACCATGTTTCATCCTAATAGTTGACCTTTATTTCTAGTTTATGCGTTATCCTATCCAAAAAATTGCTAATTTTGTAATATGCTTAAGTCGAGAATCACATTACTTTTTGAAGCAATTACTTTGCTGATAATAATCCTCTTGTCAACTTCGGCATTAACTTTCAGTTATGCCATGCAGTTGAGTTTTGGACTATTTGCGGCATACCTAATACCGCGCATTTGCTATTCTCGACTTTCTTACTACAATCAGTTCGGGCATTTCGTTCTCATGGCTGCTTGGCTCATTCTGTCAGTGCTCAGCATCGATTACATCGACCGCGCCACTCTGTCCGGAAGGCTTCCGCTCAGCGACCCACAACTATGGGGCGATGCGCAACGCTACTACAACTACACCCTGAGCCTTTACAACGGCACCGAAAGCAATTTCCAGCGCCAGCCTTTCCCGGGGCTGTCAATTTTAGCTTTGGCCACATGGAAAATTTGCGGCGTTAACATCATTTCGCCCATTGTCTCCAACCTGAGTCTCACTCTCGGAACTGTGATTCTAACCGGCGCTTTCTCTCGACAACTCCTGCTGGGAAAAACAAGCCAAGACGCAAAATGGATTGCCTCAATGGCAATGCTGCTCACATCTTCGCTTTTCTTCTTGCTGTCGCACTGCGTGCAGTTTTTAAAGGAGCCATTGCTGGCATTCGCAATTGCCGTTTGCGCACTCGTGATAGCACGGTGCATCACCACACAATCCCCATCCATGCGATGGAAAGCCACCCAAGTGGCAACATTTGCTCTCGGCGCGCTGTTAGTGGCTGCTTGCCGCACCACCTACACCCCGCTGGTGTGCGTAGGGGCTTTGCTTTGCATCACTCATCGCCAAACTCGCAACACCGCCATTGCAATGACCATTGTTAGCGGCATTGCCTACGTTTGCATCGACTCTATTGCACACTCCATCTCCATCAGCAACTACGGCTCCTATGTCGACACACAACAGGCCGATGCCATGGCAAGCCAGTTTATCATTGGCCCGACGCAAATACCCTACTACAACATCATTGGCGAATATTTCACCTATCCGTGGTGGAAAAAACTTCTGCTTTTGCCATTCACGAGCATGGTGCAGTTTGCCATACCTTTCCCATGGCTGTTTAACGATTTCACACTCAGCAACATTTTCCCTCGCATCGCCGTAGGGGCTTACACTGTGGGCGGATTGGCGCTGTTCTACATTTTCTTCCTCAGCTGGCGACAACGCACCAACATTAGCATCTGGACAATTTGGACCATTTTCTGCTTCATCGTGCCTGCCTACATTGTGGCCGGTTCGGTGTCGCGTTATGTGGCTCCTTTGCAACCGCTTTTTGTTCCGATGGCAATTTATGTTATCGCACTGCTCAAAGAGAAAAAATATCGCAAGAATTTTCTTATCTTTGCTATATGTTACGCCATCATCCTGATTTCGGCGCTTTGCGCTTGCTATAATGCGCAACTGCAAGTTCTGCAATCTCTGGCATAACACTAAACCTATAAACACTCACAACTTTTGCAATGAATCTCGACAGCATAAAACATTTCGGCACAAAAGCCACCAGCACTGCCTTGAGCATTGCAAAAATAGCGTTGCTCTCAAAGTGGGGACTCAAAATGCCTAAGGCTAAAGGCAACATCGTGATTTTGGGCAACGGCCCGTCGCTCAACCAAACCATCGAAAACTCCTTGAAGTTTGTCATGAGTGCCGACCGTCTGGCTGTGAATTTCGCCGCCAATGCGCCCGTGTTCTCGCAACTTAAGCCTAATCTTTATGTCCTTGCCGACCCACACTTTTTCAACGCGCTCAACAACGCCAATGTGGCCAAACTTTGGCTTGCCTTATCGCAGGTCGATTGGCAAATGACGCTGTTCTTACCGGCAAAAATCAAACTCTCGGCCGACATTGCCAACCTTCTCTCCGAAAATAAGCACATCAGCATCGCTCGCTACAACACCACACCGGTGGAAGGCGCAAAGTGGATTGAAAATTGGGCTTTCAAGCACAACCTTGGCATGCCTCGCCCTCGCAATGTGCTCATCCCTTCCATTATGATTGCTCTGCAATGCGGATACTCTAACATTTACGTTGCTGGCGCCGACCACTCTTGGACTAAAACTCTTTCGGTTGACGATAACAACTGCGTGGTGTCTGTTCAGCCTCATTTCTACAAAGAAGACGAAAAAGAAGTGAAACGTGTTAACACCGAATACATGAACTACCCGCTGCACCAGATTCTTTATAGTTTCTATGTGGCATTTCGCTCCTACCACACCATTGAGCGGTATGCTCAACACATAGGGTGCAACATCTACAACATAACGCCCGATAGTTTCATCGACGCTTTCCGTCGTTTAAAGCCCTAAAACACGAATTAAACAAACTATTATATAACCTAAAAAAATTCCTTAAAATTATGAATCGCCACACTCTAAAATGCGTAATCTGCACAATCCTTGCGGCTTGTGCCCTACACATCTCGGCACAATCGTTCGTTCACGAACAATCTAAAGACTACATTTGGCCTACCGACCAAAAGGTGCTCGACAAACTTGACAAATGGCAAGACCTAAAGTTCGGTATCATTCTCCACTGGGGACTTTACTCTGTGCCCGGCATGGTGGAATCTTGGCAAATAACTTCTGAAGACTGGATTACCCCCGACACCACTCGCACATACGAAGAAGCAAAACTTTGGTATTGGGGACTTATTAAGGACTTCAACCCTGTGAAATTTAACCCTGAGCAATGGGCAAGCGTGGCAAAGAAAGCCGGTATGAAATACTTTGTTTTCACCACTAAGCACCACGACGGATTCTGCCTTTGGGACACCAAGACAACCGACTTCAAGGTCACTAAGAGCGGATTTGCCGGTAATCCTCGCCAAGACGCTTTGAAATATGTGCTCGACGCTTTCCGTAACGAAGGTCTTATGGCCGGAACTTATTTCTCGAAGCCCGACTGGCATAGCAACTACTACTGGTGGAGAGCCAAGGCAACTCCTAACCGCCTTCACAACTACAAGATTGAACAATATCCCGAACGTTGGGAAAACTATAAGAAATTCGTGTTCAACCAAGTGCACGAGTTGATGAACAACTACGGCCCTGTTGACATCCTTTGGCTCGACGGCGGTTGGTGTACTGCTCCTCGCGAAGACATTAACCTTGATGGCATTGTCGACATGGCGCGCGAAGCACAACCCGGACTAATTGTTGTGGAACGTGCTTGCCCAGGTATTCACGAAAACTATCAAACTCCAGAACAAACCATCCCCGACCACCAAATTCTTAACCCTTGGGAAAGTTGCATCACACTCACTCACGACTGGGGTTGGACTAATCACCCTGTGTTTAAGTCGCCTGCTAAAATCATAGGCATACTTAGCGAAATAGTTGCCAAGGGTGGCTCGTTGCTTCTTGGTGTTGGTCCTACTCCTGAAGGCGAAATCGAGCCTAAGGCTGTTGAACACCTCGAAACCATTGGTGCTTGGCTTGATGCTAACGGCGAAGCCATATATTCTACCAAGCCAACTCCTGTTTACCGCAACGAAGAAAGCACCGTGTGGTTCACAGCCAACAAAGACGACAAAACCATCTATGCCATCATCCCTCAAGTAGACGGCAAGCCATTCCCTACCACTATTTCTTGGAAGGGCAATGAGCCTCGCAAGGGCGGCAAAATGATTATGCTCGCTAACGGCAAGAAGGTGAAATATAAGACTGTTGACGGAACTACAACTGTTACTCTTCCTGCTAAAATCGACGGCTCTAACGGCATCGCGCTAAAGTTCGAAATCAAGAAATAATCAAGGTTAATTACCGTGCCAAATGGTTGTTTCCGCACTATTTTGGCGCAAGAATTCAACAAACATAATAAGTCAGTTTCGACATTTACACGTCCTACCGACTCCATTTGCATAACAATGCCGGGAGTGAATCTGTGATTCACTCCCGGCATTGCCATTTTATATCATTTCACCCCCAGCCAACATCATCACCCTCATTTGAGTTTTCGGTTACCCCCTCCGCAAAGACAACCCAAGCGGCAATTCTTTGAAAATTGCTCCTCCACCGCCACTCTAACCGCTAACCAATAACCACGGCGCAGCCGTTAATTCCACCGCAAAATAAAAAAAGCCCCGGAGGTATCTCCGAGGCTATGCGTTATGGATAGAAGACTTCCAACGTCAGTGGAGTAAGTCGCCATTTTAGAATCAATCTTTTTACTTATTGCTTAATATGAAAATTCGTAATTTCCGCACTGAAACTGTCATATCCATTTGACATTAGCAGTAAACTACCGCCATTATTTTTATCAATTGTATATTGTAATTCATACTCAACAAAGGAATTGAGCTTTTCTATATCACATTCCCTAATCCTTAGTAGCGCCGAATCATTAGTTGTCTGAATTGCATTGTTTCTAAATATATTCGTTGCAAGATTTACTGATGTGAGATAGAAATTAATTGGCGAAACACATAATAAGAAAGTTAAAGTTAACACTCCGATATTTCTGTCATCGCCTAAGCCGATATTGTAACCGAACACAATAAATCCGACACAAAGAATAATTGGAGCCAACATATAGATAATTGTTGATGATAATTTTTTTGCGGTTTTTAGTCGCGATAAGAAACACAGCAAAATTGATGCAATTAAAAGAACAGCCAAAACAAACATTATGCGAGCATCATGATAAAAAAGGAAAATAGCGATTACAATCTCTACAATAATAATCTCATTTGGTATTTTGAATGGGATAGTGTTATCGCATTTATACGGTAGATTTATTCTTTGCAAATCGTAATCATTCTTTTCCAGCTCCATTACGATAGCATTTCCCAAGCAAAATATTGACCTAATCCTCAAAACATATTTCTTTCGCTTATTTATTCCGTATCTAACGAACCGGGTCACTTCCTTTGCTATAATTGCATAGTTTACAGCAACAGGCCAGCATAGAATTATCTTAGCAAATATTCCCAAATGAAATTTTCCCTCAAAAAACAAGAAAACAAACAATACATACAAAGTTGATACCAAGGCATAACTTAATTCTATAAAGAAGAAAATTGCATCGCAAATGCCAGAATCGCGTTTGTACATTGTTATAAGAATTGCAATTGTTGTCAATGAGAACATTGCAACACCCAAGTACATCTTACACATATAAAGAACAATTGTGAATATAAATAGCTGTAAAGCATACCACACATATTTATTTTCTTTGCTATTTTCCATTATTTCTTTACCTCCTTTCCTTTTATGCGTTTCTTGATTTCGTCATATGATGAATCTGGCCACCAAGAACTAATACGCATTTTAAATGCTTTACCTATGGCATTTTTTACAGCTGTTGCGCAATTATTTGTAAAAAGGTCATATCTTTTTTTGCTACAGCTCTTAAAGCAGTCTATCATCTCTATGTCTTGTTCTGGAGATGAAGGTATGATATATGCCAAGTCATATCCATAAGTGTTAATTTTTTTATTCATGTAAGATCCACTTGAATTATATTCGCTCTCCAAAAAATCGTATGGACTTATAAAACTATGTTCTCCCAAATCGTCTTTAGGCAATCCAGCTGCTCCATATAATTCATTCCATATCACATCTCCATTTATTATCCTCGTCCTGAATCAATAAAGCTATATGCCTCCATCCGTTATTCTGTAAACTCAGCACTGCTATGCTATCTCCGCTTTCGTCCTCATACTTCACCGGATTTCCGGCGCACCAAAGGTAGGGGCTGAGGCTGTAGTATTTCTCGGCTAATGGGTCCATTGTGGTGGTGCGACCAAGCAACAAGTCGTACCAGCGGGCTTCGGAGTCGTATAGGTCGAGGCCGTGGGTGCGGTCGAGTTCTTTTGCTCCGTATTTATGTGGCTGTGCCGAGGCGGTGGCTGAGAACAGCCCTCCGTAGGGATAGTATTCGTCGCTTTCCGCCACTGTGCCGTCGTGGCGCACTACACTGCGCACATTGCCTTGGTAGTCTTTAATGTAGTAGTGCAATGTGTCGCTTGCTATATAGCCATTTGGCGTCAACACTCGCTCAAGCGAGTCATTGCGAAGCACGCAATCGCCGTGATAGTCTACCGTAGATAAATCGTAAAGTATCAACGGAGGAACGATTGGAAGAGTCGGACCGAGGGCATAATTTGCACTCGCTGTTAATGGCGTGATGTATTCGGCACGCAACTTTCGTCCTGCGGCATCGTAGGTGTAGCGTGTGATTGCGCCTGAGGTGAATGTGATTTCCCTCGGCATATTGTTCCAATCGTAGGTGATGCTTTCGATGCCGCGGTTAAGGTCCGTTGTCATATTGCCATTGGCATCGTAGGTATAAGCAGCTGAGAAAT